>NZ_JAKGAP010000128.1 GCF_021532375.1 Paenibacillus alkaliterrae
CCGGAAAAAGCGACCCCTATTCAAGCTGAGCAAAAAGCTTAAACATAGCTATCTTATTTTCATATATTCGCGACAACTATCTTGACAAACACCGTATGTCTTCCGAGAGAACCTACCAAATATCCGTGTTCATCTTCATCCTCGATATCCCAATACGATTTATTTAATCTTTTAACAATTTCAGAATAGCGATTTAAAATGCTATCCATGTTGTCTATTTCTAACCCTGTACAGTAGTTTTCAAATGCTGTTGCAAGCAAAGAAGCTCCTCCTTAACGATTGCTTTTTCTAATTTGCCTCGGCAAGAATTTATCAATTTCCTCATCAGAAAAAGTCATTTCTTCCATCTCTTTTAATGATTTGCTCGCCTCAGCATATGCCTTATAATTGGTTCTTGGAGCTATTTTGTAAATTTCGGACAATTCATCTTGTAAGTCATCTCTTTTTTTCTGAAGTTCGACAATATCCGGAGTTCCAACTCGAATATCAGTCAGAAGAGAGAGATACTTTTCTCTAACGACCCACAATTTGTTAGCAGAGTCCGAAAATTGTTGCGCCTGCTTACCCAGATCATAATTCTTCAGAAATAAGTTGATTCCTAAAGATACAGCTGAAAGAATGGCGCTAATTACGGTTGCATAGACTGCATCTCCAAAAAGAGAAGCTACTAAGCTAGACGTTACGGCTGTAGAAATGACAATTTGCCAGATTTTTATTCTGCTCCAATTCTTCATTGTGGTATCAGCAGATTTCTCATGTGTTTTATGAGTATAGACTATTCTTCCATAGATTTCTCTAATTTGATCTTCTACCACAGACAAATCAGATTTATATTGGGAATCTTGTTCCATATATTTCTCTCCATTTCTTTTTGGCAGTACTTTCATAACCATCCTTTTGTTTCTGAATTGCTTCTAGAGATATGTTATAACACTGAAGTGCCTTGTACTCAAATTTCCCTTTGCGGTACACAAAATCCCCACTACCTGGAGCACGCCAATAGTTTTGGTCGGAACTTTGATTCTTCAGAAACTCAAAAAAATCTCTGCTCATCCAGTCATAATAAAGATATGACTCGTTTCTGTAATTCCAACTTTTTAGGAAGTTATAAGCTAATGTATCAATAAGGAGGCCGCCAATTGGAACATCCCAATAATGCTTCCATGATCTTGCCATTCTGCAAAGTCGCTTTAAGTTTTTGTTCCATTCATTATTTTTAGAATTAAACTCATCAATCTCTGCTCGGGGGTTAGTTGTTTTCCAACTCCCACCATTGTTGGTATCTGGATATGTATAACTTATTCCATCCTTATTGATAAAACCTGGTACGATTTCAAAACTTACTCCATCTGAAAAATCCACCTTAACAACCTGTCCATCAGCACGTTTATAAGACTTATATGTTTTTTCAATTGAGTCTTTAACCTCTTGGAGCAAAGCCGATTGACCGTTGCCTTGATATTTATTGTACTGTTCATACTTGGAGTAGGGTAATTTGAGGAGAACATCAATATCGCTCACATATATATCCGTCCCTCTTCCGTATGAACCCACTAATAGACTATTGGCCGTCTCACTTTCGCTGCCCCAGAAGTCCTTATTTATCTGCTTTGTAATTCTCTTGTAACGATAAGAGATATTAGCCACTACTTCAGTATCCATTCTAAGATTCTTACAAAAGGTTTCGAATTGTTCTGCGACCCCCATGGCTCTTCCTCCTAGTACAAAAAAGACTTATGATGTCATTTGCTGTATTCGTTCATTTTGTGCTCTAACATATAAGTTAATGAGCTTTGCAATTTAACATTCCAGAGAACTACAGCAAAATACATCAGGCATAGCAAATAAACCATTTCTGCTACGCCTGATGTCTGTTAATATTTAAACTCTTCCGTCTCTGACTGAGCCATTAACTCTGCCTGTTGAAGCACCAAATCAATTGCCATCTTCTCAAGATCAGGCGGATATCCATATTTCTTTAAAAGTCTTTTAACCGTAATCCGCATCTGAGCCCGAACATTCTCCCGCAGAGTCCAGTCCACCTTAATATTGTTCTTGATAGCCTGGGTCAACTCGTGAGCAATCTGCTTAAGAACTAGATCTCCCATTAGCTCTTTTGCAGCCTCATTGGAAGCCAACGCGTCGTAGAAGGCAACTTCCTCCTTGATAAGCCCGAGGTCTTCGCCACGCTTAACGGCAGCGTTCATCTCCTTAGCCATCTGGATTAGCTCTTCAATTACCTGCGTTGTTTCAATAGTCCGATTATTGTATTTACGAATTGCTTCTTCAAGCATTTCAGAGAATTTCTTTGACTGTACAATGCTGGTGCGAGATACAGCCTTTACTTTGCCCTGAAGGAGCCTTCTCAGCAACTCGACAGCAAGGTTCTTTTGTTTCAACCCCCGAACATGCTCAAGGAATTCATTCGATAGAATCGCGATGTTCGGCTTCTGCAAACCAACCGCTTCGAGAATATCGACGACTTCATCGGACATGACCGATTTAGAAATCAACTGATTCAGTTCCGCATCCAGTTCGTTCGTCGTTTTCTTCTTGTTCTCAGTCGTGATGATTTTGACGATGCCGGATTTTACAGCCTTATAGAAGCTGATTTCCAGATTGACCGATTCAGCAGCTTCCGTCGTGGCGCAAAGAGCATAGGCTTTAGCCAACTCCGTCGTCCAATTGACGAAATTGCGTTTGCCTTGATCTCCAAGTCCAAGCACGTAATCCACGGTCTCGACGATGGCCTTCATTCGCTCGGAAGCTTTCTCAGAAGCAAATTTTGAGAAATCATGACCATGCAACTGCTCGCGGATGAGCTGAATTCGCTCTATCATGAAGTCATTAGCTTGATCCGTGTCGATCCCCGCAGTCTTGCGATCATTTTCCGTGTATTGTTGGAGTGCAGACTTCAACATATCGGCTATACCGATGTAGTCTACGATGAGTCCGCCTGGCTTGTCACGGAATACACGGTTGACGCGAGCAATAGCCTGCATCAAGTTATGGCCTTTCATCGGCTTATCAATGTACATGGTGTTCATGCTTGGAACGTCAAACCCCGTCAACCACATATCACGCACTATGACGATCTCGAGCGGATCGTTCAAATCCTTCATCCGTTTGGCCAAATGCTCCCGACGGCGCTTATTCCCGATGTAAGGTTGCCACTCCGCAGGATCGCTTGAGCTTCCAGTCATGACGATCTTAATTTTACCTTCATTGTCGTCATCACTGTGCCAGTCCGGACGAAGAGTAACAATCTCTTTATAGAGATCGATGGCAATCCGCCGCGACATGACAACGATCATCGCTTTGCCGAACGTAGCTCCTTTGCGCTGCTCATAGTGTTCAACCATATCTTTGGCGACTTGTTTAATCCGTTTCGCTGAACCGGCAAGAGCCTCAAGCCGCGCCCATCTGGACTTCAGCTTCTCTTGCTGGGTGTACTCCTGATACTCGGTAATTTCATCGTACTCCTCATCAATAACCGGACGCTCTGTATCCGATAGCTCCAACCGCGCGATACGGCTTTCGTAGTAAATCTTGACGGTCATGCCATCTTCCACAGCCCGGGTCATGTCATAGATGTCGATGTAATCCCCGAAAACAGCCGGAGTGTTCTTATCCGTCAGCTCAACCGGCGTTCCTGTATATCCAATGTAGGAAGCGTTCGGCAATGCATCACGCATATATTTAGCATATCCATACTTGATGCTTGCTTCATCATCTGATGTGACCATTTCAGCTTGAAAGCCGTATTGACTGCGATGTGCCTCGTCTGCCACTACGATGACATTACAACGGTCCGTGAGCACGGGATACTTCGATTCGCCTTCTTCAGGAGAAAACTTATGAACCGTTGTGAAAATAATCCCGCCCGATTCCACCGAAAGCAGCTGTTTCAAGTGAGCGCGGTCCTCGGCATGTTGCGGAGTTTGGCGGAGCAAATCCTTCGACTTACTGAACGTAGCATACAGCTGATCGTCGAGATCGTTACGATCTGTTACAACAACAATTGTCGGATTGTCGAGCGTCAGAACCAGTTTGCCAGCGTAAAAAACCATGGACAAGCTCTTGCCCGAGCCTTGCGTATGCCAGATTACGCCGATCTTGCGGTCGCCATCTTCCATTGAAGCTCTTTCCGTTGCGTTAATCGCCTTATTGGTGGCATGGTACTGATGGTAGCCGGCCAATATTTTGAATAGCCGTTCACCATCTGTCTGAAATACAACAAAATGCTTGATGATGTCCAGCATACGACTTTTCTCGAACATTCCCTTGATTAACACTTCGAGCTGTGGCAGGGAGGTGGAGGCCACATCCTCGCCATCAATGGTGCGCCACATCATGAACCGTTCCTCATCAGCCGTCAGCGTGCCAACTCTGGCATTGACCCCGTCACTGATCACCATGAAAGAGTTGTACGTGAATAGGGACGGAATCGCCTTCTTATACGTCTGCACCTGATTGTACGCATCACTGATTCCCACTTCTTCATTGGAGGCGCTCTTCAGCTCAAGAACCGCAATCGGAAGGCCGTTGACGAACACCACAACATCCGGGCGCTTATCGACTTGGTTCTCAATGACCGTAAACTGATTCACAACAAGAAAATCATTATTATCCACGCGGTCCGGATGCGTATCGAACAACCAAACTTTCTCGGTCGGATAATCACCATTGGCATTCCGATACTGAACATCAATGCCATCCGTGATCATTTTCTGGAACGCTTTGTTGTTGATCATCAAGCTCGGGCTGCGAGGCACTTCAATAATGCGAATTGCTTCCTCAATAGCTTCCCGCGGCAGCTGCTTGTTGATTCGGATGAGCGCTTCGCGGAGGCGTTCTTTCAGAATAACGTCCTGATAGAACTGTCTTTCCGGATATTCTCCTTCAGGTGAAATCTCGGGACCGTAGGCTTTGTTGTAGTTCAGTTCTTCGAACCATTCCAGAGCGGCTTGTTCCAAGTCGCTCTCGGTGTAGGATGTGGTATACAGAGCCATGGATACACCTCCTTTGGTTAGGTAGTAGAGTATTGCGCTTTGTTTTCTGCTGCCAATGGCAGGTCAATGGTATGGACTTGTAGATACTTTTGCTTCGTTGGCACTCGGATCTCTCCAGATATAAGTTTAGGGAGTAAGGTATCACGAATCTGAGAAAGTTGTTGATTTTCAAAAGTATTATTTTGCATTTTGTTAACTAAACCTTTAAAGATCTTGGTAAATTGATTGGCCACATCAGCAATCGGTATAACAATTTGATATCTACTGATGTCGTTCCAATTTGTTCTCGGCATCTTTGTTCCATTCGAACACTGAGTAACAAAGTCTACAAGCCTTTCGCTAAATAAGTGTGATACCAAATACCCGTAATAAAGATCCTCTGTTGCTTTTAGTGCAATTATATCTGTAGAACATACACCACTAAATGGAGTAATAGAAACCTTATGAAAATACGGCCTAAGCTTGCCGAAAAGTATATCGCCTTTTCTAAAACATGTTTTGTTGCTCTCCAAGTCATCAGAAATGCCAAAGCTATCTAAGGATAGCTTCTTCCTTGGTACATGTTCGAGTCCCACGTAAACTGTACCACTGGGAATATCTTGAGGTTTAATTGTATCCTTTCTATGCCTTGCGATATCACCAATGGACCCGATTTTCCATCCCTTGGGAATCAACCCTAATTCACTTTCCTCAAACTCCCCGCCGCTGGACTTATACGGTTCATCGTTTTCATTCGGGAACTCAAAATCAACAAACCAGCCTTTGAAAAGAGCTTGGGCCATTTCTTCAAGGTTATTGTTAATGGCGTTGTTGAGTTCTAGTTTATTTTCGATGGAATGAAGAATCTTAGATATTCCAATTTGAGTTTCATAATCAGGCATGTCGATTTGAACTAGTCTTAACTCTGATTGCTTAATTCCAGTTACTGTTGTGCCTGATTCTCTTTCTTTAAGCCTAGATTGACCTATATTAGACATCAGATAATATTTAAGGAATCCGTTATCTAACACATTAGCTTTGCCTCGTAAGGTGTTCGCCGCCTCACTTTATGGCGGCGAAAAGAGCGATTTCCGCCAATTCAATTGGCGGTGAAAATATTCATATACAACCGACAATAGCCTAAT
>NZ_JAKGAP010000129.1 GCF_021532375.1 Paenibacillus alkaliterrae
TGGGTATTTTATAGGACGCATCGTTATATTCCTCTTTTTGGCATTATCATACCATATCTAGCCATTCTCTACTATTAGCTTTGAGAGACTACTAGCATGATTTAAACAATAGGATTAACTCCTAAACAGGCTAAGCCTGAATTTCAGAATCCGACAGGTCGTCCGGCGAATCCGACAGCTTTGCAAGAAAGCCTGCCCGCTGCGCAGCAAACTGGCGATATTGCACCAAGGCGATTTCATCTTCCGGATTGGACTCCAAATAAACCTCCAGCTCTAGGAGCGTCTGTTCGATGCGCCGCAGCGCATCCGTGCCTGCGTATCTGGTCTCAGCCAGCTTACGTAAATGTTTTAACAAATCATTCATGTTTCTTTCCTCCTGTTGCCCTATTCTATTGTTTTGCACATAAAAAAGCAGACCTGCAAAAATGTCGGCTTCGTTACCTACTATATTCAGGTGCAGCGCGATTAGAACGGCTAACGGGAAAGGGAGAAGCTTTGTCCATCGCAGGATGATTCAACCACCGCCTCGCAGGGTACAGATAGTTAACCAATCAAAAAGGAGTGGGTCAAATGACAACTCAAAATCGAAATGTAGAAATTGAAGAACGCCACGTGGAGAAAAAAACGGATTCCAGCATGGTCGCATCTACATTCATCAAATATACCGCATATATCATCATCTTCTTTGGCGCTCTATATTTTCTCGTTCGCTATGTATTCCCGATGTTCTAGGTTTTACATGTAAAATGATAAGAAGCTCTCCAGGCAGCAGTCCTGGAGAGCTTCTTTTATTTTGGATCCACCATCGATTCCAGCTGCAAAATGTTCTAACTCACCTAAAGACCCGCCAGCACCTGATACCAGATGCCTTTCTTCGAATACAGGCTCTCTCTGACCTCCGGCCATCCGCCAAGATACGAAATATCGAATAAATCCTCCGGCACTGCAAAACGGTCCTTCGTATCCGCCGCGACCTTCCCGTCTACCGAACGAAAGCCGTGCTCAGTGAATAAACGCTGCGCTTCCTCGCTGTGCAAATACGCGATAAAGGCTTCGGCAACCTTGCGCGTGCCATGCTTTTCGACGTTTTTGTCAACTACAGCCGCCGGATTCTCGATCAGAATCGTGCTTTTCGGTATGACAATTTCATAATCGACGCCCTGATTTACACGGGCAATCAGCTCGTTTTCGTAAGTTACGATCACATCGCCTACGCCATATTCGAATGCTGCCATCGATGCGCGGCCGCTCTTGTCGAGCGATTCGACGTTAGCGTGAACCGCTTTTAGAAAGCTTTTGGCAAAGGCAGGATCTTTAACGCCATTCTGTTGTTCAGACTGCTTAAGCCCCGCTCCATAAATCGCGTTAATATCCCACTGCGCTCCGCCCGACGTCTTCGGATTCGGATAAAGCACCTTTACGCCTTCCCGCGTCAAATCATTCCAATCCTTTATTCCTAGTGGATTGCCTGTTCGAGTACCCAGTACAACAATGGAATTCGTAATGACTCCGCTATTGCTCTGTGCCTTCCAATCATGCGTAATGAAACCGGCACTCGCAATTTTGTCCAGATCGCCCTCCATCGCCAGAATGGCGACATCTGCCTCGAAGCCGCCAGCTATCGCACGTGCCTGCGTGCCCGACGCCTCATAGGATTCCTGGAATGTCACCTTCTGCCCCGTTTCCTCCAGCCAATGCGTTTGGAACTTAGGGAGCAGCTCAGCGAAGGCATCCTTCACAACCGAATATGCACCGATGACAAGCGTGACATCGCCGTTTTGTACGGAAGATTCAGTACCGTTGCCGTTCGTCTGCGCAGCCTTGCCGCAGCCGGCAGCTGCAAGCAGCATTACCGCGGCAAGCAGCAGCGTGAACATGCGCTGGCTTGTTGCTCGACTTCTCTTCATGTTTGCATACAACTCTTTCTGCTTAGATATCTTAAATATGGATAGGCATCGGATCTACCTTAAGTTTATTTTCCGCAATCCAGCTCTCGTTATCATTGAAGAGATACGCACGGTGCACCAGCACGCTTACCTGATCGCCAGGGTGCAGCACTTCCTTCTCAAGCGAACGGTACGTAATCAGCTTCGTGTTGCCTACGAGGAGCTCGACCATCCATTCGCTGCCCCGGAAATGCAGATGCTTCACTTTTCCCGGAAGCGTAGCGGAAGCCAGCTTAATTTCTCCCGGCTTGCCGATTTCTATATATTCAGGACGAATGAGCGCTTTTGTTCCCGGCCGATTTGCCGCATCCTCGAAGCCCTTAAGCTGCGCGATATTGTCCACGATCGTCGATTCGCCGATAAATCCGGCGACGAACGGCGTCTGCGGATTTTTGTAAATATCCCATGGACTGCCCTTCTGCTCCAGCTTGCCCTTGCTAATAATCATAATTTCGTCGGCTACCTCGATCGCTTCCTCTTGGTCATGCGTAACGAAGATCGAGGTAATGCCCACGCGCTCGATCATTTCCTTCAGCCAAGTACGCAGCTCCGTGCGGATCTTGGCGTCAATCGCGGCGAACGGCTCGTCGAGCAGCAGCAGCTGCGGCTCTGGCGCGAGAGCTCTTGCGAAGGCTACGCGTTGGCGTTGACCGCCAGATAGTTGATGCGCGTAGCGGTGCTCGAAGCCTTTCAGACCCGTCAGCTCTATAAGGTACATCACGCGCTCGCGAATTTGCTCCTTCGACTGCTTCTTCACTTTAAGTCCGAAAGCGATGTTATCATAAACGGTCATATGCTTGAACAGCGCATAGTTTTGAAAGACGAAGCCGATCCCGCGCTCCTGCGGAGGCAGGTCGTTAACGCGCTTGCCGTGAAAGATTATATCGCCTGAGGAAGGCGTTTCAAGCCCGGCCAGCATACGAAGTATGGACGTTTTACCGCCGCCGCTCGGTCCGAGCAAGCCGATTAGTTGGCCCTTTTCAATCTCAAAGCTGACATCCATCACCGCATGAAAATCGCCGAAGTTTTTATTTAGATCCCGCACTTCAATATGCATGGCCTAATGCACTTCCTTTCGTTTTTTCGCCCATTCCATGAGAAGCAGCAACCCCACGGAAAAAGCCGCAAGGACAAACGCTATTCCATTGGCGGCGACTACGTTGAAATTCTCGACATCCTGATAAACAAGCGTAGTAGCGGTCTGCGTTTTGTTCATAATGTTTCCGGAAACGACGAGCACGGCGCCGAATTCACCGAGCGAACGCGCTACCGTCAAGACAACGCCATAAATGACGCCCCAGCGAATCGACGGCCAAGTAACCATCCAGAAAGTATACCACGAGTAAGCGCCGAGCGTTGACGCCGCTTCTTCCTGCTGGGCTCCGATTTCCTGCAGCACCGGCATCACCTCGCGCACCATAAGCGGGAACGTCACGAACAAGGTCGCAAAAATCATCCCCGGCAGCGCGTATACGATTTTGAAGCCGGCGTCCTCGAACAAAGCCCCGATCACGGTGTTTGGCCCCAAAATAAGGACGATCATCAAACCGCCAATAACCGGCGATACCGCAAAAGGCAAATCGACCAAGCTATTTAACAGCCGCTTCATTCTCTGTCCGATCCATTCCGCACGAACGAGATAAAGAGCGAGCATAATTCCGAAGATCGTGTTTAAAGCCGTGACGACAACTACGATAATGGCTGTCATCATAAGCGCATGCAGCGATTGAGGCCGCGTGATGGCTTCCACGAATCCGCTCAAACCGTCTGCCCACGAGCCTGTGAAAATTTTAATTAACGGCGCGATTAGCAGCAAAGCAAAGACGATATAAGTTAATGCAATCCACAATTTTCTCATCATTGGCCGGTCCTCCTGGCTTGAATGAGGTTAACGGTCCATAGAATGAAGAAGGATAGCGTAAGCAGCAGCACCGATACGGCAGCCGCCCCTTGCGGATTACTGCTTTCGATCTCTCCGAAAATATAGACGGCAGCGATTAATGTTTTGCCGGGAATGTTGCCGGCTATGAGCACGACGGCTCCGAACTCCGCAATGCCGCGGGAGAAGGCAAGCATAGCGCCGCTCAAAATACCAGGCAGCATGGTAGGAAAAATAACGCTGAAGAATGTCTTTGCGCGCGTAGCTCCTAACGTATAAGCAGCTTCTTCCTCCGATTTATCCATCTCCTCCAGCAAAGGCTGAATCGCGCGGATAACGAAGGGAAACGTTACGAACAGCATAGCTACGACGATCGCTGGTTCATGGAACACAATCTCAATGCCGATCTTCTCTGCCAAACCGCCCACCAGACTGTTAGGTCCAAGCAGCAGCAGGATCATAAGGCCG
Organism: Paenibacillus alkaliterrae; assembly: GCF_021532375.1. Classification (GTDB taxonomy): domain Bacteria; phylum Bacillota; class Bacilli; order Paenibacillales; family Paenibacillaceae; genus Pristimantibacillus; species Pristimantibacillus alkaliterrae. Next base: position 4,294 of record NZ_JAKGAP010000129.1, read on the forward strand.
CCTACCGCTGTAGGCAGCGCAAACGGCAGATCGACAAGACTGTTCAGCAGCCGGCGTCCGGGGAAGCGATAACGAACGAGCACCCAGCCGATCATCGTTCCAAGAAACATATTTAACAGTGTCGCTATAACAGCCAGTTTTACCGTGAGCAGCACAGCTTTCCATGCTAGAGGTTCAGATACGCTTTCCCAGAAAGGGATCCAACCCAGCGAGAAGGATTGCGTATAAATGCCTACGATCGGTAATACGATCAGTATAATAAAATAAAGCATAATGGTGCTGCGAAAACCGAAGCTCCACCCTTTTCCGCGAAACATTGTATTCACTGTGACTTAACCCCCAGACCATCGGCTCGTGCCGCAGGTGTAACAAGATGATCAAAATTATAATTCCTATTAATTTACTAGGTATTGATAATGTAGCATCCGGAATGGGATGAAGTCAATGCTAAATTTAGAAAAACTGATCGCTTGGATAGCATTTTCTTATGCCCAATTTTTCCGCCCAAGCCTCTATGCAAAAAAAAGAGAGGAGCTCAGCATACACTGGTACCCATAGACTGGACACTTTAAAAAAAGGTGTTCAGGCTATGGGTACCTTTTTGTATACTGAAGAAACAACGGAGGGGATTAGATT
>NZ_JAKGAP010000013.1 GCF_021532375.1 Paenibacillus alkaliterrae
TTTTTGGAACACAACCTTCATAATTCCTTGACTGCTCTGCGCAGGTTGCGCGATAATCGGTTTGCTCCATCACTTTGAATAAAGCGTCCAAGAAATTGTAATACACAAATGGCTTCTCCTGAAGGCAGCATGAACGGACGGGAACGATTCTTCTCGCTTAGCCGTTCATTCATCGCATCAATATGCGCTTCCAATGTTTGCATCACTTGTTGTTGCAGCGGCTGCAATGGCTCATTCCGTCCAAAGGAAGTAAACACCTGTCGGATGTAAAAGTTGGTCGTGTTATACAGATTTTTGGCATTCTGACACGCTTGATCCAGGTACGCAAACAACCGATGGCCAGGTTTGATCCACACTTGATGGGTCCTGTACGTGAACTTTGAATCTGACATGACTTCACCTCCTTCCAGCCATAAAATACGAAATACACGAATGTATGTTCCCTCCATATTTATTATACCGCTAATAAATATGGAAGGAAAGACCTTCTTGTGGGCGTATTCAGGAGGTCGCCGATTCACCTCGCCACTTGCAGAAGTGGGAGTCCTCTCAGAGAAAATTAATAGATTGCTTTTATTTGTTTACCAGAAAGGAATACTACGATGAGCGAAATTAAAGATTATCGCATTTTATTGTATTATAAATTTGTAGCGATACCCGATGCGGAGCAGTTTGCGGCCGAGCATCTTGCATATTGTAAGGAATTAAACGTGAAGGGCCGCATTCTTATTGCCGATGAAGGCATTAACGGAACCCTCTCGGGAACGGTTGAGCAAACCGAGCAATATATGCGCGACATGCATGCGAACCCGCTTTTCTCAGATCTCGTATTCAAGATCGACGAAGCCGATCAGCATGCTTTCAAGAAAATATTTGTCCGGTACAAGAAAGAGCTCGTTACACTCCGTTACGACAAACCGCTTGATCCGAACACGCTTAGCGGCACTCGTCTCTCGCCGAAGGAATTTCATGAGTATTTGCAAAGAGAAGACGTTATCGTTCTTGATGGTCGCAGCGATTATGAATATGATCTCGGCCATTTCCGCAACGCGATTAGACCTGATCTAGAGACGTTCAAGGAGTTTCCGGAATGGCTTCGCGAGCATATGGGCGAATTCAAAGACAAACCGATCATCACCTACTGCACGGGCGGCATACGCTGCGAGAAGCTGACAGGCGTCATGCTGAGCGAGGGCTTCAAGGATGTATATCAATTAGAGGGCGGAATTGTAACCTACGGCAAGGATGAGGAAGTGCAAGGAAGATTGTTCGACGGCAAATGCTATGTATTTGACGAGCGGACCTCCGTTACGATTAATCGAACGGATGAAGCTGTCGTCGTGGGCAAATGCCATCACTGTCAGCAGCCTGCCGATACGTATATCAATTGCGCGGATGATTCCTGCCACCGTCAGCATCTGGTTTGCACGGAATGCGAGGAAACCAAGCAGGGCTTCTGCTCGTCGGAATGCGAAGAGCATGTCATTAACATATCCTAAAACAAAGGTTGATCTTCCTTATCGGAGATCAACCTTTGTTTCGTATTTTTCAAAAAAAATGTTTCCAATTTTATAACATTGGATAACCTAAAGTTGCCTCAGTGGTTTAGGCAATCAAGCTAATGGAGGTCATACGAATGGCTCGCAACAAAAAAAAATCGATTCCAAGCAAAAATCAAGCGTTTAAAGTGAACTCGCGGGAAGCGGAGAACAACTTAGCTGCTTCCACGGAAGAAAACCGCAATCAGAAGGGTCATATTCCGAATAGTCCATCAACAGGCTAGACGAAACCGAAAAAAAGAGCTGCCGGCGAGATCATTCTCGCAGACAGCTCTTCTTATTCTAATGTGAAGTGACGGGTTCCCACCGTTGGCGATACTGGACAAGGCGCGGATGGACATGGCCAGACTCAGTGATTACGAAAAGTCGTATTTTTACAATCCATTCCTCGAACGACGAAAAAGAAGCAAATAAATTCGCCATTTCACCAGTCATGAGCAGGAAAAGCGGTGCCGGATACGTTTCGGATAAATGCCGCAGCGCCGAATCGATCGGCGTATATTTTTTCCGTTTCCCCTCCAGCCGTTCAACGATTACATTCGCTGCATCACGATCCCGCTTCCATTCGTGCAGCTTATCTTCCCGCTTATGATACGCGCTTACCGGCTCCTTCGACAACCGCTTAACGCTTTGCTCATGCAAGGGATATAGAACCAGCTTCGCGAAGGAACGCTCCTTGGAGATATAAGCCGCGAAATCAAGCTCGCGCTCCGTTATATGCTCGAATGAATCATAATAGACGATCGTCCCTTTACGATCATCCTTTGGCGGCTCGTAGCCGAATGGCACTTTTTTCGCGATATCACTCATAAGTTTGCTCTCCTATGTTTAACGATTGTCTTGCAATTGAAAATAACACATATGTATCGTAAATGCCATTTCAGAGCTTTCTATAGTCGCTTTTCATTATATTCTTCACTAGTCCTGACCACTTCGAATTAGCTGGACAGTATTTTTTGGCTACCTGCTCAATGGTCTCTAATCCTTTTCCTACATAATGCTTTGCCAGAAGCTTTCCGAATCTCCTAACGCTGTCTCCCTTTGTTTTGAAGCTGAAAGCCTTATTATATTGATCCCCGTCAATCGCATTTAAACCGAATAAATTATTTTTAAGTTTAGCAATCTTGCTCTTGCCATTCCCGCTTTCAAGCTTCATGACCGCAATGGTGAAAAAAGCGTTTATGCCGTATTCATCTTCGATTTCAAGAATGGCCTCTTCTAAACCGTGTCCTGATAAAGCAGTGCCCGCGAAAATTTTCTCAATATGGGCGACGGTTAGACCGGAATCCGATTCAACGATCGATGTCGGCTTGCCCGGCTCCGAAGCCATTTCTTCTTCCTCGGTTTGTTGAGATGCCTCATATGTATTGCTTTCAATGCTTACGGCTCCTTTTTCCTTCTTCTGGTCCGCCATTTCCCTATCCTGTGCTTCTCTCTCGATTAATTTAGCATAGCCTCCATGGATAAAGCCGCCATCCTTCAATTCCAGCCAGCCATTATCCAATACCGTGACGATTTCGAATGTTGTTCCTAGCTCGACAACCGTCATGATTCGGGATCTCGCATTCGGCTCCGTTCGGACGTTCAGGTAGTATGCGGTAACCCGGTAGGCAGGCAATGGCTCTTCAATAACCGGCGACTCCTTCTTCGCTGGCGGATCTACGGATAGAATACTCACATCCGATTGCTTATTTTCAATGGTCGGTTCCGGGGGATATGGGGGCATGGTTTGAGAGAAAATGATTTCTTTGGGGGACGCAATTGGCGCTGCCTCAGCAGGCACTACCGCTGCTGCAATAACTGATTCCGCTTTGTTCTTATTTATAGGTTGAACATACATGCCTAATGTGACGATTACCGATAACATTAAGAAATAAATGAAGGATTGCTGAATTAACTTTTTTCGCATAACTATACCTCTTCCCATAATTTATTGAAGGATACGCGTTACGAGCTAAGTTAGATGGCTATAATACGCAGCCTTGGGGACAATCAGACAGTCTGTGAAGATTATATGTCGGTTAGTTCCCAAAAAAGACGAGATTTCGTCCCGTTTTCGCGGAAAAGGGCAATTATGAGAAAAAATAAATAATTCGCATTCAGCAGTAGAAATTCTTGCATCTCCCGCAATTACGCGTAAAAAAGCTCTTATTCCCGATAGAATAAGAGCTTTTTTACGTCGAATCATCATCAGACATTCATGAGCTTCAATGATTGATTTCCATATTAGCCTGCTCCCATGACTAAACGCAATAAACGAGACCGTCAGTCGCACGCTGCGTGCCAACTGTCATAAACATGGAGTTTTTTTTATATATAGTTAAGAATCGGATAAAAGGGTGTGAAGTATTGAAGATATATGTTGCGGATGACGGGGATACTCTCAGAACTATCGCGAAAAAAAATGGTGTCCAAGTTTTAGATCTCATCTTTATCAATCCACATATTGCAAGTCCTGATCAAAATATCGCCGGCAGACAAGTAATATTCCCCGCTTCAGCCAGACCGGACAGAAATCAGGCGAATATTCCCCCGTGCCCGCCTGCTCAACCGCCGGATTACCTCGATCACTGGATTCCGCTTACGCCGTTGAATCAAATGGCTAAAACGGAATATGACGTGATTATCGTCGGTACCGGTGCAGGTGGAGGATCTGTTCTTTGGAGATTATGCGAACAATGGGGAAGAAGCGGGAAACGGATCGGGGTCGTGGAAGCAGGGGATCTCTTGCTGCAGACTCATGCATGGAACATTCCCACGTTTGATGGCGAACGCGGCTGGCGATATTTCTCAAATCCGAAAGTATCGATTCCGATTGGGAACTCCCTTCCGGAATATTCAGGTGCGAGAAACATTCTCACTTTTGGCGGAAAAACCTTATTCTGGGGACTTGTCAGCCCAAGAATGCATATTACCGAGTTTGCCGGATGGCCCGTAACCGTTAAGGAAATGGAGAAATACTATAACATCGCCGAACAGGTAATGGATGTCAATAAAGAATTTAGCAAGGGGTCTTCGATCACCGAAATTCTTCTTGAACGGCTTCGGGAAAATGGTTTTCCGGATGCCCTATTTACTCCGTTGGCCGTCGATCTTGAACCGACCAACTACGGAGAGTTTCATTCCAACGTAGCTTTCAGTTCGATCTTATTTTTTGCCAGAGCTTTAAACCTAAAGTCATTCGATTTGGCTGTAAAGGCTCGTGCCGTTCAAGTGCTGACAGAAGATGGAGGAGCGTCCGGCGTAAGGGTTATGACACCGGAAAAGAATTCGTATATTATCAAAGCGAAAACCGTTGTTTTGGCGGCAAATGCTTTTGAAACGCCGCGCATTTTACTCAATTCAGGAATACCGGGGAAAGCGATCGGCCATTATCTTACAAATCATTCATTCATAACAGCCAATGGATTCCTGAACACCAAAGATTTTCCCGAAGTTTTAGGAACGCTGGATATTTTGATTCCGTACACGGAGGACCTTCCCTATCAGTTGCAGCTTGGTGGACCGGAAGGATATCAAGTGTATCATTATAAAGAAAAACCTAGAAAGGATGAATGGGATATCGGTTTTTATGGCGCTTTTGGCAAGGTGGAATCAAGATTTGAAAACAGGGTCAGCCTTGATCCCGTCAGGCGGGATGAATACGGGGTTCCACCGATACAAGTCCATTTCTCGTACAGTGAAAAAGATCAAGCGGTTATTCGCCAAATGGGATCCGCCATGAGACAGGCATCTTCAGTCATGGGAATACGATTAGCTTCAGAAAACGGCCAACCTGAAATGTGTCTCAGGCCTCCCGGAGCTGATTTTCATGAATCCGGAACGTGCCGGATGGGTTATGATCCTTCCACCTCTGCAACTAACCAATATGGGCAAATTCACGGTATATCTGGACTCTATATAGCCGATAACAGCGTATTACCTTCCAATGGAGCAGCCAATCCAACACTTACCACTGTTGCCTTGGCTATTCGCAGTGCGGACCATATCATAGAACAATTGAAATAGCTGAGATGTGTTAAGTTGTCCTCCCCTTCCATCGTCGGAACATGATCAGAACTTATCTATAGAGCACCTCTTTCTTATTTTCGGATTAGATTCCTGCTTTGGCAGCAATCTCTTTAACGCCTGTAATATCATGAAAAAAAAGGACTTAAAATGGCATACTCGATGCCAATTGAGTCCTTTTTTTATTCGTATTGGTTACTTCCCTATCGATTCCCGGTATTCGCTTGGCGAAAGCCCCACCTTTTTCTTAAAAATTTGACTGAAATAACGCGGGTCCTGATAACCGACCTTTTCCGCTACCTCGTAATTTTTGAAATGAGTTCTTTTCAGCATATCCTTCGCTTTATTGATCCGAATATCGGTTAGATGCTCAATGAAAGTTTTTCCGGTATTCATTTTGAATAGCAGGCTCAAATAAGTCGGTGTCATATACACCTTCCGGGCTACGCTTTGGAGCGAAGCATATTGACATTCCTGCTCCATATGATGAATCGTTTTCTTAATAATGCTCCGGTGGCTTTCCTTTTGGTTGTGGGAGAGGACTTCTTTAAGACCGATTAGAAAACGGATTACATAATCCTTGATTTCCTCAAGCGTCTCAAGCTTTACGATCGTCATGACATCGAAATGTTCATAAGGACTTATATTTTCCGTTTCAACCAGCGCTTTCTTCTCCATCCCCACAAGCAGTCTAACCGTCAAATCATACACGCTTTGAGTATCGATTGGCCCCTTTTGCAGCAACCATTCGAAAAAAACGTTGACGGACTCCTCGATCTCAGCAGATGATTCAGCTGCCTTGAAAGCATTGAACAGCTCCTTCTCTTTGTCCGCAGGATATTGCTGCAGGGATTCATAACGTCCAAGCTCGCTATAATGGATAATCTGCCCGGTTCCCCGGTAGAACTTATACTGCAGCGCCTTGGCCGCTTGACGGTACGAATGATAAATATCATACAATTGGCTGCACGGCTTCCCAACTCCAATGTTAACCGGTCCATTCAGTTGTTCGTTCAGCTTATGTTGCAACGTTACGAGCAAATCCTTCGAGACCCAGGAGAATAGCAGCGCTGCTCTTCCTTCTTCATCCAGAAAGACGACGCTGCCGTCCGATAATTGCTTGTGCAAAAAGTCACGCATCTGCTCCAAAAAAATAGTTTTCTCATGCTCGTCCTCAAAGTGGGCTGTCGGTTCTATTAAAGCAAGCGCGGGAAAGGTATAATACGGATTTAGCTTTAAGCGCGATAAGCTGTCTATTAAATCAGATTTGGTGCACCTCTCGTCGGAAACCAAATTCCGGAGAAACCGATCTCTCATCCATGTCAATATGATATCCTCTTCAAATAATAGTCCCTCTTTCAGCATGCTCCATTACCCCTTTTTGTAAGGTTGATCGATGAGATGCGTTACTAATTGAGATGAATCATTTTGTAGGAGTGCATATGCTCGATAAAGGCTTGCTCGGCAGCGTCTGCATCCCCCGTTCGCAGCACTTCGACGAGCAGCAGATGCCACTCAGCAAGAGCTTCCGTCGTAAAATATCGATTAGATATGGCCATAAACCGCATGACCTTCAGCTTCATATGATTCCACAGGTCAAGAATCATATGCTTCTCGAACGGGAGCCTGTAAGCATCGTATATACGTGCTCACTGATCGAGTTAACTGGCATAATCGGCGATTTCCCCTGCATCGAACCCAAATCTCCGTTTCGTATTATCGATTATCGATAATTAACTTCATGGCTTTATTATAGAGCGCTTTCATTATTTTGACAACGGAGGAATTTGTCGAATCATGGTAAATCACAAAAAAAGGAACGAAGATTGAGCCTCCCGGCTTCCTCGTTCCCAACTCCTGCTGGGACATTCAATTGCTATCGGCCATTAATTCCCGAACAAAATATCGATTGCCATGCCTAGTTTCCCTGCTTTTTTTCCTCTTAGGATGTCCGGATTATAAAAAACAAGAATTACGAACCGTACTTCTTAATGATCGTTGATCCGAAAAAGGCCGTTTTTTTATTAATGGAGTTAATTTTAAATGTGTCTAAACAATAGTGATCTACGGTATTTTCTTTTAAATCTAATGCAGCTTCATATGGTTGCAAGTGGAATTCCACTAAATTGTACCATATCTCCGCGAAAAAAAGACAAAACACCAAAAACTGATGTTTTGTCCTTGTAACGTTAAGAATTTTTTGATCTGTTGGCCATATCGACGATCATTACGATAAGCACGAGTAGTTGAATGAGCAATTCCGCACTCATTTCAATCCCTCCCAGCTATAAGTAATGCTCCTTCGCTGCAGCCTCTCCTCTCGATTGCCTTACGAACATCTCCCATTACCATATCTATGGCCGAATGTTGAAATTTATGCCGAATATTCGCGCTAATTAATTATAATAGTATTTAACGAGATAAATCCTTAACCATATTAACGTGAGGAATTGTACGAGGATAATACGCAAATTCTCTCCAGCTTTCCCCTCTACGATACGCACTCTTCCTGTACCGACTGGCTCCATATCATAATAAACGAGAACATGCTTAGCCATATCCTCGAACTCATCCATCTCAACCTCTTCAGCTACCCCTTTCTCAAAAGCTACAGCTTAAAGGCCACAATTGGCATCGCTGCTCTTACCATTGCCTTCAAGAGATTGATGTTTTACCATATAAATACTATACTTAACATTAAATTTCCCACAAATGGAGGTCATCGAATTACATGAGCAATTGGATCGCTCTAATTAAGAAAGGCAACACCTCTTCTGCAACGGCTGCGTTAGGCAACACGGGCTTGGCTATCATAAAAGCCATCGCTGCCTCCATTAGCGGCAGCGGAACTATGTTTGCATCAGCTATGCATTCAGTTGCGGATGCGGTTAATCAAGGCTTTGTATTTATCGGAAGCGTACTTGCCGAACGCTCGCCAACGAGACGCTTCCCGACCGGCTTCGGACGCATTATCAATCTATTTTGCATGATTGCTGTTATTGTTGTCACGATAATGGCTTATGAAACGTTTCTCAAAGGCATTAAGCTTCTCAAGCACCCCGAAGAAGCGACAAATTTTTGGCTGAACTTTATCGTATTGTTGATCGCGATCGTCATTGACGGCAGCATTCTGTTGAAAGCGATGAAAGAGATCATAAAGGAAACCCGCTCGGATGCGAAAGGCTTTAACATCTTCTACGAGGCATTTCGGAACGCTAATCGCGCCTCTCCTCCTACGCGTCTCGTGTTTTACGAGGATATCGTAGCAACGCTTGGTGCCGTGTTTGCGACAGTGGCGATCGTATTCGCTGCATTTACCCCCTTCAAGGCGATGGATGGTATTGCCACTATACTTATTGCTTGTTTGATGATCGGAGTGGCGTTTAAGGTTGGATTTGATAATATGATTGGCCTCATAGGAGTTGCGGCACCCAAGGATGTGGAGGACCGTATTGCCGGCTTGATCATTTCCGATGCAGATGTTACCGATATTGGCAAACTTCGCATCGTCCAAGAGGGACGGCGATATCATGTTGAAGCCTATATCGAGCTTCGCAACGGACTTTCCTTAGCAGACGCGACTAATATTAAATTGAGGCTTAAAGACAGGCTGCTAACCGACAGCGATATTTCCGACGTTACGCTGGGCATTATGGATGACAACGGCGTCAAAACGTGGGTTCCTTCCAAATAAGAAATAAAAGGCGAACAGAGCGGCTCTGTTCGCCTTTTATTTCTTCAAATGACCAACGAGCGGAATTATAAGCCAAATTCGGTGCATTCTTTTCCAAGTGGACTAATGCTATCCTGTAAATAGTCTTAACCATAATGATAATGAGGCGGGATGAAATTGTCATACTTATCCGTTAGTACATGGAGCTTACACCGCATTCTTGGCCCTCTCCGCTGGACCGTGTGGGATGCCGATTCTTGCACTCACCAAACGAGAGTGCAGGAACAACCGCAACAATTAACATTGCTTGAGCTCCCTGCTGCAGCTGCATCAAGGGGTTATAAAGCCATTGAGGTTTGTCATTTTCACTTTCCTGCTACCGAAGCCTCTTATTTAGAACAGCTTCGTCAATCCTTTCTAGCCGCGGACGTTTCGTTCGATACGCTTCTGCTTGATTACGGCGATCTTACGAATACAGATGTAACAAGAAGGACGGCAGATATATCCCTCATTCGCGAATGGATTGATGCAGCTTCTCTATGCGGAGCCAAGCAAATCCGTATCATCGCCGGCGAGGCGTCCCCAACTGACGAAGCTGCTATTCAGCAAGCCGCGTCTGCATTATCGGAGCTTGCTCAATACGCTGCGCCAAAAGACGTTCGAGTCGTAACAGAAAACTTCAAGCCGCTTACTTCCACTGCCGAAAGCTCACTCAAGCTGTTAGCGGGAGCTGGAGATCGAGTCGGGTTTATTACCGATTTCGGAAATTATCATGGACCTGACAAGATGGCGGAAATTGCCGCGACAACACCTCTCAGCGTATCGATTCATGCCAAACCCAACTACGTCGATGCAGGAATTCCGGATGCGGAATCCTTCAATTCCTATCTTAAGCAAGTTCAAGAAACCGGCTATAATGGCTCTTATGTCCTGATTTATGACGGTCCGGGCGATATGTGGCAAGGACTTGATCGGATTAAAGCAATTGTTGAGCCTTATCTATCGACAGCACGTTAGTGCAAATTAACACGAAAAAAAGCAGATAGCAGTTACGATTCGTATCTGCCATCCGCTTTTTTGTTTACATAATTATAATGATGTCTACTTAATTCGAATGAGTGCAGCCATTTTACTCGAAATGTTATTCATAAGAAAAGCCGATCGAAAGGCAAATAGCGTGAAATATGTATTTCACGCCATTTTTATAGAGGAAAATGGATGCCTATTTCCCGTTTTTATCGGCTATTGGCTTTTTTCCGTACCTGTTTCCGTAATAGTCAGCTCTACGCTATAAGTAATCGGAATCCGGCTAAACGCCTGGTCCCAGTTCTTCTTTACCTTTTGCCATAACTTCGGCTGTTCAATGCTTAGACGCGTTCCAAAACCGACGACATCGGCTTTATATTCCTTCTGTATTTTGTCTAAGCCTTGCTTAGCTAATCGCATGATCTCCCGTTCTACCGACTGCTCCACGCCAGCTCTATAAGCATCATCGATGGGCCCGCTATTTTCACTCCAATCTTCAATAATGCGACCTTCCGATTTCATCTTTACATCAAAAGAAACGTTATCGCCGTCGACGCTTGTATAAATTTCGCTATTCATAGCTTTTAGCTCATAAGCGATCATTTCATTTGTCTTTTCATTTACACATTTAATAATGCCTCCCTCAGCCTCGCCGCTAAGTAAAATGACCCCTAACAATTCTTCTTCATTCAGAAGCCCTCTGAATTTTTGCGTTTTACCTTTAATGACCGCCGCCCCTGAAAGCTTGACCTCCCCTTCTGCTGCAACCACATTTTGCAGCATATAGCTTGATTCCGCGTGCATATGCTTCTCCAGCTTGTATAAGGTCATTCGCGGCATAATTTTAAGCGTCCGATAACGATTTTCCAGCATGCCCATTAGTCGAAAGGCTGGAACGATCGAATTCCCTTTTGCTTCCAATGTATGTTTGGCCAATCCGCTGCTCATCATCACAACGCAATTTGGTCTAATATCATTATCCCTTAAGAAGAAATCCAACAGCTGATACATGCTTTTATGTCTGGCAAGCTGCTCATTAATGACGATCACTTTGAGATGGTGACCGATTGCAGGACGTTCCATCCGGGTAGACAACTGTCTTATCATATCGATGATCGAATCACCTGTTTCGGACACGTTTAAATAAGCTTTGGTGGCAGGATCCCCAGCCGAATTCCCTCCTTTTTCCTCGGATTGCTTGTTCACGATTTGGAGGGTCACCGATAATAGCTTTCTATCATTGGCATTTACGGCTAACTTGCCAAGTTTTGCTTCCAGCTTCGTTTCCTTGGCCTGATCAAGCGCTACGCCAACGTAAATACTAAGTTCCTCGATTTCGTCTTTACTCCAACAGCCAGTTTGAATGAGTAAAGAACAAGTACACAAGCCTATTAACAAATATTTCGTTCGGTTAAAAGTGATCTTCATCCCCTGCTCCCTTTCTTCCATTTGGTGAGAAGCAATAACGCAAAGGGTATGCATCCGACTAAATAGATAGCCGTATTTCCAAGTAAATCACCGAAGGCAAATAAAACATCCAAATTTTTCGGAATGTTCGAAATAATGTATACGACGGGCAACAAAGCAAACAGGCATGAGGTTAAGTTGATGTTCAATAGCTGCGATAGTCCCAAGCTTGCCGCATAGTAGGAAATCGTATAGGAGGAATAAATTTGCATAATCCAAATGACTAGCAGCAGCGACTCGAACCGCTCGAATATGAGACCCGGTAATTCAAAGCTGCGCACCAGATCGAGCGTGGGCCATGTTCTTGTCAGAACACCGTCAACGGACAAAGCGCCAATAACCATAATGACGGTAATGAGATACAGAATAACGGTTATTGCCGTACCGTAAACGACCGCTTTGACGGATTTGGCAGGCTGCTTCATGAATGCAGTAAGGATCAAAATAATTTCTACGCCGATAAAGGACAACGCCGTAGGTTTAACGCCTGCTAATACAGGCATAAATCCTTGCCCTAATACCGGTCTCAGATTATCAAGCTCGAAGATGCTAAACCCCATAAACATAACGAATAAATAAATGACGATCGTCAGCGGAAGAATGATCTCGAATAATCGTGCGATCGGATTCAGTCCGCCCGTCATGAGATAGAGGCTTACCCACATAAACGCTATAATGATAGCCCACGAGGGCGTGCCTTCGAGTAAAAATAAGCTTGTTACTTCCGTTAAAGCTCGTACTTGATAACCGGCCAGCATAAAGAAATAAATAATAAACGCAGCACTGATAAGTCCGCCGATCCATTTGCCCAGCAAACTCTTGTTATACTGAAATACGGTTAGTCCGGGATGTGATTTCGACAAAACCGCCATGATGATGCCGGCAGCAATAGCAATCATTCCTCCTATGAGAACGGAAAGCCACACATCCGGAGTCCCTGCTGCTTCCGCGGCAACTCTCGGCAGCGTAAGCACTCCCGTTCCAAGTAAAAAGTTCGAGACAATGACAGCCGCTTGAGCAGTAGTAATTTGATCCGTATTATTATTGATCATCATTACCTTCTTCCAAATTGAATTAGTTACGCTTCCTCTTCTGATTTTTCGTATGCAGCATCTCAGGTCTTTGCTTCATCATAAACATGGGCATACGAAAGAAAAAATCCTTCCAATCGCTTAAACGGTATGGCACGGCAGGACTGGCATACGGAACGCCAAAGCTTTTCAGCTTCACAACATGTGCGCATAACATCAGGAAAAACAAAATAACCCCATACATGCCAAATGCCGCGGCACAAAACATCGGCACAAAACGCAGCATGCGCAAAGATATCCCCGCGCTGTATTGCGGTATGGCAAAGGAAGAAATGGCTGTAATCGCTACGACAATAACAAGAATCGGACTAACGATGCCGGCTTGTACAGCTGCTTCACCAATAATCAAACCGCCAACAATACCCATTGCCGGACCGATAGGCTTTGGAAGCCTAAGTCCTGCTTCCCTCAATATCTCAATCGCGACCTCCATGATTAATGCTTCCACGAGCGAGGTGAACGGGACGCCCACCCTAGCTCCTACGATTGAGATCGCAAGCTTTGTCGGGATGAGGCCAGGGTGAAACGATATAAAGGAAACGTACATGGCAGGCGTCAATAATGAAATTAATGCAGCGAAAAACCGCAGAAGTCGGAGCAGCGTTCCTGCCATCCATCTCTCATAATAATCTTCAGGGGATTGTAACAGCATGCTAAACGTAACGGGCGCGATCAAAGCGAACGGCGTTCCGTCCAACAAAATCGCCACACGGCCCTCCATCAGCGCAGCAATGACGCGATCCGGCCTTTCTGTGCTTTGCACCTGCGGGAACGGGCTCAAATAATTGTCCTCAATCAGCTGCTCGACATAGCCGGATTCCATTACGTTATCAATGTCGATTTTCAGCACTCTTCGCCGAACCTCTTCAACTAAATCCGGGTCCGCTATATCCATAATATAAGCGATGATCAGGTCTTTCTTAGCACGTTCACCAACCTGTATCGACATAAATGCCAAGCTGGCATTTTCCCCATGACGGCGAAGAAGCGCGGTATTATCCGATAGGGTTTCATTAAAGCCGGCTCTTGGGCCTCTAACTAGCGCTTCCGAAATCGGCTCCTCGATATTACGCGACTTGACTTTAGCCGTACCGATCACCAGCGCTTCCGAAAAACCATCGATGACAAGCGCGGTAGACCCTAAGAGCACCTTCGGTATAAATTCGTCTATGGAGGAAGCTTCCGTCAGCTGACTGACGGATAGAACTTGATTTTTAATATAGTTTTTCGTGATGGATGCCTGATCCACATGTATGGACATTAATGCTTTTAAAATATGCTGATCAATCAGCTCGCGATCGGCTAACCCATTTACAAATATAATAGCTCCAGCCTTACCTGAATCGCCTAATGCAAATGGTCTGACAACCACATCAGAGTAATATTTCGTTTTTTCTTGAATGAGACTTAAATTTTCCAACAAATTGTCGTTCATCTGAATCACTCTTCCTCTGGTTTACGGAACCATTTGAATAGGTATGCAATCATAAGAGGAACGGCAAGGGTAACGAAGGCTTCGACAAAAACCTTCCATTCCGGTATGTTCTGAATAATCGCTTGCAGCATGAATGATCCACTCTCCCGCATCAAAACCGTGTCGAATAATTAACATTTTTGCCGTTAATCGTCGCCTTTAAACGGTTGAGGAAGCTAATCGCGCAAAAAAAAAAGAAGAGGGAGCATCCCTCTTCAAGCTAGTTCATATAGATGAAACGATTATAGGCTTTCAATGGTTACTCCTTGCGGAATAATCTGCATAACCTGCTCGCGAACGGCAGCATCATTCAGCTTTTCGCCAAAAATAACGATCGTTCCGCTGTCCCCCCGCGAACGAATCAAACGCCCCATACCCTGTCTCAAACGAAGCAGCATGTAAGGCATATCGACTTGCTCGAACGGCGAACCGGCATCCTTCCTTCTTGCCGCAAACAAGGGATCATTCGGAGGGAATGGAAGCTCCCATACGATAACCTGGGATAATGACGGGCCTGGAATATCGAGTCCTTCCCACAACGTTACCGCGCACAGAATACTCGCCTCATCGGTCTGGAACTGCTCGATGATGTAGCTGATTTCTGCAGTGCCTTCATATAAAAATCTGTATGCGGCGGATTCGTCATGATGCTCGGACTTCGACTTAAACAGCTCTAGCTGCTCCATCGATGGAAACAAGATTAAAGTTCTGCCGCCAGCCTGCTTTAACCTCCGGAAAGTTTCCTCTACCTTTTCATCAATCCCCATTGATTTCCCCATCAAAGGTGCCATTACGCGCATTTGCTCCGCGTACTCATACGGAGAAGGAACGGAGAAGGATAAAGCGTTGTCCATTCCGAGAATATCCATCATGTATATGAACGAGCCGTTTACGGATAACGTTGCGGAGGAGAATACGATTGGCATTTTCCGGGAAAATACTTGCTCCTTCAATATCTCCTTCACCCATTTCGGCATAATGACGAGCGATAGGCTGTCCTTGTCCTGCGAAACCCAGGTGATGGGCTTATCCTCTCTCTTATATAACGAAAGGGCGAATTGAATCATTTCCAGATGCTCTTCAACGATTTTGAGCTGATATGCGTCAATCGTATACAAGCCGCTCTCGAAAACGAGCTCCTCTTCGATGACCGACAGCATATCCTGAAGCCGATTAATTTCGTGAAGCAGCTCATCGCTCCATACCAGCTCCTTGCGGGTTGAACCCGGGACCTTCACGCTTTTCCTATCAATTAAACGAAACAAAAACTCACTTTGGGTAATGGCATCTTCTACGGCTACCGCTAATGACTCGCGAATTTCCTCCTGCAGCAATCGTGTGATGATGCCTTCAAATACGGGGTGATTCAGCTTGTAAGTCAGCGCCTGCTGCGCGGCGGTTTCGAGCAAATGTCCCTCATCGAATACAACGGAGCTATGCTCCGGCAAGAGCGGCAGCTGCCCCTCGCGCTTTCTCGCCTCATTTGTCCATATATGCTCCATATAGAAATCATGGGAGCAAATAATGACGTCCGCGGCTTTGCGGTAATGGTCTCGCGATAAGGTTTGACCACAGCGATGTCTTCTGTCGCAAACCAAGCAGTCCTGGAAGACATCCCAGCCAAGCCTGTTCCACAGTTCATCGTTAAGGCTTGGATAATCCTTCCGGTTCCCGTACGGATAGAAGCCTTGCATCGAATCCGGTTTGTTAACAAAGCCAGGCAAATCGCGATAAATGCCATCGAACAGCTCGCCATCGTCAAGCTCGTCGCGTACATCGTCAAGCTTATTCAAACATAAATACTGGTCTGCGGATTTTCCAAGTCTTGCATCAATAACGAAATCGAGATGACGGGCCAGCTTCGCAATATCCCCTTCCGGTTTAACGAGCTGCTCTATTAATGATTCGTCCGCACAGGCAATGATGGCGGGTTTCCTCATATAACGCGCATAGCTTATCGCATAAAGCAAATAGACAAGCGTTTTCCCGGTTCCCACGCCGGCTTCTGCGAAAATCGTCTGTTTTTCGGCAAACGCCCTTTCCAATTGAAAGGCCATATAAATTTGCTCGTCTCTAATTTCAAAGCCTGCCTCGGGCAGCTTCTCATAGAAAACATCGGCTATCCAATCACTCGCCTGCCTGACAAAGGATTGCTTCGGGTCGAACTCAAACGGATATTTATTCACGATGGGTTGCCTCCATATAATAGGCACAAACGGCTGCGTGCAAGCACGCAGCCGTTTGTGCGGTTCCTCTTCTAAACATACATTCCAATATACCATTAAAACCTATGCTTAGTCAAAGAAAATGGAGTTATCTCTCAATCATTTTCGTCCAGAAGCCGCCTTTGAATTGTCTTGGCTCGTGGGAAATAACGAATGCCCGCGGCGCTTCTGCCGCTATGCTGTCCATCAGCTTTTTCTCGTTGCTCCTCTTCACGAGTACTTGCATGACCAACCGTTTGCCGTCCCGGCCATCCGCAGCCCAAGACGTCACGCCATAGCCGAAGCTTCTTAGCTTGTCCGGCAGCTTGGTTTCAACCGAATTGGTGATCACTTGAACGACGGAATAGCCAAGCGCCATATATTCCTCTATCCGGCTTCCCAGATAGACGCCCGCGCCGAAGCCGAGACAATAAGCAGCCATATTTACAGGATTGGATAGGTTCTGAAGAACCAGGTTCAAGCCCGCCAAGTAAATAAAAACCTCGAACATCGCAAGGAGGGACGCCGCGCCTCTTCTTCCCTTTATCGAGAAGATAAGGCGCAGCGTAAACAAAGACACGTAAGCGATATTAATGCCGATGATCGACCCGACCAGGAGCAACGTGCTCATCGCTTACTCTCGCGAAGCGATGTAGCGAGGACGCGGCTTCTGACCGGAGTAAGGCTCCTGAAGTTTATTTTCCTTACTATTATAAACAAGAAAAACGTTGCTTCGCGGATCTGGCGAAATGTTGCTGTTAGAGCCGTGCATCGTATTGCAATCGAACAAAACGATGGAGCCCGCTTTGCCGGTAATCGTATGGATTCCGCCCTCCTTGCTTAACATCTCCAGACTATCCGGATCGGGAACGCCGTATTCCTGGCGGCGAAGCGATTGCTTGAAATGGTTATCGGGCGTCCTCCCTACACAGGAAATAAATTTCGTGTGGGATCCGGGAATGACCATCAAAGGTCCATTATGCTGAAAGTTATCCGTGAGTGATATGGAGCAGCTGAACGCACGCATGGAAGGCATTCCATCCTCCACATGCCAGGTCTCGAAATCGGAGTGCCAATAAAATTCTTTACCCGTAAAGCCCGGTTTGAAATTAATGCGGGATTGGTGAATATAAGTATCGGAGCCCAGCAAATAATTCGCAATGGCTACGAGCCTCGGGTGGGCAGCAAGCTGCTTTAAACGTTCATTGTTGTCATGAACAGCGAAGACCGACCGCACTTCTCTGCTCTCCGGCTCCAATATGACATGCTCCGCTTCTTCCTCGCGGTATACGTCGTTTAGCTTTTTCAATTCGGACCGCCATTCGGACAAATCCTTTTCCGAGAAAAATGAATCCAAAACCAAGAAGCCGTTTTTCTCGTAAAAATCGGATTGCTCTCTGCTCAAAGGACTTTGCTCCGACCATTCCGAATAGAGAACGGCATCCTTACGCTTCAACACTGCCGGCTTATCCTTGACTCTGGAAGGATACTTATCTTTTGCACCTTGTTTTACCATTTTCTCTTCATTTGCGATTGGATTCATAGCAATCACTCCTCGTAGATTGGGATTAGTTGGCTTCTACTAAAGGATAAACACCGTCTGCGTCATGCACTTCATCGCCCGTTAGCGGAGGGTTGAACACGCAGACCATTCTCATTTGACTGTTGGCACGAAGCAGATGCTTCTCGTGGCCATTGAGCGCATACAGCGTTCCCGCTTTTATCGGGTACGTTTCTCCTCCGACGACCTCTATTTCGCCATCGCCCTCGACGCAATATACGGCTTCAACATGATTGCGATACCAAATAAGGGTTTCGGTTCCTTCTTTAATCAGCGTATCGTGCATGGAGAAGCCCATCCCATCTTTCTTAAGAAGCAGTCTTCGGGAATTCCAGCTTTGCGTATCGATATCGTCCTTCGTTTGAATGACGTCATCCAAATGTTTTACGATCATTTTCCGGACACCTTCCTAATCTTCGTTATGTTGAAATAAGCATTTGCGACATTAAACTTTTACTTCTACTTTGTCCGTTGTCACCACGACTTTGCGGCCAGCTTCATTTTCAGTCACGGTCTTCAGCGCGCGCTCTATGATGGCGAGCCCCTGCTTCAACACTTCGTCCTCTATCGTTAACGGCGGCATAAGCTTCGCTACTTCGTCGAAGGGTCCCGAGGTTTCCATGATCAAGCCGTTATGGAATGCTTCTTTACATACTTTTGAGGCCATCTCCGGTTCATGGAAGCTCATCCCTTGTATGAATCCCATCCCTTTTATTTCGCTTATCCATTCCGGATAGTCCGCCGCAAGCCTGCTCAGGCAAGTATGGATGACGTCGGACTTACGCTTTATTTCCTTTTGAAAAGTATGCGACTCCCAATAACGGAGCGCTTCGGTAGCAGCTACGAAGCCAAGATTATTGCCGCGGAACGTCCCGTTATGCTCGCCAGGACTCCAGATATCATGCTCAGGTTTTATCAGCGTCAGCGCAAGCGGAAGCCCGTAGCCGCCGATCGATTTCGACAAGCAGACGATATCCGGTAGAATGCCCGAATCCTCGAAGCTAAAGAAGGTTCCCGTACGGCCGCAGCCCATTTGTACGTCATCGACGATGAGCAGCATTTGATGCTTGCGGCAAATCTGCTCCACCTTCCGCAGCCAAGACGCGGAAGCGCGATTAAGACCGCCTTCGCCCTGCAAAGTTTCCAATATAACCGCTGCCGGCAGATCGATTCCGCTGCCCGGATCGTCGAGAAGCTTCTCCAGCATCGCTGACGTATCTATCGAGTCTCCGAAATAGCCATCGTACGGCATAAAGGTCGTGCCGCTTAAAGGCAAGCCGGCGCCAGCTCGTTTAAACCGATTGCCCGTTGCAGACAGGGATCCTTGCGTCATCCCGTGAAACGCGTTCGTGAAACAAACAATATTTGTTCTGCCCGTCACTTTACGCGCTGTTTTCAAAGCACTTTCCACCGTATTCGTACCTGTAGGGCCTGGAAACATCACCTTATACTGAAGTCCCCGCGGCTCCAGAATCGTCCTATTAAACGTTAAGAGAAAGTTTTCTTTCGCTTTCGTAGCCATATCCAAGCTATGAGCGACTCCGTCCTCCAGCAAATAATCGATCAGCTTTGTCCGAATGCGGGAATCATTGTGCCCGTAATTCAATGCTCCTGCCCCTGCAAAGAAATCAATGTAGCTTTTGCCGTTTACATCCTGCATTTTTGCATTGCTTGCCGTCGTAAATACGGTTTGAAAGCTGCGGCAATAGCTGCGCACCTCGGATTCCATTTGGTTAAAAACGTTCATGTTATTTGTTTTATCCTGTATGTGATCCATTTTAAAACCTCCCCGTTTGTAGTTAGAAATTACCAGGTCTAGCGCCGGTCTCTAAGCGGACCAATTCGATACAACAGCTCTGGCTCATGGTTCATCCCTTCGGGAAAAAGGTTTTGCCCGTAATGTTCAACTACTTTACATTCGGTTCCGTGTTCCCCCGCTAGTCCCGTAAATAGCTTTCCGGAAGGAATATTGTCTGGCCCGACGGTCGCTTCAACAAAACGGATATGCTTATTTTCTTTACGGTCCAATAGCTCCTGCAGCATGGCTTTGGCTATCCCTCGTCCCCTTGCATGCTCATTGACGGCAACCTGCCAAACAAAAAGGGTATCTGACTTATCGGGTCGCCGATAAGCTGACATAAAGCCGATAATCTCCGTGCTCCTGCAGGCGACTGCACATGTTTCTTTAAAAATATCGCAAAGCATGATGTAGCAGTAAGAGGAATTCAAGTCCAGCGTACCTGCTTCCTTTATAAGCCGCCAAACGGCTGATCCGTCGCTTTCTGTTGTCGCGCGTACTTGAATGGCTTCATTCGCAAAAATCTTCAACCTTTACACCTCCCTTATAGCAGCAGCTTCATAGGCCATTCGTTTATAAAAATCGTTTCAAAAAAGCTTGCAGCCGTTCGCTTTGCGGATTAGTAAAAATGTCCTCGGGAGTGCCTTGCTCGACGATAAGTCCATCCGCTCCGAATACAACGCGATCCGCTACCTCGCGGGCAAATTCCATTTCGTGCGTAATAAGCATCATCGCCATTTGACCTTCATCGGCAATTTCTTTAATTACGAACAATACTTCGCCGACAAGCTCCGGATCGAGAGCGGATGTTACTTCATCGAATACCATGACCTTAGGCTGCATGACTAGCGCTCTTGCAATGGCAACCCGTTGCTTTTGTCCGCCGGACAGCTGCGAAGGATAGACTTGTAGCTTCTGGTCCAGCCCAACCTTGCGAAGCATCATGATCGCCTGTTCCTCCGCCTCTTCCTTCGTAAGCTTAAGAACGGAGCGCGGCGCCATGGAAACGTTGTTCAGCACACTCATATGCGGGAAGAGGTTGAAATGCTGAAATACCATTCCTACTTTGCTGCGCATTTTTCGCAAATGCTTTTCATTCGCGCGGATCCGTTTCCCCTTCAACTCCGTTTGCCACAACGGCTCGTCATCGATCAATATCGTCCCTGATGTCGGTTCTTCCAGTGTCATTAACATGCGGCCCAGCGTAGTCTTACCGGAACCGCTAGGGCCAATGAGGGCGATTTTTTCACCCGGATAAATGTCTAAATCGATTCCTTTAATAACATGCAGATCGCCGAAACTTTTCTGTATCGATTGATAACTAACTATCGGATTCGGCTTTGCCGAAGCTGCATGCAGGGATGACGGTTCAATGTGAAGCGTGCTTTCCGGTTCGGTCATAAAACTCTTATCCAGCTGTGCATTCATCGTTTTCCTCCTCCCCCGGGATTCTCTCTTTGCGACAGACGATTCTCCAAACGGCGTACGCCGATTGAAAAAATCAAGCTGACGACTAAGAAGATGAGACCGACAATGGTGTAGGGCTCAAAGACGCGGTAGGAAGCAGATACTTCAGTTTTCGCGGTCAGAAGAAGCTCCACAAGCGTGATAGCCATCAAGGTCGGCGTCTCTTTAAAGATCACGATTAAATAATTGCCCATCACCGGGACAACAGGCGGCAGTGCTTGCGGCAAAATAACAGATAGCCATGTCTTTCTCTTCGATAAATGAAGCGCCGTTGCTGCCTCCCACTGTCCGCGGGGTACCGCATCGATACCGGAACGGAATACTTCGGACATATAGGTGCCGTAATGGAGACCAAGCGCGATGACGCCCGTTATAAACGCCGACATCGCGAAGGACGTAAGCATCGGAACGCTGAAATAAAGAAAAAAGACTTGAACGAGCAGCGGCGTGCTGCGGATAAATTCAACGATCGCACGGGAGGTCCATCTAATCGGCCAGAAAGCCGAGCGGCCGGCAAGCGCGAATAGAAGACCGAAAACGATCGAAAGCGTGAACCCGAGAAAAGCAGCGCCTAATGTAACGGGAAAGGCTTTTAGAAAAACCGGAAGCAGCTCTATAACATAATCCCAATTCCACATTTTCTTTTCACCTCCAAACCGTAAGCTTGCGCTCAAGCAAGCGGGCCGTTACGGAGATGAAGGACGATAGCACAAAGTAAATGAGTAACAGTAACCCGAATATGTGCGGCGTCCAAATGTAATAGTTATTCCTCAATATCATCGCTTCGAATGTTAAATCAGACAGCGTAATAAAGTATACAAGCGATGTCGACTTCAATAATTCGATCATTAGGTTGCCGAAGGGCGGTATCATTCTTGCAGCCGCCTGGGGCAAAATAATACGAACCATTCTTTTGTTTCCTGATAAATTCAGCGCAATGCCCGCTTCATGCTGCCCCTTTGATACAGCAGCAATGGTGCTTCTCACGATCTCCGCACCATAGGCGCCTACATTTAATCCGATGGCCAGCACCGCCGCCATAAGCTTGGAAAGCTCAATATCAAGAAATGGCAGTGCGAAATAGACCCAAAATAATAGAACCAGCAAGGAACAGGCCCGGAAAATTTCTACGTAACCTTTAGCGAACCCTCTAACGAACACATATCGGGATATGCTGCCAAGACCCGCCGCTATGGCAAGCAGCAATGAAACGATCGCAGATAATAGGGCTACTTGAATGGTAATAATCGTGCCGTCAAGCAATAAAGGCAGCCATTCGAGCAATGGCATGTTCATCTCAAGCCTTGCAGAGCTGTTTAGCTGTAGCATCCTGTGGAAGCTCCTGCTCTGTGAATCCGAATTGTTTTAAAATCTCCAGCAGCTCGCCGGATTCTTTCATTTTGTTAAGCTCGGCATTATACGCCTCTTGGAAGGCCTCGTCGCCAAATCGAAATGCAGTGGCGCCGTAACCGCGAACGCTCTCACCATCTACAGTAGGCTGCTCGAAATTCATGACGCGTTCCAATCCGCTATCATTCGCCGCATCCAGACGCGATTGCAAAGCAGGTCCTGTCATGGTCATTGCATCGGCGCGTCCCGATTGCAGTGCGCTGATAGCCGCATCCTGATCGGGCACTTGAAGCAGCTGTTCCTCCGAAACGCCGGAAGCCTTCAAGTAATCCACTTCGATTGCTCCAGCCATAACCGCTACCTTCGAATCCGGCTGCTCCGCTATCGCTTCATAGCTGTTTAATCCAAGCGGATTTCCTGCTTTAACGGCTAGCGCCTCTCCTATGCTGTATTCCGGATCTGCAAACAATACGGCTTCACAACGATTTTCATTAATGAACATGCCGGCCGTTATCAAGTCAAATCGCTCGGCTTGCAGCCCCGCAATCAAAGAGGTGAATTCCGTCAATTCCCCTCTTAATTCTTCAATCCCCAGTCGTTTCAAAATAACGCGTGCAATCTCCACCGCTTCCCCCGTTAATTCGCCGCTCTCGTTTTTATAGGCGTACGGGTTCTCATTCGCGAAGCCCACTGTTATGTACCCCTGTTCCTTTGCTTGTGACAACGTATCCGTTTCTCCACCGTTGTTGTTTCCGCATGCGGCTAATAACAGCATCGGCATTGCCAATAAAACGGCTAAAGCTTTCTTCACGTATTCCCACATCCTCTTCCTGTATTTTCGTGCTCCTATAAGGCTAACATCTATTTCCAGAGAGGTCATTTCCAGAATAGAGTGATAATTCAGCAAATATGAGGCTCTCCTTATGAGAAGGAAGGTCACCCGGCGGATTCAGCTAATTCCTCCCATATACTCCCACATCATAGGGAAGACGGCAGTTTAAGAATCCGGCGAGGTATGTTATATAAGTTTTATTTATAATTTTACTGCAGTGCTTTTCAAAAGAGATTCATCCGATCGGAAGATCGTAATTAGCCGGTTATCAGAACGTATCACTCCGTAAAAGGCCGATATTTATTATAAATCGTTATAAATTATTAAACGTGGCCAAACCGACAAAAAGAGCCGTATTTGTCGAAATTCCGCAAACAGGCTCTTCTAATTATTGACCGTATTTAAACCATTTTCTATAATAATAAAGTCTAATCGGCGATGGAGTTCGCCATAACCGCGTTAACGCTAATGGCTCCTACCAGTCTTATTTCTGCTGGTAGGAGTTTTTTTTATTGTCGAACCGAAGGAGCGATTTTTATTGAGCATACTTATTAAATACATAACAAAATGGTTCTTGATTGCAGGGATCGTCGGCGTGGCGGCAGGCTCGGCCTCTGCCTTTTTCCTTGCAAGCCTCGAATGGGTAACAGAAGCGCGGACTACAAGCCCTTGGCTGCTCTGGCTTCTTCCGGCCGGAGGCGATTAGCTATGAAGCGCTCGGCCTATACGAAGCGCAGAAATCGAAGTAGCTTCGTCTCATCGATCGCATAAAAAAAAGGCCCGCTTCCCTTCGAGGGAAACAGGCCTTTCGTTTCTTAGAAATAGACGATATAAATGACTGCCGCGAGTACAATGCGATAAATCGCAAACGGTACAAGCTTGATTTTGTTAATAAGCTTCAAGAAGTAACGAACCGAAACAATGGCAACGATAAATGCGCTTATGAAGCCTGCTATGAAGAACGGTAAAGTTTCAAGCGTGAAGTATTGCCAGTTTTTCACTATAGATAGTGCACTCGCTCCCGCCATAATCGGCACCGCCATAATAAACGTAAAATCAGCAGCAGCGCGATGGCTCATTCCGAGCAGCACCCCTCCCGATATCGTCGAGCCCGAGCGTGAAAAGCCCGGCCATAACGCAAAGCATTGTACAAGGCCGATTGTTAGCGCCTGCTTGTACGTGATCTGGTCAACCGACTCCACCTTCGGCTTAGCCGGTCTTAGTTTATCCGCGATAATCATGAACACAGCGCCAATGACGAGACCGATCAGCACCGTTTCAATCGAGAATAAATACTCATCGATATAATCCTCGAGCAGCAAGCCGAACACAGCTGCGGGAATAAGGCCGACGATAACATGAGTAAGCTTAAGCTTGCTTTGTCGTTCGACATTAGCCTTACCTGTTTCCTTCTTGCCGATGCGGAGACCAAGCAGCTCAATAAAGCGGTCACGGAAAAGAATGACAACCGCTAATATGGAGCCGAGCTGAATGACGATTTTGAATGTATTCGCAACATATTTCGTCAAAAACTGCTCCGATTGGAGCCACATATCATCGACAATGACCATGTGCCCCGTGGACGATACGGGAGCAAACTCCGTCAAACCTTCCACAATTCCTAAAATAATCGCTTTTAATAGAGTTAAAAAATCCATGTGCAGTGTAATCTCCTAACTTTAAGAATGGTAGAAAAGACAATATTGAACAGCTCGAAACAAATCATATCATAAAATGACCGCTCTGCAAAATCAGCAAGCTATAAAACATCCTCAACCGATCAACCGAAGCGTTGGCGATATCCGCATTTGCGGCAAAGCTCCTCGACCGCTTCTCGTCTCGAGAAGCCGTCGTACAGTTTAGTCGATCGTTCATTCTCAATGATTTCCGAGAAATGAGTATCATGTATATTGCCTAAATTGATGACGCCTTCCCCGTCCAGGCAGCAAGGAATGACCGTGCCGTCGATCAGAATCCCCGCTTGATTGCGAAGCGCATGACAGAAGCCCTTGCCGTTATACTCGGCCTCCTTCAAATCCGGCCATTTGAATTCGGGATCCTGATTTAAATAAATGCGTTCGGCGATTTTTACGCCTGAGCCAGGAATGAACTTTTCTTCTATTTTGTAATCAAGATTGAATGCTTTCTCAATCATGCCCAGCAGCTCGCGGTTTTTATTTTTCTGCTGATTCGTTTCGTTGTCCATATCCAAATTCCATAGCCGGAACGATATAATCATGTTTGTGCTGGCTGCGGCATCATTCACGAAAGATAGTATCTCTGCCAAATAACCCTCTTTATTCGTAGAGCCGGCATGGCCGTCAAAGCTGTGCAGCGAAAAATTGATTTGCCTGAGCGCAGGCTTATTCAGCAGCTTTGCTTTATTTTTCGTAATGAGCGTCCCGTTGGACGTAATGTTCACTTTAAAGCCCTTCTCATGGCTGATGTCGAGCAGTTCATCGATCTTCGGATGAAGCATCGGCTCGCCCTTTACATGAAAATAAATATAGTCCGTGTGCGGTTTAATTTGATCGAGCGTTTTTCTGAAATTGTCTACGCTAATAAAACCTTTCGCACGCTGCGTAGGGGGGCAGAAGCTGCATGAAAGATTGCATATGCTGGTCGTCTCTATATAAAACTTTTTGAATTTTTTCATCTGCGTAAAACTCCGTTTCCTCTGACAGCTGTCAGAATCAGCCTCTCAATCTTCAGCCGTTCCAGGCCATTCAAACTTTATTATACAACGCCAAGCCAGCAACTGACAAAAAGGAATAACCGGCAGCAGCCGTTTATTCCCTTATCTCATCGCGCAGCGGTTGTATACCGACCGGAATGTACGCCGGGTCAGCCGCAATAAAGGTCGCCTGAAAGGATCCCTCGTAGCGAAAAATTTGACCGAAGGCCGGATTGCGCACATCGACCGTAATTTTGCAGCAATCTTCCCGATCATCATACCATTCGTTGACTTCCGCGCTTCCCGTACATAATCGAGGAAAACGAAATTGGAGCTTGCCCTCGTAGAAGCGCTGCTCGCCTGAGCGAATCCGGATCCCTCCGTTAGGAGCCGCAGAGATGTCCAAATCGACGGCTAAATGCTGCATGTTTCCCAAATAATCGACGATTTGATCCCGCTTCTTGCTGTAAATCATCGTCGCGTCAAATTGTCGGACAGCGCGTTGAAATTTATATTTACGTATCCAAGTAACCGTCTCTCGTCCGTAGCGGTCCCGATAAGCAAAGTTCTCAATCGAGAAAGGAATGTTGCTGCCTCCCTGCGGAAACATAATATGACGGAACGTCCCGATATACAAAGGGAGGGAAACGAGCTTGTTATACCAAATTCGCTTCATCACCCCATGTCCGATGGACGCCTTCCGATCCTGGCTGCTAAAACCGAAACGCTGCTGAATGCGAGGATGAAGCTTATGAAAGTCCTGCCCTAATGCCTGTTCGTAAATGGATTTCAATTCGATGACCTCCTGTTCGTCCGGTCCTTAACCAGCTGTCTTTTGCATCGGCTAGCCATCGGCAGATGACGTATCGTCCATTTTTTACGATGCCAGTAGGCAGTCAATAGACCAAAGCCAATCTCTGCGAGCCCGAGCAGTTGAACCATTATCTGTTCTTTGCCTTCAAACCACCCTAATGAACTCAAGATAGAGAGCTCTCCAGCTTCGGGAAATAATAGCTTAGGAACCAGTCCCTCATAACACCACAGCAGCATCAATAGAAGGACGCAAGCATAATGTACAAGCGCTCTCTCTGCGATGATGGAAGGCGGTACTCGGTGCTCCAGCCAAATTCGCAGCCGGTCAAAGCTCCAAGCTGTTGCATAGCCAAAAAGCGGTCGAAATACATAGCGATCGAGCAGCCGCCCTGCCAGACCGAAACGTGTTTTGTAATCATATAAGGTTATAAATGTAACCTTGTTCCCGTTCTATTTGTATTTCCAATAACCGCCGCCTTGTCTGATTAAAAAGAGGGGCTGTTCAGAAGAAAAGGTTAGAGTGGATAACCTTTCATCTGCATTAGATTGCCCCTGAACCCCCGACTCCCCGGTGCCTTCTATTTTTAAGCCAAAACCGATACGTGTCACATATTGAAATTTCTGCACATCGTCTTCAGTTGCGCGCGGCAAATATTGAATATCCGAGAAACGAAGATCCCACTGCTCATGAAGCTCCGGTGTTTGCGTATGCTCCCAAAGCTCCGCAAGAGATGCACCCATATCCAGCTCGACATAGATCGGTTTACTTTTCAAACTAAAGCCCCCCTACTCCACTGCGTGTATGCCATTTTCTAGAAATCTTGCCTTCACATCAGGTGCGGGCATGATACATAGATCTGTCTTGCCAAACCGTTGGTAGCGATGATGGGCGATCCAGTCATAAACACGATTTCTCCAAGCAGCTGGAACCAGAATGAGGATAAATAACAGCGGCCAGAGCCTATTCAGCTTACGAAACACTCGCAGCGCTGCTGCCGATTTTGTATAGTAGCGTCCATCCTGCACCATAACGAATGTATCGTAATCGTCAAGCGATAAGTGTCCTTCCATAAGCAGCTTGCGTCCGGCTGGCGATTGAAGCGATGCAAACTGAAAGTACATGCCTGCATCCCGTTTTGCCACAAATCGAGTTATTCTGCTACAGAGAAGGCACTGTCCGTCTATAAGCAGCACCGCGGTATTCTGTTCGTTTAGATGCGAACCTTTCATGCAATCATCACTTTCCTCTCGGATTAATTGTAAGCTCAAGCGTAGTTACTCCGGCAGTTCCAACTTTCGTAGAACGATAAACAAAGGGGTGCTACGAAACGTAGTCCCCTTTGTTTATCGTTCTTCATGATTATTTCATTCCTTGTCTTCCCGTTGAAATAATCATCTCCGGCGCACCTTCTCAACAGCTTCCTTGCTGTTGTTCTTGATGCTGCATCATGCATTGATCGACCAGCAGATCGAGCCTCGCCGGATTTTCTTTAAGAATAATGTCCTTCATTTGGCTATGGATTCTTGTAACTAACTCGAGCATATGTTTGGAGGCGTTTGTTACAATTTGCATCTGCTGCCTCGACGGCTCGTCTGTTTCGGGAAACATTGCTTACAAGTTTTCCGTGCTTATCGATATTTTTCCGATTTCGTTCTTGATCGTATGATTGAGCATCGTAGTGCCCGTACTGACGGCCTTCATCGTGCTTTCCAGCGGATCGCGCTCGAATCGGAGCTTCACGCCGAGCACCCCCGTACACAAACGTGCATAACAAAGCAAGCGCCAGCGAATAAACGATAAACACCAAGATATAATTAAAAAATTCAAAATCGGGTGATACCGCCTTTGCAACATAAATAAAAATAAGGACGCCGAGTAAGGTGGGAACGATAATAATCGTCGTAATGAAACGGTTCCGCTTCCGTCTCTTATCACGCTCTTTCCAGAACGAAACCGTGAGAAGAAAGCAGGAAATGAGATAATAAGGCGCGCTCCATAAGAGCAGTCCTGTGAAAAACAAAGGTTTACTCGTCGATAGCGTGACGATAACAGCCATCACGGCTATAGGGAACAGAAGCCAAAGCTTTATTTTCCGCTTCGATTGGATAGATAGAGACACCCTTGTATAGAGGATGCTAAATATAAGTACCGAATAAGGTGTTAAGGTATAGTTGAAAAATTGCAAAATATCGGCGGTTACGAAGAAATCCGCGTTCTGAAACGAATCGGATAGTCCTCCGATCGACGCGCTGCTTAAGAAATAGGCCGCCCATCGATTGGTTTCATTCCTTCGGTTGTTAATCATGACGATGAGAGCTGTTGTTAATAGAGCAATGAAATAAAATATCATGCGTAGCTACCTTTCTGCCATCAATGGTGCCTTTATCCTAACATATTTGGACATGCTTGCAATCGCTGTTTCCACCATTTACTTCCCCTTTTCGCTCCGTGAGTGTTGACCTTCTAACCGTCATGTACTATAATTAGATGTAACTTAATATGTAAGGTTTTCTAGGGTTCCGCAGCTGCTGCTGGTCTGGTCCGAGGGAAAACACACGGCGCCGCCGTGGACACACGGAGGGACAAAAGCCCGGGAGATATCGATACGATATTTCTCGGGCTTTTTTTTATTTATTCTCTCTACTGTGCATCCTATTCGTAAGAAAAGGAGTGGAAGAGCATGAAGAAAGGACAAAATCAATATTGGCTGCTTGTCGTGATTGCCGCTTGCTTTGAGGTCGTATGGGTGATGGGCCTAAAGCATGCGGAAGACGTGATCTTCTGGGCTGTAACGATAGCCGCTATTATCGTCAGCTTTGCCTTATTGATTTACACAGCCAAGAAACTGCCTGCGAGCACGGCATATGCGGTATTTGTCGGGCTTGGAACGGCCGGTACGGTCGTATGTGAAATGCTATTGTACGATGTTCCTTTCAGGTGGGCGAAAATGGCGCTAATCGCGAGCTTGTTAGCGGGCATTATCGGACTGAAGATGGTCACCCCTGACAAAAGTGAATCCGCCCAATCCAATAATAGCCGAGGTGAACGGACATGAGCTGGTTATTCGTCATTTTAGCAGGGTTATTTGAAATCGCTGGCGTAACGGGAATTGCTCAATTGAATCGCCGTCCTTCCGTACGAACGTTTCTGATTATGGCAGGCGGCTTTGCAATTAGCTTTTGGTTTCTAGCACTAGCCATGAATGAATTGGCAATGGGTACCGCTTACGCGGTTTGGACCGGAATCGGAACTGTCGGGAGCGCACTAATCGGTATCCTTTTTTATAAAGAATCAAAGAGCCTGATGCGTATCGCATTTATGATGCTGGTGTTGGGTTCCGTTATCGGTTTGAAATTAATCGAGTAGTCCGGCTTGGATGAAAAAATCCCAATCCCGCAAGAAGCAAAGGATTGGGATTTTGAGTTCTCGATTAGAATTCGGATTTCGGTTTGCGCGGCTGCGGCTTCGGCTTGTTTTGAACGGCTGGCAAATGCCGCATGCTTCTGAGCATCGGGCCTTTGCAGATCGGACAAGTCTGCTCGGTTGCCGCAAACTCGTCTCTCACCCAAGCTTTGCATTCCGGATTTTTACATTTAAAAATTTTGGTCGCTTTTAATTTCGGTTTATCGTCTTCGTTAGTAGCCACGCTTCTGTTTTCCCCTCTTCATCTCTATACTCATGCCGTTAATTATTTATGTCATTAAATATACAGGAACTACACAAACGGGTTTTGATACAATCACGCTTTTGCCCGTATCCTGCAGTTTGCCGCTCTCTTGATCCACTTTGAACGTAACAATGTTATCGGTGTCCCGATTCGCAGCAATCAAATACCGGCCGTTAGGCGTAAGCGCAAAGTGCCGCGGATGGACGCCGCCAACGGATACATGCTGAACAAGCTTAAGAAGTCCCGACAGCTCATCAATGGCAAACACAACGATACTGTCATGTCCGCGATTCGAACCGTACAGATATTTACCGTCAGCCGATATCGTAATTTCTGCACAGGAATTATCTTCTGCGAAACCAGCCGGCAGCGTGCTTACGTTATCCTTGACCGTTATTCGGCCTTTCTCCGCATCGTATGAAAAGGAAGTAATCGTCGAATCGACCTCATTGATCGCGTAGACATATTCCCCGTTTGGATGAAAGGCCAGATGACGAGGTCCTGCCCCTGGATGAAGAGACACTTCATCTATTTTAATAAGCTTCTGTTTCCCTTCGTCCACCGAATAAGTTACGATGCGATCAAGTCCCAAATCCGATACAAGCAAGTAGCGCCCATCGGGACTGTAAATCGAGGAATGCGGATGCGGGCGGTCTTGGCGCTCAGGATGCCAGCTGCTTCCCGCATGCTGCTGCACGTCGAGCTTCCTGCCTACTTTCCCATCCTCCGCAATGCTGAATAGACCGATCATGCCGCCGTGATAGCTGGTCACCGTCAGATAACGGCTCGCTGCATCACGCTGAATGTGGCAGGTTGTCGAATCAACCGTTATTTCACGATTCATTAGACGGATCTTTCCGCCTGCGGCATCGATGGCAAAAGCAGCTGCCTCACCTATCTTGTTACCTTCCGCGCTTACGGTTTCGGAAATCGAGTACAATAGGCTGCGATCTGCGTTTACGTTAAGAAAAGTGGGATTTTTGAGTCCGGCAAACTCGTCTGTCAACGTTAATGTACCCGTTTCTTCGTCAAAAGCATACACATAAATGCCGCTGTCTTCCGCTTCCGAATAAGAGCCTGCGAATACGAGAAGGCGTTGTCGTTCAACTGTCAAAGTGAATTCCCCCTAAAAAATGTATAAAAAAGTGCTTTCTTCTTTGCTCTGCGATATAAACACCGATTCCATTATAAATCGTCATTCCATTTCAGACAAATCAATTCATACAAACGGAATAGCAGGATTCTTCTCTTCCCAAGCTTTAGTAAGCGTTTCTAAAAACACCTCAGGCGATTGCGCGCCTGAAACCGCATATTTGCGGTCGATGACATAGAACGGAACGCCCCGAATGCCAAGGCGGCTGCCTTCCTCCTCTTCACTGCGCACTGCATCTTCATATTTGTCGGAAGCAAGAACGTCTGCCATCTCTGCAGCATTTAATCCAACTTCAGCTGCCAGCTCGGCTAAACGCGTTCTGTTTCCGAGGTTTATACCTTCCGTAAAATAAGCTTTGAACAGTCTTTCCGATAGCGCCTTATCCTTGTCATACTCGGAAGCAAAATGCACCGCGCGGTGCGCATCGAAGGTGTTAGTAGCAACTGTTCCATCGAAGTTAAAAATAAGTCCTACAGCAGCTGCCTGCTCCGTTACGTTTAAGGTCGTTGCCTTTGCCTGCTCAACGCTCTTGCCATATTTAGCAGCAAGCATACTATACGTGCTGACGTTAGAATTCGGGTCAGCGCCCGGATCAAGCTCAAAGCTGCGAAATACAGTCTCGATCTGATCCTTATGCGCAAATTTCTCAAGGGTTTGCTCAAACTTTCTTTTGCCTATATAACAAAACGGACAAACATAATCCGACCAAATTTCCACTTTCATGCAAGGCACCTCCAAATGATGATTAATAAATGTACGACGGTCCCACTATTGTAACATGTTTAGTTACAATTTTGAAAACCGGTCTAAACAGTCTAACATAAAAAAAGAAGCGCCCCTTGTCGCAAGTGATAATCACTTCACGTCAAGGTTCGCTTTCTCTTTAGACCGCAAATATATGGCGTCCCATTTTCAAGGTCTGCTTGCGCGACCAAATCCATTCCGATGTGGCCGTTTCCGGGTTAAAATAATACAACGCCCCATTCGTAGGATCATAGCCCTTCACTGCATCCAATGCTGCCCTATAAGCCGTTTCGTCCGGTTTCAATTGATATTGCCCGTCATCCACAGCTGTGAAAGCGCGCGGCTGCTCAATGACACCTTTAATCGTATCCGGAAAGCTTCCGGAAGCAAGCCGGTTCATGACAACCGCTCCAACCGCAACCTGTCCATTATAGGATTCACCGCGAGCCTCCGCATAAACAATTCTAGCAAGTAAATCCAGCTCAGCTTGATTAACGGAAACCTTCTTTAGCGCAGCCCATGTTTTCTCGCCCGCAATGCCATCAGCTTCTAATCCGTAATCCTTTTGAAAACGTGTCAACGAATCCAATGTTTTCGGCCCGAAATAATCGGTAAGATCCGTGCTTAAGTAGCCCAGTGTCTTCAATCGGTACTGCAAATCCGGAACGTCTTCGCCCTTGCTTCCGACCTTTAAAGTGGCTGGCGGCGCGGCGTCAACAGCTTGCAAAGGCAAACCAAGAGCTAACATAAAAACAAGAATTAACGCCATACTATTTTGTACAAACTTAATGTTCATTGTGTGTAATGATCCTCCCTTTTCTATTGCGCATGCACGTAACATTCGCAAATTGGAATAAGATTGGTAACTTATCGACCGATGTGTTCGAGTTTAACACAGTTACTTTTGAAATGTAACCGAAATACAAAAATTACATACATTTACTATTTTACTTTTACGATAAAATCTGAAGCAATTTGTTGACTAACTGCCCTAAATACTTAAATTCTTGCTACAATGGAAGTAAGAAATCGTTTCATTCTATTCATATTTGTTTACATAATAATATTTATGTTTATTTAACTGGTTTAATTAATTATGTCATTAATAATTCGGGGTGACCACTCATCAACATTTTGAAAGAAAAGGACCGCCGGGAGCTGGACAAGAAGCTGCCTACAATGCCTTGGTACATCGAGAAATTCATCAATTATAAGCTGCCGGATTTATCGCCTTCTTCCTTAGTCGAATATATTAGAGATTACGACACTTTTTTAAAATGGCTTATGGCAGAAGGACTTTCGGAAGCCGCTACGGTCAAAGATGTTTCGCTGTTGGAGCTGGAGAAGCTGCATATGGACAGCATCGACGGCTTCCGCATGTATTTATCGACTCATAAAGAAGAGAGAAACAGCAAAACGACCATATCCCGTAAGCTCTCCTCTCTTCGTTCGTTATTTCATTATTTAAGCCAGATTGCCGAGGACGAGGAGTTTTATCCGCTTTTGAAGCGCAACGTCATGGCGAAGGTTACGATTAAACGTACCCATAAGCCTAAGGATACGGCGGCCAAGTTGGAGGGAAAGCTGCTTCAGGAGGAAGAAATAACGGAATTTATGGCCTACATTAAGCACCATTATGGTTCTGATCTCGCGAAAAATAAGCAAGCATTATATTCTTATGAACGGAATATGATCCGCGATGCGTGCATTGTAAGCCTCATCCTCCATTCTGGTTTGAGGGTTTCGGAGCTTGTAAATCTGAATGCGGACGACATAGATCTTAAGAAAAAGCTATGCTACGTATATCGCAAAGGCAAGAATGACGATACCTTTAAAACGCCTGTATATTTCCGCCAGGAAGCGGTAGAAGACCTGCAAGCCTATTTGACCCTCCGGGAAGTCCGCTACCATGCTCCAAAACGGGAAAAAGCCTTATTTCTAGCCGTTGCTAACGGAAAAAATGAAGGCTCCCGCATGACAAAGCGGGCTATTCAAGAAATGGTTATTAAATATGCGAAGCGTTTCGGCAAGCCTTATTTATCCGTTCATAAACTTAGACACTCCTTCGCCACTGATTATTACTTGCGCAACGATATTTACAAAACGCAGGAGCAGCTTGGCCACGCTTCACCCGAAACGACGCAAATTTATGCTCATTTGACTGACAAAACGATGGCACAGGCGATTGATCATATGAAAAAAGAGGACGAGTCGCGCTAGCGTTTCATACGCCTCGCCTCGCCCTCTTTTTTAATTATAAACCGCTTAAGAATGACTCGATTGCAAGATGACCGATTCCTGCATCGACAGCTGCGTCAGCACGAGATTCGCATAGATGCCTCCATGCTTCATAAGCATCTCATGGGATCCCTGCTCCGCAATTCGCCCATCCTCCACGACGAGGATCAGATCAGCATCCTTGATGGTTGACAAACGATGCGCGATAATGAATGCCGTTCTGCCTGCGAGCAAGGTTTGCAGAGCCTCTTGGATGTGCTGCTCCGTCTCTGTATCCACGCTGGAGGTGGCCTCATCCAGTATCAAGATTCGCGGATCGGATAACAGCACCCGGCCAAACGTCAGCAACTGCCTTTGCCCTACCGAAAGCTTAGAACCGCGCTCTTCCAGCTCCGTCTGATAGCCGTGAGAAAGCTGAGCGACGACGCGATCAAGCCTGACGCTCTCTGCCGCATTGCGAAGCTGCTCCTCGGTTGCTTCTTCGTTGCCGTAACGCATGTTCTGTTCGATCGTTCCCGCAAAAATAAACGAATCCTGAAGCACGATTCCCATTTGCTTTCGCAACGATTCAAGCGTAACATCCTTAACGTCAATCCCGTCTATGCGCACCGCCCCTTCGGTCGCTTCATAAAAGCGCATCAGCAAATTGACGATCGTGCTCTTGCCTGCGCCGGTTGGTCCGACAAGCGCGACGCGCTGTCCCGCTTTTACATGAAAGGAAACATCATGCAGCACGTTCGGCTTGTTCTCCTCGTAACGAAAGGAGACGCCTTCGAAGGACACATCTCCGCGAATGGATGGAAGCTCGCGTGCGCGGCTGCTATTTTTCACTTCAGGAGCCGTATCCAGCACCTCGAAAATCCGTTCGGCAGATGCCATCGCGGAGAGAAGCTGGCTGTATACTTTGGATAACGCGCTTAAAGGTCCCCAGAAACGCCACAAGTAGTTAATGAACGCCATTATAAAACCGAGCGTAATAGCGCCTTCTAAGACGCGGACTGCACCGAACCAAACGACGATGCAGGTTCCGATCATGCCAATCATTTCAACGAGCGGATATACTGTGGACTCTAGAGTGATCGCGCGCATAAACGCTTGCTTGTTCCGAGTATTAATGCCATTAAATTTCTCATTGTTGACACGTTGGCGTGAAAAAGCCTGTATAACGCGAATCCCTTGAATCGTCTCATTCAAGTTACCGTTTATCGCCGACATAGTCGATCTTGAACGCGACCAGGAGCCTTCAATTTTCGGACGAAGCTTCGCAACGATAACGTATAATAACGGCAGCATGATGAAAGAGAGCAGCGCCAGCTGCCAATCCATCCAGAATAAGATGATGACAATGCCTAGCAAATGCGTCGTTTCCATCACCATCGTAATTAATCCGCCGTTGATAAGCTCCCCGATCGCGTTCGTATCGTTTGTAATCCTTGACATAATCTTTCCCGCCGGACGTCCGTCGAAGAAACGAAACGACAACGATTGCAAATGATTAAATAATTGCTGACGCAAATCGAACAATATACGCTGGCCGGTGAAGTTGATCCACCTCGTATGCATGAAGCTGAACAACCAGCTTACTAATTTTATTCCTAGCAGCGCCGCGCCAAGAATATGTATGGCCGCAATATTTCCTTCACTTATTCCTATATCTATGATATACGCGAGAATAATCGGCTCCGATAAGCTTAGCAGCATATTAATAAGGACAATGACAACGACCCCGGTCATTAATCTGCGATAGGGGACAAGATACTGCAGCATACGCCGCATATGCTTCATGTTAAACGGTTTCTCGTCTGCCTCTTCATCCATATCCCATTCTACTTGACTCATTGCATACACCCCCTCTTCTATTCATGCGCAATTTGCTTCTGTTTATCAAACAATTGACGGAAGAATCCGTTCCCTTCATTCAGTTCCTTATGCGTTCCTTGCTCCGTTAATCTTCCGCGCTCGAGTACGATGATTCGGTCCGCATGCTGAATGGAGGAAAGCCTTTGCGCGATTATGAACGTGGTCCGACCTTTCATGACCTCCAATAAAGCCTCGTGAATGGCCGATTCCGTCGCGGTATCCACGCTTGCGGTCGCTTCGTCCAGCACCAGAATCGGCGGATCCATTAATATGGCGCGCGCAAGCGCCACTCTTTGTCTCTGACCTCCTGAAAGGCCAACCCCGCGCTCGCCGATTCGCGTATCATAGCCATTTGGCATACTTTCGATAAAAGAATGGATTTGCGACTTGCGCGCAGCGTTCTCGATCTGCTCCTGCGTCGCCTCCGGATATCCGAAAGCGATATTGTCGCGTATTGAGGCCGAGAATAAGAACGTCTCCTGCGGGACGATACCAATGCTGCTGCGCAGACCGTCCAGCTCATAATCGCGCACATCGACACCGTCAATCCATACGCATCCGCCGGTTACGTCATAGAAGCGGGACAGCAGGCCAATCAAGCTGCTCTTTCCCGAGCCCGTAGCTCCCAGAACACCGATGACCTCCCCTTGCTTAACCCGGAAGGAGACATCGTTCAATATCGGTTGATCCTTCTCCGCATCCTGATCGGCAAAATGGAACGTTACCCGGTCGAAGACGACATTCCCCTTCATCCCAGCCGTCTCGGTACCTCCAGCCGGCGATACGATATCGAGCGGAGTATCCAACACCTCGAATACGCGTGGCGCGGCTTTCACGGCCTGCTGCATAATATTGATTTGCCAGCCAAGCATATTAAGCGGCCATATAATTCCCCAAGTGTACCATTGGAACGCCATGAACGTACCGAGCGACATTTCTCCGCGGGCAACGAAGATCGCTCCTATCCAAATCATCAAGACGAACGTAAGTCCGCCATAGAAGCCCATTAGCGGAAATGCTTTCGCCTCGAGCTTGGCGCGTTCCATATTCGTTTCAAAGTTTTGTTCGTTCCGCTCCGCGAATTTCCGCTGCTCCACCTTTTCGGTTGCAAACGATTTAACGACCCGAATGCCCGCAATATTTTCCTGCAGCGTCGTAGTCAACCGCCCCATTTGCTCGCGTATGTTGGACCAGGCAGGACCAACCTTATGATTAAAACGCCATAGCACAAACAAAATAAAAGGAATTGTAATTAAGCTAATAAGAGTGACTTTCCATTGCATCGTCATCATAAAGATAATCGTTCCCAGAAACGTCAGCATGCCCGTAAAGAGATTCATCGCGCCGAAGCCGACGAAATTTTTGACCGCTTCGATATCTCCTGTCATTCTGGACATGAGCTGACCTGTCTGCGCACGGTCATAATAGGAGAAGGATAACCTTTGCAAATGCGAATAGAGCTCCTTGCGAAGCAAAAACACTACATTTTGGCCGACCAATTCCTGCGTGTAGCCTTGTACGAACATCCCTGCGCTCTTCAGCGCCTGAATGCCGGCAAGAGAAAGCGTCAACCACAAAACGACGGCCATGTTCCGTTTGTCGATCCCTTCATCAAATATTTCGCGCAAAATCCACGGAGCGACCAGATCAATTATGGTAGCCAAAATCATAATCGTTACGGCAATAAACACCCATCCCGCACTCGGCCGAACATAAATCATCAATCGTAAAAGCGTTTTCACATGACTACCCCTTTCCCTTATGGAAACAAAAAAAGACCTCAAGCCGCAGAAGGCTCAAGATCTCCGTATGAATGGACGGCTGCGCAGCCAAACAGCTACGTTTCCGCCATTGTACGAAGGCAGGCCGGTCGGCATATTAGATGAACCGTATCGAAAAGCATGCTGGACATAACGCCGCCGACATTCATTCCAATCTGATTGATCAACATCCAGGGACCCCCCTTTTCCTATTCCGATTCGCAATTTCTTCCTAATCCACCCAAATCTTAACACCTGTTTCCGTCGTTGCGCAAGAGGCTTTATGAAAAAAAAATTAAAACCTGTCCGACTCATTGAACTGCTCCAATTCACTAGTAGAAATACCTTCCTCCACCGCGAACTCAAAATCCTCGATATCGTAAACTTGAACCGGCACCTCCGCCTCGATCAGCTTATCCTGGAATTCAAACTGGTCGGATAACAACGGGATACCCAGCTTCAGCCCGGTAAGAAGCAGCTCGGTCTCGATCGGATCGAACATTTCGCCATAATGCGCGTTATCGACGGCATGCACGACTGTGAACTGAATCGTTTCATTCAGAAGCAGCGGAGAGCTTTCTCTCCATGGCACCTGCATGGCCTTTTCTATTTTTTTCCGATTGAGCGAATCCTCGAAAAAGGTAATGAGTTCGTTTATTTTTAATTTCACGTGTCCATCATCATCCGGATCGTCCATGACGGGATCGACACCATCTCTCATTTCATACAGCTCGGCTATCGATGAATAAGGAACAACATATTCAATAGGACGGCTCGGTACAAGAAGATGCCCATACGTTGCTACTAATACTGCCTCAATTACAAAACGCCTCCGCATGTGATCTCCTCCTAAAAAAGATTCTAGTATCCAAACTAATAAAAACGATTCCACATTATTATACAATATTCCATTGCCTGTACAAGAGAGCCAAAAATCCAAATTTGCAAAAAAGACATACCGGCTCATTAAAGCCGGTATGTCTTTTTTTACTTTTTTTCCTGGTAAAGCTGCTGCTTGAGAGCCTCTAACTGCGCATCATTGATATTTTTCTCGCCGTATCGGACCTTTTCGTAAGCAGCTATGAAGTCGTTTAAACCCTCTTGCCGCTGTCCGCCGCTTTTCCAGCCTGTCAGCAGTTCAGCCGTTTCACGGGGGGTCAGATGAGCCTGGAAGCTTCGGCCCCGTTTGAGCTCCGCCCGCACTAGATATGTGTACAAAAATCTTATTTTTTCGGCATTCGTAGCGAAATCCTCCCAGACTGCGCCCTGCACCCGTTTTTTCGGAAGCAGCTTTTTAAGTTGATCGCCCATCTGCTTTCTGAGGTTAAACGACGACATTAAATGTTCAACTTCATCTGTAAAATCGGCATCGCTTTTACGGTTTTCCGCTCCCCGCTCCAACAGCTTTGCCACCAGTACTTTCGCCCATCGGTAAAGCTTTCGAAGGATAAAGAACAGCAGAATCGACACTGCAGCGATAATAAGCGTTATCCCGATCATTTTCAACATTTGCTCCAGCAAAATCATCCAATCCGAAGGCGGCTTCGCTTCCGCTCCCCCCATATCGGGCGGCGTTTGAGGAACAGCAGTCTCTGGAGCAGGCTCTTGTTCCTGCGGTCGATTGAACCAGCTCATCACCTTCTCGATCACCGTTAGAAATAAGCGTTCAATCGCCTGCTGAATTTGTCGGAATAAAGCAAGAATCGCGATAATGGACACGACAATCAGCATCAAAAATCGATTTTGGCGTTTGAAGGCTAATGTCGCCGGCGTTTGGGCCGTATCTACCGTTTCACTGTTCAGGTGCCTCTCATTGGCAATGAAGAAAAATAATAGGACGGCAGCAATCCCGCAAATAATTAGAACACTGTTATAGTCAGCGATCTTCTTAAATAAAAAAAGCTTCAAAGGCTGCACAGCTAAATAGGTCGTCACGCCGATCAGCAATTGCGAATTCGGAAACGAAACGCTCCAGCCTCGCAAAACCACCGACATACCTCGCACAGCTATGAGAGTACCTGCCACGCTGCAAACGGCCAGCGGTAAAATGGACAGCTCTCCTAGCCGAAAGCCGAACAATACGAATGCATGGGCGGCTCCTAACGCTAACGAAATAAGCAGCCTTTCGATTCTTCGCAGCTTGGGGAAAAGTCTGGCCGGAACAGACGCTGCCCAATAGCAGATTGGCAGTGTCCCTATCCATAACCAGACGGCCGAAGCCGGAAGGACATATACCGCAGCAATTAGCAGAACGGGCAAGTAAAAAAACAGCTCGATAGCGCCTTGTCCAAGAACAGCCAAGGAAAGCGACCGCTTCATCGCAGTATTCACGCGCTCACCTCTTCTCTGCCTTCCCCCGGCCTTGCTGTCTTCGCATCCGTCAATGCCGCGTTCGTAAGCGACCATACCGAAACGGCATTGCCGTTATAACGTAGACGATCCGCTTGCTGCTCAAAGTCATCGTTCCAATATGTGGAGATCACGAGCACATCGCGCTCGCTATAGCCGCTCAGAGCTTCTCGCTCCAGAAGCTGATGAAATAGCTCCGTTCGCTCAATTTGAAGCATCGCCATCCATTCGAATATTTCCAACAAATGCTCATGTCCGCCGCGCGGCTCGATATGAACGCTGTCTCTTGTTCCGATGACGGGCATATTGGCTGCGAACCCAACGTCCATGCCCTGCTGGATAACGGCTTCTGCCGCGCCGGCCGCCCATTCGATGCCGCGTTCAATCAATGCTTGATCCGTTACGCTGCGCCACATGCCCTCCGCATCATCCACATTCAAATAAATCATCAGTCTGCGATCTGCCGTAAAATCATGCTGATGCACTTGAAGACGACCGGTCTTCGCCGTCGCCATCCAATTGATCTGCTTAAACGTATCGCCTGCCTGATAATCCCTTACTCCCGCAATAACGAAAGGGTCGCTTATGATCCAGCGTCGTATCGACTGATCGCCATGCCAGCTATGATACGGAAGCTCGTCCACAGGTACTTGGGCTGGCTTAGGATAAACAAGCAGCCGGCCATCCAGCTGAATCTGCTCGGAAGCATTCGTTAATCCAAGCAAATCTCCGCCAGTCAGCGTAACCGTCTGCAGTTGATACCAGCCTCTTTTGGCGCAAGTGATCCGGTGCTTTCTCGTTATT
Source organism: Paenibacillus alkaliterrae (assembly GCF_021532375.1). Lineage (GTDB taxonomy): Bacteria > Bacillota > Bacilli > Paenibacillales > Paenibacillaceae > Pristimantibacillus > Pristimantibacillus alkaliterrae. The sequence continues at coordinate 41,574 of NZ_JAKGAP010000013.1, forward strand.
CTCGTATAGGGCGATAAACTGAAGAAGCTCTTGTGATTTTGGTAGAGCTGTCCGCTGCTTACCGAGAAATTGTCTAGTCTTTGAAAATGCAAATGAGTAGACAGCTGCGATTCTATACGCAGCCAAGGCACAGGCAGCCATTTCGCATTCGATATTTGCTCGATGAGCTCGACTTGATCGCCGCGAAAGCAGGCTTTTGTTTGAAAATGCCGTTTATACTGGATTTTTCGCAATACGTAACGCTGAAACATGCGGCTTTGCACGTACAAAATACCGACTGCAGCGACGATAAACCAAAACAAGATCATCCGCTGCCGCCTATCGGACCGAAATGCCGGCTTCCGCAGGCACAGCCGTCCGGCTAATAATGTCTTCAATGATCGAATCTGCATTTCCGGAGGAACGCTGCATGCCGCGAATCGCCAAGCGATGCGATAATACTGGCTTCGCCATCGCCTTGACATCGTCAGGCGTCACGAAGTCACGTCCGCGCAATATCGCATGAACCTGCGACGCCCGGAGCAAAGCCTGGCTGCCTCGCGGGCTGACGCCAACGGACACCTCATCGCGTTTTCTCGTCTGCTCTACCAACTGCAGGAGATAGTGAAGCATATCGTCCGTCACTTTCACTCCTGCATACGATTGCTGCGCTCTCTGAATCATCTCTTGGTCCGCTACGGGCTCGAGCGAGGCAAGCGGGTCATTTTCCTTGAAGCGTTTCAACAGCAGCAAGCCTTCCTCGGTCGTTGGATAGCCCATTTTGATTTTGAAGAGAAAACGATCGAGCTGGGCCTCAGGCAAAGGGAATGTACCCTGATGCTCGACCGGATTTTGCGTGGCAATAACCATGAACGGCTTCTCCAAATATTTGGTTTCTCCATCTATGCTGATTTGCCGCTCCTCCATACACTCGAGCAGACTGGATTGCGTGCGCGGCGTCGCCCGATTGATCTCATCCGCAAGTAAGAGATTCGTAAACAAGGGCCCTGCCCGAAATTCAAATTCGCTATGCTTCTGATTATAGAAATGAATGCCGCTTAAATCCGAAGGAAGCAAATCCGGCGTGAATTGAATACGCTTGAATGAAAGCGAGAGCGATTTGGCAAGCGATTTCGCCAGCAGCGTTTTCCCAGTGCCTGGCACATCCTCCAGCAGAACATGTCCGGAAGTTATGAGTCCGACTAATAATAAATCGATAACCTCCTCTTTCCCAATAATGACGCGGCCGATATTAGCTTTAACCCGTTCGGCCAATTGCCTGACAGCTTCAAATGACATTTAGAGCAGCTCCTTTGTTTTAAATCGAATAGCCGCTGCGGTCTCTCTGCAGCTTTTGCAGCTCGCGCCAACGGATCAGCCGTATGCCTTCCTCCTGCAGCGTTTGCCGGATATCGGCATCGCGGAACAACTCCAGCTCCATTCCCCGCTTCTCCGGTTGTCCGTGGAATGCCAGGAGCTCATCCGTTACGAGCGATGGATGGATGATAAGCTCCGTTACGCCGGAATGCAGCCCCTTCAATAATTGCTGCATATTCGCCTTCAAAGTATCGAAGGTTTCGCCGGCCTGCAATTGAAAAGGAAGACCGATCAAATAATCCAGAATGACGACCCCCTTCGAATCGGCAAGCTGGGCAAGCTGCTTTGCTTGTTCAGCCAGCTCGGGAGGCGCCACTTGTCCATTCTCCTGCAACAAGAAGCGCGGCAATCGAAACGGAAGGCCATAGGAAGCGCATACATCTAGCACGATCGGCAGGAAATGGCGACCCGTCGCCAATCCGTATAAACTTCCCATATGGTTATCGGCATGCGAAGGCTTCATCCCAAGTGCCAATGCCATTTCGATTTGAGCAATCAATTCCGCTTTCACCTGTTCCGGATCAGCCTGCTGTTCGAAGGTTTTGCAGTCCTTCGGGAAATAACCTTCATTCGCAACGAGCGAGGCGGTACTCCCTTTACGATTTACCGGACCCCATCGGTAAGCATCCCATTCACTCGTAAATGTGAAATGGACGCCGACATCGATTTGCGGATGCCTTGCGCTCCAAATGGCCGCTTCTCTCGCCCAACCGCAAGGCAGCATTAACGTAGCGGAGCTTACTGTTTCATCAAGCAGCAGCTGCTGAATGCCGACGTTAACCGAGTGACATAAACCGAAATCATCCGCATTTACGAGAAGAAGCCGATCCTTCTCATCATATCCAAGCTCCCGGGCTAAGCTCATATTTTCAAATCCTCCCCATTTTCATTTATCCATTTACAGACGAAAGCGGATTGATCGATTATGCCGCATAAAATATGCTCTTCATCCAACCCGTCCTTCAAACGAGCTGCGAAATGAAGCGCTACGTCAAGCAGCCTCAGTTTCATTAACGCAGGCAGCCTTTCGCACTCTTCCGCGGGCAAAGGAAACGACCGGACGTATTCTTTTAGCAAAAGCTTTACTTTTGCCCCGCATGCAGGATCATCCGGTTTAATCAAATCCACAAGGATAACAGCCAGCTCCATAGCTCTGACATCTACCGTGCAAAACTCGAAGTCAAGCACGCCAACAATATCATCGCCTTGCGCTACCGTATTATTAAACACCAGGTCGCCATGAATCCACTGCTTAGGCAAACGGGAGATCGCTTCACATTCCTCGATTAAACCTCGCCTCTCCCCCAGCAGCAGAGCAAAGCTTTCGCTCCTTGCTGCAAGCCCTTCTCCCAGGTCTGCCATAGCCGCGAATGCGGTTTCATCCATAGACGAATACGTGCTTTCCAAAGAATAATAAGGACTGTACAAAGGCCCCCGCTCAGGCTTAATTTCGCTTAGAGCAGAAGTAAGCCTTGCTGCCGCCTTGCCCAGCGCGAGTACGTGAGCTTCGTTCGCGGAGCTCGGACGTTCCCCGTCAATATAATGAAACATAGCCGACAAGGTGCCGTCCCTTGAGATATTGATCGTATCGCCCCATTTATTTTGAACAGGTACAGGTACTTGGAACGGCAGCTTCAGCCGTCTCAGCTCTGCCAGCACTTCATGCTCGAGCCTTACAATATTCGCATCTCTATGGTTGTTGTAGATCCGCAGGACGTAGCGGTCGGCTCCAGCCGTAATCATTCGTGTCGTATTATTCATTCCGCTTTCTCGTTGTTCAATCGTGTAAGGCGCTTTAAATTCGTATTTAGCCAAAAGCCGGTCAAAATCCATGCTGTCTTTCAAGGATGCAAGCCTCCTTAATTCTGCTGCTGCAAACGCTGCAGCCGACTTTCAAGCTGATCCTTCCAGCTCTGGGCAAGCTCTTTGACTTCAAGAAGCTCTCTAATGCCGCGAATGTCGTCTTTATGTATATACATGACCCGATTTGCCTCCGCAATCGTCTTGCCTGCCGGATGCCTTTGCGTAATGGAAAATCCGATTCCCGCTTTTACCGTACCCTCGCGCAATACACGGAAATAAAATCCAGTATAGCCCTTTTTTTGTACGCGTTCAGGCAATTCAGGCAGTTGATGCCTCAGTCCGAGCTTATAGCAAGGCTGACGCGGCTGACTGACCTGCAGAATCACTTCGCCTGCTTCAACGATATCGCCGATGCACAGATCCTCTTCCGTCCAGCTCGACAAAGTGAAATTTTCACCAAAGGCCCCATATTCAACCGGCAATTGGAGTTTCTCTCTCCAATAGGGATAGTGCCGCTCGAAATAAGCGCATACCGCTTTATCAGGACCGCCGTGATGTACGGTATCCCCTTGACCATCTCCTTGCAGTCCGGTAAAGCTTAGGGAATGCGCGTGCTGCGATGCGTGCTTGAAGATGCCGGAAATAACCTCCTTAGTGCCATGAAGCAGGGCGGCAGGCTCTCCGACATTCAAGGATACAAGGCATGCAGCCCCCATGTTTTGTGTCATTTCTGCGTCATCCTCCTTACCATTCTGTTATCTGACTATTATAATCTTGGGAGGGAGATGTTGGCAAAGGAATATAACTGCGTTAACAATTAATGTACTTTCAATGTCCATATTCCTATTCGACATAATCCATCCCGTATCCATCGGCGTTTGTCGAAAAGTTCTCTTTTGTGTAGCTTATTGCGTTTCCCCGGGAAATGTTTTCGGAATAGTTAGAATATTCCCCATATTTCCTTCCCGCATTTCCCGAATGAAGCCGATTTCATTGCAGAAAAAAGCTTCGCATCCATATAGATACGAAGCGGATTTGGTATGAACTAATCATTCACTGTCATCGGTCCGAGCGGCCCCTCTTCATTTATGATATCTTGCAGCTCGTAAACGGATATCGGAAAATAAAGAAAGCCGTATACATAGGCTGCCAGCTCATATAGCTGAAAATAAATGACGAGGGAACGATCCGCTACGTAATAATCTTGATCTGGCCGAATCGCCGTGAACGGCTCCAATGTATCGATTGCCCTCGCTTTAATTTGTGCGCTGACGATAGCGCTTATACGCTTTACATAATCCGAGCCCGGCTTAAACAGCTGCTCCAGCGTAAAAGTCTGTCCGGTCGATTGCTTAAACGTTAATGATTCCTGAAGGGTTAAACCGTGCGCACCGCCGGTATAAGCGTAATTAAACAGCGATAAGCTGAGATAATCCTTCTCGTTTGTCTTTTGCTCGTAATAGCCGATCATTTGCGCCCTTGGATCATCCAGGGAACCCTGGCTATTCACAAGCTGTTGAACCGTTTCATGAATCTTCTTGTTTATTTTATTATCCGCGGCTTCACTAGGACCGCCGCTCACATGCGGCAGCGACAGCTCTGCTTTCGGAAAAGCGGCATTTACGGTCTGAATGACGACTGGAGCTTGAAATGACATGTCGAAGACACCTTCCTATTCGGTAAGATGCTCTATTGTATGCAGAGTGCGGCTCATCTCATGCCAAACAATTCCGCCGTGGCTCGAAGCTGAAACGCCATGCAGCCGGAATTTCTCCGCCTCGTAAAAAGGAATAAGCTGCTTCTCGCAAATTAAAATCATTTTCCTTATACCCGCTGTCCCGCATTGCTGAATAAGCTTGCGGAGCAGCAGCTTACCAATGCCTCGGCGACGTTCATGCGGATCAACCGCGACCGTCAGCACGCAGAAATGGATGCCGTCCGGATCATCCGCTTGATCGCCCTTCATTTCATCGCCGCAGGCCGATTGGTTCGTTCGGATCCCGTTCGTTATACCGACTAATTTAGTGTCTAACCATGCCGTCCAGAAAAACGGCCGATATTGCTGATAACGAAATCGAAAGCCGCTTAGCGCAGCGGCCGCTTCCGGCGTATAGCAGCTCTGCTCGAGCATGATGGCGGCATGAAGCTCATGCTCCTCGATTAACCGGAGCTCGATTGAGCCGCTCACAGCATCGCCTTCTCGCGCTCAGTCAGCCGTCTGCCCCTGACGTCCAGCACGAGCTTGCCTTTGTTTAATCCCAGTATACGGTCCGCGAAACGCTCCGCCCAATCACCTTGATGCATAACCGCGATTACGATAACGCCCTGTTCCCGGCAGAGCGCTTTCAAATCGCTTAATACTTGATCTGCCGTGTGCGGATCAAGTCCGGCTACCGGCTCGTCAGCGGCAATGACCTTCGCGCCGTGTACGAGAGCTCTGGCGATCGCCATCCTTTGCTTTTCCCCGCCGCTTAATGTGCTCGCCTTCAGATGGGCCTTTTCGAGAAGCCCGCGCTTCTCAATCATATCCATCGCGCCCATATAATCATCATTTCGAACCATGCCGGTCCATCTGCGCCAAGCTGGCGTCTGCGCAACCGAGCCGATAATTACATTTTTGAGTCCCGTCTTATTCGGGAACAAGAAGGGCTTCTCCTCCACGTAAGCAACCTCGCGCCTCACCTTCATCTTACCCGCGAGCCCCTCCTTGAAGACATCCTTCCCTTCAAACTGATAGGAGCCCGCATTCCATTTCTCCTGCAGGGCCAGGCAACGAAGCAGCATAGATTTACCGCTTCCGCTATCGCCTTTTATCGCGATAAAGTCGCCCGGATAGGCTTCGAAAGTAATGTCATCCAGCACCTTCGGTCCTCCGGGTATACGTTTGGTCAGGTTCTTTATTCTAATCATTTTCCGCGCTCCTTCTGTTAGCAGCAATCGTATCTATGAATCTAGTTTACGTTAAACAAAAAACAGTTTCCATACGAACGAATGTTTGGTATAATATAAACAAGAACAAACGTTCCATTGATCGAGAAATTCAACCTTTTGAAGGAGGCTTGATCACCATGAAAAACATCTGCGAAAATTTCCGTTATGTAGAGAAAGTTCGTCCTTGGCGAGACTTGACCTTTAAGTTTTACTCTGACGGACGGCTCATCATTATCGACAATGCAGCAGAGGAGGTGATCACCCCAAAGGAATTAAAAGGAGACAGCAGAGACTTCTATATTCACAAACGAATCGCGTTTATTAAAAACCAATTAATTGCCTCGCAGCTCAAATATGCATAAGTTCGTGTAAAGGAGAGGGTTGATTGCCCTCTCCTTTCGTTTGACCTTCGATAATCCCTATTAAGGAAGCTGTTTGTTGATTCCGTTCAGGCTTGGCGGACGTTTGGCGAATTTATTCGTCGGTAACGTACGCGAATGCTCGCGGACGCTTGTATGAATGCGATGACCGTCTGCTTTGCCATTTTTGTTAAGGACCATTTCATCACCTCCACTAATAGTATGCGGAATGAATTGGATATCTATGTAAACCCTCTTCATTTAAGCCCCTTACATTGACGGAGCCCCTTCATTTGCGGTAGATTGATCATACAGATTCAACTTCCGTAAAGGAGAAACTTCAAATGAAACAACAAATCATGTTTGACCTGGACGATACGCTAATTCACTGCAATAAATATTTTTATATGGTCATCGATCAATTTATCGATGCCATGACGACATGGTTTGGCGGCTTTAGCCTAGTCACCGAACAAGCTATTCGCGATAAGCAAATGGAAATCGACATTGCGGGGGTAGCTGTGTTCGGCTTCAAGAGCGAGCACTTTCCGCAGTCCTTCGTTGATACGTACATTCATTTCTCACATCTAACCGGACGGAAACGCTCCGTATCGGAAAAAAATTTTTTGTGGAAGCTCGGCCTAAGCGTTTATGAGCATGATACGGAGCCGTATCCCAATATGGAGCAAACGTTGTTCGCGCTTGCAGAGGCCGGCCATGAGCTTCATTTGTATACCGGCGGCGAAATGCCCATTCAGCGCCGCAAGATCGAGAAGCTGCAATTAGAGCGTTATTTTGACACCCGGATCTATATTCGTCGAATGAAAAACAACGATTCTTTGGAGGACATTCTATCCAATGGATTATTTAACCGCGAGTTGACGTGGATGATCGGCAATTCGATCCGGACCGACGTTGTCCCGGCCTTAACGGCTGGAATTCACGCCATTCATATGCGCGCGCCATCCGAATGGGAGTTTAATGTCATTCAAATCAATGTGGAGCCGAAGGGCGCCTTTCTTACTCTGGACCATCTGAAGGATGTGCCGGACGCCATTCATCAATACGTGAATCGATGAACGGCCTATACCGCAGCAAATAGACCCGAATTCTCCTCCAATGGAGCGAATCGGGTCTTTCTTTATTTCCAGCTGTCGTTTTTATTGCTCGATCGCAAGCTCGCCGGTGTCCAGATTTGTTACGACAATTCTGCCTTCGACAGGCGTGCCGTCCTCCAGGGAAAGCTTCAGTTTTGTTGTCTTCCCCTTTTGGACCAAAGCCTTCACCTGAGCATCCGTTAGACTGCGACCGTAACTTTGCTTCCAAATGACGAATTTGCAGCCTTCCTTGTAATGAGAGCAGCCATATCCCTTTCGCCCCATAAAGATCGACCCTCCGCAGCCTGGCCGCGGGCAGGCCGCAACTATTGCAGCGCCGTTTACCGCCGAAGCATCGGCAGACTCCCCTTTCCTCGCTGGAGCTGCCGACTTCGGTTTCGTCGTGCGGCTGCGTGCGGCTGCAGCCGATTTGCCTGCCGCTCCTTTACCTGGTACAGTGGTCTCGCCTTCAAACGACGTTTTTGCTGCACGTGATTGTACTCGAACCTTGTCGACGATCATCGCAGCGAATTTCTTCACATTTTCCATGAATTGTTCGTTGGATGCTGTTCCTCTTGAAATTTCGGTCAAGCGGCGTTCCCACAATCCCGTCATCTCCGGGGAAGTCAGCAGGTCGATACCCGCCCCTCGAATTAACTCTATCGCTGTACGGCCCTTTTGGGTAACCAATATTTTCTTACCTTGCATTTCAACATAACCAACGTTCTTCAACCGTTCGATCGTAGCAGCCCGCGTTGCAGGCGTTCCCAAGCCAGAATCCTTCATCGCATCGCGCAAATCCTCGTCTTCGATCTGCTTGCCCGCGCTTTCCATCGCTTTCAGCAGCGTTCCCTCCGTATAATGCTTTGGCGGCTGCGTATCCTTCTCCTTCACTAAGGCATCCGCGCACACGACGCTCTCGTTTGCATTAATAGAGAACGGTTCATTCACCTCTATCTCTTCCTCTTCAGGCTCGTCCTTCTCTTTGCCCCTCGCGGTTGGCTTCGTCTTATCCCTCTTCTGATCCGCATAAATGACCTTCCAGCCTAAGCTGAGCAGCTCCTTGACCGTCGTCTTGAACTGCACGTCCTCCACCTCCGTCATGACGATGTGCACCTTGTATTCGGCAGGCGGATAAAACTGCGACAGAAACCGTCTGACAACCAAATCATACAGCTTCTGCTCGTCGGGACTTAGTCCATTCGCTTTGCGATTAGTAGGCAAGATAGCATGATGGTCTTCAACCTTGGACGGATTGCAAATAAACTTATTTCCTTTGTGAACAAGGCTTCGGTTCGCGCCTTTGACAAGTTCGTCGTAGACCGTACCTTGAAGCGAATACAGCGTCTTGTGCATCTCCGGAATATTTTGCTCCGTTACGTAGTTCGAATTCGTTCTGGGATAAGAGATGACCTTATGCTTCTCGTACAGCGCCTGAGCGGTGTCCAACGTTTTTTTCGCCGAAAAGCCAAATTTGCCGTTCGCTTCCCGCTGCAGCAGCGTTAAATCGTAAAGCTTAAAAGGATACTCCTTAGTCTCCTTCACCTCGTAAGAAGCAATCCGCCCAGTCTTGCCCTTCACCTTGGCAGCAAGCGCTTCTACTTTCGCCTGATCGGTCATTCTCTCGCCCTGCCACATGCCGCGGTAAGTCATCTCATTCTGCGTGAAGTGTCCTTCCAGCTCAAAAAACTTTAAAGAGGAGAAGGCTTCGATCTGCTTCTGCCGGTCATAGATAAGCGCAAGCACGGGCGTCTGAACCCTTCCTACCGAGAGCAGTACATTATGCTTCGTCGTAAACGCACGCGAACCGTTCATCCCGATCAGCCAATCCGCTTCGCTTCGTGCGGTGGCGGCACGGGTCAAATTCTCGTACTCCGAGCCCTCCCTAAGCTCATCGAAGCCCTTGCGTATCGTTTCCGGGGTAAGGTCCGAAATCCACAGCCGCTTTACAGGCTGGCTTAGCTTCAAATGGCGCTGGATTAGCGAGAAAATGTATTGTCCCTCCCGCCCCGCATCGCAGGAATTGACAAGCAGGTTGCTGCGTTTCGCCAAATCTCCAATTACTTTTAGCTGTTCTATCGTTTTTTTGTTCGGTACAAGCTTGAACTGCGAAGGTATGATAGGAAGATCGTTTATATTCCATTTTTTATACCGATCATCATAGGCATCCGGTTCAGCCAATCCGATAAGATGGCCGATCGCCCATGTAATAATGTATTGCTCGCCTTCTATATAGGAACGGTGATTTTTTGCTTTGGGATCGATTGCGGCTGCTATATTTCGCCCCATATCCGGTTTTTCCGCAATGATTAATGTCTTCAAAAGAGGATCTCCCCTTCCCTTCATCTCAACCCGATTTTACCACAACTTTCCTTACGTTTGGGAGCTTAGTTTTTGAATCGCAGATTGAATACTTGGTTGATTGATAAAGGCCGCAATTTGCTCCTTCTCGCTTACCGTGAACTGATATTCGCAATCGCAGCCCTCATCATGCGGCACCATTTGGACGATTGTACCGTCTGCCGTACAAATGACGAGTGCGGAAAAATCGATCAAGTCACCCGGAGCCTCCGTTTCCGGCGCAAGCTCGAAGCGCAGCGTAATGTCGACCCATTGCCCGTCCCTGCGTTCAATAATGGGTTGAAAGGATTGAAATCTTAGCTCTGTTACACTGTCCAGTCCATATTTAATCATCTGCTTCATCCTCTCTATCTTTAGGTCATGATTGGTTCTCACAGCAAGAAAAGCGCCCGTAGGCGCTTCTCTGCAAGCATATTCAACTCTATTTCTATCGACGCTCCCTTGCTTATGGAAGCATGGAAGAGCCCATCAAATATTTATCAACTTCGCGTGCAGCCTCGCGACCTTCATTGATCGCCCAAACGACCAAGCTTTGACCACGGCGCATGTCGCCTGCAGCAAAAACCTTGTCTACGTTTGTCGTATATTTGCCATAAGCTGCTTTCACGTTCGTACGGCGGTCCTGCGCTAGTCCGAGCTGATCGATCAGCATCGTTTCGGGACCTTCGAAGCCTACCGCGATGAACACAAGATCCGCAGGCCATACTTTTTCCGTACCTGGAATTTCGCTATAAATTTTGCGGCCGGTCTCATCGACCGTACGCTCTATTTGTACCGTATGAAGCTCTTTCAGGTTTCCATTCTCATCGCCGACAAATTTCTTCGTCAGTACAGAGAACGCGCGCGGATCATCGCCAAACAAAGCTTTCGCTTCCTCTTGCGCATAATCGAGCGTATACACATTCGGGAATTGCGGCCAAGGATTATTCACGCTATCGCGCACAAGCGGAGCCTTCGCATGCGTACCGAATTGGGTAACCGACTTGCAGCCGTGACGCAAAGCTGTAGCTACGCAGTCCGTACCTGTATCGCCGCCGCCAATAACGATGACGTCCTTGTCTTTCGCCGAAATGTAGTTGCCATCCTCGAGGTTGGATTCCAGGTAGCTCTTAATCGTACCGTTCAAATAATCCATTGCCATGTGAACGCCATTCAAATCGCGTCCTTCGATCTCAACGTCGCGAGCTCTTGTCGAACCGCCGCAAAGAACGACAGCGTCAAAATTGTTAACCAGCTCGTTTGCTGTAATATCTTTGCCTATTTCCGTATTTGTTACGAATTCAACGCCTTCTGCTTCCATCAAATTAACACGGCGCTCCACAACATGTTTCTCGAGCTTCATGGTAGGAATACCGTATGTGAGCAAGCCGCCGATGCGGTCTGCGCGTTCGTAAACCGTTACTGTATGCCCTGCTTTGTTCAGTTGAGCAGCAGTAGCCATACCGGCAGGCCCTGAGCCTACAACCGCAACACGCTTGCCCGTGCGTACCTTCGGCGGCTGCGGAACGACCCAGCCTTCTTCAAAGCCGCGGTCAATGATAGCTTGTTCGATTGTTTTAATAGTTACGGCATCGCCGATTAAACCAACCGTACAAGATCCCTCGCATGGTGCAGGACATACGCGGCCCGTAAATTCAGGGAAGTTATTCGTTTTATGCAGGCGGTCGAGCGCCTCGCGCCACAAACCGCGATAAATGAGATTATTCCATTCTGGAATAAGGTTGTTGACTGGGCAGCCCGATACCGAACCGGCAAGCTCGATGCCTGTATGGCAATACGGCGTACCGCAGTCCATGCAGCGCGCGCCTTGCGTCTTCAACTGCTCCTCGGAAAAATGCTTATGAAATTCTTGCCAATCGTTAATCCGCTCCAGCGGGTCGCGATCGGCAGGCAATTCGCGTTTATATTCCATAAATCCAGTAGGTGTAGACATGATCGCATTTCCTCCATCCATATTTCCCGTTAACCATTATGATGATTCTCTTACCAAACTATATCGGGAATCCATTAAATATTCAATAACTATCTTTATCCTCTGCTATGAAATGTTCAGATTACTCGTTTACTATTTTATAACATCCTAGCATTCCTGACTTCTGGCCGTTAATGGATTTTCCGCACAATCATTTGCACTTTATGACATATCGTTCGTCAAATGTTCGTTACGTTCGCTTCTTTTCAGTTGGAACGCCGTTTAAACGTTTGAAACGTAAAAGCGTAGGCGTTTCTTTCATCGCTTACTCTCTTATCGCTTTCCACGAGTTCCCATTCGGATTCAGAAAAAGGAGGAAAAAACGCGTCGCCGCCTTCAATCTCGACCTCAACAGCCGTCAACAGGATCGTGTCCGCATAGGGGAGAAACTGTTCGTAGATCTCTCCCCCGCCCATGACCATCAGCTCGTCAGCACGGCAGAGCTCGATCGCCTCTTTCAAAGAGTGAACGACCTCGCATCCTTCTGGCTGGAAGTGCTGCTGACGGGTTAAAACGACGTTTCTCCGATCCTTCAGCGGCTTCGGAAGCGATTCGAACGTTTTGCGTCCCATCAATACGGTTTTGCCTGTCGTGCTCTTCGTAAAAAACGCCATCTCCGCCGGCAGGCGCCACGGCATCTTATTGCCGACGCCAATCGTCCGGTTTAGGTCCATAGCGGCAATGAGTGTGATAGACATGCGGGCCAGCACCTTTCTATTTATAAGCTGCTTCAGCTAAACGGCGACCGGACCCTTTATCGCAGGATGCGGCTCGTACCTCTCAATAACCAAATCTGCAACCTCAAAGTCAAATACCGACTTTTTATCGGCATTGAGCTTGAGACTTGGCAGAGACCTCGGCTCACGGCTTAGCTGCGTCTGAACTTGCTCCAGATGATTCGTATAGATATGCGCATCTCCGAGCGTGTGGACAAAGTCGCCCGCTTCCAAGCCGCATTCATGAGCGACCATATGCGTTAACAGCGCGTAGCTTGCAATGTTGAACGGGATTCCAAGAAAAATATCCGCGCTTCTTTGATATAACTGGCAGGATAGCTTACCGTCCGCCACATAAAATTGAAACATCGTATGACAAGGAGGCAAAGCCATATTTGAAGGCACGTCCTCCGGGTTCCAGGCGGTTACGATGTGTCGTCTCGATTCCGGATTGCGCTTAATCGCATCGATAACATCCTTCAACTGATCGATCGTGTCACCCTGCGACGTTTTCCACTCGCGCCATTGCTTGCCGTAAACGTTGCCTAGCTCACCAAATTCGGCCGCGAATGGATCATCGGATAAAATCCGCTGTTTAAAGGTCTCCATTTTCTCTTCATAGACGCTCGCGAAAGCAGCATCCGATTGCGAGCGCAAACCAAAATCCGTCATATCGGGGCCTGTATAAGACGGGCTCTCCACCCATCTTTTGAATGCCCATTCATTCCAAATATTATTATTGTGCTGAAGAAGAAAACGAATATTCGTATACCCTTGAATAAACCATATAAGCTCGCTCGCAATCAAACGGAAAGGCACGCGCTTCGTTGTAAGCAGCGGAAAGCCTTCGCTTAAATCAAAGCGCATCTGGTAACCGAAGGTGGAAATCGTACCCGTGCCGGTACGGTCCTCCTTTTTCGTCCCATTTTCTATTACATGCTTTATCAATCCCAAATAGGTTTGCTCGCTCTTACTCATACCGATGTCGCCCCCTATCGTAAACCAGAAAAAAATCGACAAAATATCCTCTATTATAGCATTAATTCCGCCGTCTGTCCTGCATTCGTTTCTTTCTCAGCCCATAACGGTCGGGTGCGGACGCATGAAGCTTCATCTCATCCTCCGTTTCGGGAACTACGGCAGGCACCAAGGCTGGCTTTCCGTGCTCATTCAGCGCAACAAACGTAAAGAAAGCCGTTACCGTCTTCTTCCTTTCGCCCGTAAACAAATTTTCCGATTCAACCGATACGTAAATTTCCATGGAGCTGCGATTCGTCCATGTGACAAAAGCTTCGACCTCAATGACTTCCCCGACACGTATGGGCGCCAAAAAATCGAGACTGTCCGTCGATGCGGTCACGACCTGCATTCTGGCATGCCTCATGGCAGCTATGGCAGCAACCTTATCCATGTATTCCATCAGCTTTCCGCCAAACATCGTATGGTTATGATTCGTATCCAGCGGAAAGATCAGCTGCGTCATGATCGTCCGGGATTCCTTAGCCGGTTTGAACGAATGCTCCATGTCCCTTCACGCCCCCAGTAACCATTATAGGTATGTCTTAGATACGAAAAGAGGCCGCGCGGCTGGAACAGCCGCGTGACCTCTCATATCGCTAAACAGCATCGATAAAAGCCGTTTATTTAATAAACGTGTGAATCGGGTGGCCTAGCGCAACTTCCGCTGCATCAAGCACGATCTCGCCAAGCGTAGGATGCGCGTGAATCGTAAGCGCGATATCCTCAAGCGTTGCACCCATTTCGATGGCAAGAGCAAGCTCGGCAATCATGTTGGAAGCTTCAAGACCGATAATTTGCGCACCCAGCACAAGACCGGAATCTGCATCGGATACGATTTTCACGAAACCTTCGTTAGCGTTCAATGACATCGCGCGACCGTTAATCGCGAACGGGAATTTGCCGGCCTTCACGTTATAGCCGTTATCCTTCGCTTCCTTCTCGCTAAGGCCGACGCTTGCGCATTCAGGATCGGAGAAGCAAACGGCAGGAACACATTTGTAATCAATAACGCTCGTATGACCGGAAATCGCCTCGGCAGCTACGCGGCCCTCGTACATCGCTTTATGCGCGAGAGCAGGTCCAGCAATAATATCGCCGATGGCAAAGATATGAGGAATGTTCGTACGACATTGCTCATCAACCTCAACCAAACCGCGATCGGACAATTTGATGTTGATTAGATCAAGACCAAGCTCACCATCGGTATTCGGACGGCGTCCAACCGTTACGAGCAAGTAATCTGCCGTTACTTTCTCTTCTTTGTCGCCAACGGAGTAGGTTACAGTGACGTCTTTGTCCGTTTGCTCGGCGCTCTTCGCCTGTGCTCCGGTAACGATGTCAACGTTCGTGCTCTTCAGCTTCTTCGCAACAATCGAGGACATGTCTTTGTCAAAGCCCGGCAAGATCGCGTCGGAGCCTTCGATAACCGTCACTTTCGTACCGAATTTGGAATACATTTGGCCAAGCTCGATACCGATATAACCTCCGCCGATCACGACGAGGCTCTTCGGAATTTCAGGCAATGACAATGCGCCGGTTGAAGAGACGATGCGTCCGCCATAAGGGAATGCTTTCAGCTCGATCGGACGGGAGCCGGTAGCGATAATGCAGTTTTTGAAACGGTAGCGCGGCGCTTCTTGATCATTGAATACGCGCGCTTCATTTTCGTTAATGAACATGACTTCGCCTTGGAAATATTGGACTTTGTTCGCTTTCAATAGAGAAGCAACGCCGCCGGTCAGTTTCTTGACGATCCCGTTCTTGAATTGCTGAACCTTGCTGAAATCAACCTTCGCTTCACCAACTTCGATACCGAATGCGGAAGCGTGGCTGATCGATTCATATTGATGCGATGCGGAAATAAGCGCCTTCGACGGGATACATCCTACGTTCAAGCATACGCCGCCGACATATTCTTTATCCACGATGAGTACGTTTTGACCAAGCTGAGCAGCACGGATCGCCGCTACATATCCGCCTGGACCCGCACCAATGACTAATGTGTCTATATCAAGGGAAGCATCACCTACGACCATGTCTTATACCTCCATTATGAACAATTCCGGCTGAGCCAGAAGTGTTTTGATGTAATTCATAAAGTTTTGTGCCGTTGCGCCGTCGATAAGACGGTGATCGAAGCTGAGAGAAAGTGCCATGACAGGCGCAGCAACGATTTCGCCGTTACGGACGATCGCTTTTTCCGTAATTCTGCCTGTTCCAAGAATCGCAACCTCAGGGAAGTTGATAACCGGCGTAAAGAACATACCGCCTGCGGAACCGATGTTCGAAATTGAAATGGTGCTGCCTTTCAGTTCGTTTGCAGCAAGCTTGCCGTCGCGGCCGCGAGCTGCCAGATCACGAATCGAATCCGCGATTTTGAACAGATTTTTACGATCAGCATCTTCAATGACCGGAACGATCAGACCGTTATCCGTATCCGTTGCGATACCGATATTATAGTATTTGCGCAATACGATCTCTTGGTTTGCCTCATCCAGCGTAGCGTTCAGGATCGGGAATTCACGGCAAGCTGCCACGAGAGCTTTCACGATGAACGGCAAGTACGTAAGCTTGGACCCTTTTTTCTCGGCGTATGGCTTATATTTAGCACGGAGTGCAACAAGTTCGGTTACGTCAACCTCGTCCATAATGGTAACGTGCGGCGCTGTGTATACCGATTTCGACATTGCATTTGCAATAATTTTACGGATGCCTTTGAAAGGGATACGTTCTTCTGGACGGTAGGCTGTTCCAGCTGCTGCTTGAGCAGGCTTCGCTTCGACCGATGCTTTTTCCTGCTGCTCAGCTGCTGCAGGAGCTGCCGGATCGGCTGCAACCACTGCTGCAGGCGCCCCGCCAAAGCCATTAACGTCCTCACGAGTGATGCGGCCGTTTTTGCCGGTGCCGCCAACTTGAGTCAGGTCTACGCCCTTCTCGCGTGCGAACTTGCGGACGCTTGGCGTTGCAAGCACAAGACCGCCGGCTTTCGGAGCTGCCGTTTGCGCTGCAGGAGCTTCTGCTTTAGGCGCTTCTGCAACCGGTGCAGCTGCCGCCGGAGCCTCTGCTTTAGGCGCTTCGGCAGCAGGCGCTGCTCCCTCGGGCAATTCGCCTTCCGCATCGATGATGGCAACAACCTCGCCAACATGACAAACCTGTCCGTCCTTCACGAGCACCTCAAGCACTTTTCCGTCTACCGGGCAAGGTACTTCAACGATCGCTTTGTCGTTCTGAACTTCCATAATAATACTATCATCTGTAACCGTGTCGCCGGCTTTGATGTGCACTTTAATAATTTCGCCTTCGTGCAAGCCTTCGCCCAGCTCCGGGAAACGATATTCGAATTTAGCCACCGCTAGTAACCTCCTTTAAAAGTTCAGTACTTTCTGTACTGCTGCAGAGATACGAGCTACGGATGGAAGCCACGCATCCTCTATTTGAGCAAACGGATATACGGTATCCGGTCCGGCAACGCGGAGTACTGGTGCTTCCAGGTGCAAAATTGCTTTTTCATTGATTTGAGCGATAACCTCAGCTGCAACGCCGGATGTTTTTTGCGCTTCTTGCACGACGATTGCTCTGTTCGTTTTTTGGATCGAAGCTACGATTGTATCGATATCAAGCGGAAGCAGCGTACGAAGGTCGATAACCTCTGCTTTCACGCCCGTTTTCTCCAGTTCCTCCGCTGCTTTCACGGCTGTATGAACCATCATGCCGTATGCAATGATCGTAACGTCGCTGCCTTCGCGAACAACGTTAGCTTTTCCGATCTCAACCGTATATTCTCCTTCAGGCACATCTGCTTTGAATGCGCGGTACAGGTTCAAATGCTCCATGAAGAAAACAGGGTCATTGTCGCGAATGGCGGAAATCATCAAACCTTTTGCATCGTATGGATTCGAAGGAATGATTACTTTAATGCCAGGCGTTTGAACGGCAAGGCCCTCAAGGGAATCGGTATGAAGTTCTGCCGCTTTAACGCCGCCGCCGAATGGCGTACGGAATACGATTGGAGCGTTATAGCGTCCGCCGGAGCGGAAACGCATACGTGCTGCTTGAACGAACATTTGATCAAGCGCTTCATATATAAAACCAACGAACTGAATTTCTGCGATGGGGCGGAAGCCTTGAATCCCCATTCCTACAGCCATGCCGGCGATAGCCGATTCAGCAAGCGGCGTATCGAATACGCGGTCCTCGCCAAACTCCTCTTGCAAACCTTCTGTCACGCGGAATACACCGCCGACCTTACCTGCATCCTCACCGAAGATGAGAACGTTAGAATCGCGTTTAAGTTCTATGCGCATCGCGTCGCGAATCGCTTCCAACATATTCATTTGAGCCATGATCGTCTGATCCTCCTCTACTATTGAAAATCGGCCTTTTGCTCTTCCAGATACTGCGGCGTCGTCTCGAACATGGAATCGATCAAGCCGGCAACCGTCATTTTCTCAGCGGCTTCCGCTTTCTTGATATGCTCGTTTACCGTAGCTTTCGCTTCTTCCTTCACGCGGTTCGTATCCTCTTCCGTCCAAAGGCCTTTTTTCTCCATAAACTTGCCGAAACGAGTAAGCGGATCCTTAAGCGCCCATTCCGCTTCTTCTTCTTTTGTACGGTATTTTGTCGTGTCATCCGCCATCGAATGCGGGCGGAAACGGTAGGTAAGCATCTCGATCAAAGTTGCGCCTTCTCCATTGCGGCCGCGTTCAGCAGCCTCTTGCACCGCTTTAATTACCGCAAGCACATCCATGCCGTCTACTTGGATACCGCGGATACCGGCAGCAACCGCTTTATGTGCGACCGAAAGTGAAGCTGTTTGCTTTGCAAACGGTGTCGTAATCGCATATCCGTTGTTTTGAACGACATAAATAACTGGCAGCTTAAAAACGCCAGCGAAATTCATTCCTTCGTAGAAGTCGCCTTCTGACGAACCGCCATCACCTGTATACGTAATCGCTACGCGCTTCTCGTTCTTTTTCTTAAACGCCATGGCTACACCAGTCGCGTGCAAAATTTGTGCGCCGATTATGATTTGCGGCATAAGGACATGTACATCCTCCGGAATCTGACCACCATGCTGATGACCGCGGGAATACAGAAATGCTTGGTAAAGCGGTAATCCATGCCATACGAGCTGCGGCATATCACGGTAGCCCGGGCAAATAAAATCATCTTTATTTAGCGCGTACTCACTGCCGATCATCGATGCTTCTTGACCGGATACAGGCGCGTAAAAACCCAATCTCCCTTGGCGCCCAAGGTTGACAGCGCGCTCATCCCACGTACGGGTAAAAACCATGCGATGCATCACTTCTTTTAATTGGTCATCCGTTAATTCCGGCATTAAGTCCGGGTTAACAACTTCACCGTCAAGGGACAGGACGGATAGCGGTGTTACCGGTTCCGTTTGAACTTCATATGGCAATTTGCTCATTTTGAACGCTCACCTCAATCGAAATATTTGAAAATCGTTTACCTCTGTTATAGAATTATTATAAACCTGTTTAATGAAAATGGTCAAAGCAAAAAACAAAAAAACCGTTGTTTTTTCGCCGATTCTCATCATTCTTTTAAGAAATTGTATATGCTACAGATTTATTTTTACACTGTAACAGCATAATACAATACAACAGAAATAGATGGGATTCCCTTTCATGCCTTTCTATTGTTTACCCACAACGACAGCATTCCATTCAATAAAATCAAATCGTAAGGAGATAAAGAAATGACCGATGAGAGATATTTAAAACGTACGATTGTGAAAGAAACCGTCCCTAGCCGTTATCTGCCCGAGCAATCGAGAAATTTACGCATCTTTTTGCCGCCGGGCTACAATGAAGTGCTAAGCTACCCTGTCGTATATTGCCAGGACGGAGAAGATTTCTTTAACTTCGGACGTATCGCAACTACGGCAACCCGGTTAATTTTGGACGAAGGACTTGAGCCGTTTATTATTGTAGGGGTAGACGTCGACAAGAAATATAGAACCGACGAGTATACGCCAGACGGCAATCGACATGCGGCCTATATCCGTTTTTTTGCGGAAGAGCTTATTCCTTTCGTAGAGGAGCGCTACAGCGTCAGACGCGAGCCTGAGAATCGAGTGCTTGCAGGCGATTCTCTCGGAGGCTCAGTTTCGCTTCATCTTGCTTTGACCTATCCCGAGCTGTTCACGCGCGTGATGTCTCTTTCAGGCGCTTTCTACGGGGTGTCCCAAAATATTATTTCTGAGCAGGGAGACTTAAGCTGGCTTCACATTTATATGATTGTAGGTTTACAAGAGGATGCCTATGAGACCGACAGAGGCGTATTCGACTTCGTCGCATTGAACCGTAACGCCAAGGCATTATTGGAACATAAGCAAGCCGCGATATTTTACGAGGAGAAAGACGGCAAGCACCAGTGGGGCTTCTGGCAAAAGGAGCTTGACCGGGCGCTCTCCTACTTTATTGAGGTTGAATAGCAGGTAAACATGCGTGTACGGCCGGCAAAGTTTTCTGGCGGCAAGCGCACAAGAAGCTGCCAAGCCTGTTCCTTGCGGAACCGCCGGACAGCTTCTTCGCTTTTAAAACGCTTATCTTACCTGCTCCAAATCAGCTTTCACCCTCTGCAACAGCTCCTTGCAGCCGCTGTCCACCAGCTCGTATACGAAAGAGAAATTACCATCGTAATAAGGATCCGGCACATCCTTCAAGCCCTTAGAGGGAAGCAGCTCCATGAAGGTGAACAGCTTCTTCCGAGCTGCATGCTCCTTCCCGCCCTCTCCGATCTCTAACAGCTTTCGCACGTCGCGCAGGTTATTCGTATCCATACATACGATATAATCGAAAGTATCGAAATCATCCGCGGTTACTAACCGCGCCTTCATCCCTTTATGCGGGATGCGGTGCTCATCCAGCAGCTTTCGTGTGCCTTCATGCGGCGGGTGCCCCAAATGCCAATCCCCCGTTCCCGCTGAATCCACCTCAATCTGATCGCCTAAGTTAGCTTGTACCACTTGATAGCGCATAACGGCCTCCGCCATGGGAGAGCGGCAAATATTACCCAAGCAGACGAATAAAATGCGAGCCTTCATTGCGAATCTCCTTTCTGCTTCGATTCAACCGTTGCCGTCCGGAGCGAACGGCGCGGCAGCTTCCACTTGTAATAAACCGACAGCATTCTAAAAGTAATAATAACGATAAATAAAAATAAAAGTTCAATCGTCGACTTAAACCAGCCAAGCCCGATCGCCAGTCCCGCGAGCATGGCCCACACCGCATATATTTCGTCCTTAAGGACCAGCGGCTTCCGCCCTGCCAGCACATCCCGAATGATTCCCCCGCCAATGCCCGTCAGCATTGCTGCGACAAGAACGGCGCTGAGGGGATGCTTCATCTGAGTCGCATACAGCGCGCCTTGGATCGCGAAGGCCGACAAGCCGATCGCATCGAAGAAAGCCTCGCTTCGCCGCCAGTGTTGAATCCATACGGCCGGCAAAATAAACGCGATCGTCATGGCAATTATCGCGATTTTAAGCAAATATCCTTGGCTCCAAAGCGATGTAACCGGCATGCCGATTAATAAATTTCGTACGACCCCTCCCCCAAAGGCAGTGACCAAGCCGAGAACGAATACGCCTAAAATATCGTACTCCTCTTCCATCGCGACAGTCGCTCCGCTGACCGCAAAGGCTATCGTGCCAATAATACTGAAGACGCCAAAAATATCTATGCCCACTGAACAAACTCCTCGCTTCCCGTCCCGTGTACCAATCCAAATCATCGGTACTTCCTTCCCCATTTTAGCTGGGAGCATTCGGTTGCGCAACGACAAATTTCGAGTTTTCCTCCATCGATTTTAGAAGCTTCTTGCTTCACCCTAGTTTTTATAGAACAATAGGATTTATACTTGTATTTGTTTGCAATGCCATTCCTCCATTTAGAAAGGACATTCTTCATGCAGCAACGCATCGTCATATGTACCGGCGGCCAGCTGGGCGACTGGGCAATACAGCATATAAAACCCGGGGATTTGCTTATAGGAGCTGACAGCGGCGCGCTTTATCTCATCCTGCAAGGTTTGAGGCCGGATATTGCGATCGGCGATTTCGACTCGGTATCCGAAGAAGAACTTATCTCCATTCGCAACAGCAGCGGGAAGACAATCGCCTGCGACCCAGTCGATAAGGACTATACAGATACGGAAATGGCTGTTCGGCTAGCGCTCGATATGCAGCCCAATGAGCTCGTTCTGCTCGGTGCGCTGGGCACAAGATTCGACCATTCGTTAGCAAACGTCCATTTACTGGCGCTGGCCGCACAGCAGCAGGTTCATGTCGTAATTATAGACAACCATAATAAGATCACGCTGGCAACAGATCGCCTTATTGTGGAGCAGCAAGGATATCCCAACGTTTCTTTGCTTCCCTTGTCTATGGAGGTTAAAGGCATAACGTTAACGGGATTTCGATATCCGTTAACCAATGCCAGCCTAACGCTTGGACAATCGCTTGGCATAAGCAATGTGCTGCTTTCTTCTACGGGCACCATTCAATTGGACGAAGGTCTGCTGCTTGTCATACAGAGCCGAGACTAATGGCGAAGATAGAAGAAGAGCCAAGGCAGACTTTGCTTTGGCTCTCGTTTATCTTTAGCTGCTAATGTGGCCACTAATAATGATCTTCTTCCTTCGTAACAATCGTTAGTCCATCCATATGCTTGCGATTCATGATTTTGCGGGCTTTTCTATTTTCCTTTGAATCGAAAATAATGTCCATGTCATATTGTTCATCCGGATACAGTTCCGTCCTGGCAATATACAATTTAAGACGCTTATGGTTAAACGCAAGCTTCTGGCCTTGTACCTGAACGATGACATTTCCCCGCTCATCGGCCGGGCGAAATACGACGCCTGCTCTTTTGAGCGGGTATATCCATACGGCGTCACCCTTCTCGAATCTTTTGCGTTTTAATTTTACCTGCTTGCCCTCGGTGCCTTCGCTATCCCCTTCAGCTATCGCCTTCCTCTTCGATCCCCCTCCATCTGCTGCTTCCTTGTCCATTATTTTTTTTGCATTAGGATTCGAATCAAGTATCGCGCTCAGAGCAGCATTCTCCTGCTTGTTGCCAAGCAATTGCTCGGCTCGCTGCATCAAATCCTCCGGCAATCCGAACCTCCGGGCAATCGCCAAAGCATGGCTATCCCCCGCCTCCCCTATCTCCAGCCGATAAAGCGGCTTTAGAGTTTCCGCATCAAAGGCCATTTTTCCATTTTGACAGCCGGCAGTTCGAGCGGCGAATGATTTGATTTCGTTAAAATGGGTCGTTGCCGCGGTTAGTGCCCCGCTTTGCAGCAACCGCTCCAGAAGCGCGACGGACAGCGCAATCCCTTCGGAAGGATCGGTACCGGCAGCAAGCTCATCGAGCAGAAGAAGCGCTCTTGGACCCGCGCATTTCAGCATCTCTTTCAACACCGTAATATGAGAAGAGAACGTACTCAACGATTGCTCTAAGCTTTGGCCATCGCCCACATCCGCAATTATATGCTGAAAGACGCCGACTACGCTCCCCTCCTCCGCCGGGACCAGCAAGCCCGATTGCACCATTAACGCAAACAATCCGACCGTCTTCAACGTGACGGTCTTTCCGCCGGTATTCGGTCCTGTTATAATGAGCTGCTTCCAGTTATAGCCCAAATCGACATGTAAGGGCACGTTTCCACATCCCAGCAAAGGATGCCGCGCGCCAACGAGCCGTATGACCGACTGGTCCGATAGTTGAACGCGCCTCCCATCGTAAGAGCGCGACAGCTTTGCCCTTGCCGTAATGAAATCAAAGGTGGCCATCGCCTCAACGTTGCGATGCAGCTCAAATGAAAACGATTCGGCAAGCTCCGACAAACGGGCTAAAATAATTGTACGCTCCCGCTCCTCTTCCGATTTCCATTGTTGCAGTTCTACCTGCAGCTCAGCCACATCAACCGGCTCGACAAACAAGGTCTGACCGCTGGAGGATTCATCCCATACCGTACCCGGCACCTGCTTTCGATGCTCACGCTTGACCGCGATGACGAAACGGTCACGCCTTTTGCTAATGAGTGCCTCCTGCAGGGATGAACGATACTTATGCATGGCTTGATCCATTTTTTTCTGGATTTTATCCTCCTTGGAATAAATATGTCTTCGCAGATAGGCAAGACCCGTACTTGCTTGATCGGTCAAATGTCCATACCGAATACAACGGTTAAGCTCTTCCCGCAATGAGGGGCAATCAAACATGGATTCCGCGTAAGCTGCAATCGTAGGCGCGATATGGCGTTTGCTGTTCATGTACTTTTTCATTTGCAAGACGGAGGTGAGCCATACCGACAGCTGCTCCAGCTCCGATTCGTTATAAATCCGCCCTTTGCCAAGCAAGGATAGAAACGGGTCAATGCCTTCCATAGCCGATAACGGAATACTCGCTCCGCTCGCCAGCAATCCCGCCGCCTCCTCCGTTTCCTGCAGCCATGCTTCAACCTGACGAAATTTCGTACTAGGCTCCAGTCGTTCTGCGAGCAATCTGCCTGCCGGCGAAACCGTATAGCTAATGACGCTTTGCTTAACCTTGTCAAATTCTAATTTTCTCCATGATGCTTCATTCATCTTTTATAAAGCCTCCTCTGTTTTTGGGTAAAAAAAAGACAGAAACAGAACGCGGGTGCGTTCCATTCCTGTCTTCATCGACCTATTGCCGCTCCAATCCTATCCCGCTTTCATGATTAATCCTTAATCACAAATCGGGTATAAAAAAACCGCGCTATGAGAGCACGGTGATTGGGCCGCTGTCGAAATGCATGCAGGCGGAAATCCTCATGTCCAGAACTCTTGGCGTCAGATCGCAAATAGAGTCTTGCCGCACGATGCATTCGCACCGGGCTGGGTCGCAAGACATTTGTTCATCTGACCATATCCAATTTATGAGTTATGGACACCAGCAAACATCAAAATTTCCCCTTTAAACATTCTAATAAATAAAAATCTTTACTTTCTTAATGTACAAAAAAGACAAGTCCAATGTCAAGCTGCCATACAAATAAATAGCAATGCTATAGCGGTATTATCATTCCGGTTCGAGCAAACCGCATGTTTTCCGGCAAGGAATAGGACTTTCTAAGATCGATGTCATGAGACATATGCGTAAGCAGCGTGCGCTTCGCCCCCCATAACTCCGTCAAATCGACGGCTTCAAGCACATCGTAAACGGAACGCGTTTCATAAGCGAACGGCTCCCGGTAGAAGCTTGTGCCGAGCACAAGCAAATCAAGTCCGTACAGCGGTTTCTGTTGCTGCTCCGTCAAACCTATCGAATCCGAGCAATAAACCCATCTGTAACCGCTTTGTACGTGCTCGAACCGGAATGCATACGCGTAGCCGTTCTTACCGTGATTGACGCGCCAACTGGTAACAAACCATTTTCCCAGTGTTATCGGCTGATCGAATGAAAGAAAGGTCAGATGATTACCCAGCCATGGAAACCGGGCTAATATTTCTTGAATAACCTCTGAAGGAGCATAAGCGATACCCTTTTTGTTTAGCCAACGGCATGCGTCCGCCCACTCCACCAAGCCGCCGATATGATCGAAATGCGCATGGGTGATCAGCATCGTATCGATCTCTCTAATTTTGGCCGCTTCCATTTGCATTCCCCAATCAGGGCCGCAATCAATCCATATGGTTCCCGCATCCGGGTCCTCCATTTGCAGCGAGGATCTGAGGCGTCGGTTAACGTTTGTCGTCCGAGCTTCCATGCAAACGCCGCACTCGCAATAGACGCGGGGAACGCCCATGGAATCTCCGGTTCCTCTAAATATGAGCTTCATCTATGCAACCTCCATGCGCAACTTTTATGACTTCCGCTGTTTAAATTGCAGCGTAATCGTTGTACCAAGATCCGGCAAGCTGAAAACATCTACTTTGCCCTCATGCAAATCGACGATCCGTTTGGCAATGGACAAACCAAGGCCAACGCCGCCCGTAGTGCGGCTGCGGGCTCCATCCACGCGGTAAAATCTTTCAAACAGATGGGGAATCTCGTTCTCCGGTATGCCCATCCCTTTATCCTTCACCTCAATCTTCACGATTTGCCGCGTAAGCGAGATGGTGACATCGATGGGATCCTTTGAATATTTAATCGCATTATCGAGTAATATGACCAGCAGTTGCCTAATTTTGTCCCTGTCGCCCACCATGCGAACGACCTTGGACATCGCCTTAACGCGGATGGGACGTCCAAACGTCGTTTGCAGCATCGTGGCAAGCTCGTCGACTACATGCACGACGTCGAAAAGCTCCAGCCTCAGCCAATCCTCTTGCTCGGCCTCGGCAAGCATTAGCATCGATTTCGTTAAATTTTGCAAACGGTTTGCTTCTTTATCAATAGCCTCGATAGCTTCATCACGCAAGCTTTCATCATCGCGTCCCCAACGCTTTAGCATCCCCGCATAGCTCGTAATAACCGTAAGAGGCGTTTTTAGCTCATGTGAGGCGTCGGCAACAAATTGCTTCTGCTTAGCGAACGTACGGTCCAGCCGCTCGATCATTTGATTAAATGCGCGAACGAGCTGCAGCAATTCCGCAGATTCCTCTCGGCTGCCCAGTTCAATTTGCCGCAGCTTCCCGCTTCTGTCGATCTCCCGCATCGTATTCACCATTTGCTGTATCGGCGCCGTTAACCTTGACGTGAACCAATAGGTACCGAATATAGCGAACAAAATGGCGCCTCCGCTCGTTATGCTGAGAGCAGCGACAAGCACCTGCAAATAATTGTCCAGCTCGTCCAAAATACGGTTAACCTCCAGCATGGCTATCACGCGGTTATCCTCGTAAAGCGGTACGCGCATAAATAAAATACGCTCTCCGCCTTTCGTAATCATACCTGTATGATGCAGAATCTCGAAGGTTGCAGGCAGCTGCAGCAGCAGCGGATCGGATCCCGTAATGTTGACTACCCTATTGTTTGGCACAATAATACGGATCATTTCATTCACGTTGTAATATTCATTGAGCAGCTCCGGTGTATGGAGTCCTCGGCCGCTCTGTATTCGGGGATTCTCCAGCATGAGATTAACCTTATTCGCAATAACTTCCTCTTCACTTTCCGTCGTGATCTTGATCACATAGAAGTAAACGAATATATTAAACAGAATCAAAATAAAAATAAGCCAAAATATGGTGAAAAGCGTGAACCTTTTGCGCAGTGTCATGCATCGGGCTCCTTTATCATGTAGCCTACTCCGCGAACGGTATGAATCAGCTTATGACGGTAGCCCTTGTCCAGCTTTTGCCTTAGATATCGGATATACACATCAACCAAATTCGTTTCGCCGATAAAATCGTAACCCCACACTTCCGACAAAATGTCTTCGCGAGATTTTTCATCGTTCTTGTTCTCTACAAGATAAACAAGCAGCTCGAATTCACGCGGCGTTAATTCAATTAATATATCCTTGCGGTAAACCTTGCGCGTCCTCAGCTCGATGGTCAGATCGCCCACTTTAATCATATCCGAGCCTTCTGCTTCCCTGGGATGCTGCTGAAAAATTCGCAAAATATTACGAACGCGTGCCAGCAGCTCCTCCATCGCGAACGGTTTAGTAATATAATCGTTCGCGCCGTGCTCGAAGCCGCTAACTTTATCAGGAACGGTATCTCTAGCCGTTAATAATATAATAGGCACAGGATTACCCGCTTGTCGCAGCAGTCTGAGCACCTCGATCCCGCTCATCTCCGGCAGCATGACATCCAGCAGCACTAGCTGCCAATCACCGGTAGAGGCCATCTCATAACCGGTACGTCCATCGGCGGCAGTGCCAACCGTATAGCCCTCATGCTCCAACTCGAGCTGCAAAATTCGAGAAATGCCTGCTTCATCTTCCACAACAAGAATACGCTCTTTCATCTTAGAGGCTCACCTGCTTCCGGTTATCATTATTAGTCCAAATCATCATCTATACTCCAATATTAGTCTGCTGGTACCATTATTTTTATCATAATGAAGCTGTTTCACAAAAGCAAGCAAGCCGGCCTACAGGAAAAGTAGACCGGCAATTGCCGCGAGCAAGACCACTTGCCACGGCGGACGCTTCCATAATTGAATCATAGCGAAGAAAACCAAAACAAAAACGAACTGAATTGTCGTGTTAACCGTGTCTACGAATATAGGGTCATATAAGGCAGCCAGTAAAATACCTACGATTCCGGCATTTACACCCTTAAGCGCAGCTTGAGCTGCCCGATTTTGCTTTAAAGCTTCCCAGAAAGGCAGCGTCCCGATCAAAAGCAGAAACGATGGCAAGAAAATAGCGAAGAGCGCTATAAAGGCATAAATCATCCTCATCGGCCCCGTCTGCATGGCCGCTCCGATATAAGCTGCGAAGGTAAATAAAGGGCCGGGTACAGCTTGCACCGCTCCATATCCAGCCATAAACTGGCCGTGAGTCAGCATCGGCTCACCCTTGCCTACAAGCTCTACCTCAAGCATCGGCAATACGACATGTCCTCCGCCAAACACAAGCGAGCCGGCGCGATAAATGCTATCAACAATGGCTATTAAGGATCCGCCGCCCCAATGACTGACGATGGGCAAACCAATCAGCAGAAAAAAAAATATAACGAGCATGCTTCCTCCGAAGCGTCGGCTGATCTTGGGCATATTTTCCTCAGGCTCCGCAGTCAGATCAGCATCAGTTTTCGGTTTTAACATCCAAATTCCAATTACCGCACAAACGATCAGCGGCAGCAGCTGTCCCCACATATGAGGGATTAAGATGGCCATGCATGCTGTTCCGAGAGCTAATGCCGCACGGAACGAATCAGGAGCCAAAGTGCGCGCCATGCTCCAAACGGCCTGAGCCACGATAGCGACAGCAGCCAGCTTCAATCCCTGCAGCCATCCTGCATCCGCTATGTTTAAGGAGCTCGCACTGTAAGCGAACAGAATCATAAGCAGCGCTGACGGGAAGGTGAAGCCGATCCAAGCCGCAACCGCTCCCCATGCCCCTGCACGTTTCGCGCCGATCGCCATGCCGAGCTGACTGCTGGCAGGCCCCGGAAGAAATTGGCAAAGCACGACAAGATCGGCGAAAGCGCGATCAGTGAGCCATTGCCTACTCTCAACATACTCATTGCGGAAATAGCCGATATGTGCAACTGGTCCGCCGAAGGAGGTAAGTCCAAGCTTTAAAGCTGCCAAGAACACCTCCCATAGAGAACCGATACCATATACTCGCCTATTCATCCATTGATCACCCCTAGCTTTGCATCGACCAGGCTTCAACATCCCATATTTTCGTTACCCAATCCTCATAGAAGTCAGGCTCGTGGGAAACGAGAACGACTGTGCCCTTAAAGGCTTGCAGCGCACGCTTTAGCTCCGCCTTGGCAACGACGTCCAAGTGGTTCGTCGGCTCATCGAACAGAATCCAATTGCTTTCGCGCATCATTAGCTTACATAGACGGACCTTGGCCTGCTCGCCGCCGCTCAATTGATTAAGCGCACGGGTAATATGCTCATTTTTCAAGCCGCAGCGTGCAAGCGCAGCACGCACCTCATGCTGGTTCATGAACGAGAACTCGTTCCATACATCGTCAAGCGGCGTCATTGTAGGAGCCTTAGCCTCCTGCTCGAAATAAGCGGGATTCAAGTAATCCCCACGATAAACGTTGCCGTCAAGCGGAGGAATTACACCCAGGATGGTTTTCAGAAGCGTCGATTTACCGACTCCGTTACAGCCTACGATAGCAATTTTATCTCCGCGCTCAATAAGCACATCCATCTTTGGAAGCAGCGGCCTATTGTAGCCGATTACCATGCCGTCAGCCTCGAATACGGTTTTGCCGCTCGTTCTGGATTCTTTGAAGCCGAAAGTCGGTTTTGCCGCTTCCTCCGGACGGTCGATACGATCGATCTTATCCAACTGCTTCTCGCGGCTCTTCGCACGTCCGGAGGTTGACGCACGAGCTTTATTGCGCTGAATAAAATCTTCCTGCTTCTTAATGAATTCCTTTTGCTTCTCGTAAGCGTCTATATGCTGCGCCTTGTTCATGTCCGCCATTTCAAGAAACTTCTCGTAGTCAGCCGAATAACGGGTAAGCTTCGTGAATTCAAGATGATAAATGACATCGACAACTTGATTCATAAAGCCCGTTTCATGGGAAATGAGAACGAATGCGTACGGGTAATTTTTCAGATAGTTAGTCAGCCAGTTAATATGCTCTTCATCCAAATAGTTCGTAGGCTCATCGAGGAGTAAGACGGTCGGCTTCTCGAGCAGCAGCTTCGCAAGCAAAACCTTTGTCCGTTGTCCCCCGCTTAGCGCCGTTACGTCCCGGTCAAGCCCAATGGCATTCAGGCCCAAGCCGTTAGCCATCTCCTCTACCTTGACATCGATCAAATAAAAATCGCCGATATCCAGTTCTTCTTGAATTTCGCCCATTCGCACAAGTAATTGATCAAGCATATCCGGATCGGCGTCGCCCATTTGCATTGCGATCTCGTTCAGCTCCTGCTCCAATACAAGCATCGGTGCAAAGGCATCCTTCAACACATCGCGAATCGTTTTGCCGGCTTCCAGCTTCGTATGCTGATCCAAATACCCGTAACGAACGCGGGGCGTCCATTCTACTTTTCCTTCATCCTTCAGCAGCTTGCCGGTCATAATATTCATCAGCGTCGATTTTCCGGTTCCGTTCGCGCCTACAAGACCGACATGCTCGCCTGCCAGCAAACGGAATGAAACATTTTTAAATAAAACGCGATCGCCGAACGTATGTGATAATTGCACTACCGTTAACAAACTCATGATTTCATTAGCTCCATTCAAGCATTTCAGTAATAAGAAGCGACGGCTATTGCCGATTTCGCCCGTATTATTGTAACACAGTTAAAGCTAATTTGTATTAATTTCATTGTAAAGCAATGTGAAAACCGGTTGAAAAGCTCGAAGCATTCGTTTTCTTACCTGCGCATGATCAGTGATCCAACGGCCGGCCCATTGTGCCTGAAGAATGGAATGCGAAGATAATCGCGGGATAACCGCGAGCGGTCTCGAAGGAAAAAGCGTGAGCCATTCCTTTCGTCCTTCAAAGTCGATATCCTTATTCGCAATCCACGCAAGAGAACCCCCGTTATTTTGGATCTCTGTTTCTAATTGATTAAGCTTTTGCAGCTCGGCTGCCTGCCACTTAAACACAGCTGGATCCCCAACGGCAATGACGACCCGCGATTGCCTCAATAGCTCGATTGCCTGCGGCTCCTGCCATTTATGAGACAAATCAATGATGTTGATAGAGCTTGCGGTTTGACCCAGCATCCGTTCGAATATTTGTTCCTCATTTACAGATTTGGACATCCTAACAGGATTAATGGCCAACCAGTTTACCTTATGATCCTGCTGGATGTATTGAATATATCTATCGTCGCAGGCGAATTTGCCGCTGGATGCTGCCATCGTTTGTCGATCGCGCTGCGATAAAATGGCATGCCACTCCGGCCTTAAGCCGCTGTATTCAACTGCTGAAACGGATTTGTTCCGGTGTCCTAGCAAAGCGGCTAATGTAAGCGTCAAGAAACTCGCGCCTGCACCCGGAGATAATGAAATCATGCTGATAAGCAAATACTCCGGGTGAAATAAAGGCGGTGCCTCTCTAAAGGATCCCTCCTCTTGTTTCCTTATGCTCTGCCGTTCTATCGACTTTAACTCCTGCTCCACTTCAGCCATAGAGCGATACCTGCTGGATGGGACAGGCTGCAGCATCCGGTCTAGAAACGCTTTGAAGTCATGGGATACATCGGCTTGCATAAGAGCAAATGGATCCTTTCTTTCAAGAAGCCTGTCATCCCGGCGAAAGACCGTGCCGCCGGTTGCCATATAATAAAGCAAAGCTCCTAATCCATAGATGTCCGTTCTGCCGTCACTCTGGCCATTATTTCCTCCTTGCTCCGGTGCCGCGAAGCCCACGGTTCCGAGTTGAACGGTATCCTGCGAACCGCCCTCCTTATAGTATCTTGATATGCCAAAATCAATGAGCTTCACGAGCCCCTTGCTGTCAACCATCACATTCGAAGGCTTTAAATCTCTATGGATAATTGGCGGATCTTGACCATGGAGATACCTGAGCGCGGAGCAAAGTTGTAAAGCAATATGTACAATCTGTTGATAGGTAAACCCGGCAAACAGCTTACCATAATAGGCTGCAATCGTCTGTCCCTGAAAATAATCCATAACAAGCGCACTGTAACCCTGTTCACCCATCTTCAAGTAATCAATAATCTGAGGCAGGTGAGGATGGTTCAGCTTCATGAGCATAACCGCTTCTTCAGAGTAGGCGAGACTCCCGTCCGTTTGCTGCGATGTTATTTTAACAGCTCTAAGCATGCTGCCCAGCTTTAAATCCTCTACGGCATATACGACTCCCATTCCGCCTTTGCCGATCATGCCGACGATACGGTAACGCTCTCCGATAATATCTCCCGTATTTAGCTGAGAAATGGACATGTCACGATTCATCCTTATGCACGCTCCCCTTATTGGATACAAAAAAAAGCACCCTGATGCCGTTGCTTTTCAGCAAGCGGCATCAGGATGCTTTCCCGATACGTTATTCGATTACTCTACAATAACATATCCCTTTTCAACTGTACAACCACTATTTCAACTGACTAGAATACTCGTTTCTTCGAATTTAGCAGCTCAGCCAGGAAAGCCAATGCAAGTCCTTGTCCCCAACCCTGCACCCGCTTGTGAGCTACGTCGCGGTAGCCTTGCAAATCATTCATGACCGCCGTCCCCGCTGACACGTTCAAGACGGCGCCATCCTCGGTAATCTGACTCAAAATACCGTCTATCGAGCGTTGGATATATTTGTTGTACAGCGTGCCAAAGGCGAATAGTCCAGTCGCAATCCCCGCCGAGCCCGACGTTTCGAAATAAGAAGTCTCATCATTAAGAACCGTATGCCACAATCCGTTATCCGCTTGCATGCGGACAAGCGTGCTAAGCTGATCTCGCAACGAGCCTTCAATGATCATAAACGACGGATGCTGAACGGCAATATGCGGAAAAGCCTTCGCCATCGTTAGGGAAGCCCAGCAATTGCCGCGCGCCCAGAAGATCGATGACATATGATTTTGTGCGATATTGTCCCAGCCATGATAATACAAATTAGTAACCGGATCCTGCAGGAAGCGCTCATGGCCATGATACTGCTTGAGGCCATCCTCCAAATAATCCGAACGATCGAGCAGATGGCCCATGCGTATGAGGAAATAACCTGCCATCATCATCGTATCAACCCATGCCTGCTCAGGGAAATTATAGTTCTCCGAGTTAACCGTATGCTGGAAAATCCCATCCGCGAAGCGAACCGCGTCATGCTTTAAGTACTCTGCCATTTGAATGGCTACATCTAAATATTTTTGATCATCGGTTGCTTTGTACAAGGAAATCAATGAATGTCCGATGGATACGCCATTTACGGACAGCTTAGGCAGTCCATCCTCAAGCTTCTCGTCAACCCATTCCTTAAGCAATTGAATATAGCGCTCGTTACCCGTTGCTTCATAAGCTTCCGCCACACCGTAGAAAGCGACGCCTCCCGGCCAATCCCAACTAAAATCCATTCTAAATGTACGGTCTATTACACGATCGATTACGTCACGAATATGATTTTCATCAAATTGAAGTTGAGGCATTTCCATCTTCCTCTCCCCTGATTCACTTAAATTTCTATTTTAAACCACTTGTACTGATGCCTTCAACAATATACTTCTGAAAGGCAAAGAAAATTGCCAATACGGGAATTAAGCTGACGACCGACATCGCGAACATCGCACCCCAATTTGAAACCGTATCGCTGTCAAGGAACATCTTTAAGCCCATCGAAACCGGATATAAACTTGGACGGTTCAAATAAAGGACCGGTCCGAGCAAATCCTCCCAGCGCCAGTAGAAGGAGAAAATCGCTGCAGTCGCGAGCGCCGGCACAACGAGCGGCAATATGATACGGAAAAATAGGCGGAATTTTCCGCAGCCGTCAATCGTCGCTGCTTCGTCAAGCTCGTTCGGAATCGTCCGAATGAACTGGATGAGCAAGAAAATGAAGAAAGGTATACCGAAATATTGAGGAATGACGATTGGTTTAATCGAATTTAGCCACTCAATCTTCGCAAACAATATATATTGCGGTACGAGTACGACATCATGAGGCAGCATGAGCGTAACCATCATCACCGCAAACCAAAAGGTTTTGCCTGCGAATTGAAGCCTTGCGAAACCGAACGCGATGAAAGCAGATGACAGCACGGCTCCGATCGTTGACAATACAACGATTTCGAGCGAGTTCATAATAAAATTGCCGAAGGATTGACCCGCAATTCCGATCCATCCAATTTTGTAATTCTCCCATATCCATGGCTGAGGAATAAGCGAGTCTGCCGTTGCAAATATAAGATTACTTGGCTTGAACGAGCTCATTAACAGCCACAAGACGGGATAAATCATAACTAAGGCCAGAGCAGCTACAAAAATGTGGTAGATGGGCCACTTCAGTTTTTTGATTAACATGACTAATGCCCACCCTTCGACTCATAATGAACCCATTTTTTAGAAGTTGCAAACAGGACAGCTGTTAGAATGGCGATAATGATAAGCATCACCCAAGCCATTGCAGATGCATAGCCCATATCGAAATAAACGAAAGCTTGACGGAACAAGTAAAGCGAATAAAGCAGCGTACCGTCGAGCGGACCGCCTTCGCCTTTGGAAATAATGTAGGCCGGAACGAATGTCATAAACGCACCGATCGTTTGCATAATGGTGTTGAACAAAATAATCGGGCTTAGCATTGGCAATGTAATTTTGAAAAATCTTACGATTGGTCCCGCTCCATCTACGTTAGATGCTTCATATAATTCCGGCGGGATGTTTTTCAAGCCTGCAAGGAAGATAAGCATAGATGAACCAAACTGCCAGACTGACAAGGTAATAAGCATCCATAGAGCAGCTATCGGATCTGCAAACCATCTCACGCTATCTAAACCGAGTACATTCAGAAAATGGTTAATGACTCCCTCGTCGCCATATAGGTTGCGCCACATGATGGATACTGCGACGCTGCCGCCGATAATGGAAGGAAGATAATAAACCGTCCGATATAACCCGATTGCTTTCGAGGCTGTATTTAAAATCATAGCGATAAACAACGCGAACGCCAAGCGAAGCGGTACACCGATAAAAACATATAGAAACGTGACCTTGAGTGAAGCCCAAAACTTCGAATCATCGGTGAACATCGACGAGTAATTTTCTAATCCGATAAAGGATGGCGTAGATAATAGATCATAGTCTGTAACCGAGAAATATAAGGATGCGATCGCAGGAATCAATGTGAAAATCAAGAACCCGATTACGAACGGACCAATAAATGTGTATCCGATCAAGTTGTTTTTGAGCGATAGCGATTTCATCTTATCCAACTCCTATACGAAGTCTAACGTGCCAATTAAGGAAGAGCGATGGCCGATCAAATGACCAACCATCGCATCTACTCAAACAATATTACTTGTTTTTCTTTAGAATGGCGGTTGCTTCGTCTCTAAATTTCGTAGCTGCTTCTTCTGGCGTAATTTTGTTGTAGTTCATTTGCTCTGCAAGGCTTGTTAACGATTTGAATACTTCAGCGGAGCCGATAGGATCAGCAGGATCCATTGGGGAGCTGTTCGCTTCAGCCCAAGCTACATAGTCATAAACTTGAATTTGCGCTTCAGTGGAAACCGCTTTAAGCGCTTCTTTTACTTTTGCGGAAACCGGCACGCCGCGGTCACCCAAAATCAATTTGTTAGCTTCGACATCGTTTACGAAGAAGCTTATAAATTTAGCTGCTTCCTCTTTCGCTTTCGAGTTTTCAGAAACGGAGAAGAACATACTTGGCTTCAAGAACAAGCCTTTTTCCATGTTAGGGCCTGGCATAGGTGCAATTGCAAGCGGACGATTCGCAACCTGCTGCAAACCTACGAATTGATTCGACCATTGCCATACGCCGATACCTTGATTAAGGACGAGGTGACTGTCTTCAGCGCCTTTGATTTGAGCAAGCACGTCCGGAGAAGGAACAGCTCCGTCAATAACCAATTTTGCCAGCATGCCGAAGAAATCGACGAACATTTTGTCATCCTCATAGCCGAGTCCAGTACCTTCAGCGTTAAACAATGTTTTGTCTAACGTGCGAAGGTAGTAACCAAAGAATACTTCAGGGCGCATTCCATTATCGAAGAACAAACCAGCTTCTTTCGCTTTTCCAGCCATCTCTAGGTAGTTATCCCATGTAAGGTTTTCAGGAATGGAATCAATACCCGCTTTTTTTAGAAGCGCTGGATCATAGTTCAGACCAAGTGCGTTAACACCAAGGTTGAAGCCGTACAATCCATCGCCGAGTTTACCGCCATCGATCGCATTTTGACTAATGTCGCTAACGTCGATTTGATTGCCAAGGAACGGTGTCAGGTCAGCCAATTGATTTCTGCCTGCATATTGCGCATAGTTTTGCGTATCGATCTGTATGATGTCCGGAAGCTCGTTAGCTGCCGCTTGAGGAGCAAGCTTCTTCCAGTAATCGTCATAGTTCGCATATTCCATTTCGATCGAGACATGCGGATTTTTTTCCTTGTACATTTCAATAACCTTCATCGTGTAATCGTGTCGAGGCTGTCCGCCCCACCAAGCGATCCGAAGTGTGACAGGCTTAGCCTCGGTCGTTTCAGTGCCGCTGTTTTCAGTGCTCGGTTTGTTAGTTGCGTTCCCCGCATTGCCGGAGTTAGCACTGCCGCATGCGCTGACGAGAACGAGTGCAAAAGCCATTAGCAGCAAAAGCATTTTTTTCGGTGCTTTCATTTGTTACGCCCCTTCCAGACTCTTTAATGTTGTTTACAAGCTTAATTATAGGGGGAATGTCGAAATGCCGGAATTAAAAAAACCGTTTTCTTTGTTAAAAAAACAGAGGTCGCCATTACGGCGACCTTTTGTATTCGGATGGCGTGAAGCCCGTATATTTTTTGAAAACCTGACTGAAATATTGCGGATTATCTCCAAACCCTAATTTTTCGGCAAGCTCGAACACCTTCACGTCGCCCGTTTGCTCAATCTCTGACATTGCCCGTTCCATGCGAAGCCGCAT
Organism: Paenibacillus alkaliterrae; assembly: GCF_021532375.1. Lineage (GTDB taxonomy): Bacteria > Bacillota > Bacilli > Paenibacillales > Paenibacillaceae > Pristimantibacillus > Pristimantibacillus alkaliterrae. The sequence continues at coordinate 78,377 of NZ_JAKGAP010000013.1, forward strand.
CACATAATTTGAAAACTTATCGCCGGTCTCCTTCTTGAACAGCTTGCCTAAATAGTCGGCGTTCATATACAAGATCTCGCTGGCTACCCAGTTAAGCGAAAGCTCCGGATTCGCGATTTGCTCCTCGATAACGTGAAGCATTTTATGAATAATGATGGAATGCTTTTTCGTATGTGACTGAAAATTGTTCAAGCAAATTTGCTCCGTGTTTTCCATCACGAATTGTTCAATCGTCCGCAACGTATTAAATTGGTCGAAACTTACTATTTTTTGTAAATATTCATTAATTTCTTCCGGATTTCCTTGCCTAACGATCGATACGTACAGCGGAATAACATAAGATTTGGATAAATGCGTATCCATCCTGCTCTCGGCCAGCAGTGTAAAATAGTTTTGAAGCTCCGCCTTCACATACGCCCAATCACCCGATTTGACGTGCATGCAAAGCGGCTCTTCGTCATAAATAAAAGGTCTTAGAAAATCGTCATCTCCGCCCTCGATGTCGTTCTTCGTGATGATGCTGCCCTCGCCTAAATAAAATCGATAATTCAAGCACTCTAATGTGTCGCGGTACATTTTACGGGCATTGACGATATGGCCTAAATCGCTGACGGCAACCGTGGCGTCAAGTTTATAATAGGCTGTAAACGTTTGTTTGATTTCCATCAGCCTTGAGAATAGCGGCGGCGATTCATCCGTCTCCTTGATCAGAAGAAGGACATGCTTCCCAATTGTCGTGCTTAGGAGGACAATCGAATTGCCGAGTACGTCCTGCGCTATATTTTTGATGGCAAACATATGCTCGTATTCGAAATCTCCTTCGATTTGAAACAGCAGCAGCTGAACCTTGTGATTATCAACGGTAATATGAAAAAGCCGTCCATAATCATCCCAGTCACGCTGACCGTACATTTTATTCGTTACGAGCTCCTTCAGAAACTGCTCCTTTGCATGAGGAAGCACCTTAGACAGTTCCTTCTGAATATTGAGCATAAACGATTGTTGCGAATGCTGATTCTCCAGCTCCTCTATGACTTCGGTCAATGCTTCCGTGATCGTATTCTCGTTACAAGGCTTTAACAAATAATGCTTGACGCCAAACTGCATCGCCGTGCGGGCATAATCAAATTCACTAAAGCCGGATAACAAAATAAAGGCGATTTGCGGAAATCTTTCGTAAACTTTTTCAACCAATTGCAATCCGTTCATGCCAGGCATCTTAATATCCGAAATGACAATGTCGGGCATATGCGTTTCAATAAAGGACAAGGCTTCAATCCCGTTTCGCGCTGTTCCAATTAGCTCCGTGTTATATGCTTCCCAACTTACAGTAAGCGATATGCCTTCCACTATGATTCTTTCATCGTCAACCAAAAGCACTTTATACATCGGAATCCCTCATTTCATAAGGAAGCATTAATATGACCTTCGTGCCTCTGTTTGGCTCGCTTTCCACCGTGATGCCATACGCATCACCGTATAGCAGCTTGATACGGTCCTCTATATTTTTCAGTCCGAGTCCCGAGCCCTTTGTTTTCACTTGCCCGCTTAGTAATTGCGCGACAAAATGCTCCTCCATGCCTGTACCGTTATCCTCAACCGCAATGAACAAAAGCGCTTCTTCTACGTATGCATGGATCTTGATTGTGCAGGTATCGATCATTTGCTCAAGTCCGTAATTGATGGCATTCTCGACAAGCGGCTGCAGAGAAAGCTTGGGAATGCTGCAATGCAGCAGCTTCTCCGGTACATTGACATGAAAATCGAGACGTTCTTCAAAACGGTATTTCTGTATCGTGACATAATGGTTTATAATCTCCAGCTCTTTGCTCAGCGGGATTAGCGGCTCTTTTAAGTTTATAGAAGTCCTGAGCAGCGAACCAAGCGCTTCAACCATTTGCGAAATATGCGTTTGTTTGCTGAGCTTGGCCGACCAATTAATTGACTCCAGCGTATTGTATAGGAAATGCGGGTTAATTTGAGCTTGCAGCGCCTTGAATTCCGTATCGCGAATTGTCAGCTGTTTGACATAGTTTTCATGGATCAGCTCATTGATTCGTTCGACCATGATTCGGAAGTTTCGATGCATTTGCCCCGCTTCGTCCATCGCAAGCGCCCTTGCATTCGGCTCATCCGTATAATCAAAATGCCCAAGCTGCACCCTTTTCATTTTTGCATTCAACCGCTCGATTGGCTCCGTAATTCCATTCGCAAAGCCAACGGCAATAATTAATATGGCAATAAACAAAATGACAGCTATAAGAAGGATCGTATTTTTAACACGTACAATTCGATCAAAAATATCATCGAATGGAATAAGCGTGTAATAGGTCCAATCTGTGTTAGTGGAGGCCATATAAGTCACAAAGTATTGCTTGCCATTGGATTTGATAACCTTATAGCCGTCATTTCCGGTCAAAGACGATAGCTGCTCGACTGAAAAATCGGATGCGTCTGCATAAATCGCTTCGTTGTCTTTCATAATGATCAGCTGCGCTTCATTGCTATTCATGCCCTTGGCAAAATCGTTGAACAGCTTCTTCATATCGATCCGGATTGCCAACGTACCGATATAATCCAGCTGTAATTGTGCGAACGAGCGAACCTGACGGGCTGCAATTAAAGAGTCACCTTTCGTGTCAGGTGCGATCCATGTATTTCCTCCCTTGTTAACGGCCGTTAGCTTCATGAATTTATATAACCGATTCTGGCTAACTGTTATCGAATTCGCGCCAACCGCATACTCGTTGTCATTCACGTCATAAAGCTGTGCAGACAACACATATTTATCGAGCGCACCAATATTAACCATTCGCTCTTGCACCGTCGTTCTTACGACGTAATTATCATAATCGGACAAGCCGCTTTTAATCGATCTCAAATAGCTTTGTATCGTTGTGTCCGTCGCGATCATGAACGTTAGTTTTTCCATCTTTTTTAATTCATTCTCAATATTAAGGGAGGACAAGCTGAGCGCTTTGGACGATTGCTTGTAAATCTCCTGGTCATAGAAATCGTAAGCATATTGCTGCACAACCATTCCAATCACAGCAACCACAATCATAATGACGGATATAAGCACGAACATTTTGTGTTTAATACGCAAATTACTATAAAGCGCTTTCAGGCTATGCACTGGCAAATGCCTCCTTTATGCGTATACAGCCTTTACCTTGAGGCAACGGTCATCCGCCATTATATAAAGAAAAGGAGCGCCCTTCAAGATAGGGAGACTCTCCTTATTTTTTTTGCAGATACAAAGTAATTTCCTCGCGATTATGGAACAATTGCTTCGCCTTTTGAAGTTGAAACTCCGTCGAGAGCCTGGAAATGACATCGCGGATCGTTTGAAGGGGTTTCCGATGCATGAGCTTGACCGTAATTATCGCGGTTGCCCCCTTCGTAAGAGCCGGCTCGAGATCGAGCACAAGCTTACACATTAACATTGGACTCCAGCTCATATCGCAAACGAGTAAATCGAAAGTTCCTTCATTAAACTTCACCTCTGATGCGTTGCGCTTCAGATAAGTCAAGGTTGGATAGGCCATTAGTGAAGGATGCAAATCAGCGGGATCGATGGCAGTTACGCGCAACCCCCGTTCAAGCAGAAGCGAGGTCCAACCGCCAGGCGCCGCGCCTACATCAAGTGCAAGCTGATGCTTGGCGTAATTCAGTCCAAACTCTCGCTCCGCTTCCAACAGCTTAAACTTAGCTCGCGAAATTTGGCCTTCCTCGCGTTGAAAGCGGACCGCTCCCCCAGGCCAATCAGACAGCATGTCCTGCGGCGTACCGAAACCAATATACAGCTCATTAACGGCTGCATATATCGCAATAATAATTTCCGGCTGTTGAACAACCGGTTCAGCGCCTATTTCTTCCAGCACAGCGTCGAGCACCGCTTTCGTATCAGCGGCAGAGTATAGATATTCCGTCTTTGAGGTGCGTCTTATATGAACCGCGGTCCGTTTATTTTCGAAAGTGAGCACTGCATTTCGCACCATGTCCGATAATTGCTCGAGGTCATTTGCATTCCCGGCGATTTCGATCATGCGATCAACCGGCTGCACATGCCGCAAAAATATTGGCTCCTGCTGAAGGATTGCTTGCAGCGTCTCTTCGCGTCCCTGCGGACTGCTCATCAAAAACACTTCCCCAGCCGCTAGCTGCGTAAAGCCCACTCCCCCGATCAGCCGCCGAAGCTCTTCCATTGCATATGGCGCATAACTTTGATTAGCCGTTCCAATCCATTGACTCACTTTTGTATGCCTCTTTCACTTTAAATTAACCCAAACCCTCATGGGGCTTCTACCCAAACCTTCAAAGGCTTCTACCCAAACCTTAAAGGCTTTCGAACCCTCCCAAACCCTCCCTTCCAAGGGAGGGCCCCAAGGACTGCGTCCTCTGGACACCTGCAATTGGACTAACGCGGGAGAAAATGAGACGGTAGTGTGTTACGTTAGCTGTAGATCGCTTTCGTCCCTGCGGGACACGCTTTCTGTTTGTGCGCACGTGTTACCTGAAACCAATAACTGAGTAACGATAATGGTATAGAGCCGGTATGTTGTAAAGGTTGAGCATGTCTCGCTTTCCTCCCGAGGGATATGCTTTACTTTGGTGATTCCATAATATAATACTAAATCATTAATAAAAAGAAAAAAGAAAAAAGAAAATGCAAAAAGAAATATGGCGCTCAAGCTAGCTCAGAAACACCTCGATATACGAACGTACGTTCGATAAAACAGAAACAAACATACGTTCGGAGATGATCTATATGACGAAGCAAGAGACGATGACGTTCAACAAGTTCCAACAGAGATTCGATTCAGAAAAAGCATGTCACGATCATTTATTTCAACTGAAATGGACGAATGGATTTAGCTGTCCGAATTGCCAGATGAATAGAGAGACCGTAGAGACGTTTGTGAAAAAAAATATTGAAGTGAACTCTACCCTTATTGCGGATGGCCATCGGACGATCCTAACGCTGATAGACAACTACACCATTGAAGCAAAGAAGTTTAATGCAAAGGAAGATCCAGAACATCTCAAGTGGGTACAAACGCTGATCTCTAACCTCAAATCGTTTGTGCACGGTATTTTTCACGGTCTTGATTCTCGTCACCTGCAAAGTTATTTAGACGAGTTCTGCTATCGGTTCAATCGCAAGAAGTTCGTTGGGGAAGGATTTAATCGACTCCTTCATTCTTGTTTAGCCACAAAGACCATTACCTATACTGAGCTAACTTGATAGCCATAAAATGCTTTAATAGAGCATGTCTGAGATTAGCTTCAGTTTTTCCAGTTCATACTGCCGGTGTAGACTTGGTTTTGCATGATTGATTAGTTCAACTTATATAGTTTCACAAAATGATACTAATGTCCTCCTCGCTTGAAAGCGTGTCCCGCAGGGACGAAAGCGTTCTACGACGAAGATTTCTGCTACCCTCTCTGTAACTCAAACGTTTTTCAAGCCCATGAACTTTAGGTAACCCTAGCCGATCCAATGCAAGCGTGTCCCGCAGGGACGAAAGCGTTCAATGCTCAACCGTAACTCGCGAGCGACTGTTCTTCTCCCAGGTTCGTCCAATTGCGGGTGTCCAGAGGGTGCAACCCTTGGGGCCCTCCCTTGGAAGGGAGGGTTTGGGAGGGTTCGAAAGCCTTTAAGGTTTGGTAGCAAAAGCCTTTGAAGGTTTGGGTAGAAAACTACTGACTAGCTATCTCATTTATTAACGCGTCCGGCATTGGGCCGTTGTATAGCTTGGTATGCGCGGGGGCATGAGAAGATAACATGTGGTACATCTGAATGCGCCCGGCGGCACTGGAGGTATGCAAGTAGATCCTTTCCGGATACCGGCCGGTCTCCACGATATGACGCACAACTTCATAGCCTGTAGGCTGAGCCCAGCCTAGGTCGAAATCGAGCGATAAAATATCAACCTCTTCGAGATCAATCAGCTGCTTGCACTCCTCCGCATTGCTTGCTAATACAAACCCCTTTGGACATGCGCGGTAATCGTCTAAATAAACATGAATCATGAATGAATCCCCCATTCATAAGTAAGATTCAAAGCGTGCTTATTCATTGATCCTGCTGAAAGCCCGGGCTAACGAATGCTTTGCGGCCAGAAACATCTATTTTTTCAATCGTTGTACCTGATTCCTCGCAAATTTGACCTTCGCGATTATAAACTTGAAGTTGCGAAGCGTAACCGCCCGTTAATTGATCGTCTGCACTAAAGGGATGTACTCCGATTCCACCGCATGAAACCGCTTCCTTTAGTACTTTATGCATCGATTCATACAATCGTGCCCATGACTCGCGTTCGAAGACAGAAATTTTCGCATCAGGCCGGACGGCAGCCGCAAAGCAAATTTCATCGGAATAGACGGTTCCAATGCCAGAAATGACGTTCTGATCCATTAGTGCGGTTTTAATCGATCCGCGTTTTCTGGAGAACCGTTCAATGAAACGATTTAACGTTAAACTCTTCTGAAACGGATCTGGACCGAGATTTCCTAACTGCTCCTCAACTTCTCTTGCTGTCAGCAATTGCATATCGTCTGTGCGTAGTCCGACGAAATATAAGATCCGCTCTCCAAAATGAAGCTTCACCTGCGCTGAACGACCTGGATGATCGTCTTCGCTGCCTTTATATAAGTAGGCTCCTTGGCCCAGGTGTATACGCAAACGTTTGCCATTGTCTAAATGGAACAGCAGAAACTTGCCGCGCCGTTCAACGAACCATACGCTTTTCAAAACGATATCCCGATCCCATTGCTCCTGACTTGCTTGAAAAGTTTTTGCGTTTATGACCTCAATACCGGTAATTTGAGCTCCGGCGAATTGCTCCGCTAATAAAGTCCGATAGATGTCCAGTTCCGGTAATTCCAGCATGAAAGTTCTCTTCCTTCCTGTAGCCCTCGTATTGATTCTCTTATTTCCCTCTATAGTCAGAAATATACGAACGAAGCTCTTCTAAATGATTACAAATGATATCCGGCTTACAAGCTGCCTGCTCCATATAATAACCCATATTTTGAGCGGTTGTCAGCCCCGTTAACACCAGTAAAGTTCCGCAGCCGGCAGCTTTGCCAAATGCGATGTCCGTCGCCATATTATCGCCGATCACCCATGTTTCATCCGCGGAAAGTCCGATGCTTTTCAAAGAATAGTTCATTAAAATAGATGATGGTTTCCCAATTAGCACGGGCTCCTTGCCTCCAGCCGCTTTAAGCATCGCGCCAATCGAACCTGCTCCTGGAATGAGACCGTCTCCCGAAGGGAGCAATAAATCGGGATTGGTCAATACGTAATGCGCTCCGCTATGGATATATCGTACCGCCTTCGCAAGCCGTTCATAGGTGAAGGTCCGGTCGATTCCTTGCAGGACAAAATCCGGCTGCTCCTCCGTTATAAATAATCCGGCTTCTTGAACAGCGCTTCTAAGCCCTGCCTCGCCAACCACGAAGACGGCTGCGCCGGGATGAACGGCTGCAATATGCTCTGCTGCCGCTTGCGCTGATGTACAAACATCTTCCGGAGCCGCCGGTATTCCCATATTCAACAGCCGCTCGGCAACCTCTTTGGGTGAGGCGGATGAATTATTCGTTACAAAACGAAAAGGTAGAGCCGCATCCCTCAAATAGGAAATGAGTGTATCCGCACCGTCAATCCGATATGCGCCATGATAAAGTGTACCGTCGAGATCTATAAGAAAACCGCGCATCGCAGGCAGATTTACAGACATAGCATTGTTCCCCCTAAATTTAAAGCAGTACCTTTACAGAAGCAGCTTATCCTGCTTGCGTTTCAGCCGAGCGATCCGATTGCGTAATGACTCAAGCTCCGCACGTTTCTTCGAATCAAGTCGAGCCAGCTTAAAATGATTAAAAGCATGTTCAAATGCAAAATTGGCATGACTAAGCGCCGACTCGTAATCTTTAAGCTTATGCTCGTAATACATGGCAAGCTCAATGCTAGCCTCCAACGCGTCCGCTCCGACATTCGAAAAAGAATGAATGACAGCCTTCTGCCACAATAACACAGCACGCATCCAATTTCCAGCCTTCTTATCGCGGGCGGCCAGCATTAAAAGTGTAGAAGGCTTAGCCGTTTCCGCCCTCATAGCTGAATCGAACAAAAGCTCCGAAAGCTCCGTTCTCCCCATTTTTTCCAGCCAGAGACCGGTTCGCACCATTTCCTCGGGTTCATCCGGAAGTCGAATATATTGATGAATGTCCCCGTTTAATAAATGGCCGAAACGAATAGCTAAGCAAGCAAGCGAAAGCATATCCGTTTCATTATGACGGTACACGCCCTCAAGCGTTGAAGGATTCCCGTCCGCCAAATATTGAAAATACAGCTGCGGAGCCATTGACCCCGGCACGTCGTCCTCACGGTGAATGCCGAGCCTTTCCTCTTCGACGCGGCTTAGCTTGCAGGAAGCAAGCGTATTTCGCCAAATGGAACGCGCTGGGTGGAGAAAATCGAGATGATGCGGCTCCCATATTTTTCGGCCGAGCCCATTCATAATAAATCGATTTTGAACTAGCGGCCAATCAAAGGTCTTACCGTTGTAGGTTGCCAGATAGTTATAATGTTGAAGTTTCTCCGCTAAATAGGCTAACATTGCTCTTTCCTCGGCAGGATGTCTGATCAGCGTCTGCTCGATCACAAATTGCTCATCCAAAACGTATCCAAGTCCGATCATAAAAGGAATGTTCCCCGCTCCAATGCCTAGCCCCGTCGTTTCTAAGTCGAGAAACAGCACCTTCTCGGCAGAGGCTTGAAACGAAGGGTGAAATGCAGATAATCCGGATGCCGCTTTTCTCAGCTCCATAATCGCATGATGCCCATGGCGAAAGGAAACCGGATAAACGGTTTTCCGGAGTAAGAAGCTTCCTTCAACATTCGAGTATAGCTTAACACCAAATGTCTCCCATACCGGTGAAAGCCTATCTGATTCTTCATCCACAAAACTATGATCTTCTGCTTCAGCAATAAGAGCGTCATTCGATGCCGTTTCGCCCCGCAAACGGTTCATTCTATTCCGTAATCCGCTCATCCCAGCCCCTCCGCTTCATTCAGAAGCTCCAGCGCTTGCTTCTTCCCGAGAAGACCGACCTCTTCGATTGGGCCTACGCAAGCCGGGCAGCCGCTCAAGCACGTGCATGAACGAATGAGAGACTTAGCTTGCCGAATGAGATCGTCATGAACTTCGAACAAACGTTCGCTAAGTCCGATTCCACCCGGATACCTGTCGTAAAAATAAATCGTCGGCTTCTGCGTATGAACCGCCTTCACCTGAGGCACAACTCTAATATCGAAAGGATCGCACATCAAATAAAGAGGTGCAATGTGGACGAGCACGTTAGCAATGCCTAGCAAAGCGTACTGCATCTCGTTTTTGCTCTTGCGGGCAGCGGCTTCTTCGCTAAACGAGAACCAGTAACCGCTCGTATGCAGTTCCTCTTCCGGCAAATGGATCGGACCGGAACCGATATTTTCATGTGTGCGGAGCTTGATTTTCTTGAAAATGGTTGGCTTCGCATTAATAGCAAGCTCGCCGTATTGCCTGATCAAATCCCCTGATACCCGTTCTTTGTCCACATACAGCACCTTCAGCTCAACCGCTAAATTCGCGTCTGTGTAATAATCGACACTAACCTCCCGAACGTACGCCTTCTTCTCCGAATAATCAAGCTTTTCCACTTGATATTGCACGCCTTCATGAATATAGATGGCTTCCTCATGAATAAGCGTTGGCGCGCTGAACCGATCCACCTCGCCAAGCACACGGCTGCCGTTCGTGTTATCGATAATGACAAAATTCTCTTGCGCCGCTGTCCTTAAGGAGATATTGTGGGCAGGGAAAGATTGCGCCATCCAAAACCAACGGCTTCCCGCCTTGTGCAGCACCTTCTCTTCTACTAGAAACTCCATCATGTCCTCAAGCGATTCGGAGCCGAACTGCTCGCCAGCATCAAACGGAAGCTCGTAAGCGGCGCATTTCACATGATCGATCAGCACGAGCAAATTATCGGGATGTATCAACGCTCGTTCCGGAGGCCGGTTGAAGAAAAAGTCAGGATTTTGAATCATATATTGATCGAGCGGGTTGCTGCTTGCAACCATGAACGTAACAGAGCCTTCTTGTCTTCTGCCTGCGCGGCCGGATTGCTGCCATGTGCTTGCTATCGTGCCAGGGTAGCCGTTTAATACGCACGCCTGAAGCTGTCCGATATCAATTCCCAGCTCGAGCGCGTTTGTGCTGACGACACCACGTATTTCCCCTGATCGCAGCCCGCGCTCAATTTCACGGCGCAGCTTCGGCAAATAACCGCCGCGGTAACCCCGTATGGACTTATTGTTCAGCTTATCGCGAATTAATTCCTGCAAATACGTGAGCAGCAGCTCGACCCGAACCCGGCTTCTTGCGAAGACGATCGTCTGTATGCCTTGCTTTAAGAGCAAACCAGCCAGCTTGCGGGTTTCAAGTACGCTGCTTCTGCGTATGCCTAGCTGTTTATTAACGATCGGCGGATTATAAAATACAAAATGCTTCTCTCCCATAGGTGCACCGTTATTATCGACTAGCGTTACCTTCTCGCCAATTAACCGCTCCGCATGCTCCTTAGGATTATCGATCGTCGCGGAAGCGCATATAAACTGCGGAGTCGATCCGTAAAACCGGCAAATGCGCTTCAAACGTCTTATAACATTCGCTACATGACTCCCAAATACGCCTCGATAGGCGTGAACCTCATCGATAACGATATATTTTATATTTTCAAACAGCTTCACCCATTTGGTATGATGCGGCAGTATCGCCGAATGCAACATGTCGGGATTCGTCACGACAATATGACCTGCATTTCTAATAGCCGACCTAACTGTAGGCGGCGTATCGCCATCATAAGTGTGCGTCTTAAGACCAACGTCCATTAAATCAGCTAATGCCTGCAATTCTGCAACCTGATCCTGAGCAAGCGCCTTCGTCGGGAACAGGTACAATGCCCTTCCCTCTTCATTCTCAAGCAACGATTGCATAACCGGCAAATTGTAGCACAGCGTCTTCCCGGAGGCTGTCGGCGTAACGGCTACGACATGATTACCTTCGCGGGCCGCTCGATAGGCCGCCGCTTGATGCGTATATAATTCACTTATCCCGCGGGAACGCAGTGCTTCCTTCCAAGCATGGTGGAGACCGTCAGGCAGCGGGGCGGTACGCGCCTCGCGCGGAGCAATGGTTCGCCAGTGCGTCACATTGTCCATAATCTCGGCATTTTGCCTCACATGCTGGAGCCACTCCTCCAAGCCGGAGGTTTTACCCGTAAAACGGTTCATGACCGTCCCTCTCCCATCAAACATATGTTTCTCTTTATTTTACAGAATACATGTTCGGGCTGCAATTTTATTTTTCATGGATTACCTATTCAAACGAATCAAGCAGCAGCTAAATTTTATGTCATCGGCGGACTTCTCATCGTTGGAACGGCATTTATTCCTGCTCCGCTTCAATCCGTACTCTTCATTTGCATCATCATATTAGTCGTTCTGTACTCTATTTACATGTCTATTACTTTGCGAAAAAGACAAAATAATCCAAAAGAAAAAACGCGGGAATCCTCCGCGTTTTTCTTGTTCTCTATCGCTGCTCGCGTTTAATCTCGATCATCATGAAATCAGTAGCGGCCGTAACCGCGGTGAATCGCTCGGCGGCCTCTTCCTCTAAACGAATTAAATCCTCATTGCCATATCTGCCGCTAAAATGGGTCATAACCAATCGCTTTGCATTAGCTTTAGCAGCCGTTTCCGCCGCATCTATCGTTGTACAATGTCCGAATTCATGCGCCTTCTCCTCCAGACCTGCCGCGAAGGTCGCTTCGTGAACGAGCAAATCCGCATCCTTCGCCAGCTTGACGGCATTCCCGCAAGGCTTCGTATCTCCAAGTACCGTCACAACTCTGCCAGCCTGTATGGGACCGGTTACATCCGCTGTTCGAACCACTGTTCCATTCGGCAATGCAATGGATTCCCCTTGCTTCAGCTTCCCATATAACGGTCCTGCTTCTACCCCAAGTTCCTTTAGCTTATCCACAAGCAGCTTGCCAGGCTGGTCATGCTCCGTTATCCGATATCCGAAGCATGGCACACGATGGTCAAGCTGACCCGCTTCAACCTTGACCTGCCCATTGTCCGTAATAAAGCCTTCATCATCCGTAATCTCATGAATCTGAAGCTCATAATCAAGCTGAGTCCCGCTAATTTCAAAAACCGTTTCCATATAACGCTTCAGACCAGGCGGCCCGAAGAGCTGAACAGGCGAAATACCTCCATCGAAGGAACGGCTGCTCAATAAACCAGGAAGCCCATAAATATGATCACCGTGCAGGTGAGTCACAAATACGGCCTCCAGCTTGCTTAGCTTCAGCGGCGTTCGCATGAGCTGATGCTGCGTAGCTTCCCCGGCATCAAAAAGCCACCAGCCGCAGCTCGGCTCCGGCAGCTGTAGCGCAATAGCCGTAACATTGCGATGCTTGGACGGCCTGCCCGCCCCCGTTCCCAAAAACCAAATATTCATTGTTTGTCCACCTCTACCTTAGCATCCGCCTCGCCTTTGCTTATTATGAAACAAAGAGCCCTCTCTGGCTCGGTTAGCCGAACGCCGGAGGGCTCTACATTCCTTAAATTTACAAATTACACTTTCTCAACATTAAAATATTGCGCCTCCGGATGCGCGAACACCATAGCTGAAACGGAAGCCTCCGGCTCCATCATACAGCCTTCGGTCAGTTCAACGCCGATATCCTCGGGCTTCATCAGATCAAACAGCGGCTCCTGGTCCTCCAGGTTGGGACAAGCAGGATATCCAAAAGAAACGCGAATGCCTTGATAGCGTGCGCCAAGGCGCTGCTTCATCGTCATATCAGCCGGATCCGGGTATCCACAAATGTCGCGCATCATATGATGGACGCGCTCTGCCATCCCTTCCGCTACTTCCAGCGCAACCGACTGAAGCGCATGCGACCGCAAATAATCGCCGCTATTCTTCCACTCATTCGCGAGATCGCGAATGCCGTGACCGGCAGTCACAACGAGGAACCCTACATAATCCATGACGCCGCTCTCCACAGACTTCAGGAAGTCAGCCAAACATAGATATGGATCTACATGCTGACGCGGGAAGGTGAACCTTTTTATTTCCTGAGTCGGGTTCTCCGGATTGTAGATGATAACATCGTTACCAGAGGACTGAGCAGGGAAGAACCGATACATCCCGTGCGCACGTATATACCCGTCCGAGCTGCCCTGATGCAAAATCTCATCTACTGTTGCTTTCAGGTGCAACGCTTTCTCATTGCCTTCCTTAAGCAAATTGTCGACATTGCCCTTCAGCCCCAAATGATGACCGAGTAGCATTTGCATGTTGACATAAGGAATAATATGCGGAATAGGTACATCACGCAGCACATGTCTCTCTAAATCAGGCGGAGTGAATACTGGCGCATCAGGCGAAATTTTCGAACGAACGGCACGGGTTAGTTGCGGCAAAGGCTTCTTCTCTTCCTCTTCAGCCCCGCCCGACGCTTTGTAAGCCGCCATCTCATCCTCAAATCGCACACGGTGCTCAGGGTCCATCAGCTTATTCGCGATATCCAACCCATCCATCGCATCCTTCGCATAAAGCACGAGTCCGTCGTACTCAGGACCGATTCTTGTTTTCGTAAACTTGCGGGTGAGCGCTGCTCCTCCTACGAGGATTGGAGCATCGATACCTGCCGTCCGCAAATCCTGCGCCGTAATAACCATTTGCTGAGCGGATTTTACAAGCAAACCTGACAAACCGATCGCATCTACTTTCTCTTTGCGGTATGCCTCGATAAGCTGCTCAGGCGGTACTTTGATACCTAAGTTAATAATTTTATAACCATTGTTCGATAAAATGATTTCTACGAGGTTTTTGCCGATGTCATGAACATCGCCCTTCACCGTCGCCAAAATAATTTTACCCTTCACGGAGGACTCGTTTTTCTCCATGAATTGCTCTAAATAATTAACGGAAGCCTTCATGACCTCGGCGCTTTGCAAAACCTCGGCTACGATTAGCTCGTTCCCATTGAATAAACGTCCGACTTCCTCCATCCCGCGCATAAGCGGTCCGTTAATGACATCCATCGCCGAATATTTCTTAAGCGCTTCGTCCAGATCGGGTAAAAGACCTTCCTTCGTTCCTTCGACAACATAAGAACCAAGTCGCTCCTCGAGAGACAAGTTCGAAATTTTCTCTTTCTTCTCTACCTTCTTATCCCGGAAAGCGGCAACGAAGGAAGCTAGCGTCTCGTCCGTCGTATTGTATATAAGCTCCTCAGCCAGCTTGCGCTCTTCCTCCGGTATGGATGCGTAACGTTCAAGCTTCTCCGTATTCACGATTGCATAATCAAGACCTGCTTTGGTCGCGTGATAAAGGTAAACCGAGTTCAGCACCTCGCGCCCTGCATCCGGCAAGCCGAAGGAAATGTTGCTTAGTCCCAGAATGGTCTTCGCCAGCGGGAATTTTTCCTTAATCATCCGGATCCCTTCCAGCGTCTCTACTGCGGAACCGATATACTGCGGATCACCCGAGCCGACTGGGAACATGTTCGGATCAAAAATAATATCCTCGGGATTCATGCCATATTTATCGACCAATAAATTGTAGGAGCGTTCAGCAACCTCCATCTTCGCTTCGCGCGTAACCGCTTGTCCCCGCTCGTCGATCAAGATCATAACGACCGCTGCGCCGTAACGGTGAATGAGCGGCAATATTTTTTCGAACTTCGATTCGCCGTCCTCCAGGTTAATGGAATTAATAATCGCCTTACCTTGCGAATATTTCAGCCCCAGCTCAATAATATGATCATAGGTGGAATCCAGCATAAGCGGCGCCTTGATCTTTTTCACGACTTGTGGCAAAAAGTGATGTACGGCATACGCTTCATCAATATCGGTATCCTGCAAGTTAATGTCTATGACATGCGCTCCGCCTTTCACCTGCGCTCTGGCAATTTCCGAAGCTTCGTCGAACTTTTCTTCCTTCAGCAGCCGCTTAAACTTTCGCGATCCCGAAATATTCGTACGTTCCCCGATCATGATCGGGCGATTTTCCGGCTCGATGTATACGGTATCGATACCTGAGACGGCATTCGGATGATCGCCTAGTTTATTGCGCGGCTCAAAGGTCGCCATCGACTCGGCCATCACGCGAATATGCTCAGGCGTCGTACCGCAGCAGCCGCCGGCAATATTAAGCCAGCCTTGTTCTGCGAATGCGGCCATTTTCTTCGCAAGCGACTCCGGCGACTCATGATAATGACCGTTCTCATCCGGCAAGCCGGCATTCGGGTAACAGCTGATTGCTGCTTTGGAAATGTCGCTCAGCGTCCGAATATGGTCACGCATGAATTCCGGACCTGTCGCGCAGTTTAGCCCGATCGAAATCGGCTTCAAATGCTCAAGCGAAATGTAGAAGGATTCAATCGTCTGACCGGCGAGCGTCGTCCCCATCGGTTCTATCGTACCCGAAATCATAATCGGCAGCTCCCGCCCGAGCGTCTCGAACGCATTCCGAATACCAATGCTGCCCGCTTTTACGTTTAACGTATCCTGTGACGTCTCCAGCAGCAATGCGTCTACATTACCCTCAATCAGCGCGAGCGCTTGCTCATAGTAGCTCTCGACGAGCTCGTCAAACGTCACGCCGCCCGTAACAGATAACGTTTTGGTCGTTGGTCCCAAAGCGCCTGCTACGTAACGCGGTTTATCAGGCGTACTGTATTTATCGCAGGCATCCCGAGCCAGCTTAGCGGCGGCAATATTGATTTCTCTTGCTTTCTCGGGAATATCATAATCGGCAAGCACGACGCTCGTAGCTCCGAACGTATTCGTCTCCAAAATATCTGCGCCAGCCTCCAGGTACTGCTCATGTATCGATTGTATGACATCAGGGCGAGTCAGAACGAGCATTTCATTACAACCGTCCAGTTCTGGCCCTCCGAAATCACTCTCGTTTAAGTTCGCTTGCTGAATCATCGTACCCATAGCGCCGTCCAAAATGAGTATACGCTTTTGAAGCATTTGTTGCATGGTCGGTTTCGACAAATTACTACACCCTTCCCCAAAAATCATTAACCCATAGTTTATCAGAATACCCTCTAAGTGAAAAGGTACATCCATCGACATTCCATTTGTTTTGTTTTATAATAATTATATCATTTAATTTCTATAGGAAAAGAGGGAATGTTCATGGCTGAAATAAGAATTCGCAATACTGAGGAACGGATCCAGGGTGAAGAGAATGTCCGTGCATTTCTTGAAAAGCAAGAGGTTCTGTATGAACACTGGAATCCGAAAAAATTAGAAGAAGACTTACAAGAGAAGTTTGTCCTCTCCGATGAAGATAAACAGCAAATACTAGCGGCTTTTGACGCGGAGATTCGGGATCTCGCTGAGCGTCGCGGCTATAAAACATGGGACATCATCGCACTGTCCGATGCAACGCCTAATCTGGATGAACTGCTCAAAAAATTCGAAAACGTGCATACGCACACAGAAGATGAGGTTCGTGCCATCACTGCGGGCCGGGGCATCTTCATTATTAAGGGAACGGATGATGTCGGCTATTTCGACGTAGAGCTTGAGGCAGGCGATGTTATTTCCGTACCGGAATACAAGCCGCATTTCTTCACGCTGATGGATAATCGACAAATCGTAGCGGTTCGTTTATTTATCGAAACGGAAGGCTGGATCGCGCATCCTTTTGCCGATGAATCCTTTGCGTCGAAGTAAGCTTGATGCCTTTATAAAATAATGCAAACCCCTCGCTGGCAGCTAACACTGTCTGCGAGGGGTTTTTCATTGTTATCTTTAAGCTTCCAGAAGCTGCAGAAGTTCCTCTAAATGCTTAATTTCATATGTTGGTACAATCTCGTCGTTTCTTACCGCGCCATGGCGATTGACCCAAACCGATGTCATGCCAATCGTGTTCGCGCCAAGAATGTCGGTCGTCAGCTTATCGCCTACCATAATCCCGTGATCCGGCTCGATTCCGAGACGCTCCAGAGCATGCTTGAAGATGGAAGCGGCCGGCTTACCCTCTCCGAACTCTCCAGAAATGATAATATGATCAAAAAAAGGCACCAGGTCCGGAACGCCCGCCAGCTTCTCTCTCTGCAAATCAGGCGATCCATTCGTAAGCAGGAGCAGCTTGTATTTCCCTTTTAGGGCATCCAGCAAACGGAAGGTCTCTTCATAAACGATCGGTCGCGCGCGTCTTTCTGCAGGAAACTGTTCGGCTAATTTAGCACCAAGCTCTTCATTGTCAACCCCTAGAGCTTTAAGCCCTTTCGTCCAAGCCGCTTTGCGGTAGCCAGGCGCAAGACTCTCAAGCTTGCGGAATTCCTCTTGCTCGCCTTCGCGAAAGGGTGCCCACAAGCCTTCAAAAGGGTTTATTCCGATCATTTTCGTGAATGGGAATGTCTCATAGGATTCATACAGCGCTCGCGCTTCACGGCGAACCGCTTCCTCAAGCGCTTCAGGATCAACGCCGACTGCTTCAGTTGCAGATTGGCATGTCGCTTCAAATGCTTCCTTTACGCTGCGGTCATCCCACAAAAGCGTATCGTCCAGATCAAATAATACTGCTTGTTTAGCCATCGTTGTTCGAACTCTCCTACTTATTTATTTTTGCTGAAAAGAAATGCCGTTCGTTTGCGCGAACTGCTTCAGCTTCTCGCCGATTTCTTCTGTTGGAAACCGATTCGTTAATTTTGAGAATACCCAGTTAGCGCCCTTTTGCTGTTCGATGATAACATAGCCCTTTTGAACGCTTATGGCTTTAATCGCGGATGCCGGCACTCGCTTGTCACCCGTCATACGACGCGTTTGAACATAGTCCTTGCCGATCGTTATATAAGGCCTGCGGAAATAAAATAATGCTGCTAACAGCACATAACAGCCTACCGTTACCCAAAACATCGTATCCATTTTGAACTCGGTTGAGCTTTGCATGAGCACAACGTACATCCCAATGAACAAGATCAGAAGAATGGGTGCAATGAAATTGCGGCCAACGATTTTTTCTGATTTTTCGGCATTAAATACGATTTGGCCCGACCCTTGCTTCTTGCGCTGCTTATTTACTACACTCATATTTTTGCGCACTTTGCGCTCCCAAGAACGTGACAAGCTAACACTCCTCCTGATTGATATTCCTATTCGAATGGTCTGCGGAATTTGTGAATGAAGCGATTAGGATAATCATCCGGCAATGCGCTAACCTCATCCAATCGGCTCCACACCTCAGACGGAAGCTCCCAGCCGACTGCACCGATATTATCTTCAAACTGTTCCAATTTACTGGCGCCAAATATCGGGGAAGTCATGCCTTCACGCTGCAACAGCCATCTGAGCGCGACCTGTGCAGGTGTTTTACCTGCCTCCTGAGCCGCTTCCAACAGTGAGTCCAAGATAACAAAGTTTTTATCAAGCGCACGATTTACCCAAGCGCTCTCGCCTGCTTTCGAGGTCAAGCGCCCCTCTTCCGGCATATTGCGATTGTATCGG
The DNA here is from genome assembly GCF_021532375.1 of Paenibacillus alkaliterrae. GTDB lineage: Bacteria > Bacillota > Bacilli > Paenibacillales > Paenibacillaceae > Pristimantibacillus > Pristimantibacillus alkaliterrae. The sequence goes on from NZ_JAKGAP010000013.1 coordinate 96,981, forward strand.
CCCGTCAAGAAGCCTCCGCCAAGCGGAGCCCATGGGATGACACCAACCTTCTCCTCTATGCAAAGCGACATCATCTCGCGGTCCATCTGTCTGCTGACTAAGCTATATTGCGGCTGAATTGAAATGAATCGCACATATCGGTTAGCATCGCTGCAGGCAAGCGACTTCATCAGCTGCCAAGCAAAAAAATTCGAACAGCCTATGTAACGCACCTTACCGGAGGACACAAGATCGTCAAGCGTGCGCAGCGTTTCCTCGATCGGTGTTGCATGGTCCCATACGTGGACCTGGTATAAATCGATATAATCGGTTTGAAGCCGCTTTAAGCTGGCTTCAACGCCATCCATAATATGCTTCCGGGACAAGCCCACGCCATTAATATTACTGGAGGTGGTCATTCGAACCTTGGTGGCCAGTATTATATCCGAACGTTTGTTCTTAATCGCTTTCCCGACAATTTCTTCAGACCGTCCGCTTACGTACACATCGGCCGTATCCAGAAAATTGCCCCCGCGGTCCACGAAGCGATTAATCATTTCGATTGAATCTCCTTCGCTTGTCGTATTTCCAAACGTCATCGTCCCCAGACATAATTCCGAAACAGCGAGCCCGCTCTTACCTAACAGATTATATTTCATCTCATACCCTCTCCTGGACTTTAAATGAGTTTACAACCGCGTAATCTAGCGCTTAACTTCGTCTTCACCGTCTACGACGGTTATATTATCTAATTGTTGACGGAAGTTTCTTTTGAAATTGTTTAAATATTGCTGCCGCAGCTCATTTCTTTCGGTTGTTTCCGCATCGGTCAAACCTACCGTTTTATTTTTACGAGACAGCTCGTTAATTCGCGCGATTATTTTCTCGAACTCCATGACCTCTTTCTACTCCTCTCTTGATGACAAAAGCTCTACTCTCTACTTTTACATTTCAACCGACAGTTGTCAAGAAAACGTAGTACAAGCAGCATAACATGGTTATGCTGCTTATTAGTTACACACTATATTGAGGGAATTATAAGTTTCTGTCCCGGAATAATATCCACGCTTTCAAGACCGTTTCGATCTTTAATCAAGTAGATGACAAATCGGATATCTTCGGAGCCGTTTCCATATTTCTTAGCTATTTCCCATAACGTGTCTCCCGCGCTAACGGTGATGACCTGTTCCTGAGGGGAGGCAGCGGCAGGAGTAGTGCTAGACGCATCTGTTCCCATCATTAGAAAGCTTGTGAACAATAAGACGAACACAGCCAGACTAACCATAATCTTAGCTGCATGGCGTTTAATCCATAACGCTGCATTCCCACTCCACTTTTCCACCGTATTGCGCTCTTCCCGCTTATGTATCGTTCTATAAAAACTCGGACTCATTATCATCTCTCATCACCCCAAACGTTTGTTCTGTTTTCAGGATACACGAACAAACGTTTGGTGTCAACGAAAAATGCGAACTTTTGTACTTAAGAACTTATGTTTGTACGAACTCCGGTTCTATGCTATAATTTTTTACAAAACTACTAATGGAGTGATCGCATTGTCGAAGATTTCGAACCGACAACATTCGATTCTTGAATTTATTAAGAACGAAGTCCGGGAGAAAGGCTACCCACCATCCGTTCGAGAAATCGGCGAAGCTGTTGGATTATTGTCAAGCTCTACCGTACACGGACATTTGGACCGATTGGAGAAGAAGGGTCTTATTCGTCGCGATCCAACCAAACCGCGCGCTATTGAAATTTTAGACCAAGAGGGCGTTGACGGAATTATACCGCTCGCCGTATCCAAAGTGCCGATCGTCGGGAAAGTAACAGCTGGCGTACCGATCACCGCAACGGAAAACATCGAAGAATATTTCCCGCTTCCTTCACATTTCGTCGGCGACAGCAGCGTATTTATCTTAAACGTCATGGGTGAGAGCATGATCGAAGCTGGTATACATGACGGAGACTATGTCATCGTTCGCCAGCAACAGACCGCCAATAACGGCGAGATCGTCGTTGCGATGACTGAAGATGATGAAGCAACGGTAAAGACGTTTTACAAGGAGAAAAATCACATTCGATTACAGCCGGAGAATTCCACGATGCAGCCGATTTTGCTCCAGAACGTTACGATTCTAGGCAAGGTCATCGGGCTTTTCCGCGATATTCATTAATTCAAATGAAAATGCAATAAATAAAGACGAGGCAGAATCAAGGTGCATATGCACAATGGATTCTGCCTTTTCTTTGTTTCCTTTCGACGTTTACTAGAATCGTCTTTATGTCAAGAACTATAACTGAACCAACTCGTTATGTTGGATTTCTCCAGTAACTTCAGCCTCATACGTCTCAACCAACGCTTTATGTTGGATTTTTCCAGTAACGTCAGTCTCGTACGCTTCAACCGACGCGCTGTTTAGATGATCTTCCTGCAATAATACGAAAGGATTGCCCAAAAGCAGCAACCAGCTGCTTTTGGGCAATCCCTTTTCTGATTAGTAAAGAGTCAAATATTGATCGCGTTCCCATTGATGAACCTGCGTGCGATACATATCCCACTCGATTTCCTTCAGCTCATAGAAATGCGCTAGAGCGTGTTCGCCGAGTGCCTCGCACACGATATCGCTTCTTAGCATCTCATCAAGCGCTTCCTTCAGATCAAGCGGCAGGCTTGGAATTCCTGCATCCTGACGCTCTTCCTCCGTCATGATGTAGATATTACGGTCCGTAGGAGCCGGCAAAGGCAGCTTGTTGTTGATGCCGTCAAGACCTGCTTTGAGCATAACCGCAAGAGCCAAATACGGATTCGCGGCAGGGTCCGGGTTACGAACCTCTACACGAGTGCTTAAACCGCGCGAAGCCGGAATACGGATCATTGGCGAGCGGTTGCTTGCGGACCAAGCAACATAACATGGAGCTTCGTAACCAGGGACAAGACGCTTGTACGAGTTGACCGTCGGGTTCGTAATGGCAGCCATCGCACGCGCGTGCAGCAATATGCCAGCCATGTAATGGCGAGCGGCTGCGCTTAATCCAAGCTTGTCCTTCTCATCGTAGAACACGTTTGTATTGCCTTGGAATAGCGATTGGTGACAGTGCATGCCGGATCCATTAACGCCGAACAACGGCTTCGGCATAAAGGATGCATGCAAGCCATGCTCGCGGGCGATCGTTTTTACAACTAGCTTAAAGGTTTGAATTTGGTCTGCCGCTTTAATCGCGTCAGCATATTTGAAGTCGATTTCATGCTGACCGGGAGCAACCTCATGGTGAGAAGCTTCGATTTCAAAGCCCATCTCTTCAAGTGTCAGCACGATTTCACGGCGACAGTTTTCACCCATGTCCATCGGTGCCAGGTCGAAATATCCGCCTTGGTCATTCAGCTCTGTAGTAGGCTCGCCGCGCTCGTCCGTTTTGAACAAGAAAAACTCAGGTTCAGGTCCTACGTTCATTGCCGTGTAGCCAAGTTCCTGGGCCTCCTTAAGCGCACGCTTCAAAATTCCGCGCGGATCTCCCGCGAACGGAGTGCCGTCCGGCATATAAATATCGCAAATCAAGCGGGCTATGCGATCATGTGCTACCCATGGGAAAACGACCCAAGTATCCAAATCCGGGTATAAGTACATGTCAGACTCTTCAATCCGCACATAACCTTCAATGGACGATCCGTCGAACATCATTTTATTGTCGAGTGCTTTATCCAGCTGACTTACCGGTATTTCAACATTTTTGATCGTACCCAGCAAATCGGTAAATTGCAGACGAATAAAACGAACATTTTGTTCCTGTGCAATACGCTTGATGTCATCTTTAGTGAAGCTCACATAATCATCTCCCTTGTTTGCGAATCGTTTGTTTATTGTAGCATTCTTAACGCTTATTTAAGAAACGAGTCAATTGACCTTGAATAAGAGACGCTTGACCCGGCCTTTTCTCCAATAGTTGCTGCTTAAGCATGCGATGAAGCTGTTGATCGGATAGCTCCCTGCGCTTCACTTCAGACTGTTCGCTGACGATCGTCGCTTCCTCCGACTCCTTCGAAACCGGATTCATAACTTGCTTGATGCCTGCAATGTTAACGCCCTTCTCAATCAAAGCTTTAATTTCCAAAAGCCGTTCTACGTCATTGAACGAGAATAACCGTTGGTTCCCCGACGTTCTTGCAGGCACGATCAATTCGTGCTGCTCGTAATAGCGTATTTGGCGGGCCGTTAAATCCGTCAGCTTCATTACGATACCGATGGGAAATAAGGCCATATTTCTGCGAATATCATCAGCCATGTCGCATCAACCTTCCAGTCGCTCTTTTATATGTTTATTCTAAACGTTACTCCATAAATGTGTCAAGTTATGTAAGGTTTAGTCACAATTAAACCGCTGTCCACAAGTCGGTATAGCGCTGTCAAAATACCATATTTCGCATGAGCGTAAGTCAGTCCGCCTTGCATATAGGCGATGTAAGGTTCTCGAATCGGAGCATCGGCTGACAGCTCCAGACTGCCCCCTTGAATGAAAGTACCGGCTGCCATGATGACCGCATTTTCGTAGCCGGGCATGTCCCATGGCTCGGGCACGACATGCGAATCTACCGCTGCCGCTTGCTGGATTCCTTGCACGAAAGCAATAAGATGCTCGGCTTGTCCGAAGCGTACCGCTTGAATTAAATCGGTACGCGGTTCATCCCACCGCGGCTTCGTCTCAAATCCAATCTCCTCAAACAAAGCAGCGGCAAGTACGCTTCCTTTAATGGCTTGTCCGACCAAGTGAGGCGCTAGAAACAACCCCTGAAACATTGCCCGCAGCGTCCCGAGCATAGCTCCGACCTCGCCGCCGATACCTGGCGCTGTCAGCCGATAAGCGGCAGCTTGCACGGCAGCGGCAGTTCCGGCAATATATCCGCCGGTTTCTGCCAACCCGCCGCCGGGATTTTTAATAAGCGAACCTGCCATTATATCGACGCCTGCCTGTGTAGGCTCCAGCAGCTCCGTGAACTCACCATAGCAATTGTCAACGAAGACGAGCACATCAGGCTTCAGCGCTTTAACCCGCTGAACGGCAGCTTCAATTTCCGCGACGGTAAAGGACGCACGCCAGTCATAGCCGCGCGAACGTTGTATCCCGATTACTTTCGTCTGAGAGGAAATAGCCTTCTCGATCCCCTCCCAATCCAGTCCGCCGTCCGATAGGAGAGGAACCTCGGCATATTTCACGCCCCAGTCCTGCAGCGAACCTTTGCCGTCGCCTGGTTTACCAATCACTTTATGCAGCGTATCGTAAGGCTTGCCGGTAACATAAAGAAGCTCGTCTCCCGGACGCAGGACACCAAATAAAGCACAGTTGATCGTATGCGTGCCGGAAACAAAATGCGGCCTGACGATTGCCGATTCTGCTCCCATCACGTCCGCAAAGACGAGATCCAGAATTTCACGGCCGCGATCATTATAGCCATAGCCCGTTGATCCTGTAAAATGAAAATCGCTCACTTTATGCCGTTGGAAGGCTTTAATAACTTTCCACTGATTTCGCTCCGCTATCCGCTCTGCTTTGCGGAACGAATCAGCGGCACGCTGCTCTGCATCCTCTGCAAGCTTCTCCAGCTGTTCCCAAACCTTCTGCTTTTCTTGCTGCTCATTCATTCCGTTATCTTCTCCCCTTGTATACGCAAACCTTGCTTTTTATTCGACATATTCCTGCAGACGCTGTCCATGCTGCTCAAAGTCCTGTCTGCTTACCTGTACCGTCAGTCTCATATTTTCCTCATCGACCTCTTGATTTATGACCTCGCCGCTTCTATAAGCAAGCGCAATGAGATCTCCACGCTCGGCAGGCACGTTGAAAGTCAGCGTATCTCCGCTAAGCCTGTCTTGAATCGTTTCACGCAGCAAATCAAGATCGGCCGGCTCATATGCGCTTATTACCAAATTACCGCCGCCGTTTACCGGCAGGTCCATCCATGTCCCGCTCGCCTCGACCAAATCCTTTTTGTTATATACCATTACGGTTGGCTTGTCGGCAGCGCCCAGATCACCCAAAATGTTATTAACGACATTAATTTGTTCATCCCGCATTACAGAGCTGCTGTCAATAACATGAAGCACAAGATCCGCTTCGCATACTTCCTCCAGCGTCGCACGAAATGCGGCTACAAGGTCATGCGGCAGATTCTGTATGAAACCTACCGTATCGGTTAATACCACTTCGCGGCCATTTGGCAGTACAAGCGAACGAGAGGTTGGGTCGAGTGTCGCAAACAGTTGATTTTCCACATAAACATCCGCCTTCGTCAGCTCGCGCAGCAAGGTTGATTTGCCCGCATTCGTATAACCTGCCAGAGCTACTTGTATGACGCCCGCTTTTTTGCGGCGCTCCCTATGGAGCTTTCGGTGACGGACAACCTCCTCGAGTACCGTCTTCAAATCAGAGATTCGATCCCGAATATGACGGCGATCCGTCTCCAGTTTAGATTCACCGGGCCCTCGTGTTCCGATGCCGCCGCCTAAACGCGACAGGTTTTTGCCGTGTCCAGATAAACGGGGAAGCAGGTAGCTGAGTTGGGCCAGCTCTACTTGAATAATGCCTTCGCGGGTTTTGGCGCGGCCGGCAAAGATATCCAAAATTAACTGCGTGCGATCCACGATTTTCAGATCGAGCGTCTCTTCAAGATTCCGCACCTGGGCTCCCGATAGCTCTTGGTCAAAAATCGCAGTCGTGGCGCCAAGCTCATCCGCCATAGCCTTTACTTCCTGTACCTTGCCCTTACCGATGAACCATTTGGAGTCTACCGATTCTTTATTTTGGGTAACGGTCGCAAGCACCTCGACGCCCGCCGTTTCCGTAAGCTGCACAAGCTCCTGCAAGGAATGCTCAGGATCTCCGCCCTTACGCTTATCATTGGACGTAACCAGGCTGATCAGAATTGCCTTCTCCACTAAATTCGTATTGGTTTCAAATGTTTTCTCGCTCATGCTTTGCTCCTTTTAAACTTCAGCTTCATTGTATTTTCGTTTCCCACTTCAAATCCTCCGGCCGTATCGACATAAGCTCCTGTTTCGGGGGAACAGAGTTTGCATAATGGCTGAGCAGACGAACCGCTTGATACCGAATCGCCTTCTCGATCGAATTTCTTACGTATCTTGCGTTACTGAACGAGAACATGGCGCTTTGCTTCTCCTGCATCAAATGCTGTCTTAATTTAAATATGGTCTGCGGCTGCAAAATATAATCCCGCTCTTTCGCCATGAGCTCACTGATTTGGATCAATTGATCTACCGAATAGTCGGGAAACTCGATCTGAATCGGAAACCGCGAGGGCAGGCCCGGATTTGTCTGCAGAAAATCATCGATCTCCGCAGGATAACCAGCTAATATAAGCACAAACTGATTGCGATGATCCTCCATTGCCTTCACGAGCGTATCGATAGCTTCTTTTCCGAAATCCTTTTCACCGCCGCGCGCAAGGCTGTAAGCCTCATCAACGAACAGAACGCCGCCGATCGCTTTCCGTACAAGATCTCTTGTTTTTTGAGCCGTATGTCCGATATATTCGCCAACCAGGTCTGCGCGCTCAACTTCAATTAAATGCCCCTTAGTCAAAACGCCCATTTTCTGAAACAGCTTCGCTACGATGCGGGCAATCGTCGTCTTCCCTGTGCCCGGATTTCCTTTGAAAATCATATGGTACACCTGAGAGCCGCCAAACAGTCCGGCCTCCGTGCGCATACGGCTAATATAAAGCAAAGCATATATTTCATAAACGAGCGACTTCACATTATCCATTCCGATCATCGGCTCAAGCTCTTTCTGAATATCGGCGTAATGATCCATACTCGGCAGCGGCTTTACGGCAGGCAGCGTTTCTGCTTCAAGTGCGTGCGCGGAAGCACCGTTCTGGAACGTTTCCTGATTTCTAAGGACCACATTGATTTGACGGGAAGGCCTTGCGGTTCCATTACCGGGTCCTGATATGACGTGTCCACTCATCGTTCGCATCACCTATCCTTTGCATCGAAAGCGAAATAGCGGCTGACCGCACTACAAGTTTATTCTAGCTTACAGCCGCATATTAGCAGATTTACAGCATCGTATCAGAAGAGCGTATTCCTAATGAGAGGAGGAGCCGGTCGAGCTTCCATTTGGTGAAGGCAAGTACCTCACGCGACTCGTTGTATACCGGATTTAAAACTTTGGACTTGGTTGCCGCAATCTGAAAATGTTCAAAATCCAGCTGTTTCGCCACTTCTTTCGCTCGCGCTGCATGATAGTCATGCGTGATGACAACGAGCTTGGACAGTTTTTTTTCATTGGCTATTTTTTGGCTGAATCGCAAATTTTCGTACGTGCTTGTCGCATCGCTCTCTAGCAACAGCTTGTCAGCTGAAATACCTTTCATCACTAAATAGTCGCGCATGCCGGCCGCTTCCGTCTTCGTCGAACCGTTTGCGCCCAAACCTCCGGACAAAATAAGCTTGTCCACAATGCCTACCTCATATAGATGTAAGGCGAAATCTAACCGTTCCTTCAATGCCGGACTTGGCACATCGTTCCAAAGGGCAGCGCCCAGTACAATGCCGGCATCAGCTTTAAGTAAAGGCTTGCTTGTATCGTACCCATTAATTAACCACAATAAATATCCGCACCAAAACACGCCTGCACAGATAAGCCAGGCAGCAACGCGAAACAGGAGCAGCCGCGGACGAGTTTTTTTCGTTCGTTTACGCGGTCTGCTCCTTCGGCTTGTTGCAGCAATCATGATTCACTTAACTCCCCGCTTCTCTCGAGCAAGCTCTTTCTATGCTTTAGACTTAATGTGAAATAACGAAATCTGCCATTGCGGATGCTTGAGAGCAGTTTCCCTGCCGTCTTGCGGGCAAGCGCGACATCCTTACCGTTCACGTCGCCTTGGCGCAGAGCGTCCTCCAGCTCATCCTCATCCATAAGAAACACTTCTCCGCTTGGAAGAACGACGACGTCCAAATAGAGATCATCGAACCAAGGCACCTGCTGGTCGGTTAAGCCCTGCGTTTTACAAACATCGATATACCACTGTACGACGCGTCCTTTGTCATCGAACATTGTCGTGACGACAAAATGCTCGCCTCTTGGAAAATGCTGCATCCATAAGTAGCCGCGGTCAGCAAGGCAAAGCCGTCGTCCGTTATATTCCTTCCAAAGCGGCTCACGCAATTCATGAATCCGGTAAAACGTCACGAGACCTTTGAACTCCTCGCCGTCGAGCGCCAGACATGTGTAGCTCTTGCGCAAGATACGCCGCCAGTTAGCCCGGTCTGAAAATTTTCTCTTCATACGGAACGTACCTTTCCGTTCATTTGGGGATAGCCTGTTACATCTTGCGATTGCTTATTCATATTGAGCTTAAGCAACCTCCACCACGCGACTGACGACAATTGAAATCATCCTATAAAAAAAGATTACCATATCTTAACGTCCATCTCCAGCCGACAGCCAAAATAAACCAAGCATCAGCTGTAAAATAAAAAACGCTGCCCGCGCGGGACAGCGTTTTTCGCTACATTTCTTGTATGACGATCGATTCGATTAGGATTTCTTCGCTCGGGAAGTTATTTTTGGTCGGAGTTTTGGCGATCGCCTGAACGATATCCATTCCGCTGTTCACCTTGCCAAAAATCGTGTATTTAGGCTCCCGGTTTAAATTAGCCGCATCCGGCCCGGTACAAATAAAAAACTGACTGCCTCCTGAATTCGGCTTGTTGGCGTTAGCCATGGCAACAATGCCTTCCTCATATTTCAAATCGGTGTCCAGTTCATCAGGAATGGAATAGCCCGGCGTACCGGTTCCATTCCCTTTCGGGTCGCCGCTTTGTATCATAAACGACTCGATGATGCTATGAAACGCCAGTCCCTCATAGAAGCCCTCTCGCGCAAGAAAGACGAAATTGTTCACCGTTACCGGCGCCTCATTGGCGAACAGCGTAACTGTAAACTCACCTTTGGTTGTATGAAACTTCGCGATATAAGACTTATTGAGATCAATCGTCATCTCTGGCATTTTATCCCAATCCAACATCTTCGCGGAAGCCGCTGCGCTGTTTCCTTGTGCTCCCCCATCATCGCCATTGCCGCCGCAGCCTGCTAATAGCATAACTCCGGCCAATAGTGCGATGAAAAAAGAAAATCGCGCATTCTTTGTACTCGCCATTACTAACCACCCGCTCCTTGCGTATTGCCGCCGGTATCCGTGTTTTCAAAAGCGTCATTGCCATTCTCGCTGCCTTCAGTTTCGATTGGCGCAGGGCTTGGCTCTCCTGTGCCGTTACCTGCACCAGGCTCCTCCGTTCCGCCAGGCTGCTCTGTCCCGTCGCCGGGCTCTGGAGAGGCTTCTTCGCCGCCTTCGTCAATCGGAGTAGTCACATCTCCACCGTCCGGGACGGTTGGATCCGGTTCCATTGGGATATCAGGTATGATCTCCGTTTCCGGTATGGCAACCTTTATCGTCGGTGAAGGCGAGCTTTCCAAATCGTTCCCGGCGTCATAAGCAACGACGTAATACTCATAGGTGAGACCCGGAAATGCACTCATATCATCGACACCCGTCGAAGTAAGCGAATCGACGAATCGGATAAATTCGGTCTCGGAAGCCTCTTTCCGGAATACCTGATACGTGACCTCTCCATCCTGGATAGGATTCCAGGACAACTGAACCTTCATTTCTTCTTCAATAAATATCGCGTTAAAATTCGTAATGGTTGCCGGCGGCTCTTCTTCTATTAACTCTTGCGGCTTATTAAAGCTGGACTTCGGCACATTTTTCATCGCGGCCTTCATAACCTTAGCGAACATGGCTGCCGACTGACTGCTGCCAGACTTTAGGATATGATCCTTGTCCGTCTTATCGTATCCCATCCATACGGCTGCTGTCCACTCTGGCGTATAGCCTACGAACCATGCATCCTTTATGCCCGGGCCGTTATAATCCGGAATGCCGTGCTGAGTCGTTCCGGTTTTGCCCGCAACCGGACGGTCGATCGCGGCTCTAGTGCCTGTGCCGCCCTTCTGTACGACGGTCTGCATCATGTCCGTCAAATAATACGCCGTTTGAGCCGACATCAGCTGCTTGGAAGCTGGGGCTTGATACGTATACGTATAATTTTTCCCTTCCATTCTGACAATCGAATGGGGATCGACCGACTTTCCGCCATTTGCGATAACGCTGAAGGCGGCAGCCAATTCCATCGGCGTCGTCCCGTGCGTTAAACCGCCGAGTGCAGCAGACAAATTGCGGTCCTCATTGTCAAGTTCGAAGCCCAGCTTGCCCGCAAATGCAAAGGCGCGTTTCAGCCCGATCTCATTAAGCGTCCATACCGCTGCTAAATTTCGCGAGTCCTTGATCGCCTGTGTCATTGAGACAGGCGCAGGTCCCCACTTGTCGGTAGGGCAATAGTTGCCAAAGCATTTCTTATCGTTTTTCAATATGGTCGATGCCGACATCTCGCCGGTCTCCAGTGCCGGACCGTAAACGATAATCGGCTTGAAAGCAGATCCGGGCTGGCGTTTCACTTGAACGCGATTATGAGTTAACCCTTTATTTATATAGTCTCTCCCGCCGGCCATCGCCTTGATGGTTCCGTCGCGGTGATCGATAATGACCATAGCTCCCTGAACGATCTGTTCATCCTTGCTCTTCTCGAAATTTTCGTTGTTCGCAAACTGTTCGTCCATTGCTTGCTGCGCCTGCTGATTAAGAGTCGTATAGATCTTGAAGCCTCCGACACGCAGCTCCTCCTCGGAAAGCTTCGTGATCTCCATCGCTTCCTCCACGACATAATCAATAAACTCTTGAAAGTTCTCAGATTGGCCATCTTCATGGCTATCCGGCCGTTCATAGACAACTGCCTTCGCTTCTTCTGCCTCAGTTGCCGTAATATAGTCCTGTTCCTGCATCAGATTCAAAACGACGGCGCGCCGGTTCATGGAAGATTCCGGGTCAATAATCGGATTATACCTGTTCGGCGCTTTCGGCATAGCAGCCAACGTTGCGATTTGCCAAAGCTCCAGATCCTCGAGCTCGGTATCGAAATAATACTTGGAAGCGGCTTTAACGCCGGAAACGCCTTTACCGAAATAAATCCGGTTCAAATACATCGTTAAAATTTCCGGCTTCGACATTTGATGCTCCAGCGCAACGGCGATGGATGCTTCCGTCGCTTTGCGGAAAAAGGTTTTGTCCGCGTTTAGAAAAACATTTTTAGCAAGCTGCTGTGTAATCGTACTGCCGCCCTCGACGGCGCTTCTGGCGATCACGTCCTTGACGACAGCCCGTCCGATCGCAAAGAAATCGATCCCCGCATGCTCGTAGAACCGCTGGTCCTCCGTCGCGACAATCGCATTCAGCAATTGCTCCGGAATTTCTGAATATTCAGCGATTTCCCGGTTGTCTGTTCCTATTTTTATTCTGGCAATCTCCTGCTCGTTCGCGTCGTAAATGATGGAGGCTTCGCCAAAATTGAGTTTGCTGCCATTTTCGGTTAAGATCCTCTCTCCGTTCAAAATGATAAGTAAATACCCGATAATCCCGCATACGATTGCGATTGCCGCCGTAAAGAACAGCCCGTAAAACCATGTGCGTCCTGACATTCTTTTTTTCTTCTTTTGTTTTGATGCAGATTTACTGCGTGGTCGCTCAGCCATTGCCGACTCCCCTCCTGTTGAACCGTAGTCCTTCCGTCTATCTATCTATCTTTACCACGAAATGAAAAGAACAACCCAGCTTGGAGCGGGTTGCTCTTGCATGCCGCTATCTAGTTAAACGAAGCACGATATTAGAAAGTTTCACTATTCGCCATCACTTATGTCAAGGAACCGCCAGGATCCTGCTGCATGAGCGATACATTCCGCTGCGGAGTGAACGTGGAAATCGCGTGTTTATAAACCATTTGCTGACGGCCTTCGCTGTCAATAATAATCGTGAAATTGTCGAATGCTTTAATAACGCCACGAATTTGGAAGCCATTCATTAAGAAAACCGTCACCGGTATGTTGTCTTTGCGCAGCTGATTCAGGAACGTATCTTGAATATTGATTGTTTTGTTCATTGGACGTTACCCCCGTCTAAAAAGATTGATTAGAAATATATTCAAGATCAACTTGAAACTTTCCTGCTATTATACCATGAATGGAAAGCAAATTGTTGTGAAAATTTTCCCCCATGTCGATCCAGTGAATATTCTTCATATGGCGAAACCATGACAGCTGCCGTTTCGCAAACCTGCGTGTATCGCGTTTTAACCGCTCGACTGCTGCCTCAAGCGTGCAATTCCCATGCAAATAATCAGCCATTTCTTTGTAGCCCAGCCCCTGCATGGCCACCGCATGCGATGGCAGGTTTCGCTCCAGCAAACGCTTTACCTCGTCTATTAATCCCTGCTCCATCATCAGATCCACCCGCGCCTCTATTCTGCGGTACAGCTCCGCGCGGTCCATAGTTAGTCCGATTATACAGAGCTTATAGGGAGATTCCTTCGTCTGCCCTGCCTGCTGCTCGGAGAAGGTCTGCCCCGTCATATGATAGACCTCCAGCGCGCGAATGACGCGCCGCAAGTCGTTCGGATGCAAACGTTGACCCGCCAGCGGATCAACGGCCGCTAAACGCGCGTGAAGCGCTTCTGCGCCGAACTCCGCCGCATATCGCTCCTGCTCTTGACGGAATGCTTCATCGGACCCGTTATCGGCGAATTGATATTGATAGCATACCGACTCGACATAGAGGCCGGTACCGCCGACGATAAACGGCAGCTTGCCCCGTTTAGTGATTTGTTCGATGGCAGCAGTCGCCCCTGATTGAAAATCGGCGACGGAATACGATGACTCCGGCTCGCAAATATCGATAAGATGATGAGGGATCCCTTCCCGCTCATCCGGAGCGATCTTGGCGGTACCGATGTCCATGCCGCGGTATACCTGCATGGAATCGCCGGAAATGATCTCTGCGTCCCAAGCTTTCGCGATATCGAGACTCATTCTTGTCTTGCCGACCGCCGTCGGACCAATGAGTACGAGCAGCGGCTGCTTGCGTGCAGGCGCTCCTTCGGCTGCTTGCTGCGCCTTCATCATATCTACCTTCAAAGCTCTATCACTCCATATGCAATTTTTGACGTATTCACATGTCGGCGCTCGAATCCAAGTCGGGCAAATTCGCCGCTGGCCTGATGTTCCTTCATGATGATAGTCTTACGAGCGACACGTTTCGCATGTTCAATAACCTCGAATGACAGCGCGGCCATATTCGCGATCGAACGCAGCGGCCCCATTGAGCTTGATTCGTTGAGCGGCTGCCGAAACATGGGGTCAAAATAAAGGATATCCGCACTGTTTTCCGGCAAGCCCTTCAAATATTCAAGATGATTAACGCCATGCATGACAATTCGTCGCATCGCATCGTTCACATCGGGCAGTCCGGTATCATAACCGGCCAGCCCTTCGCGCACGAGCGCGCAAAGGACAGGCTCGCTCTCAATGGCCGTTACGCTTCCGCCAGCTCCAACCGCATAAGAGAACACGAGAGCATCCGAAGCCAGCCCCGCTGTGCAATCGATGACATGGTCGCCCTCCGCGCAGCGGGACAGCTGAATGAGCGGATCCGTTTCTCCCCGGCGCAGCCGCTTCACGCGTACGAACGCCATGCTGGGATGAAAGTAGAGCGGCTCGTCAGATTGTCCGGCATAATACCTTACCTCCAGCTCCGTTACGACAAGGAGGCGTTCATCCGGACTCATCGACAGGAGCTTGCGGACCGTCAGGTTGCCGCGAGGCTTCAGTTGTCCGGCCAGCTCGATTGCCAGCCTTGCCGCCAGCGCCTGCGAACTTGAAGACGGTTTCGCCGTAGTCGTAACAATCACGACATCACCCGCTTGAACATTTTTTCCAGCTGATAAGTAGAAAGATGAACGATAATCGGCCTGCCATGCGGGCAGGTATAGGGTTGATTGCAATTTGACAACCTGGCAAGCAGCGTTTCGCCTTCCTCCCGGTTCATCCGGTCATTGGCTTTAATCGACGCTTTGCATGCGCACATAATTGCCGCCTTTTCGCGCAGCTTGGCGATATTGATCGACTTTCGCTCCGAAATGATTAATTCGGCCATCTCCTCGATCAGCGATTGCTCCTCTCCCTGCGGCATCCATTCCGGATAGGAGCGAACGAGAAAGGTCTGCGCGCCGAACGGCTCAATCTCCACCCCCGCTTGCGCAAACAACGGCAACAACCCGCGAAGCTGCTCAGCCTCCCCTGACGTAAATTCCAGCGTCAAAGGGACAAGCAGCGTCTGGCTCGCATCTTCAGGATTCCCAAATTTATGAAAAAAGTATTCATAATTGATTCGTTCATGGGCCGCGTGCTGATCGATCAAGTAAAGCCCGTCCTCTGCCTGCGCAACGATATAGGTGCCATGATGCTGACCGATCCAGTGCAGCTCAGGGAAAGCGGGCTGTTCGGCTTCAGCCTGCTCGGGGGCAGATTGCTCCTCAGATGAGCCATTCGTATCCTTGATCTCAAAGGGCAGCTCCTCTGCTTGCTGCTGGCCGGCAGGTTCGGAGGCCGAATACGCGGGTGACAGCTGTGAATCGTTTGGCGCGGCTGGGGCCGCTTGCTCCCAGTATGCCGCCGTCTCGCGGACGGCAAGCAAATCCTCTTTTGCCGAAAGAGGCGGCGAATACAGCTTCTCCGTAGCTTTGGACGGGATGTAGGTCTGATGAAATGAAATCGCATCCTGCACAAATGCCGGTTTCGACCTTTCTTGCCTGCGGGTTGAGTCTGGACCCGGAATATGACGCTGACGGGTCAGCGCCTGCTTCACCGCAGCCTCGATGAGCGTACGCAGCTCAGGCTCCTTGCTGAACCTTACCTCCATTTTAGAAGGATGGACGTTCACGTCCAGCAAACTCGGATGCATGCCAAGCTCAATGACCGCTAGAGGAAACCGATTGATCGGAAGCAGCGTATGGTAGGCCTGCAGCAGAGCCTGGTTAATCGCATGGCTTCGAATGAAACGTCCATTCACGACAGCTGTAATGCCGTTGCGGTTCGCGCGCGTGAGCTCCGGTTTGGAAATATAGCCCCGAAGCTCGTAGTCGGCATTTTCGGCCTCGACCGGCAGCATGACTTTGGCGGTATTCGTACCGTAAACCGCAGCGATCACCTGCAGCCTGTCGCCCGTGCCAAGCGTACGCAAAAGGATGTTTCCGTTGTGCTTGAACGTAAATGCAATACCGGGATGCGCAAGCGCGATTCGATTGATATAGTCGGAAATATGGCCCAGCTCGGTTTGGATCGCCTTCATATATTTGAGGCGGGCAGGCGTGTTATAGAACAAATCGCGCACCGTCATATCCGTTCCTTGCGGCGCATTCGCCGGCTCGTCGATCGTCACGGTTCCGCCTTCGATAACGATCCGCCTGGCAAGACCGGAAGCGGTCTCCGACGACAGGCATTGAAGGCGGGAGACAGCGGCAATACTCGGGAGCGCTTCGCCGCGGAAGCCCAGGCTGGCAATGCGGAACAGATCGCTGCCCGTAGATATTTTGCTGGTTGCATGGCGTTGGAAAGCCGTTACGATATCCGACGCCTCGATACCGAAGCCGTTGTCTACGACTCGTATGAAGGCAAGTCCGCCTTCCTCGATCGAAATGTCGATCGTCGTGCTCCCGGCGTCAACCGCATTTTCAACAAGCTCCTTTACGACCGATGCGGGACGCTCAACGACTTCTCCGGCGGCTATTTGGTTGGCAAGCTGCTCGTCCAGCACTTTGATTTTTCCCATGACGTTACCGCTCCTCCTTTCTTATCGTTTCATTTAACTATTTAGCTTGCTCTTCATTTCGTTCAGCCATTGCATCGCCTGCATCGGCGTCAAATTAAACAAATCAAGCTTGCGCAGTTGCTCAGCCAGCTGCTCCGCCTTCGGACTCGCCTTGCGTCGGACGGTCTCTGTCTCCAGAGCTGCCGCCGGTTCGTCGAATATCGACAGTTGGACGATTCCGCGATGCTCCGCAACGCTTTCGGTTTTATTTTCGCGTTTGGTAAAGCTTGTTGACGGGGCTGTATAAAGATTCTGATTGCGCGATGCTGCATTTGGTTCAACTGCAGCCTTAGACGTTACGACACCGGAATTGTCAAGAAGCTCATACGCCCTGCCGATAATCGACTGCGGAAGACCCGCCAGCTGCGCGCAATAAATACCGTAGCTCGTACTCGCCGCACCCGGTATGAGCTTACGTAAAAACGTTACATTATCGCCGCTTTCCTCGACAGCCATACGCGCGTTGGTTAAAGAAGGCAATGATTCCTCCAGATGCGCCAGCTCATGGAAATGAGTCGATACGAGCGCTTTGCAGCCGATATGATGATGTACATATTCAATTACGGCCTGCGCGATCGCCATTCCTTCGCCCGTCGAGGTTCCGCGCCCCAATTCATCAATGATAACCAGACTGTTCGCCGTTGCTTTCTCGGTCATAATTTGAATATCCTTCATCTCGACCATAAACGTGCTTTGTCCGCCGATGAGATCGTCGGCAGCGCCGATACGGGTGAAGATCCGGTCAATCAGCGGAATAACCGCCGACTTCGCAGGAACAAAGCAGCCAATCTGGGCCATGATGCTAATGAGAGCTACCTGACGCATATAGGTGCTTTTGCCCGCCATATTCGGCCCGGTAATAAGCAACATCCACTGCTCGCCCTTTTGCAGGGAGGTGCCGTTCGCAATAAACGGCGTACCGTCCATCATCGCCTCGACGACCGGATGTTTTCCTTCTTCTATGAGTAGATCGTAGCCTTCGTTCACGCGCGGGCGCGAGAAGCGGCGCTCGGCGCTGACCGCAGCCAAGGATTGATAAACATCCAGCTCGGCAATGATTGCCGCAGCCTGCTGCAAACGATGCAAGTGAAGAGCCAATTGATCGCGCAGCTCGATAAATCGCTCATATTCGAGATCGACCATTTTGTCCTCGGCTTCCAGAATGAGCCGTTCCTTCTCCTTCAGCTCCGGCGTGACGTATCGCTCTGCGTTGGCAAGTGTCTGTTTCCGCTCGTACCGGCCTTCGGGCAGCATGTTTATATTCGCTTTGGATACCTCCAAATAATAGCCGAAAACCTTGTTGTAGCCGATCTTCAGTGATTTGATGCCGGTTGCCTCGCGCTCTTGGCGCTCTAATTCGGCTAACCATTTCTTGCCGTTCATGCTGGCCTCGCGCAACTGATCGAGGTAAGCATCGTAGCCGACCCGAATAAGCCCGCCCTCTCTTATGGAAACTGGCGGCTCGTCCACCAGCACGGTTTCGATCAGATCGGCCAAATCCGCGCAGTCATCGGTTCCTGCGATTACGTCTTGAAGAACTTTCGAGCCGGATTGCTCGCAGAGCGCGGTCAGCCTTGGAATGCGGCGCAGGGAGCTTCGAAGGGCATTGAGATCGCGTCCGTTCGCGTTGCCGAAGGCTACCCGGCCTACGAGACGCTCCAGATCGTAGATCGGCTGAAGCTCCCCCCGAATATCTTCGCGCAGAATCAGGTCGAGATACAAGGTCTCAACGGCGTCGAGTCTGGCCTCTACCGCCGCGCTGCTTAGCAGCGGCTTGTCGATCCAGCGTCGCAATAAACGGGCGCCCATTGACGTCTGCGTCCGGTCAAGAAGCCATAAGAGCGAGCCCTTTTTATTACGGTCACGGACCGTTTCAGTAAGCTCAAGGTTGCGCCTCGTATAGTGATCCAAAATCATATATTGATTCGGCTCATAAGCTGTAATCGTTCGAACATGGCCCAGCGAGCGCTTCTGAGTCTCATCCAGATAGCCGGTCAAAACGCTGACGGCCCGCAAACGCGAACCGGACAGGTTGCTGAGCTCGGCCTTTCCATATTGCTCGACAAGCCTCTCCTCCGCCATCGGCTCGCGCGCCGTCATCGGCAGCTGGCGGTTCCAGACCGAAGCGGCCTGCACGTTGTCCAGCAGCTCTCTGTCGCCTACGAGCTCAGCGGGCTGATAGACATTAATTTCATCAATTAACGCTTCGAGCTGCTCCGGAAAGGAGGTGACGTACAACTCTCCCGTCGACAAATCGCAGGCCGAAAGACCTAACATGCCGCCTTCGCGAACGACAGCAGCTATAAAATTGTTCGTCTTGCCTTCGAGCGACTTCGACTCCATGACGGTTCCGGGCGTAATGATGCGCACGATTTCCCGCCGCACGACGCCCTTTGCCGCGGACGGATCCTCCACTTGTTCGCAAATCGCGACTTTATGGCCCTTTTCGACCAGTCTGCTTATATAGTTCTCCGCGGAGTGGTAAGGTACGCCGCACATCGGAATTTTTTGCTCGCCGCCGCCTTCCCGGCCGGTCAGCGTAATTTCCAGTTCCCGCGATGCCGCGATCGCGTCATCGAAAAACATTTCATAAAAATCGCCGAGCCTGAAAAATAAAAAAGCGTCCTTCGCTTCTTCCTTTATCGCAAGATATTGCAATATCATCGGAGTATATCCAGCCATCCCGATCCTCCTCACAAGTAAACATCAGAAGTCCATTATACCAAGCGGAACAGATGTGCGCCATAAGCATAAAGCAGGGATGGAGATCCGACCCTGCTTTATGCTGATTCTATAAAGAGCGATCGGTTGCTGGATAGTTGCTTTAAATAGGTATTTAGAAGGTATTCTTATTGATGCGGTATGCGCCACTTGACGCGTATATCGGTGCGTTCGTCCCAGGCGGTTCCGCGGCGGGCCGCTTCGAGCAGCGGCTCGATATACGGCGCTAGCGCCGGATAGCTGGGGGCGGAGGCGAGGGACGACGCCACCCCGTTCAGGCAGCCGGCCAGCTCCGAGCGATCGCCGGCATAGTAGGCTGAGACATACCGCTCATCCAGAGCAGGTATGTAGGGCAAGGTCATCGCTTCGCGGGCGCAGAGGAGCGCCAGCGCGAAGACCGCTTTGGCCGCTGCCGGGGAGATGAGCCAGCTCGGCAGCGTCCGGTACTCGAACCCGCCATGCGGCTGCTGGCGGAAGTCCCCGAGCGTTCCGTATCGGGGACGGCGGGCCCGCCCGGCGGGGTCCTCCACCAGCGCGAGCGGGAAAGCCGCGTAGCTGTCGAGGAGGCGGAGCAAGCGGCTGGTAAGCGGCGCTCCGCTCAGGTGGATGTGCCCGCCGAGCGCCAGCCCCGGCACAGGCATCGCTCCTGCGGCCCAGCGCAAAGCGGGGTCGCGGATGCGGTCGGCGGCGCGCAGCAGCAGCCGCCGCACGTTCGCGGCGAGCGTGGCCGGGTCCTCGGCCGGCTCGGGCCGCAGTTCGGCGACGGGGTACAGCAGCCGCCGCCCGACAAGCACGGCGTCGGCTCCCGCGGCCCCGCCTACGCCAGCGCCAAAAAACCGCGACGCCGCCGCCACCTTGCCGGCCGGCGTCACAAGCACAAACTCCGGATCGGCGCCGATCAGAAGCCGCCGATCCGCCGTCTCCGCTCCCGCCGCCGCATGCCACGCGGCGAATCGCCTCAAAGAAACCGCCTCCAGCCTCGTATCCCTCAGCTTCGGCCAAGCCGCGCGGACGGCTGTTCGCCCGTCTCCGCCCAGCGCGACCTCGGCCTCGCCGATATCGAGGCCAAGCGCATAAAGCGCTTGCGCCGCAGTGCGCGCCACCCGCCGCAAAGCCGGATCCTCCGGCAGGCGGCCGATACTCCTATCGGCCGAAAGCGAACCACTCCCTATTGCTCCTTCCAGTTCGTTTAACTGCCCTCTGCCCGACACATCGATGCGAACCATTTCCACCGGCTCCAAATGGACGATGCTGACGCGATACAGCCGCTCGCTTTCAAGAGGCGATCCGCCGCTTAATCCCGCCCGCACCCAGATCCGCCGCTTCTCCTCGCCGTCCATCCGCGCCGCGAGGCTGCCGTTTACATTCAAAATCCATGCGCCGGCAAAGCGGACACTATCGATCGGACGCATATCCGACCAAGCCAGCACGGCGTCGCCCGGATCTACTGCAGTCCAAGGACGCGCCGAAAGCGGCTGTCCGTTCCTCTCGCCCGACGTGTGAACCTGCTTCCCTGTACTTGAAATTTGTTCCAGCCGGTCGTAGCTGCCGCGCCAAATCCACGTTGAAGCCATCCTGCTTCCCGTCCTTTGTCCTATTCTAGTACCACGAGAGTGCTGTTCCGCCGGTCATCAGCTAAACGCAGGTACTTGCCTTTCCAATTTTATTGCCAAATAAAAAAAAGGAGGGCTTTCGCCCTCGAATTTGCCGCTTGCGCAGCATATGATACCTTGACAGCAAAGCTTCCCGGCTTGCTTACAGCTCGTCGTCCAGCAGATCCGGATCCAAATCCTCATAATCGTTATCGCCGAGGCTGAACTCCAAATCCTTGCCGTCCAGGTCGCCGCAACCGCCTGGAAGAACTGCAACGCAAACCTTAGTCTCGGCGACCAGCTCCACCGCAAACTCACGCTCCACACGGATCACAACTCCCGAACCGTTCGAAGAAATATTCGCTTCGATACAATTCGGCTCCTGAATCACATCGGCAGACACTTCCACCGTAGAAGGCCGATGCTTCGGATCTACATAGGAGAGGTTAACATGCTCGACGTAATGGACGGATTCCTTAGCCACGTCCGTTTGCGAGTTTTTGCTGTACGAATACCAAATGTTGATATCGTAAGTACCGATTACCTCAATGCCGTCGCCCGAACGGACCGCTTCATACTGATGGTTGATAATCCATGCTCCCAGAATGCTGGTCGGCTGATGAGGCGGCGTTACGGTATGGGTTACAGTGGAAAACTTACGACCTTTTCCGCAGACAGCTTTCGTAATAATTTCTCTGTACTGGAGCTGTTTATCTGCAATAGTCATTGATTTAACCTCCTCCATACAATCATTCATTTAAAGTGTATGCAGGACATTCGTCTAGGGTGACTGTTTCTTTTTCCGAAACGAATTTTTTCCCTCTATATTCTATGGCTGAAGATCGGACGAAATGACTTTTCTTTTTTTCAGCCGCTTCGCGATGCCAAGATACCTCTCCAATTCGTGCAAAAGCATATGAAGCGCGGCGCGAACCTCGAATTCATCACGCGTTTTCGGGAGCTCCATCGTCCGAAACAGCTGTGCCAGCTCATAGAGCCGCTCTTCCACGGAGCCTTGGTATACATCCGATTTCACATCGCTGGGCAGCTGCTCAAGCAGCTCCGCAATCATGGCTGCCTGCGGAAACTTCTCGTAGACGAACGCCAGCTCCACGAGCATCTGCTGGACCGATTCCAACTGCTGACGCCTCATTTCGAAGTAAGTCGACCAATACTGCTCCTGCCCCCATAACCGGTTTTCTCGATTGCGCACGGAACGCTGCGCGCCTTCTTCTATCGCCTGGTGAGCCTCCAGTATTTCGCTGCCGTTCCATACATGCGACGGATTACGCAGCGTGATCGCCATTTCTTTGAAAATAACGCCAAAGCTACGCTCGATCGCCTCGCGGTAATAGGTCAGCCGATGCTCATCCTTCGGCATGTAAATGATATTGACGATCGTCGCCCAGCCTAGTCCGGCGAGCAGGAGCATAACCTCATTACCAATAACATGGGTGGTCACTTCAGCGCTGTCGAACAAATGAAAGACGATAACCGAGCTCGTGACGATGCCGTCCTTCAACTGAAAGCGGGACAATACCGGGAATGTAATGAGAATGAATACGGCGACCGCCCAAATGTGAAAGCCGAATACGGTGAAAATTAACGATGCGAAAAAAAGTCCAAGCACCGAAGCGATGAAACGAACGAAGGCGCTTTTCAGCCCTTTCATCCTCGTTACTTCAACGCCTAAGATAGCCAGGATGCCGGCGCCGAGCGGCGGCTCCAGTCCGAAATATACAGCAGTGTAAATGGCTGCGATAGCTGCTAGTGCTGTTTTAATAATACGAATGCCCATGTAATAACCTCGCGCAGGGTAAGATTTATTTCTTCATCCTACCGCTCGCGCCAGCCTGCCGTCAACCGTCTCTCAAGCGCGGCTACGAGCTGATACATAACCGTCGCAACCGCTGCAATGACGACAAGACTTGACAATACAAGCGTAAAGTTGAATACCTGAAAGCCATAAATGATCAAGTAGCCGAGTCCAAGATTCGCCACGAGAAACTCGCCCACAATGACGCCGATCCATGCCAGCCCGACATTGACCTTTAGCGTCGAGATGATGACGGGGAATGATCCCGGCAAAATAACGAACCGAAACAATTGAGAGCGCGATGCCCCGAACAGCCGCACGACCTTGATATAGCCGCTGTCGATTTCCCGAAATCGGTTATATATATTTAAAGTCGTAATAATAACCGTGACCGATAAGGTAATCGCCACGATCGACATGAAGCCGGGGCCGAGGCCTACGATGAAGATTGGACCTAAAGCTACCTTTGGCATGCTGTTTAATACGACTAAGTAAGGATCGAATACGCGCGATAGGAAAGGAAACCACCATAGCGCCGCTGCGATCGCCGTTCCAAGCAGCGTCCCCAGCACAAAGCCTACCACCGTTTCAGATACCGTTATGACGATATGGGGCCAGAGCGAGCCGTCAGCCATTGTCTTCCATAATTGATTAAACATTTTAGACGGGTAGCTGAACAATAAAGGATCGATCCATTTATTTCTTCCCGCAGCTTCCCACAGGCTTACGAATAACAGAAGCAATACGACTTGGGTCGTTATAACAGCTGCCGTTATCAGGCGCTTGCGCGCCTTGAACCGGACATGCAGCTCATTCATCCAGTCGCGGCGGTCCTCTTGAATGCCGGAAACAGCCGCGAGCTCTTGCTCAGCCTCCATGCCCGATACGACTGCGGTCTCGCGCCCCACTTGGCCGGGCGGCCTCTGCTCATTGCGGTCATCCATCGCTTCCGCCCCCTTCATCGTCCTCCGCATCAAGCTCCGCCCACAACTGCTCGAACAGCTCCTGAAAACCAGGATGCTTGCGAGCAGCCATCGGAGTTGCCCTTCGAATACCCTCAGATATTTCCAGCTCGCGCCGAATGCGGCCCGGATTTCGTCCTAACACGATCACGCGATCGCTCATCGCAGCCGCTTCCGCTAAATCATGCGTGACAAGCACGGCTGTCTTGCCAAGCCGTTTAAGCATTTGATGCACCAAATCCTCCAATTGAAGCTTGATATGCAAATCAAGCGCAGAGAACGGCTCATCGAGCAGGAGCACCTCCGGCTCTGTCGCCAATGTTCTTGCGAGCGCGACGCGCTGCCGCATGCCTCCCGACAGCTCATGGGGATAACGGCTGCCCGCGCCTGGAAGTCCGACCTCTTCAAGCAGCGCATCCACAGCTTCGAGTGCACGCGCGTTTTTGCCTCCGCTTATTTCAAGTCCCACGGCAGCATTATCTCGTATCGTGCGCCAGGGAAACAAATAATCCTGCTGCAGCATATAGCCTACCTTGGGCGAGGGTGCTGTCACCTGCTCGCCATTCAGCAGAACCTGCCCTTTCGTTGGGGGAAACAGGCCGGCAAGCAGGCTCAGCACCGTCGTTTTTCCGCATCCGCTAGGACCGACCAGGCTAATAAATTCCCCGCGCGATACCGCAAGCTCAATCTTCTCGATTGCGAGCGAGGCTCCTTTCTCGTTCACATAAACATGTGATAATTGCTGCAGCTCAAGCACTGGTTGTTGCTTCATGCCTAAGCCCCCATTTCCTGCCTCCACGGTTATTTCAACGCTTCGATTGCTTTCTCGGCAAAGCTGGTATTTACGATCTCGCTATGCTCCGTCCGATTCTCCAACTCGCCTGCTGTCGTCATGACATCTAGCAGATTGTTCCATTCCGCTTCGTCAATGATCGGATCCGTAGCGAATGATCCTTGCTGCTTATATCGGTCTATAGAGCTGATCAAAATATCGAGATCAACATTTTCGAAATACGGCAGCACCGCGTCCGCAATCGCTTCTGCGTTGTTGCTGTCCACCCATAGCTGCGCTTTATGGACGGCATTCGTAAAGGCTTGAACCGTTTTTTCATTCTTGTTGATAAAGCTTTGCTTTGCCATAAATACGGTATAAGGCAGATGGCCGCTTTCAGTGCCAAAAGATGCGACGACACGGCCTTTGCCTTCCTTCTCGAAGATCGATGCCGTTGGCTCGAACAACTGCACATAATCCCCTGTACCTGAAGCGAAAGCGGCGGCAATGTTGGCAAAATCAACGTTTTGAATAAGCTCGAGATCAGCCTGCGGATCGATGCCCTTCTTTTTCAGAGCAAATTCGCCTGCCATTTGCGGCATTCCGCCTTTTCTTTGTCCGAGAAATACGCTCCCTTTCAAAGCATTCCAATCAAAGCCGTCGTCTGCCTCTCTCGCCACCAGAAAAGTGCCGTCGGTTTGCGTTACCTGCGCGAAATTAATGATCGGATCATCCGAGCCCTGCTGATGTACATAAATCGACGTCTCGGAGCCTACAAGCGCAACATCGATCACATTGGACAGCAGCGCTGTCATCGTTTTGTCGCCGCCCGGCGTCGTCGTCAATTCCACCTCCAAGCCTTCCTCCTCGAAGAAGCCTTTCGCCATGGCCACATACTCCGGAGCATAAAATAACGACCGCGTTACCTCACCGATCCGAATTTTCACCTTCTCCGAATCTCCCTTGCCGCAGCCTGCCAGCACGGCAGTCGTGACAAGCGCCGCTGCAAGCAGCAGCGACAAGAAAATACGTCTTTTCATTTTGGGTCCCTCCTGCGCGTTTTGCGTTTAATAGATGTACTCCAACCTATGCGTCACCGGCATGGGCGGTGAATGGATGCACAAAAAGAAGGCTGCCCGCATAACGTCGCAAGACGCGCGGACAGCCTTCCGATCAATACACGCTCGGTTAGCCTTCGAACTCTACAGCTTATAAATATCTTTATACTTGTTCGTGAGATACGTGACCAAATGCTGTGGATCAAGCGGCTTACCGGTTACATGCTGAATAAGCTCTGACGGAGTTCTCAGCTTGCCGTATTTGTAAATGCGCTCCGTCAGCCACTGCTTGATCGGAAGCAGGTTCCCGCTTTCGACGAATGACCAGAAGCCCTCCAGCTCGCGCTCCATCGTGTCCGATATTTGCGCGGCGTACATGTTTCCAAGCGAGTATGACGGGAAATAACCGAAGGCTCCTCCCGACCAATGCACGTCCTGCAGCACGCCCTCCGTATCATTTGGCGGCGTCACCCCTAAATACTCTTTGTATTTATCGTTCCAAAGCGCGGGCAAATCCGACGCCTTCGCGCCTTCATTGAAAATCAGCTTTTCCATCTCATAACGAATAATGATATGCAAATTATACGTAAGCTCGTCTGCTTCAATCCGTATGAGGGACGGCTGAACGACGTTATTTCCTCGATAGAACTGATCGACAGTAACGTCCAGCTGACCCGGGAAGCGCTTCTGCAGCTCGCCGAAATAACGATTCCAGAACGGCCTGCTGCGGCCAATTACATTTTCCCAGAAGCGGGATTGGGATTCGTGTATGCCCATGGACGTTCCTGTGCACAGCGTCGTCCCGATAAGCTCCTCCATAATATTTTGCTCGTATAGCGCATGACCGCCCTCATGAATCGTTCCGAACAGCGCGCTGGTCACGTCATCCTCTAAATAACGAGTCGTAATACGGACGTCGCCCGGGCTCAGGCCTGTCGCAAACGGATGAACGCTTTCATCCAGGCGGCCCGCCTCAAAGCTGTACCCCATTTGCTCCAATATGTATAAGCTGAAATCCTTTTGAGAAGCCTTATTGTACTTTTGCCGCAAAAAAGACGTATCCGGCTGATGCGGCGAGCCCGCGATCGCGGCAGCAAGCGGTACGAGCTGCGAACGTAAGCCGCCGAATACGCGATCCAGCTCGGCCACCGTCATGCCTGGCTCATACTGGTCCAGCAGCGTATCATAACGGGTTGCTTTCGCCCCCCACAGATCGATAAATTGATTCGTATAGGCAATGACCTTTTCCAAATAAGGCTGGAAGCCTGCATAGTCATTGCTCTCCTTCGCTTCCTCCCATTTCGATTCCGACTGTGAGGCCAGGACGACGTATTCCTGATAGAGCTTAGGCGGAATTTTGACGCTGCGGTCGTATTCCTTGCGTGTCTCCGTCACGAGCCGCTGCTCGATTTCCGTTAAGCCGGAATAGACGGAGCTTTCTTCTAACGTCGACAGCCATTCACCAAGCTCCGGGGAGGTTGACAGCTTAAACATATCGCCAGACAAAGCGCCAATGACTTCTGATCTCGTATCCATGCCCTTGCGAGGCGCGCCTGTGCGCAAATCCCAATAAAGGACGCCAAGCGCCTCCTCATAGCTCTTTATTTTACGAATAGTTTCGGTGAAGCTTTGCAGCGCTCCGTGATGTTTGGTTGTCATAGATATTCCGCCCTTCTATCTCGAATAAGATAACATTCCATTCTTTGGAACTTAACTTGATCTTACTTATTTCAGTCCTTATAATCAACTTAAACCTGCTGGACTTGCAAGAGTAACAGATAGAAAGAGAGGATACTCGTATGCATATTACCTTTTCGAATTGTGCCGTAGAGCGGCTGTCGCCTTATCTCAGTGATGGAACAAAACAGTTAAAGCTGCTTCATGATACAGAAGGCTGCGGCTGTGTCGTAAGCGGGGTGCCGGCGCTGCAACTCATAATGGAATCATCGGTGGACGACAAGCTGGCGCATGGAGAGCCTTTTCCCTTCTACTACGAGCCGCGCCATGAAGTCTATTACGAACCGAGATTGCGCGTCGATTATGATCCGCAGCGCAGCTGCTTTAGCCTGAAGAGCGATAGTCAAATTTATACTCTTCACCTTCGGTTCTTAAGCTAATCGATTCGTTGTTTAATCATTACGAGGAGGAAGTGCACCGTGAACAAGCTCGACGATATTTTAACTTTTAACAAGTAATTCGTGCAAAGCCGTGAGTATGAGAAATACTCCACAAGCAAGTTTCCAGACAAACGTATGGTCATCGTTACCTGTATGGACACACGATTAACGGAAATGCTGCCAAAAGAGATGAATCTTAAAAACGGCGACGCCAAAATTATTAAAAATGCAGGCTCGTGACAGCGTTTTGAATAGCGTAAGTATCATAAAAAACCATCCATTGTAGCCCGCGAATATTGTTATCCATGGATTAATCATTGATCCCGATACAGGGGAACTGGAACTCGCGGATTGCTCGCCGAGCATAACCTAAATTGAAGGAAGCGTTCCGGCATTAAACCATGCCGTCGCGCTCCCTTTTTTTCGCCTCATACGCCGCCAGCCTTGCCGCAATGACGTCGGTCCGGTCACGCAGCTTATGCCGCTGAATGATCGAAGCATCCTCAATCGGACTTGGCTTTCCCCACTCCCATCCGCGCTCAGCGCATTCGGCCAGACAGCGAGACCATAATTCATCGTTAATAATGTTCAAATCGATATCGGCATAGTCCGTATGGCTGTCATCCCTTAATGCAGCCAATCTTTGCGACAGTTGCTCCAGCAAGCTTTTCTTTTCGATACCCAGTGACTCTAAAGGAGAATCCGTCAGACGACGCTCCGTTTGTTCGAGCATTTTCAAAGCGCCCCTCTTATTGCCTCGCCGTTCATGATAGAGTCCGACTGCAAGCTGTATGAAGCCTACCCATGTATCCGCCAGCCCATCGCCGGGATGCTCCTTCCAATACTCTTCGAGCAGCTCATGGCATTCAAAATAATCCCTTGAAGCATGAAATTCAACCAAATAGGACACATAGGCATTAGGAAAAGTTATCATTTTCTTCCTCCGACCCGCTTATATTTTCATAAATAATAACCAAGACTAATATATTAAATGAAACCTTTGTTTATCTTAGCCGTATTTTATATGGTTAGCAATGCTTATACTAAGCAAATCAGGAGGAGAAAGAACTGATGAAAAAAGGATTCATGGTTATGCTGGCGTTAGCTCTATTCTTCACATTGGGGTTCGGTCAGTATGCCGATGCAAAACCGCGGGGCGGCATTAAATCTCCAAAGCAAGGCGTAACGCAATCACCGAAGAAGGATGAGAACACGAGCCAGACAAATCCCGGTACCCAAGCAGGTACAACCGCAGGCGCGACTAAACCTGGATTTTTCAGCGGGGGCGGTTTGATGAAGGGCTTAATGATCGGCGGCTTGGCCGGCCTTATGTTCGGCAGCTTATTCGCGGGCATGGGAGCATTCGGTGAAATTCTCGGTCTCATGATTAACCTGCTTGCCATCTTCGCGGTTATCATGCTCATTCGCGTAGCATTCGTTTATCTGCGCAACAAGCGCAACCCGCCAGATCATCGGAGACCCAACTAATCGTGCGGATTTATACGGATGAGATTATTAATGCCATCTGTCTCCACATGGCCGATCGCAGAGGCGTTAAACCGACGGACGTGGAAGCGCAGCTTTCATGGGAGGAAGAATACGGCTTTACCGCTGAGGTTTGGGTAAATGGCCGCAGTCAATATATCATTGAAGCCAATATACTAGAAGCAATCGAGCAATATATGTTTCAGCAATACAATCGCCGGGTATTCCGCTCCAGCATAACACTGGATGCAGATGAGGATTTTTGGGCGGATATTGCAGATTAATAATAGGTAAGCATTCTGATGCTGTTTCTTATCCGGACGATAAGATGGCTGAAGGATGCTTTTTTTAATGCCTATTTCCTCGTTTGAAGCACTCCTAATATTTACTAGTCAAAAGATAAACGTTTTCGAGCAACCTCCTCTCTCTTCTTGCGTCTAATAGAAGATTACGAGAGGAGTGTGGTAGAGAAACCTATGAGAACGAAAATAATCGCGGCACTGATGCTTTTATTTTTCCTCCAAACGGTTATGGCGGGAACATCCGGCATTTCAGATGCGGCAGCCGGACAGATGACCAAATATCGCGTCTATCAGAATGACAAAGCTTTACAAGAATTTACGACGGAGGCGCAAGCGATCGCCTACGCCAAAAAATTCGGCTACAGCCATGTGGAGACAATAGCCGGACGCACTTGGATATGGGACAACTTCCCGCGCTACAAGGTTTATCAGAACGGCTTATCTAACGCAAAATGGGAGTTTAGGACATACGAGCAAGCTTTGTCCGTCGCCAAGAAGCACATTAACGTACATATTCGCGATCTCGAAAATATCGGCTGGCAGTTCCAAAGCTACGCGAAGTTCAGGCTTTACCAGGGTGACCTTACACTCCCGAATTGGTCCTTCCTCACATTGGATGCCGCAAAGCAGGAAGCTAAAAAATGGGCCAATGCACACATTATCGATTTATCATCCAATAAATGGGTATGGGGGAATTTAACCTCCGAGCAAACGAAAGCGCAGCGCGCTGCGAAGCCCGTCTATCAAATAACGGTCGATGGACTGCCAGTGCAGGAGAAGGACAAGCTTCATTCCTTCCTTTTCGATGCCATTCAAGCTTCCGCAGCGTTTAAAGGCAGCGAGGTCAAGAATACAGCGACTGGAAAGGTTGTTCATTCCAACGTTCCCGCTTATTCGGTTGTACAGAACGAAAAAGTTGCCGGCTCCTTCGTCAATCTGGACGCTGCCCTTCAGCTAGCCAAGAAGACGCCGTATTCCGAGGTCATGCATAGCGGCACCGTACTATGGTCCGGCATCCCATATCTGACCGTTTATCAAGGCGACAAGAAACTGAAAACCTTTCATACTCGCGCAAGCGCGGTTGCCTATGCGAAATACTATGCAAATAGCAGCGTGCGCCAAGAAGGCGGACGCGTCATCTGGAGCAATTCGAAGAGCCTCGTCTATTTGGCCTGGAATGGCAGCGCCACCAGCGAGACCGTGCTGAGCCATGTGGCCAATACACAGGGCTTATCGATTGATTCACCAACCTGGTTTGAATTAGCCGCTGCCGACGGCACAATCAATGATACATCAGACAAAATGATTGTTACCAAGTTCAAGGAGCAGGGCATACAAGTAATGCCGCTTGTTCACAATCAATTCGATCGTAAAATGACAAGCGAATTTTTAAAAAACAACGCGGCTCAGAAGCTCTTTATTAACACGCTTGCAGCTCGACTCGCCGAGCTCGGTGTTCCTGGCGTCAATCTTGACTTCGAGGAAGTAGCGGGCAGCGACCGCGGGGCCTATACCGCCTTCGTGACTGCGCTTGCGAAAGCCGTACATGCTAAAGGCATGAAGCTGTCGATTGATCTTCCGCGAGGAAGCGTTAACTGGAATCATCTTACGGCCTATGACCATGCAGCGCTTGCCTCCATAGTAGATACCGTTATTATTATGGCCTATGATGAGCATTGGAGCGGAAGCGATATTCCCGGACCGGTCGCTGGTTTAAAATGGACGGAGGAAGGCGTAAAGCAATTTCTGAACTACGGCATACCTCGGAGTAAGCTCATGCTTGGTATCCCCTTCTACGTCAGAGAATGGAAGCTGGACAGTACGGGCAAGCTGGTCGGGAATCGTGCCATCTTCATGAAGGAGATTCCTAAATTAATCGCGGATACGAAGGCCAAAGGGGTTCACGATTCTGCTTCCGGACAAATGAAGTACACCTATGTGAAGGACGGCTTCACTTATCAATTTTGGGCTGAAACCGAGAATACAATCAAAGCCCGCATCCAAATTGCGAAAGCTTACGACCTTGCAGGCGTAGCCGCATGGCGTCTCGGCTATGAAAGCTCGGACTTGTGGACCATGATGCTCAGAATGAAATAAGAGCTGGAATCCCCGCTCTCCCGGTGAAGGAGAACGGGGATTTTTTTGCGCAAAAAAACCGCTGACAGCTTGCGCTGAGCAGTCTCATCGCAAATCCCTTATATCATCGACTTAACGGTTGTACCGCCGGTAATCGAATAATAACCTTAGTCCCTTTGTCAAGCTCGCTTTCAATCGATATTTCTCCGTTCATCGCTAATGATTCGAATGGAAACCAATAGTCCCAGCCCCTTGTCCGTATCATAGTATAATAACATATAATTTATATTCATATCATTACTATTTTGATTTTATTATTCGGAAGGAATTAGTCGTTCTATGACGAATATTTAGGTATAAAGAATTATCTTGTCGTAATACATAGGACTCATCGTGATAAGGAACCTTCTCTCTCTTATAGGTCTCCAGTCTAACCATTGTTTCTTCCAAGCTCAAAGCTGCTCCATATCGGGGAGCGGCTTCTTGTTTTCATTCTCTAGCAAAGGAAGTCGTCGCCTATGCCCAAAATCGAACAACTGATTATACAAAACGATTTTTATCATGTATTTCAACCCATATATTCATTCCCCGGAAAGAGAGTTCTCGGTTACGAGGCACTCATTCGCAGTAAGTCCAATATGGTTCCTGATATGCTATTCCAGCACGCCATGGAGCAGAACAAGCTGTTCGAGATGGATTCATTTTCGATCCTGCAGGCGATTTCAACTTATTTCGGTACTCAGCGTTCTTCCGAACTTCGTGTTTTGTTTATCAACATCTTTCCGTCGACGTTGGTTTCGCCATTATTCATCGGATTCCTCGAAACCCTGGCCATACAATATGAACCTTACAGAACACAGATCGTATTTGAAATCAATGAATCCATTATCGAAGGCGTTTTATGGAAAAGCGCTTCTTTCAGGGATGCGATCCGGATGATGCGTGAACTGAATTTCTTGATAGCTTTTGACGATGTAGGGGAAGGAACAGCTTCGTTTCGGAATATACTGGACATCTCACCGGACTTCATCAAGATCGACCGGTTCTTTTCTGCAGACCTGTGTACAACGGAGAAGAAACAAAAAGTTGTCGCGCTGTTTGTCGAATA
This sequence comes from Paenibacillus alkaliterrae, assembly GCF_021532375.1. Lineage (GTDB taxonomy): Bacteria > Bacillota > Bacilli > Paenibacillales > Paenibacillaceae > Pristimantibacillus > Pristimantibacillus alkaliterrae. The sequence continues at coordinate 129,803 of NZ_JAKGAP010000013.1, forward strand.
CTGCAGGGATGAGTCCGGCCTTATTTTGGAAGGGATTGAAAATGAGGAGGACTTGGCTGTCGCGTTGTCCTTGGGAATCAAGATGGGACAAGGGTACTTATTAGGTAAGCCAAATCCGTTAACATAGATGATAAAATTTGCGGTCTCACCCACACATGAAGGAGAAATCAAGGTGCAGGATAAAGAAAAGATGTATTACTCCAGGAAGGCAACGCTCTCTTTAAAGATCTCGGAATTTGAAGTACCGCCTATGCAGGATTTATTAATTATCGGCAAAAAAGCGCCAATCGGTCCGGAAGCGGTGAAACGAATGGCACAGGCACTCTCTCCGGAGCAATTTACGATCGTCAAATTGGAGCATGCCAAAATTGAAGCCGTATTAATCCGAAACTCCCTCTTTCAGATGTTGGATGAAAAAGTGTTGATGCAAATTATTCTTGAGGAAGCGGATCGGCTGATCAGTGACAACATGGTTCTCCGCTCCGAGCTGAAAATATCGGTATCGGTTCAGAGGGAGGTGGAGTTGTAATGAAAGTGAAGGATTTCATGGCATCCCCGGTTTATACCGTTTCATCAGAACGAAGCGTCCAGTACGTTTCCGACTTGATGAATGAACTGAAAGTCGGCTCGCTAGTCGTCATGGATTACGGAATGACCGTAGGGATTATTACGTCCCGAGATATCCGTTCTTCACATCCCAATCGCATTGTCGCCGATGCGATGACCCCTATCCCGATCAGCACTTCGCCTGACCAATTTGCCTGGGACGCTCTGGAAACGATGGAACAACATCGTATTGAACGGTTGCTTGTCGTCCAAGAGGAACAAGTGCTCGGAATCGTGACCCGAGAAGCATTGCACATCAAGCTGAGTCAAATCCTTGACCCGCTTACCGGGTTGTACCGCGCACCCTATATCCAACAAATCGGTGAGCATTTTCTCAATCATCGCCAATACTTTGAACTGCTTTTTATTGACCTCAACAATTTCGGTAAGATCAATAAGGAGTACGGTCATCCTATGGGGGATGATATTCTTATCGAATATTCCAACCGCTTGCGAGCATTGACGAATGAACGCGATTATGTGTGCAGATATGCAGGAGATGAGTTTGTCGTCATTACACGCAGCATGGAGAACGATGCGATGCGTCTGGCAGATTCTCTATCCCAACTCACCGTTCTTCATAACATCAATATGTCTGCATCGGTCGGACTAGCAAACAGCAGGCTTGTTCCTGATTTTTTTGCGCTCTCTTTTCGAGACCTGATAAGTAAAGCCAGCCTTTTATCAACATCCTTGAAGCAAAGCTCTGCTTCATAAAGACCCCTCTCTGGTTTATAATTTGCAATTTATATTGTTTACACTCTTCCAGAGTTATATCAATGAATATGACTCTGCCCTGCTATTTGGCCTCTAATAATCGGTTGAGAAAGCTCTCGAGATATATAAGTAACAAGCGATCCGCAACCTATTGGTACGCTAAATTTTCTGACCAACTAGAATCATCCGCGGAGAAGTCGCTGCACAATATTCCGAGCCTGAATAGTCTCCATATACTTGATCCACGACGAGGGAGGTGTCATGCAGCATTCACTATTAATGCACAAAGGCGGTAAGTCTACTGGTGTTATACGTGGTTATTGACCTAAATCATCAGTTGCGGGATGTGCTTCACCACCCAGTCAAATAACTTGTCAGTCACAGCGGATTCATGTGGAACTACTCCTTTGGAATGCCTTCGGCTGATGCGCCCGAAGCAACGAAATGTTGATGGAACGAATAAACGAGATGCTCCTCCAGCTTTTGTCCTTCTACATGCTTGCGTACTAGTTCTCTTCCGGTTTCCGGCGTGATATCCTTGTACCAGACTCCCTCAGGATAGGCGATCACCACACAAGCATCTACGCAACGTCCATTGCAGCGTGTGCGTGTCGTGTGAATCCTTTTGTCAGCCCCAAGCTTTGCTATTTCTTCCCGGATTGCCTGTGTCACTTCCTCTCCGTGGCGCTTCATACAGCTGCCGCCGTTACATATGAGCAAGTGACACCGGGTATCTTGCAAATTCCAAGTCGTCATGAAGCGTCTCCTCCTCTTCCTTTTTGACAGATAAAGGTCTGAGACCTATAATAACAATTAAATCGTAACATTTACGATTATAAACGCTAACTGCAGCATATACAAGGAGAATCACCATGATTTTTTCAAACCTGCCTTATTCCTTACCCAATAAAGCGGAGCGGCTCATTTTATTGCCTGACGATCAGCCTGCTTATGTTGATGCCTAGGGCATCACATGAGCAGTTTGACCGAGCAACTGGATGAATACCGCCGTAAAGGCTGGACGAGGAATCCATCCATCAGCATGATGCCATAGCTAAGCTAGCGATTAATAAATTGTAAGGAGAGATCATTCAAATGAGCAAAGTTCCGGTCATTATACTTAGCGGGTTTCTGGGAAGCGGCAAAACGACGCTGCTCCTTCGACTCCTTCACGAAGCAAACCGTCACCAGCTTAAACCGGCAATCCTGATGAATGAATTGGGGCAATACGATGTGGATGGCGGGACCATTCATACCGATTTACCGGGAGCGTCTATAGAAAAGCTGCTTGATGGCTGTATCTGCTGCAGCAAAAAGGTGGAGGTAGCGCAGTCTGTGCGCCGACTTCTCGACCAGCAGCCTGATCTTCTTTTCATCGAGCTTACCGGGGTTGCAAACCCCGAGGAGGTAGCCGACGCATTAACGGAACCATATCTCCTGAACCGTGTGGAGCTAAAGCATATCGTAACCGTACTTGATGCTGAATGGGTGCTCGACTATAACAGCATTTTTAATACAGATCGCCAGCTGGTTCATACGCTGCGACGTCAGATGGAAGTAGCCGACACCGTTCTCATCAATAAGACAGATCTGGTTCCCTCCTCACACCTGCCCAAAATCGAAAAAGCGGTAAAGAAGCAAAACAGTTCGGCCGCTATTCATTTCACCAAACATAGCGAAATGAATATGGAAGGCGTCTTTGCTGGTTTGCAGCCCATCGTCCTCAGCGCACCAGTCGTAAAAAGAAGTTTCAAAGTCATCGGATCTGTGCGTAAACAAGAGCATACGGCGAATCATCATCACGAGCATGAAGGAACGGAGAAATCGTTTAGCAGGGTTCAAACATTAACCTTGCCCCTGGCAGAAAATACCCCAATTACATTGAAGCAGGTTGAGCGATTTCTGAAGCAATGGGGTGGACAGTTGCTGCGAGCCAAGGGGTACCTGACCTTATCCAATTCTGACGGCAGCGACAACCGACTCGTCCAGTTTGCCGGGAGTCGAATCAGTTGGCAACCGACCGAGTATGAAGGATCTTCTTACCTCGTCCTTATCGGTATCGATCTCGATCGGGAGCAAATGGAGCAGGAATGGGCCAAGCTTGCAAATTAACGGTTGGATCTATAAACCAACAAGGAAAATGACATGGCTTTTCGCTTCGGAAGCTCAAGGCAGCTTTTTATGAACTTTACTTTGTGGTAAGAAAAAACGATCCGGGAGGCTTTCAGCCACCGGATCGTTTTTAACACTTTTCATTTTTTGTGATTGGAGATTGCACGGAAGATCGCCCATTTCGGGAAAAGGTTCGGGCATATTGGCGAACCCAAGGTATGATCCACTAATCCCCGCCGAACCGGACATATGCTCTTACACCTTTCAAGCAGACATAGAGGGACGAATAGATTTAGCCAAAATACCATGCTTTGGTGAGCATAAGAAGCTGATCATAAATACAATACCTGTCGAAAATGCCATAGATCCGGATATCGAGGTATCCAGCCAAGCTGCAATATAGTAACCCATAATAGCAGATAGAACACCGAACGAACCACTGAGCAGCAACATGATCGACAGCCGATCCGTCCATAGATAAGCGGCTGCCGCCGGGGTAATCAGCATTGCAACTACCATAATCGCGCCAACAGCATCAAATGCAGCCACGGTCGTAACTGAAACAAGAGACATAAACACATAATGCATCAGAAGGACCGGAATGCCTAGACTTGCTGCCAACGCAGGATCGAAGGAGGTAATTTTCCATTCCTTATAAAACGCAAGAATAGTCACCAGCACCACAAGCAATACCAGAAACAGTATAAAAACGGCTTCCGGGATAGCTCCGACCCAAGGAAGTTCTATTTTTTCCCACGGTATAAACGTGATCTCACCCATCAATGTATGCTTAACATCTAGATGAACATTTCCTACTTCTGTAGCAATCAGCACCACACCAACCGCAAACAGCGTAGTAAACACAACGCCTATTGACGCTTCCTGCTGTACACCCCGCGAGTGAAACCACTGAACAAGTACAGCGGTCAGCAATCCGGCAGCAATAGCGCCTATCAGCATATGCACACCGCCTAGTTCGCGGGTGACGAGGAAAGCGACCACAATACCGATCAGCACCGTGTGGCTAATTGCATCAGCCATCATCGCCATTCTCCGCAAAATCAATAACACGCCGATAAATCCGCAAGACAGTCCAACCAGAGAAGCCGTAAGTAAAATCCAGCCTGTGTAGCTCATATTATCATCCCCTCTCCAGCACGCTTTGATTGGACAGCTGTTGTCCAAGCTGTTTCTTCTGCGCACGCTGTTGCAGGAACATCAACAACAGCCCTTTGCGCAATCCGAATGCCAGGGAAACCATAAACAAGGAGGAGGCGGCAATGACGATGAACGGCCCCGTCGGCCACCCTTTGCCAAACGTGCTGATCAGTGTGCCTGCCATCCCGGCTCCTCCGCCAAACAAGGCAGACAATACGACCATCCATTTGAAAGAATTCGTCCAATATCGCGCACTAACGGCGGGGATAATAAGGAGTGCTGCCATGAGAATAACACCCACTGCCTGTATGCCAATCACAATGACAAGCACCAGTATCGCCAGGTAGACACTATTCATCCATCGACTCGAGAGACCGAGACCTTTGGCGAAATGAGGGTCAAACAAAAACAACTTCCATTCCTTGAAGGCAATGATGGCAACAAACAGAACCAGCAGAGCCAGACCCGTCATCGTGAAGACATCCTTGCGAACCATGGAAGCCGCCTGCCCGAAGATGAAGCTATCCAACCCGCTTTGACTGGCTCCGGCCATACGGCCCACAAACGTAAGCAGCATGATGCCAAGCCCGAAAAATACGGACAATACGATTCCCATCGCTGCATCTTCCTTGACACGACTGGAGGAGCGAATCCATTGGATCAGCAGGGCGCCAAGCAATGCGCTTGCAGCAGCCCCCGCAATCATTACCGGCAAATTTTTGACGCCCAAAATCGCGAATCCAATAACAACCCCCGGCAATGCCGCATGGGATAAAGCGTCACTCATCAGGCTTTGTCGTTTCCAATAAGCGAAACAACCCATGATGCCTGCAGCCATACCTAAAATCAACATGCTGAGCAGCACCCATTGCGCGTTGTGAGATAATAGATTGGTCATCCGGATTTCTCCCCCATCCATCGGAGTGAGCCGCCGTAGGTTCGGAATATATTCTCTTTAGTGAAGATTTCATTCGTTGAACCATTCGCCACTACTGTTCGGTTCAGAAGCAATACATGATCAAAGTAATCTTCGACCGTCTGAAGGTCGTGATGGACGACCATGACGGTTCTGCCATTGCTTTTCAATGTCTTCAACGTGTCCATAATCGCCCGTTCTGTTGCGGCATCCACGCCAGCCAGCGGTTCATCCAAAAAATACAAATCAGCGTCCTGGACCAGCGCACGGGCGAGAAACACCCGCTGCTGCTGTCCGCCGGAAAGCTGGCTGATTTGTCGTCCGGCATAATCAGCCATTCCCATTTTGTCCAGCGCATTCATCGCCTTCTCCCGATGAATGCGTTTCGGCCATCTTAACCAACCAATCTGGCCGTATAATCCCATCATGACAACATCCAGCGCATTCGTTGGAAAATCCCAGTCCACCGAACCGCGCTGCGGTACGTACCCGACCCTGGACTTCACTTTATAATACGTTGAGTCAAAGTAAGAGACTGAGCCGGAGAGTTTGGGGTGCAGATCCAACATCACTTTTAGGAGCGTAGATTTCCCTGCGCCATTAGGCCCAACAATACTAGTCAATGTTCCTGGATTTACATCAAAGTTTACGTCGTCTAACACCTTGTTTTTTTGATACGATGCGGATAATCCGTTCACGCTCAGCGCAGGAAGCATGTTACTCACCTTTTCCGCTCAAAGCTTTAAAAATCGTGTCTACATTATGGCGGTACATGCCGAGATAAGTACCTTCCTTTGTTCCGGCATCTCCCATTGCATCCGAGTACAGCTCGCCGCCCAGTTTAACATTGAGGCCTTTCTTCTTCGCGCCTTCGATCACAGCATTTATCGATGCGGGATTGATGCTGCTTTCCACAAACACCGCAGGAACCTTGTATTTCACCAATGTATTAATCGTATCATCGATATCAGATAGTCCGATTTCATCCTCTGTGCTCAATCCCTGCAGGCCAACCACTTGAATGTCCTGCATTCGACCGAAATAACCAAACGCATCGTGCGCTGTAACCAGTACTCTCTTCTCATTCGGGATTTGTGTCAATTTCTCTTTCGCTTCTTTTTTCAACTTATCCAGTTCCTCAAAGTATTTCTTCTTGTTGGCTTCAAAGTAAGCGGCATCGTCCTTCGAAACCTTTTTCAACTCTTCAGTTGCTGTTCCAAGAGCCTGTTTCCACAAATCGATATCGAACCATACATGCGGATCCGTTGCTCCCTCTTCATCATTCAGCAGCTTATCGTTTGAGATGGCTTCCCCTATAGCGAGTACCGGCTTGTTCTTGCCGATTTCTTCAAACACCTTAACCATGTTCGCCTCAAGGTTCAGCCCGCTGTAAAAGATAACATCGCCGTTCTCAAGCTTCTGGATGTCCCCTTGTGTCGCATTGTACAAATGCGGGTCGATGCCTGGTCCCATCAGGCTTTGAACATTGACCCGGTCGCCTCCAATGACGGAAATCGGATCTGCGATTTGTGCAATCGTCGTCACGACGTTAATTTTCTCCCCTAATGTCTTGTTATCCGAGTTTTCTTGATTGGAAGTACACGCAGAGATCACCAATGATAAAGCCAACACTAACGCACTTACGAAAAATCCCGTTTTCTTGTACAACCTTTTCTCCACTTCTTCTCCTCCTGTTTTTTAACACTTTTTTTGTCATGCAACAAACATCCGAAACCTGTACAACAACAAAAGTTTTTCCCCAATGCAAAACTTATAGCTAAATACAAAAATAATTGGAATCGCCCATTTTGTCAAGCGTTTTTCGAACTTCTTTTTTCCGGGCTTGTACATATAAACCGTGGTTGCCCTCTCCATCGGACTTCAATTTCACTATTTGACAGTATCAATAAGACGTTTTATAATTTTATTTGTAATAATTACGATTTATAACAAAAATCAAAATACATATTTTGAGGAGTGAGTTTCATGTCTAATGTAGAAAATGCAGACAATCGAGTACCTGTTTCCGTCAGTGGCTTCGGGAGCACGGTACTGATACGTTTCGCTGCAAAGGCATCTTGAATATCAAAGGGGTGAAGCAGCGTATTGTGTTTCAGGGCATTCACATGCTGTTTAGTTCGACACCAGATCGTGACTGGAGACCGGGTGAGGCGAGAAATAGCGAAATTGTCATTATCGGTCGAAATTTGGATCAGGTATGGTTCCAAGTGCAGTTCTCCCGATACGCGGTTGATACCGCGGCCCAAATCAATTAAAGGAAGGAGCGCCTGCCATGTCATTGGTTGAAGATCACCGGCGTCAAGCTCCCGCTTCTGTTCGCTGCATGATTATCACCGTGTCCGACACGAGAACGCCGGACACGGATACAAGCGGGAATGTGATCAAAGAGCTGCTTGAGCAAGCTGGCGGCTTTGAAATTGCAGGTTACTGTATTGTGAAGGATGAGTATGCTCAAATTCAAGCACTCATTCGAGAAGCCGCAAACGGGGATTCGGTCGAAGCCCTCCTAATCAACGGTGGTACGGGAATTGCCAAACGTGATACGACCTTTGAAGCCGTTCGAGACGTGCTCGACAAAGAAATGCCCGGCTTTGGCGAAATTTTCCGCTATCTCAGCTTTGTTGAGGATATCGGCTCGGCTGCGATTCTCAGCCGAGCCGTAGCCGGTGTATGCAACGTTCCATATTCATATAATCTTCGTCCCACACTTCCATTTTATAAATATGCCAGGTTCCTCTCATTTTCATTATATTAAACCCCTTTCCTACATCCATTACTGTTTCACAGCTCTACCGTTCGGATCTCCTCCATCAACGATCGAAACCTGCGATCATGAAAAACAAATCCATTTGACAATGTAAGCCAGCGGTGTTAACCCTCCTTCTCATAAAGTGCCACGTTCAAAATCCGGGACAGGACGGATGAATTACAATTCTATTCAGAAGGATGGTGAACAGGAGAGCACAGCTGATGTATAAAACTGAAACCAGAAAGAAAAACGAGTTATCAAAGACCTTGACAATTCCGACCTTTGTTGTAGCTTTTGTCAAAACTCTCCGAGGCTGAGGATGCCATAAAAACGGGGGATGAGTGGAAATCACTTGATGACCTCCGAAATGCATTGGAGGGTTAATGACTGGCTACCTATAAGCTCAGAATCAATCCAATGGCGATCTCGGATATCCATTCTTGAACCAGGTAGCGTACCTTGGCAAATTAGGCTAACATCATTCCGTAACAAACACCCAATCCAAAGTTAATGGCCATGCATAACCTACATTGTACTCGAGACGTAAGGAGGTGCATTTCATAATGTCTAGTTACGTAGGTGGTGCTTTCAACAACACAGGCTCAATTTTGGTCTTGTTCATTTTATTGGTAATTATCGTTTGTAGCTGCGGTGTCTTCGGCGGTTACGGAAAAGTCTGCTAATCGAATCTCTGCGACGTAACCTCCGTACGTCAACTCCTAAAAAATATGAATGAATATTAACAAGCAGAATTTCATGGGTTTATGCAAAAATAAGCCGTTCTATCCACGATTTGTGGAGAAGGACGGCTTATCGCATGTTTCCCCTTCCATTCGCTGAGCGTCGTGCCGTATCCGCCGCTCGGGATGAAATCCGCGAACACTTTGTAGTCTCCGCCCGACGGAAATTTTGTTTGTACCGTAAAAGTCCCGTTTCCCTTGAATTCGGGATGGATGTGATTAAAGAAGGAGAGATCATGATTGACCACGAGGATCGACGCTTGATCGTGCATTTGTGTGTTATTTCATCAATTTGTTTATCGTCGTCATAAGTTCCGTCAATACTTCAGTATCGCCTTCTTGGATCCGTTCGATGACACAACTCCTCATATGATGTTCCAGCAAAAGCTTTCCTACGCCATTCAACGCCGATTGTATAGAAGCGATTTGATTCAGAACATCGTCACAATAGGTGTCCTTTTCAATTAATCCTTTAATACCGCGAACTTGACCTTCAATTCGGTTCAACCGGTTGATCAAATTGTTTTTCACTTTATCCGAATGATGGCTCTTTCTTCCTTCACCTTCATGCGAGCAGCAACCTTCCTCATGATCCATTGTTTGATCCAACATTTCCGATTCTACGCTCATTCGATTCGCCTCCCTTACCATATATTATTATTATACTCCCATACCCTATTCAAAACAAATAATAGTGCATAAATCGCCTTTGTAAAAAAAGCATAGGCCATCCGCTTTCTGGCGAATGGCCGCAAAGTAAATCTAACTAGGAGTCTGTCCGACGGATAGAGTTTTTGAGTTACCTACTGCAGGATGACCATTGTGGTTGCCAGTTTGTGTAATATTTTGAGTCAATGGATCG
>NZ_JAKGAP010000130.1 GCF_021532375.1 Paenibacillus alkaliterrae
GGTATTTTATAGGACGCATCGTTATATTCCTCTTTTTGGCATTATCATACCATATCTAGCCATTCTCTACTATTAGCTTTGAGAGACTACTAGGAAGTGAGGAGAGGAGAGTTGACAGGAATGAGCTATTCAAGCACCACCGTGAAAAGTAAATGGACAAAAACAAAATGGCTGCTTAAAAGCGCCAAGATACGAACTTATATGCCGGAGACGCTTCGCTACAGCCGCGGCAACCTTAGAAGCATGTTGTCCAGGTATTCAACGGTCTATTTCAAGCCTACCGGCGGCACGGGCGGCTTTAACATTGTGCGCATCACCAGGCTGGCAAGCGGTTACCGTCTTCAACACAGCTCGGAGACCAAACGGTACAAGACATTCGACGCACTCTATGAATATCTGAATAAACAAGCTCGCACGCGTCCCTATTTGCTTCAAAAGGGCATCAAGCTCGCCGCGACAAAAGGCCAGCCCTTCGATATCCGCGTCATGGTTCAAAAATCCAACAAAGGCAGCTGGAAGAGCACGGCGCTCTTCACGAAAATCGGCAGACCGGGCAAGGTCGCAACCAATTATCACCAAGGGGGCAGACTGGGGTATTTCAGGCAGACGCTGTCTGGAGCAGGCTTCGGCACGACCGCTGTCAGGCGGAAGGAACAAGAGCTGAAGAAGCTTGGCGAATCCGTAGGACGAATATTTGACGAGCATGGCAACGGATTTCGCGAGCTGGGGCTCGACGTGGCTTTAGACGGCAAAGGGAATGCCTGGATCCTGGAGGTGAACACAAGGCCCCAGTTCTATCCGTTGAAGCATATGACCGACAAAAGCATGCACCGTCGCATCATGGAATATGCAAGGCAATATGGCAGAAAGAGATAGATCGGAAAGTGCCAGGGTGGGAAAGAGTCAATATAGCTGTAGATAGAAAAGTAGCGCTGGACTGCGCGAGGACAGCGAGTACGTTCGCAACGGGACATGCAGCATCTTCATCTTCACGGAACCATTAGCGGGTTGGCGCCATGTAGCGGTAAGTGAACGGCTGGCAGTTTACCACCAATGAAGCAAGAATCAAACTAAACGCCTTTACCCACAGTTTAAGGATTGATTAGGTACTAGATGTAAACGGTTGTTAACCGAAGTCTGTGAATCCCTTGAAAATTATCGGTTAAGGCGTATTCAATGGGCTGTAGAGCAATTATTGGGGCAAGGAAAACAACCAGCTGCCTGGCAGGTCAAACGCTTAGCTGCAGCCCCAAATGTAAGCGATCAATTCGTAATGAGTATCATGAATCAGGTTATTGCTCAGAGGGGTTATATGTATGATCAAGATATCTCCGTGGCGGTTCATTAGCCCCATGTAGACGTGTTGGTTAATATCTTTATGCGAAACAGAAGATGATGAATAATAAAATGTGGGCTATTCCGATTGGCGGTATAACTTACTATATTCCATATGTAGAGTTAATACGGGTTCTCTTTGCAACGGCGAAAGACATTTCAAATGCAATTTTTCGTCCAAATGGACTGGCTTATCTCGTCGACCAAGTATCCAAAGTGGGAAATGATCTTAGAATTACGTTTAGTGTGAATGTGCATAAGAATTCTCTTGAGGATGACAGAGTTCCAAATTCCTGCACTGCATAATTTAACTGTTCATTATCGCGGGATAAGTAAGGCTAATGAAGTAATAGTCTTTGAAATTGTTGGAATTGACGGTCTAGATATACTCCTGAGGTACCTAAAGTCGATACAAATCAACCCGTAGTAAAGGCAGATCCAACTCGACTTGGATTTGACGTCTCAATAGTTGATCTTCCTGGCAACCGGCGATTTGTATATTTAGAAAATGGACAGAGACGTAAATGTGCTGTTGTCAGGGTTACAAGAAACCATTGGATTATTTACGTAATACAATTCTGTTACAACCCTACTGCTTTATCCAAGCGACAATGACTTTAAGGAGCATGATGAGAAAATACAACAGGTTAAGCTTTATTTTGAGTGGGCGCAAAAAATATACTATTACAATGAATAAGCCTTTTCTCTGAGCCTATAATATACCAATTAAAGGTTCACAGGGAGGTTTCATCTAAAGCTCGAATTAAAAAATGGTGAGAAGTTGTTGTTAAGGGTGTGATTAATAACCACAAATATGTACGATATGTTTGCAAGTAGTTTACCTTAGGTGGTACTACCGCAAAAAAAGGGAGTACCAGTAACCTGGCTCCCCGAAGCTTTCACTAATTTACTCGTTATCCTCGTCTTCTTCAACATCCGCTTCTTCATCGTCAGCATTCGCATCGTCATCCGACTCGCGATTGGCCTCTTGGTCGTTAGCTTGCTTGGCCGAAGATGGATCGGTTTTTTCGGTCTCATCTTCCTTCTCAGTTAATTCATCCTTCAGCTGCTCGTCCTTATCATTGTTAGAGGCTGCCTCGGATTTATTTGAAAGGGATAAAGACGTCGACAATTGGGAGGAACGGTTGTCATCATCATTGTCTTCATCGTCCTCCAGATCTTCGTCGTCTCTGGAAGCGTCGTCAGAAGGAGCTGTCTCTGCTCCTTCTGACGAC
>NZ_JAKGAP010000131.1 GCF_021532375.1 Paenibacillus alkaliterrae
CCTGCATGGCTGCTAACAGCTTTGCCAACGCTTCCTGTTCCGTCAAGCCTTCCTCCATCAAGTCAATAAGTATCGACGTAATCGTGGTGACTTCTTCAAGTGAAGGATCCGCCTTCATCGCTGCTTTCATTAAGGCGGAAGCCGTTTCTTCAGAAACGCCTTCTTCAATCATATCAATATGAGCGGCGGTTAGCGTTGTGATTTCTTCCAGCAACATGTCTTGATCTACGCCTTGTTCAAGTGCTGCTTGAATATAAGCGAGGCTTTGTTCCGGATTGGCCCCCGAGTCCTGCATGTCGATCATTGCGGCAATGATCGTAGATAACTCTTCGAAGTCTTTGTCCGCTTTAACAGCGCCTTGCAGCATCGCAATGGCTTTCGCTTCGTCGAAACCGGCCTCTAGCATGTCTTCAAGAGCAGAGGCGACCGTATCCAACTCATCCAAGAAAACGTTTTTATCCACACCATCTATATCGGACAACATTAATATTTCTTGAACCGCTTCCGGGGAAATACCGGTTTCCATCAGATCGATATAGTCGGAAGGCAGCAAGCCTTTTTCGAGAGCAAGCTCGAACAACTCGGGTGTGACGATAACGGAGTGCACTTCGTTAGTCTGATTTGCCGCCGAAAGACTGTCGGAGACCGCTTGCTTGGACCCTCGGGCTAATTGCTGCAATAATTCATCGTTTGTAAGACTTTCGACGTTGCGGATCGAGAGGACAAATTCTTTATCCGCGTCGACATACCCAAGTTCGAGGGTTGCTGTTGTGATCATTTCGAGCGCGATTTCCAGCTCCATACCGATCAACTCCAACTCGCCCACTACTTGTTTCGCGTCATCGTTTAATGGTTCAATCTGCATGACCTCGTTGTCTTTATCAACAACCAATTGAACGGCCGGATTGACTTGCAGCGTGACGTAGGCCGCAGCCTCTTGCGAACCTGTAAAGAATAAGGAATAGATTCCAAAGAGCAAGGCGACGGAAAGCACCGGCGCAATCACTTTTGTGTTTTTCAATATAGACATTGTTATCGCTCCCCATTGTTTTTTTAGCTGAAAATCTGAATTGTTTCTTGCGTATAACCTCGTACGAAGTAAATGCTTAAGACGGTACTTGTGATGATCCAGATGCACCTCCGGTTTTTCCATTGTCTCCAACTGTTCGACCAGGTCTTCTTTTCTCATAAATCTCACCTTCTACATGGTATAATGACGTTCGGGAAAAAAGGTTGCATATTTATCCAAAGTTATTACACATATTTTTTTAATTTTTCGATTCCACGATGAAGCAGCAACTTTACGGTTCCATCGGATTTACCTAAGATGTGGCCATTGTCCCTTACAGATTTTTGTTCAAAGTATCTCAGGGACAGCACTTCTTGATACTTGAGCGGCAATTCCTTGATCTTCTGTTGGAAAAATAAAAATTGATCGTGTCTCGCCAATTCTTCCTGTGCTTGAATGAGCTCTTCCTCCAAGATGTAATCCGCCATCGGCTCCGTATCCGACCGCTCGAGCATGCGGTCGAACGAATCGGTGCGAGAATGCGGATTCCGGTAATACAGCTTGATTTCATTGTTGGCGATTCGATAGAGCCAAGCGGAGGGGAACACAATATGACGAAGAAACAGTACGACTTAAACTTTAAGAAAATGGTTGTTGCCAAGGGTAAAGAGATTGGCAATATGACAGCGGTAGCGCGTCAACATGAGCTTGATCCTAAGATGGTTCGTCGCTTATCATATTGGGCTGACCTGTGAATCCAAGCACCTGGTTCAGATCACGCAGGAAGCGCTTATGAAGCGCCAGCTCTTTGATCAAGAGG
>NZ_JAKGAP010000132.1 GCF_021532375.1 Paenibacillus alkaliterrae
AAACGTCCATTTTAGAGTAAATGGCAGCAATTTAAAGCAATTCTACGATCGATATCGAATAAGAGGTGCAGTGTCCACAATAAGGGTGTTTAACCGTAGTCATCGAAAAGTGACCTTGACCCGAATAGATGAACACGAAGAAAACCTCTATAATAAATCATGGAGGGGTTCACAATGGACAAGGGAAGAAATACAACTCATTTAAGGAGCAGGTCGTCCTGCGTATCTTGGCTGAAGAAACAACGGTGGGGGAAACCGCTAAGGAGATCGGTGTTCACCATACTAAGATAAGGGACTGGGTTAAGAGTCATAAACGTGACGGAGACAGTGCATCCCCAGGCAGTGGTAAGCTGAAGGCCGAAGAAGAGGATATGCGTAAAAAACGCAAGCAACTCGCTGATCTAAAGGAAGAAAATGAAATCCTAAAAAAGGCGGCAGCCTACTTTACGAAAAATCTGAAATAATTAGGTTCAAATTTATCTTTGAACACCGCTTCGTGTTTCGGATTGCGAAGATGTGCCAGGCTCTTAACGTCTCTAGAAGCGGCTATTATGCTTATATCAAACGACCAGAAAGCAAACGTAGTGTTGAAAATCGGAAGTTGCTAGATAGGATTCGAGACATTCACATAGGCAGTCATAAGATCTATGGGTCACCTCAAATTACCAAGAATCTACTGCCCGACCAAAAAGCTAGTCGAGGCCGTGTGGATCGCCTCATGCAGGCAAATGGTATCCGATCGAAAGTAGTCAAGAAATATAAGGCTACAACGAATCATTTGAACCGAGTAATCTACACATTTTTATGATCAACAACTATATAACTTTATCACAAGTAAGGTTTTATATTGTTTCCGCAACATATCGCCCTAATGCTGACTGAATTGCCTGTCCGTAATCTGTCGAATATAATGACCGTATCTCAGAAAAGGAAAAGGATGCCTCCTATAATTTCGGGAGCTTTAAAGTGCTGGGATATGGAGGTAAGTTTTCGCCTGAAATTACTTACGGAGACCAATAAAAATAACCGGTGCGTAATCCCGTGAATAGAATTTTCCTCTTGCGCACACAATGAAATGACCAGAAGCAGAGGAGGTTTTATATGATGAATATTCAACGGGCTCAGGAAATCGCGGCCTCACCGAACATGGAAAACGTGGAGTATAACGGGGTTCGCGTTTATATCCAGCATGTGAACGAAGAGAATGATACAGCCAGAGTCTATCCCCTCGACCAACCGGATCAAGAGCAAGAAGTTCCCATACGCAGCCTCTCCGAACTTTCTTCGCAGGTGGCTATGGAAGTCGATCAAATGGCATGCAGGTTTCCAAGCGATACATAGTCTGAATGTAGGGGCACAAGTCGAAATACAGGAATTCGGAATACAGAGCATGGCGAGATTGACGCCTGTGCTCTGTATTTTTTATAGCGGAAGTCAATCATCGTACAGAATAATGAGTCTCGTATCACTACCGTGTATGCGGATAATAGGAATGAGTACAATTTCACCTAGACCCCTCTTCATTTCAGTTTAATTTAGATTATTTTTTAAGTGTAATGAGACTTAAAGCCCATGTCGAAAGTTGTCTAATTAATTACAATGTACGTAGATGCTAATGATAAAGGCAAACCTATGGAAACATGGGGACGCAAAGCTGCAGACCTAAGGGAGAGGGCCTTCTAGGGTGGCTGGGTTGCCAATAGTGATTCTATTGGTGCATTCATTCATTTATATTAAGGAGAGTGCCCCATGAAAAAGAAGAAGAAGGCTTTAGCTGTATCATCTGCTCTAATGATTTCACTTATGCTGGTTATGTCGCCTTTTGCAAGCGCGGAAGATACCGATAAGAAAGAGAAACCGGTATACTACGGCAAAAACGATGATGACAAAGACAAAGACAAATACAAAGACGATGATGATGACAACGAAGATGACGAAAACGAAGATAACGAGAATGACGACAAAGACGATGATGAAAGCATAGAGGATGCCGTGAAAGGGTCCGAAAAGACTTTAAAGAAAGAGTATAAAGAGAAAGAAGAAGCTCTCAAACAAGACTATGAACAGCAATTAAGCGAATTGGAAGCGTTAAAAGACGAATTGTCCAAAGAAGAGTACGAGGCCAGGAAAAAACAGGTTGAAGATGAATTGAAACAGGCGAAGGAATCTTTGGATCAGGAAATTGATTTAATTGAAGATGCGCTGGACGCCTTGAAGGATCAAATAAAAGAAGAGCGTAAAGCGATTCTTAAGCAATATAAGGATAAAAAGGATGAGTTGAAAGATTTTGCGGATGAGTTGAAAAAGAAAATTGAGGAATCGGTAGATAATGAGGAACTGGCAGAGGACGAGCTGTATGAATCTTTGGCTCAATACTATGCGCAAGCGGGTGTCCTCAAAGAAGCCATTTCCGCCCAGAAGGAAGCGGTAAAGCGCGACCTGAGGAATCTTGACCGTTATAAAGCATTATCAGAGCTATTGGAACAGGAAGGCATCACGGGTATTAAAGCTTACGTGAACGGAGAAATACCGGACTTCCCGTTTGCTCCTAAAATTAAAGATGGAACAACGTTGATTCCATTCCGTGCGGTTTCTGAAGCTCTTCAAGCTGAAGTAGTTTGGAATGCCGATGAGCGTTCGGTTACGGTTATGAGGAACGGAACAGTGATTAAGCTGATTATTGATGAAACGATAGCTTTTGTGAACGGTAAGGAAGTCATCCTGGAGGTTCCAGCCCAAATCGAACAAGGCAATACGATAGTGCCTATCCGCTTCATTAGTGAATCCCTGGGTGCGGATGTGCAGTTTGAAACCGAGACGCAAAGCGTAGTTATTGTTGATACCGAAACAAGTCCTGTCGATCCTGCAGCGACGGAAACAACGACGACGCCATAATCGATTTGAGCCAAAAGGGCAATCCCGCAAGGGGATAGCCCTTTTTTCGTATGCGCTACGCATGATGATTAACTTGTCCCAATAAACTGCTACTAACCATTTGAATCGAGATTGACGGACGAACAATCCGCTGTACTGTGGCAGTGGAATCAGTAACGCAGCCTGAACGATGTATTTCAATGGATATTGAGTATTGTACTAACAGGCAGGTTCGACAAGTTCCGCTATAAGCGCTACTGCGCGAAAAGCGGGAGATTACATGATTAATCTTAACTTTACAATCGAGGATGGGAATGACGGAGCCATGTTTCCCGAAACCATCCCGCCAACACTCCTGCATGCGTCATAGCTGACAGGCTATGGGGTTTGGAGTACAGGTAGATTCGGCAGAACGAAGGCTGAAGCCACCCCAATGGAGAAGGTATGCTAACGGATATGCCGCGCGGCTGAAAAACTGGATATGGTGAGAATCGTTCCGCGAAAGGAACTGACAAACAACCGAAGGTACGGGTCTAAAGTTAGAATATATGGAAACATATATACCATCTTACGATGGCGTGAGTGGCGTGGAGTAAAAATCTGCCATATGAAATACGCTATGCCGAACAATGGCGGCATCTAGCTCACAGGCTCAAAGGGAGCACCTAAGTTCAGAATGAATAGCTAGATTGTAAGGGACTTGGAAAACAAGGAACGTTGCAACAAGGGCTGTCACCCGAAACGGCTGCTATAAGGCATTCGCCGAAATGCATTTATCCTTGTGAGGGCAGGGGCACGACTGATGAATCTCCTGTAATGGGAGTGGAGGAACAGCCCCAAGTCTAACTGAAAGAACGATCATTTTCCAAATGTGAATTGCACCGATCGGGTAAGAACGTGGGAACATCACCTCGCGAGGAGGGATGCCACAGTGCAAGCCTTGAGATATTGGGATTATTACGGCATGACGGAACTCTTTACGGATTTATATGATAAAGCCATGAGACATGAGACATTTTCGAATTTATACGATACGATTACCTCCAGAGAAAATATCTTACTGGCCTATCGGACAATGAAATCCAATAAAGGTTCAAAGACACCGGGAACCGATGGAAAAACCATCGCCGACATTCAGAAGCTATCTGACGATGAACTAGTGACGGAAATCCAAACCAAGCTGAAAAACTATCGCCCTAAGAAAATCAGACGGAAACTCATCGAGAAGGACAACGGCAAATTAAGACCGCTCGGAATTCCTTGTATCCTGGACCGCATCATCCAGCAATGCTTTAAGCAAGTGTTTGAACCTATCGGAGAAGCTCGGTTCTTCAAGCACAGCTACGGCTTCAGACCGCTTCGGTCTACGCACCATGCGATGGCAAGAGTGCAATTCCTAGTGAACCATTCACAACTGCATTACGTAGTGGATATCGATATCCAAGGCTTCTTCGATAACGTAAACCATTCCCTGCTGGTGAAACAACTGTGGAACCTAGTACCTAATCAATCCTTAAACTGTGGGTAAAGGCGTTTTAGTTTGATTCTTGCTTCATTGGTGGTAAACTGCCAGTCAACACCTTTCTGGGA
>NZ_JAKGAP010000133.1 GCF_021532375.1 Paenibacillus alkaliterrae
CAGGTGGAGAACAATCTAGCGATTTGAACTGAATACGATTCCCTTGTCCAAGTTTTATAGATTTACACAACCCATGCTAAACTGCGAATAGCCTTATTATAGTGCACCCTTAACAAGCTATTATTACATACCAATATGGTCTTTTTTTCATTTCTTTCTCATAATCTATTAATATCTTCAATCCGAATTGATAGGAACTAGGGGGTATTTTATGTTTCGGTTACAATCATCGATCACTAATTTTGCATTTTTCTTTTCCTTTGCCTGTATGATTATGATCGGTTTATTGTTGAACGAAGGACGTAATCAATCTTTAATAGAAGAAATTCCATCTCGACAAGCGGTTGCAGATACAAAACCTATGATTATAGAAGAGAATACTACTCATACAATGAACAATCAGAAAACATCATTCTTAAAAAAAGAAACAAATTCCGGTACAAGCAATAATACTGCACCGCAAATTATGATTTATCATTCTCACAATCGTGAATCCTGGATCCCTGAACTCGATCATATAAATTCGCCCGATCAAGCATTTGATTCGGAAATAAACGTCACTCTGCTTGGCAGCTATCTGTTAAACAAATTGAAGTCCAGCGACATCCCGGTATTCCATTCAAACATAGATTATCCGAGCCGCATCTCTAACTTCAATTATGCTAAATCTTACTCGTATTCCAAGCAAACCATTACTCAAGAACTGAAAATGCACCAGAATGTAAAGTATCTGTTCGATCTTCACCGGGATTCTCAAGAGCGAGAAAAAACAACCATCCTATTTAAAAACCAAAACTATGCGCAAGTCTATTTTGTAGTAGGAACAAACCATCCGAATTGGAAGCAAAATATGAATTTTGCAGAACGTATTCAAGAGAGTTTAAATGAAAGGATCCCTAATCTATCTAAAGGAATCTATCAAAAAGATAAAACTAGCGGTAACGGCGAATATAATCAATCGCTCTCTGGCAATAGTGCGTTAATTGAAATCGGCGGTGTTGAAAATAGTTTGGAGGAAAGCTACCGTACTATAGAAGTATTAGCAAAAGTTATCCAGGACATATGGTTAGAGGATCGTTCACAATTGGCCGTCTCAAGCCCGTCAGTTTGACATTTCTCCATAGCTAAAAGAACATTTACGTCGTTCATATATGCTCTTTAGCCGAGTTTCCCTACACTATTCAGAGCAGATTGAATGGAAGCAATTTGATTCAACACATCGTCGCAATACGTATCCTTTTCAATCATTCCCTTAACACCGCGAACTTGGGCCTCCTTGCAAAAGAGAAGTCCAGCCAAACGAGTTTGGCTGGACGAAGTCTTCTTATTACATGCTTGCCGTCTCACTCGATTCCCCTTAGTATGTAATTAATGAAGAGTATGAAACAACTCGATTGTTGTATTACAAGTGAATGAATTCATCGATAGTGAATGACAAATTGTTTCGCATATATGGCATCCCCGCTCCACAAACCTTACTTCGCGAAGCTATGATGACCGATCGTCGTAATGATTTTCAGACTGGACCAGAACGATCCTTTGGATACTTTCGGATTCATGAAGTAGATCGCCTTCTCTACGTTGTTCTTGCCGTTAAGGGCATCTTTGGCGGCACGAAACACGCTTGCGTTCGGCTTGCTCTTGTCCAACAGGCCGTTGTGCGCGGGCGGGAACTGCTTTCCCGAATAGATGACGCCGTGGATGGTGTCCGGGAAGCGCGAATCCTTCACCCTGTTAAGGATCACATTCGCAACGCCCAGCTGGCCCTCGTAAGACTCGTACCCCGACTCAACCTGCGTGATCTGGGCCAGCAGCATCAAGTCTTTCTCCGTGTACGGTTCCGCCTCGTTATCCAAGATGGAAGGCATCACCACCCGCAGCTTCGTTCCTTCCTTGATGACAGCCTTGCTGTCCAGCCGGTTCCGCTGCAACAGCTCCGACTTGCTGCTCCCTGTCTCTTTGCTGATCTCGGCCAATCCGTAAGCTTCCGTCACCACAGCTGGTTGAACCGTCGTAAGCTCGGCCGCCTTCTCCTCCTTATTCCACTTCACCGTCGCATGCAGCAGCTCCGCCGCATGGCGAAGCGGAATATACAATCTGCCGTCCGACAGGAACGGCGCTTCCTCCATCACATAACGCCCTTCGTTGAAATACACGACCGGCACGCCATTGCCCAGCACAATCTGTTCTCCTAATACCGTATGTATCGTTGCTTCTTCATTAACTTTATCCCATTTGACCGTCGCGCCGAACATGCCGACTATGCGCACTACGGGCAGGAACACCCTGCCGTCCAGCATACGTACCGGATCGGATATCTTCACAGCCTCACCATCAAGTTTAACCGTGACGTCATCCGCAATTGCAGCTTTCTTGTCCTGGGCAGCAGCCACCGATAACGGACCGGTGCAAAGCAGGAGCATCGCCCATACCATAATAAGCACACGCCTGCCATTCAGCTTGCTTCTTCTGATCATGATTACCTCCCTGCAAATATCGAGATCATGTAAATTCGCATTATCCGTGCTCTCCGCAAATTATATCACAGCATTAAGCGGTTACAGGATTAACGTTTTCACAGAATTGGCCATATGCAGGGGGGATTCCTTTTGGTTATATCATAGCCACAATAGTCGCACTTTCCGAACTCAACAAAATAAATCAGGTAACTGGAGCCGGGTTAAACAGGCACAAAGCATTGTGCAATCCCCAGTGGTCTGCCCATGTCTTCTTGTTCCCGCTTGCTACATCCAATATCATGCGAAAAATCTCCCAACCAACTTCTTCTATCGTTGCTTCGCCCGTTGCTATCGTTCCTGCATTCACATCGATTAAATCATGCCACTGTTCCGTTAAAGAATTTCGGGTAGATACTTTAATAACAGGCGCCATCGCCAATCCATAAGGTGTGCCTCTTCCAGTTGTAAAAACTTGCATATTTGCCCCGGAGGCAAGCTGTAATGTGCCGCAAACAAAATCGCTCGCAGGTGTTGCCGCAAAAACGAGTCCTTTTCGGGTTGCTTTTTCCCCCGGGGATAATACTCCCGCAATGGGACTGCTGCCCGACTTGATAATGGATCCAAGTGACTTCTCTACCACGTTCACCAATCCGCCTCTTTTATTTCCTGGCGATGGATTCGCACTCCGGTCCGCCTGCCCCTTTTGCAAATAATGATCGTACCACTTCATTTCTTGTATTAAGGCTTGGCCCACTTCTTGATTGATTGCCCGCGGCGTTAACAGATGAACGGCATCACGCACCTCAGTGACCTCCGAAAATAGAACCGTTGCGCCAGCTTGAACCAGCAAATCAGCGGCAAATCCTACTGCCGGGTTCGCCGTTACCCCGGAAAAAGCATCGCTTCCTCCGCATTGCAAACCAACCACTAGATCGGACACAGGACAAGTTGCACGCTGCCGGCGATTCAACTTTATCAATTTTTGCTCCGCCATGCTCATAATGGACTGTATCATACTCATAAAACCATGATGATCCTGAAGAGAAACGATGTTGGCTGAGTCTCCGTCCGGAAGCAATCTTTCCGGTATTAACTTCTCACAACCCAACCCCACTACAAGAACCTCACAGCCAAAATTGGGATTGGCCGCGATATTTTGTATGGTGCGAATCGGAATTATAGCATCTGGAGCATTAATGGCAACTCCGCAGCCGTAATTATGAGTTAAAGCTACTACATCCTCTACATATGGATAATGGGGAAGCATTTGTTCTTTAATCAATTTCACAGCATAGTCAAGCACCCCTGCAACACATTGAACGCTTGTTGTGATTCCCAGTATATTTTTTGTGCCGACGCTGCCGTCTTTGTTGCGATATCCTTCAAAAGTATATCCTTCAAGAGGCGGCAGCGGTAATGGTACATGATTAGCTATCGGCAGCTCGTCTAATTGAGGAGGTGTAGGGAGTCTAACCAGCTTCTCTTCCACCCAACTGCCTTTTGGTATCGGGCCTTCCGCATATCCGATAACTTCTCCGTAACGAATGATAGGCTCATCCTGCTCTAAATCTGTCAGGGCTACTTTATGGCCTTGCGGAGTGCTGTCTCTTAGTTCTAGACCGCAAGCAAAGATGCACCCTTTAGGCAATCCGCCGGAATTAACGATAATCGCAACATTATCCCGGGCGTTAACCTTTATATAAAGAGGCGCTTCATTCTGACTTTCTGTTTGCTCAGGCATACCTGCATCCTCCCACTATAAAGTAATGTTTTCTCCTGATTTCTCGCTCATTCTCAATATTTCAACTTTGACTGATTAAGAGGTTCAGGTGGAGAATGTAGTC
>NZ_JAKGAP010000134.1 GCF_021532375.1 Paenibacillus alkaliterrae
TGGCGATACGCTTCTCACCCGCTTGGCGGGTTGACGTTACATTTCTACCGTCATTGTCGGTAAGATTCACGCCGTCATTTTACGTGAGCGGCAACAAGATTACATCAAACGCTTACCTATTGCTACTTAAGGAATCGCTTCTGGCTGTTATCGAATAAGTTGCGTTAGTGTTATAATAAAGAAAATGATCGTTGAACGGAATTAAATTTTCGATATCTCTGTATATGGAATGGGGAGAGAAGCAATGGCCAAAAAAATCGATAAGACCACAACAGATGCTATTAGAAAGCTGCTTCAGAAGTACGATGTTAAAGAAGGTGATCGTATTGTAATTGACCTGCGAAACAGCATGATTAGTGACTATAAGGAAGCAGGTATTTCTGATTTAATGAGCTTAAGAGGTACAATAACTGATGAAAGAGCACAAGAGTGGCTGAAGGAAAATGAGGAAATGAGGCAAGAATGGTGAAGGAAGGAGTAATCCTGGACACCAATATCGCCATCGGTTTATTAAATGATAAAACATCTATTGTCGAAACGATTCAAATCCTCCAAGATAAGGGTTATGAGTTTTATTTTTCAGTCATAACGAAGTGTGAATTGCTTAGTGGTGTGAGAAATGATTCCGAGTGGCAAGCTGTTCAAAATATAGCTCTGAACCGATTCATTGATGTTAACAATGACATTGCAACAATAGCTGGGAAAATCAGACTTGAGCAGCGAAAAGAATCAAACCGTGATATACTCCTTTTTGCGTTAGCGAGCCTTTGCATTGTGCGAATGAACGCTTGCCTACCGCGTCGAAAATAACGTCGTAGGTTTGGCCGGTTTTGGTGAAATCTTCTTTGGTATAGTCAATAACCTCATCGGCTCCCAGTGACTTCACCAATTCTACATTGGTTGTACTGCATACCCCGGTAACCTCTGCCCCGAAGTACTTGGCAAGCTGTACCGCATAAATACCTACCGATCCGGAAGCGCCATTGATTAGAACTTTTTGTCCGGGCTGAATTTTTGCTCAGCTCAGTCCCCAGTATGGGGTATTTCGGTCTTCTAAGCCCGTAAATAAGTTTGACAATGAATGGATCGCCCTTTCGGAAAGCGCAGTCCGCTGGCCCTACGGTTGCCGCCAATATTCGGATCCGTACTTCATTGTCCTTGGGAGCAGGTTTTGCTACCTCCTTGAGCTGTAGAACATCCGGTGTTCCGTATTTTGTGCACACCATTGCTTTCATGAGCATCCTCCTAGACGGTCAAATTGTTATCTTTTAAAAAGAAAACCTCAGTAAGCGGAGCGTTGAAGACGAGAGCAATGCGAAAAGCCAATTCCAGAGAAGGGGAGTAGTTTCCCTTTTCGATGGCTACGATGGTTTGTCGTGTCACGCCCACTTTATCAGCCAATTGCTGTTGGGTCATTTCATCATGGTTAAATCGTAATTTACGAACATGATTGCCAATAAGACTTTTGCCCATCTTAGACTCCTTTCCGATAATGATAGAGCTGTGTGATAACACCAACGATTTCTGATACGAGCCCTGAGCTAATCAGGATGATGAACATTACGGTAGGCTGCATATCCAAGACCTGCGATCCCATCGCTAGTAGAAAGCCAAGTACAAACACATAATGAGAATTCCTTGTGGCCTTCAATTCAATTAACTTGTCGAGTTCATCAGCGAATGAAGGTTCTTCTTCGCTTGTTGCTATCCTATAGATGATCGTGAATACAATGGAAATGATGATTTTTGCTGCAATCGTCACCGGGATTAAGATTAAGATGAAGGACCCCCAAAAGCTGAAGGAATCTGCCTGATCCAGCCCCCCAAAGGGGTACTTTTGAAACACATACAAACAATAACATCCAAAAATTAGAAAGGTGCTGATTAAAGATACGATGTTCTTTTTCTCTTGAAAGGACATCTGTTACTCCTCCTGTACGTTAATCTTTACTTATGGTAAAGTTTTTTATACATAATGTAATTAAAACCATACATAATGTCAATTATATTTTACATTAGAAAGTAAAATAATTTCCAGCATTTAGCCGCCAACCCAGGGAGTCAAAGTGAAAGAAGTCCACGGAAATGTCCCGGATTCGCCGACTTTCACAAATAGACAATTAATTTACTAAGTATTAAATGGCTTAAATCGAAGTTGACGGCGGAGAGCTATGGTTATTATAATTGAACCATATCTATCCCAATTTTATCCACTAAACTTTATATATCCCCGCCTCTGCCTAAAGCTGTCCTTCGCCCACGCCTGATCGAGCGGTTAATGAAATCACGACATCCTGGATAATTTCGTTCTGCAAATTTAAAGTAAACTGGGAGGAAATCCATGAAAGCCATTGTTTGCACAAAATACGGTTCACCGGATGTTCTTCAGCTCAAAGAGGTAGAAAAACCTACTCCCAAGGACAATGAAGTACTCATTAAAATATTTGCAACAACAGTATCAGCAGGAGACGCGAGAATTCGAATGGGCACCAGAAAGACATTGCCTTTCTGGCCCATCTCAAAAATAGCTATGGGTCTCAGAAAACCAAGAAAAACGATACTAGGGATTGAGCTAGCCGGGGAAATTGAATCAGTAGGCAAAGATGTAAAACAATTTAAGAAAGGTGATCAGGTTTTTGCAGCTAGCGGTTTTGGAATGGGAGCTTATGCCGAGTACAGATGTCTGCCAGAAGACGGGCCAGTGGCAATAAAGCCGGCCAATATAACCTTTGAGGAAGCCGCCACCGTTCCTGTTGGCGCATCAACCGCATTGTTTTTCCTTAGAGATAAGGGAAAGATACAGCGCGGACAAAAAGTTCTTATCAATGGCGCTTCTGGAAGTGTAGGTACTTTTGCGGTACAGCTTGCCAAGTATTTTGGGGCAGAAGTTACCGGGGTATGCAGTACCGCGAATTTAGAACTGGTCAAATCTCTGGGAGCCGATAAGGTCATTGATTATACGAAAGAGGATTTTACCAAAAACGGTCAGATCTATGATATTATTTTTGACACGTTAGGCAAGACTTCGTTTTCACGTTGTAAAAGCTCGCTAAAGCAAAAAGGATTCTATCTTTTAGCAGTCTTTCATTTTCCACAGCTTGTTCAAATGCTAAGGACTTCAATAATAGGCAGCAAGAAAGTAATATGTGCGATGTCAAACGACAGAAAGGAAGATTTAATTTTCCTCAAAGAGCTTATTGAGGCGGGACAGATAAAATCGGTCATAGATAGACGCTATCCGTTAGAACAAACTGCCGAGGCTCATAGCTATGTTGAAAAAGGGCATAAAAAGGGAAATGTAGTCATAACGTTGGAACGGAATAACTAAGCCTAGCGCTGCACTGGGCCGCTATTCCTCTTAGACGATTCCCCTATGCGCAAGCACAAGAATTAAGCTTCTGTATACACAGACGAACTCGAATGGAACATCTGTTCAAGTATGCAAGCGATGCATAAACGCACCGCAGGAGAGGGTAGACGCCGTTATCCGCTAAGCTTTAGTTGCCGGTGGAGCTATCGGGTGCTGGAATGAGAAGAAGCAGATGAGAGAAGGAGCTGTTTGGGCATGAGCAACATGCATCGTATCGGGTGGTTTGATCAGCAAGTACGAGCGGGCAACTACCCGAACAGCAGCCTTCTTGCTAAGGAGTTTGAAATTTCAAAACGGCAGGCTGCACGTGACATTGAATATATGGAAATGTCACTTCGCGCGCCATTGAAATATGTAGCCAAACATAGAGTGTACTGTTATGAAGACGAGGCCTTCGTATTACCTCATATGTATATGAGCGATGAGGAGAAGAAGGTGTTAAAATAACTCGCGCTCTGTTACCGGCATTACAATTATGATAATGCCAAATCTGTTCAGCGCGTCGCCGATTTGCTTGGCCGATTCGAAAGCACGGAGGAAAGTGAGGCAGAGAATTATGCCCGCTTGCCGGTATTTGATGTTGATCCGCGGACGATTCAGCATATGGAGCTGCTCTCCCGCGCCATATCGGAAGGCCTGTCCGTACAGATTGTGTATAAGGATCAGGAGGGCGAACGCTATTTGCATGTTAGCCCGATAAGGTTCGCATCCCGTTATCATGCTGATTATGTCATTGTTTACGGCGAAGATGACGAACGGCCGAACCAAGAACGATATAAAACAACAAACTAATGGATATGTACGACAAGTTCTGCTATAAGCGCCTAACAGCGTGAAATGCAGGAGATTAAAACATTAATCTTAACTTTACAACCGAGGATGGGAATGA
>NZ_JAKGAP010000135.1 GCF_021532375.1 Paenibacillus alkaliterrae
ATCTTCCATCAACTCCTTTATTATTTTCTTTGCTTTGTTTGCCCGTTTGCCTTGCAACCGACAACTGAATACGGTTACGATTTGAATCAAGTCTTCTACCAATTCTTGTTCTTCCGCTTTCTCTGTATGGTCGATAATTTCTATCGAGGTTCCAAACTGGCTGCACAAGTTTTCCATGAGTTCAAAACCAAATCGAAGCAACCTGTCCTTGTACAAAACAACGACCTTTTCGACGCGGGAAGAAACGACAAGTTCCAATAGCTGGTTCAGACCTTTTTTGTTGTAATTGATGCCGCTGCCAATATCGGAAATCATCTCAAAAGAGTATCCTTTGGCAAGCATGTACATTTTGATGTTTTCAATCTGTCGCTCAAGATCATCTTTCTGTTTTGGACTGGATACGCGGGCATAACCCACGATCATTCTTTGAGCTGGTTCTTTCTTGCGCAGAAGCTCGTTTAGCTGTGTCTGGGAGTAATACCTGTATCCACTATCGCTGACATGATGAGGCTTCAGTTTTCCTAGCTTGTCCCAGTTCCTTAATGTTTGTTGGGTGACTCCGACCATCTTGGCAAAATCACCAATTCCGTATAGTTTCATTCCATCACCTCTATAACATTAGAACATTTTTTATAGAGATTATAGAAATTTAATAGATATTCACTATCTGTTAATCACCTCTAATCAAGCTCCACATTCGTATAATGCTCCACAACCGGAAACGGGTCGTAAAATTGATGCAGCAGGCTTTTCCACTTCAAATACTCCACCGAGCCGCGAAAGCCCTCCGTATGGTCCTCCAGCGTTTCCCATCTTACGAGCAATATATATTTGTTAGCTTCCTCCATGCACGACTGCAATTCATGGTTTACGTAACCCTTCATTTTAGATATAATCGTCGAGGCTTGTTTGAAATTTTGCTCAAACGATTCTGACAAGCCCGGCTTTACTTGCAGCATCGCTACTTCCAATATCATATTACCCGCCCCTCTAGTAAAGGATAGCACAAACGAACAGTCCAAAAAACAGCATTCGCAAGAAAAAGCCGGATTCTAGGCCGACTTCCTTCGTCTATCAATCAAAAATAATCGAATTCCAAAATAGATTGCGCCTATGACCAGGCTAGCGCCTGCGATAAACGGTTCGCTATAGTGATGAACTACACCGAAGGAAACCTTTTCCTGCAAATAGTCCACGCTTGCATAGCTGTTCACAAGATCAGGAACATGCGTCTCCGTGAGCAAATAACCTCGAACGACCTGCCGACCGATGACGGATTGCAGCAAGCAAGGAAACGATTATGGATTCAATGAACAATCTGATTTTCATGATTTACCTCCTTTTTCCAAGACTATCCCTCTTCCATCAATACCTTTCATTTAAACATATTTAGAAAAAAATTCAAGCCTATTAAAAGAGAAGAAGCACGTTCCTTCTTCTCCATCCTATGTTCTATAAATATATACTAAAGATTACTTATAGCGAGTTAGTCATTATCATCGTCATCGTCATCGTCATCATTGTCATCGTCCCGGTCTCTTCCGCGATCTCTATCCCTCTCTCTCTTTTTGTCTTCCTTTTCTCTTTCCTTACGCTCTTTTCGCTCCTCTCGTTCTTTCTTCCATTCACTTTCCTTATCTCCATTATCGTCTTCATCGTCGTTATCATTATTGTTATCGTTATTGTTATCGTTATCGTTATCGTTATCGTTATCATCATCTGAATGATCGTTATTGTTTTCTTTATTTTTCTTTTTTTCAAAAATAGAAGTCCCGGCAGGGAACGGCATAACCGGCTCGCCCTGCAATGCCTCCTCAAAAACTGCCTTCAGCACGACCGCAGCCGCTTTGGAGCTCGTCGTCAAATAATGCTCGCTATCGCTTTGATCGTAACCTAGCCATACCGTCCCAACGAGCTGAGGAGTATAGCCCACGAACCAATTGTCCTTTGCCCCGTAACCCGAAGTTCCAGGCATTTGCGTCGTTCCCGATTTCCCTGCAAACGGCCGGCCGGCAAGCTCCGCTGCTTCGCCAGTACCTTCCCGAATAACGCCCTGCAGCATGGCAGTCATCGTATGGGCAATCGCGGGCTCTGTTACCTGCTTTCCAGCCCCGGCTTTGTATTCCGCCAGCACTTCACCATCCGCGGATTCAATGCGCGTGATTGCATGTGCCTTCATCTGAATGCCGTTATTGGCGAATACGCCGAAGGCCTCAGCCATATGAAGCGGCGATACCCCTTCATGAAGCCCGCCAAGCGCCAGCCCGAGATTTCGGTCGCCATCGCTTAAGGGGAGTCCGAAACGAGCAGCGGCATCGATTCCTTTATCTATTCCCATTTCGTTAAGCAATTTTACGGCCGGTATATTGTAAGAGTTAATGAGCGCTTCATAAAGGGTCACTTCGCCGTGAAAACGGCCATCCGCATTACGCGGCTCGTAGCCGCCTATGTTGATCGGCTCATCCAGCAGCTTATCCATCGGCTGATAACCTTGTTCGAGCGCAGGAGTATAGACAACAACAGGCTTAATCGTCGATCCTGGCTGTCGCTTAAGCTGCGTCGCGCGGTTAAAGCCGCGGAACGGCTGCTCGCCTCTGCCTCCTACTAGCGCGCGAATACCGCCGTCCCGCGGGTCGACTAGGACGGAACCGCTTTGTATCAGTTGATCTGCCGCGCTTTGCGGAAACAGTTCTTCCTTGGCATACACCTTCTCGGCAGCTTGCTGCATGCCCGTATCGAGCTCCGTGTAGATGCGAAGTCCGCCCTGCAGCACCTCATTTTCCGTTAAGCCGTATAACGTCATAGCCTCGCGAATGATCTGGTCGACGTAATAGGGATAGTGAATGTCATTCACGCGGTTAGGCTTGGAGCTAAGCAGTTTGATAGGCTCTTGTAACGCTTGAGCGTATACTTCACCGGTTATTTGCTGCTGCTCCTTCATTAGCTGCAGCACAACATCCCTTCTCGCCTTCGCTTTCTCCAAATGCTTATATGGCGTAAGAGCCGAAGGCGCCTTAATTAGTCCCGCGAGCAAAGCAGCCTCCGCTACTGTCAGCTCCTTTGCTTCTTTTCCGAAATAGGTGTAAGCCGCTCTCTTAATCCCCCAGGCTCCCTCGCCATAATAAATCTGATTCAAGTACATTTCCATGATGTCCTGCTTGCCATAGCTCTCTTCGATCTTCTTCGCTAAGAGCACCTCGTCCCATTTACGCGACCAAGTCCTTTCATGCGATAAAAAAACATTTTTGGCAAGCTGCTGCGTAATCGTGCTCCCGCCCTGAACGGTCCCGCCAGCTGAAAAGTTGGCAACCAGAGCCCGCCCGATAGCCCGCATATCCATCCCGTCATGCTCGAAGTAGCGCTTATCCTCTACAGCGACGACCGCGTCAATCATATGGCCCGGAATGTCCGCATACCCGATTTCCTCGATCTTGTTAAAGGAAATCCGGGTAGCCTCTTTCCCGTTCCGGTCATATAGTACGGTTGCTGCCGGGAGCGGCGCATCAAGCAGCGCAATATCCTGCGCATTCACCATCAGGCGGAACGTCCCCCACCCGCCGAGCAGCATTACTGCAGCCATAGCGGCAGCAAAAATTAGTATATGCTTCGTTCTTATTCTTTTCCATTTTAAACGTTTCTTTTTCCGCATCTTTATTCCCCCATAATCCCGCGCATTTCTTTCGTTATAGCATTCGCAGCAGACTCCGTTTTTTAGTGCGTAAGGCTCAAAGTGATCGAGCGGGCATGCAAAAAAAGCCAGAAAGCAGCAGCCTGCTCCCTAGTACCTAATCAATCCTTAAACTGTGGGTAAAGGCGTTTTAGTTTGATTCTTGCTTCATTGGTGGTAAACTGCCAGTCAACACCTTTCTGGGA
>NZ_JAKGAP010000136.1 GCF_021532375.1 Paenibacillus alkaliterrae
CGCTTCCGCTTGCTCAAGGATCCCACGATTCTGGATGCCATCTATTTGAAGCAACCCAAGCGGATCGAGGCGCTAGGAACGGTGTTTATCATGGCGCTGCTTCTCTACGGTCTTCTGGAATGGCGTGTTCGGGAGAATATGAAGCAAGAAACGGAGCCTCTCATTCTGCCGGGTAAACGTAAAAGCTTTAACCCAACGGCAGAGATGCTGCTTGCGATGCTGAAAAGTATTCAAGTCATTCTGGTACAGGTGGAAGGTCGTACGATTCGAACCGTATCTGCCCATGTAAATGACAACGTGAAGCGAGTCGTACGGCTGGCCGGCTACGATATGGCTATCTACACCGCGCAATCAGTCGAAAAAACCGGACGATAGGCTCAAAGCAAGTCGGATTCCGCTCTGCATTTGTCGAATTCGATCGCTATGTGTTGAACAATCGCATGAAATGTCGTTGATACCTGCATGCACGGATTTCATAAAAAATATTGGTTATTATATCTCTTTATGTCATATTTTTTCATGCGAAAAGCGAGATGTACGACGAAGACGCCCGTTTATGTTTTTGGCTGAACAAGGAATGGAAAGTACTTGAACAACTCGGTGAAAAGTATAATATGGATATGAAGCTATATTTAAATAGATCTAATAGTTTGACCTTGAAAGGCTACCTGCGTACGCTAGCCTACAAAAGTATGGTTAGTGGAGAATGAAGAACATAGAGCCATGCGCCGGCCCCAGAAACCGATTTGCCGCAAAGACCCTTCGATCAGCTTCGGGACCAGTATGATGTTATCATCGTAGGAGCAGGGGCTGGCGGCTCGGTTGCGGCGGCTGTATTGGCTGAATCTGGGCTTCACGTTCTCGTCGTTGAGCGCGGAAGCTGGCTTCGATACAGTCAGGTAGGCAGCGATCATTTGCGTAACCATCGTTTTAGCAAATATGGCCATAACACGGGACCAGGATTGGAAGGCAACCCTCGTACGATTCTATTGGCGGGCGGGGACGAGCGGATCACCGCGCCTTTTGAAGGCGACTATCATAATAACGCAATGACGTTGGGTGGTGGAACACGGATCTACGGGGCGCAGGCATGGCGATTTCATCCGGATGATTTCCGTATGGCGAGTCGCTATGGGATACCAGACGGGAGTTCGCTAAGCGATTGGCCGATTCGCTATGAGGAACTCGAACCTTATTATGTGCGGGCCGAGTGGGAAGTCGGCGTCTCCGGTGATGGGAATGACCACCCTGGACGCGGGAAGCGACAACGCTCTTATCCAATGCCAGCGCTGCCGCGTACGCTGGAAGCAGAACGCCTGGCTCGTGCGGCAGAGAAGTTGGGTTGGGAAGTGGGGCCGGTGCCTCTCCTCATCAACTCCATCGATCGGGACGGTCGACCGGCTTGTGGACGGTGCGGCCAGTGTGTCGGATTTGCCTGCCCGACCAACAGTAAGAATGGCGGGCACAATACGATGTTAGTGAGGGCCATCGCTACCGGTAATTGCGATCTGATCTGCGATACCACGGTGGAGCGCATCGATACCGAGGGAGGAAAGCATGCCACCGGAGTTCGTCTTGTGCAGCAAATGGAGGGCTCAATCCAGCGACGGCAAGTGCGGGCTGGGCATGTTGTGGTTGCCGCCGGAGCCATCGAAAGCGCACGCCTCCTTCTCAACTCGGCAAGTGATTCGGAACCGCATGGAATAGGCAATCGGAACGGACAAGTAGGAAGAAACCTTCAAGGCCATGTCTATTCAGGTGCTTACGGCCTCTTTGATGAACCGGTTCAAGATGGTCTTGGTCCAGGGGTGAGTATTGCCACCTTCCGCTTTGACCATAGTAACGAAGGCGGAATTATCGGGGGAGGGTTGCTTGCTAACGAATTCACTCGGCTGCCGCTCATTCACTGGTATCGAGCTCTTGCGCCGGATGCGGCGCGATGGGGGAGCGCAGGCAAGGAAACAATGCGCGAGAGTTACTTGCGCACCAGCCAAATTCAGGGACCGATCCAAGAGATCCCGAGCGCCGAGTCCAGAGTGCGGCTATCGAGGGAGGTCAAAGATCGCTTTGGCATGCCCGTAGCCCAACTCTCCGGAAGTGTCCATCCCGAGTCTCTTCGAGCTTCAGCCATGCTGGCAGAGCAAGCAGAGAAGTGGCTTTGGGCCGCCGGAGCACGTGAGGTATGGCGAACTCGGCCAGGTGGCGGGCTTAGTGCCGGGCAGCATCAGGCGGGTACGCTGCGCATGGGAAATGACCCTTTGACATCCGTCACTGATCCCTTAGGTCGCGTACATGGATACGACAATCTCTGGGTGAGCGACGGTGCTGTGCACGTGACCAATGGCGGCGTGAACCCGGTGTTGACGATTCTTGCCTTGGCTTTCCGCACGGCAGAAAACCTGGTGAAACAAGGGTAGCGAAATGATGGGAAAGCATAGTGTCAAAAAATAAATTGAACCTTTTAAAAGTTCGCCAAAACCTCGGATTGTCATTGCGCTGACGAGTAATGATCGTTGAACAAACAAGGAGCAGTTTGCTGCGGCAGCTGCTCTCTTTCTTTGTTAAGCTAACTTGCAATAATGTTTCATAGTGCAAGAAGAAGACAAAATGATAAGTGGGTGATGGAATGGATGAATTTGAAAAAATGATGTCTGAAATAAATGAATCAACGGCTAAGATGATAGCTGAATTGAAGGCTTCTCGTCAATTTGATCCAGCAATATTAAATGCTTTTAAGAATGATGTTACAGAGTTAATCAGTATTAAACACGAATATGCAGACAAACTTTCTGAATTACGGGCTTCTGTGGAAAAAGAAGTCGTGAGACTGGAATATTCAAAAGGCGGAGAAACCATACATAGAGGGTATTATTGTCCAAGTCCAGTATTAGATTTAATCGTTGGCGGGAAGAAACGGGGCAGATTGTTTAAAAAGAAAATACCCGAATTCGGGAGCTACTCTTATGAATATGGATTTGATAAGGACGATCGATTAATCCGAGTAAAGGGTATAAATGAATTTACAACACCCAATAGTCGTTTTGATGAAGAATATTTAATTTATCGAAAAAATATTGTTTATGGAGTTGAATTCGATCATTTGGGTAAGCTGCACGTAGTGTCTAAATGTGCTTATAATAACGGAAATATTATTAAGTACGAACAAAGCGTGTGTTGGATGGAGATAGACGCTGACCTCTACTATGAGGAATACACATATGAGAACAATAAGCTTTCAGAGGTTCATGTGTTTTATAATATCGAGCCGTTATTGGGTATTTATAGCGAAAGCAGGTATCTTGTTGACCAAGATGAAGATGCAAAAATCATCAGGTTAACTGGTGGAAAAATTGTAAATGACGTATGGCAAAAAGATGTTTATGAAATAAGATGATTTAACTAAGGGAGAATTTTCGCAAACCATTAAGGTTCAAATCACTGTTCTCTCATTATTGCTATCAATGGTTACGGTCGGTTTCTTCTTAGTGTTTATTTTGAAGAAATGACAGTAAGGGGAATGATTTCTTATGAACGAGCACGATTACTTCGATACTGAGCACTATACAGGGAATCATTTACACGTGGATAATTGGAAAGATGAGTGTACTCCCATGATTGAGGCAATAGCGTGGGAAAGAAATGACGGAACAATGGATTTATTCTTTAATGATTTTGCAGATGACAAGGAGTATCAATTATTGTTCTGTGGCATGACACATCGGTTAAACACCCTTATTGTGGACACTGCACCTCTTATTCGATATCGATCGTAGAATTGCTTTAATTTGCTGCCATTTACTCTAAAATGAACGTT
>NZ_JAKGAP010000137.1 GCF_021532375.1 Paenibacillus alkaliterrae
CAAAGAAATTATTCTTACTTCCGTATTCGCCGACTTTGCCCATTACTACGGCTTTCAAGTGGATCTATGCAAACCTGGAAGACCGCGAACGAAGGGTTACGTTAAGACTTTCGTTATGTAAAGAATAATCCCCGACATGACGTAAACAACGAAAGTCCTAACAGAATTTCTTAACATAATTATCTGCGATTGAAACTCTTAAGCCAATCTTTCAGTTTTGAATCATTCTCCCATTCAGATTCCTCCGGAGGCACAATTTCCTTACTGGCTGCCTCTATCGCTTGGCGCTTATGCATGGCATCTGCCCTTGCATATATTTCTGTTGTCTTTACGCTTACGTGGCCGAGTAAATCCCGGATATAAATAAGATCAACACCCGATTCTACCAACCCCATGGCAGTTGTGTGTCTTATTTTATGTGGACTAAAAGCACCGGGAATCATGTCAGGGGCAATCGTTCGTGCCATTGTTGAATATTTTCCAACAATATAATTGATCCCTTGTCTGGTGAAGGGTTCGTTCATGTGGTTATTAAACAGCCAGGCATCTAGTTTCTCTGGTTTGTCAAACCTCTTTTGGACAAGGTATTTTTGAATGACTGGAATTATACTGCGCATCAGCGGTACATACCTGCTCTTTTGCCCTTTTCCGCGAACCAAAAGCGTGAAGGGTTCCTGCAATGACAGGTCTTTTATGCGAATCTGTATGAGTTCACCCACGCGAATTCCTGTTGTATACAATAATGAAAGGATGACGTAATCACGTAACCCGTTCTGCCGATTCAAGTCCACTTGGCTAATCAATAAGGTTACTGCCCCGGTTTTGAGATAAGTGATTTCTTTTTGTGGTGCTTTCTTGACTGGAATGCCAAGAATCTTCTGGTATTCGGGCAGGTACTCGGGGAATTCATACATAAGGAAGCGGATGAAACTATTTAAGGCGGCTTGTCTCTGGTTCCTTGTCGATATGCCATTTGACCGTGCTTCCTGGAGCCAACTTAGATAAGATACGGCATTTTCATAAGTGAGATCCGAGATATCCACCCTATCAGCAGAAATGTGATGTCTTTCTTGCATATAGGTCAAAAAAAGGATAAAGGAGTACCTGTACGAATCGATCGTCTGGGGTGTGCTTCCGCAGGTATTCGGAAGATAAATTGTGAAATACTTATTCAGATACACAGCAAAATCCGTTCTTTTCATCATTGCTCACCTTCCCCAAATACCTCTTTCATTTTTGAACTGAACTTCTCCTCAATGTACGGGTAAATGCCCATGGTCAGCCTGACATAACGTTCCGTCGCAAATATGGTTTTATGCCCCAGATACGTAGACAGGATCGGAAGGGCAACATACATATCCATGCCGGAATCGATCATCTGTTTAAAGGAACGCACGGCCATTGTGTGCCTCCAATCATGGATCCTAGGGCCTCTTCCTCCGCCGAGATACGGAATTCCCGCCTGCTGAAGGAATAACCGGTGTGCTTCGTAGATGATGTCCCCGCTCATTCTGCCTCCGTTGGAAGTGGTGAAAATATAATCCCTGTCACCCAACAAATAAAAACATTTTTCCGCAAACTGCATCATGAGTGCCTTAAGATCATTTCCCAAAACGATATAACGCTCACAATTATTTTTGGCTTCAAGAAGTTTGATCACTCCATTTTCCAAATCTACATCTTGTTTTCGTATTCCCAGAGTTTCATTGATTCTTGTTCCACAGCAATACAGTAGGCGAAACAAGACGGGGTATTGTATGGCGGACTTCCGATTTCGGGCAGATTCATAGGCATCCACGGCTCGAAGGTATTTTCTTGTCTCATCTTCTGTATAAATATGGGGTTGGAATTCAGTAGGCTTAAACCTGATATCCCTGATAACAAAGACATCGTAGCCTTTTTGGCTGAGGAACACGAGAAATTGTTTGGTTCCATTGATCCGAGAATAATGTGTGGTTGTGGCTTCGTCTTCCCTTCTCTGCATCCACCTTTCGGCATGTTCTGCAGTGAATACAGGCTCCTTAATTTCTTGACGGGTGCAGAAACGATCAAAACGACGCAGGTTTATATAGAAACTTGCAGCGTTATGACCTGAAGATATTTTATAATCCAAATAGGAATTCATCTCGTCTACGAATACAGACTGGAATACGGGCCTGTTCATTCACCGCACCACCCATCCGAAATGGGATGAATGCAGTTCAGGCATCGGGAGTGGGCATTGCCGCAGCTTTTCTATATCGATGGACAGATATATCTTGGTCGTTTCTGTACTTTGATGCCCCATGACGGTGCTGATAATGGGCATGGGTACATTCCTTTTCAGCATATTGCTTGCAAGGCTGTGCCGTAAAGAATGGGCACCATGCTTCTTGGAACTCCAGTCTTTGATATTGGCTTTGCCCATATATTTTGTAACAATGGAATGGACAGTCGGGGATGAAAGCGGCTGTCCTTTTTTGGCCGTATCAGCGGCTACAATGATCTCCTCGGCAGTTGTTTTTGGACGACCATATTTCAGATAATCGATGATGGCATTGCCGATGGACGAAAGAAGGGGGTATTCTACGGCTGTATCAGTCTTACTCTGGTTAAAACGAATGATACTTTTATCCCAGTCAATCTGATCGAAACGGAATCTTACGATATCCTTTGTTCGCCAACCGTATTCTGCAGCTAAAAGTAAAATTAGGTAATCTCTTTTCCCGATTGCAGATGAACGCTCAACAGATGCAATCATGCTGCTTATTTCTGATTCCTCATATGTTGTAGGGATCTTACAATGCTTTTTGTAATTGTCTGCAAGGACAAATATGGAGCAGTCTTTATTCGTCAGTCCATTGTCGTAGGCATATTGGAGAAAGATCCGCAGAGTCGATCCACCGTTATGCCTTGAAGCAAGTGAATATCCCATAGATTTAAAAAATTCCTCTACCTTATCCGCATTTAAATCATTCAGAGACAGGCTGCGTCCGTTGAGGAATGCATGGAATTCGTACAAATACTGTTCCTTGTTTCTTATTGTTTCATTGGAATGAGACAGGATGTTTCTTGTGTATGACAGATACAATTCCATGGTTTTCCCAATATCGCCGGTAAATATCCGTTCAACCCTTGGAGTGCGGAATTCAAAATCCCCATGTTTTTGGTATGAAATTAGCATCCGTATTGCTCTGAGTCCAAACCGATTCTTTTTACGCACGTTTTCTGTAAGGATATGATTTCCAAACAACTCATTACAGAATTCAATTCCAACAGGTTCAGAAAAATCTGCATATCGACGTTCGTCCATCCATTGGACCAATTGATTCCATTCCGCCTTGACTTTTTGAATATGAATACTGCCGTACTCACGACTAACCAGTTCTTCCTCGCACAAGGCGATCAGTTTTTTAATATCCGATGTCATAACCAAACCTCCCAAAATGTTTGGTTATGACATAACACGAATGGTTTGTTATGTAAAGAAATACCGTTAAGGATTTCGTTAGTTATGCTACTTTACTGCATAGTCTTTACATAACGAAAGTCTTAACGTAACCCTTCTTACGTTAATCTTTACGTAAGAAGGGGAAAGTTGAAAATTCCGTGAAGTATGTACGACAAAATTTTATGCAGCGCAAGCATGAGCCCGGTTTGGACATGTGGAATCATGACGCCC
>NZ_JAKGAP010000138.1 GCF_021532375.1 Paenibacillus alkaliterrae
TGTTGCCGCTCACGTAAAATGACGGCGTGAATCTTACCGACAATGACGGTAGAAATGTAACGTCAACCCGCCAAGCGGGTGAGAAGCGTATCGCCATTCAATAGACGAGGCGCATGCCAATCTCTGTGAATAAGAGACGGCATACGCCAACTAATGTGCATATAGGGGATAACGGCGAATTAATTCGTGAGGCCTCGCTGCCGATCCATGTCCGCGAGCACGCGAACGACATCACTTTCTTCAATAACTTCGAGATTTCGGGCGGTGGCGTCGAGCAGGATCTGCGTACAAATTTGGTTCACTACGCGTGGAAGTCCCTGGCTTGCTGCGAAGATGCGGCCTAGCGCACTTTCAGCAAAAACAGGCTTCTCCGCTTTGCTTACGGTCATGTGGTGACGGATATAGGCGCTCGTTTCATCCTTGTTCATACCGCCTAGATGGTACTGCATCCCTACGCGCTGAAGGGTCGCTTCATACTTTTTGAGCCGAAGCAACTTGCGCAGCTCCGGTTGGCCGACAAGGATGAGCGGAAACAGAGCCGCGGAGTCCATGTTGTAGTTAAGAGCGAATCTCAGCTCCAGCAACATCGCTTCGCTCATTTCATGTGCTTCGTCAATAATAACGGCTAACGTTTTTTCTCCTGGCGCAGACCGGCTGCGCACCACCTCTTGCCAGAGCTTTCGCGCCTTTGATACCGTGTAAACCGGCTCTACGCCCACAGCTTCAAGCAGTCCAGCATAAAATTCGCGCGGTTTCAGATTGGCGCAGCACAGATAGATCGGCAGATACGTCATCGGATCAAGCGAAGCAAACAAACGCCGGATCAGGGTGGACTTGCCGCCGCCGACTTCACCCGTTAATACGCCGAGTGTTCGGTGCTTAATCATCAGGTCCAATCGGGCGGCCGCTTCCTTATGCCCGCTGAACGCATAACAGAGCGTCGGATCGAGTTCTTTGCTAAAGGGCCTTTGCGGCGTGGGAACGGCTTGCGTGACCGAATTCATTGCGTATCATCCCCTCCCGCCGTGGCATAAGAGACAGGCTCGCTTGTCCACTGCGCTTGCCGCTTCTGTTCCGCCAGTTCCAGGAAGGCCACTTGTCCGTCCGGTTCCACGACAAGCGGAGCGGCCGGTTCAGGGTTTACCCGGCGGTCGTAGGGACGGGCTAAATCGACGACTGTGGCATCGGCGTACCTCTTGTCCTCATACCAGACCTGAATGCAGCTTAGGTCAAAGGGGTCGTAGCGAAGAAGCACACGTTTTCTGCACAGTTCAAGATCGACCTCATACGTGTTGCCATCCAGACTGACGCAGCCGGTTTTGTCGGCGGTTCGCTGCTCTTCCCAGAGGAAGATCTCCGTCAGTTCCGCTAGCGTTTTTCGCCGCATCTCCCGTTCGCAAGAGGAAAGCCGCACTTTGGGAGACTGCTTGGTGGAGCCATGTTCCCGGATATGGTAGTAACCGTCCAGCCATGCGGCGAGTGCGGCGTTAAGATCGGCGAGCGTCATCAGCCGCCCTTGTTCAATCAGTGCGTAAGCCTCCGGTTTGAAGCTGGTATCAATAAAACGGAACCAGCGTTCAATTTTCCCGCGCCCAGCAGGGCGTCGAACGGTAGAATGGGAAAGCTGAATCCCTAGCTTTCCGCAGATGCGCACCAGATGATGTGAGGAGAAAGCTGAGCCGTTGTCACAATAGAACTGGGAAGGGATTCCATGTTTCAGAATCGCCTTCTTGAGGCTGTCCTCCATACGCGGCAGCTTCTCATCCCAATAGAACTCGGCATGGACAATGTAACGGCTGTAGTCGTCAAGGATCGCGAACAGGATGGCTTTCTTTCGTTTCTTCGGGTCTTTCGGGTCGGGCAAATAGAGCGTGTGCTGAAAGTCGAATTGCCAGCTCAGATGCGCGTCCTCGGCTTCGAATCGCCTGAACCCTTTCTCCACGCCTTCCGCGAGCAGCTCTTTGCGGCTTGCGCCAGCCTTTCGAAGGTGCCGGGAGAGCGTGCTTGCGGCAACCGTGCCAGCCTCAGCTTTGCCGCTCTCCTCGAGTATAAAGATGATCTGGTCGACGCTGCGCTCGGGACGCTCCTTGCGCAGGCGAATCGCCTCTTGAAGTACAGCTGGCGGGATGCTCAGATTGGTTTTTCGGATGCGAGCTTTCGGTTTCAGGCCGTTCCACTCGCCCCTGCGGTACTGGTTCAGCCAGCGTTCGAGCGAACGCACGCTTACGTGAGTTTTCGTGCTGCCGGGAATGTGGTACACCTGAGATGCGGCCTGCGCCAAATAAGCCTTGAGTTCACCGGGCGCAAGCGGCGTCTGCCGACTGACGATCGGGGCGATCAGGCTGTAGCGAAAAGCGGCCATTTGTTCCTGTAATGACGAATCCATATGGGTGTTGCCTCCTTTGGAGATGAAATGGGGCGCTAAAATCCCCTTGCCTCCATTGTGAGACGCCGCCAATCGATGCGACAGGACAGGCTCTGTGGTATTTTATCCGTGCGCCGTCACCGTCATGGAGAAGTGGAGACGGTTCAGGCCGTGAAGGAACCGGATGTTCCGAAGCTCCGGAATCCGCTCCCGAATGATCGTCCATGCGGTATGCAGGGTGTTCCAGAGGGATGACGAGCGTGGAAGTGCGAGATGTGGTGCCCGGGCGAGCATCCATGCCCACAAGCCGGACTCGAGCTGCGCGAGCCGCTGGTTCCAGCCTCGAATCAGGCTGGCAATCGTGCGCTCATCGATGCTGCCGCAAGGCAGGGCTTGCGTCTGCTCTGCGACCTGCTCCACTGTAGCGCCTTGATGAGCCGCTCCGACTAGTTCTTCTTGAAGGTCTAACGCCATCTGCATATACGGCTCAAGGAAGGCGGGGATGACGGAATGAACATATCCGCAATCGGGACAACGAAATCGGAAGATGCAGATCTTCTCTGGGCAAGTAACGGTCATCACGATCCGCTCATAATGGCTGTGGCGATGAGGCTTCCGCTTACTCTGGCAGCATTTCGGACATTGCTTGGGGCGGTCATCTTCCGGTATCCCATGCTTGCTGACAAGCGCCAGGTAGTGCATAAGATCTTGATGCCAT
Organism: Paenibacillus alkaliterrae; assembly: GCF_021532375.1. Lineage (GTDB taxonomy): Bacteria > Bacillota > Bacilli > Paenibacillales > Paenibacillaceae > Pristimantibacillus > Pristimantibacillus alkaliterrae. The sequence goes on from NZ_JAKGAP010000138.1 coordinate 3,084, forward strand.
AAGGGCAAGGGCGGTTGCTGGGATTCAGTCCTGCATTCGGAGAATACTTCACTGCAGCAGGGACAGCGATAGCCGCCTTTACATACCCGAATCGTCACGTTATGTAAACGAATAAGCCCACCATGGCGCTGTAACCCGCTATTCTCTAAACAGACGGAGATGCGCTCCGCTGCCACAGCCCCCTCCAGCACAGACAGAGGCTTTACAATTCTCTTCTTTTTCATTAAGCTTAATTCAAGCGAAAGCTTGGGGAAAGGAAGACGGGGCGGCAACCCATAACGTCTTCCTTTTTTATTTTGTCGCTTTCGCCGCTCCTTGAACAATGAATGGCGGTTCAGCCTCCGGCTGCACACGCCATTCATTGTCCCTCATTAACGTCATCCTTGGCAAGAAAAAGCCGCCCGTTTCCCGATAGGGGAACTGAGCGGCAACA
>NZ_JAKGAP010000139.1 GCF_021532375.1 Paenibacillus alkaliterrae
GTGACAGATATTACTTATGGTACGCCCAGCTAACAAGATCCCGTAGTGGGACGAAGTTACTTGAGCATGTTTGGAATACATGTCGATTTTTTTTTTTACAGACATGCCCTTCTTCTGCTGTGAGAAGAAGTGAGTCGAAGCGGCGGTGACTTGCCGACACTGGCAAGGTGACGTAGTCCGCGGAAAACGGGGCTTGCGGCGAAACGGTTACGCCAAGATGAGTCTCTAGGCTGAGCATGGGAAGGTTGAGGAACACGAACCTATTAAACCGCATCTGAGGGTTGAAATGTCACCCCTGCCTACACCGTTTAACAGGCAGGTCGCGGACTGAACTTCCGTTAGCCGTATTGACGGAATTCACGAAAGTCGGTTGAATATGTATGTTTATCGGCTAGGAATCACGAAGAGTGCACAGCTAGATCATGATGTCCGCGACGACTTGCAGAATGCAAGGATAAAGACTGCGATAGGCAGCCTAACCCATGTGTAGAGTCCAACATGTGAACTGGGGAAAGTCTGCATAGATGCCAAGGGAGTGTGTTCCCCGATGTTATGCAGAATGACGGAGCCTCCGTAGTAGTCCGAGGCCGGGAAAGCCGGTCACATGGCAAAGGGAGGCAGTTTAAGTGGTTTACTTGGCTCATTAACTGACTTTAGTGAGGTGAAGACCTTTGATAATCAGTGAAATGCAAAGCAAACTGGCGACATGGTCAACAGAAAACAAGGAACGTAAGTTCGATCGACTAATCAGATTAATTGCTGACAGGTCTTGGCTAAGTGAAGCGGCTCGTATCACCCTCGCTTCGAGTGGAGCTCGAACACCGGGCGTTGATGGCGTGAACAAGCGCAAGATGGAAGAAAGACTTGATCTTGAACTAGAAATGTTACGCTATGAATTACTGACTGGAAATTACTGTCCGCAACCTGCCCGACGGGTGTACATCCCCAAAGCGAATGGCAAACTCAGACCGCTAGGTATTCCCTGTCTTCGAGATCGTATCGTACAAAGGGCAATGTTGATGGTAATGGAACCGATATGGGAAAGTGATTTCCATCCAGTATCCTATGGTTTCAGACCGGCGCGAAGCGTTCATCATGCAATTCGAACTGTCAAAATGCAATTGCAAGATGGAAACGAACAAACGAATGCAACCGCCGGTCGCTGGGTCATTGAAGGTGACTTGGCAAGCTACTTCGATACTGTTCACCATCGGTTGCTCATGAAGGCTGTCCGTAAACGCATATCTGACCAGAGACTCCTTTCCTTGCTGTGGAAGATGATCAAGGCATGATGCGTAGACCGTGGTTTATTTCGCGCTTCAAGCGAAGGAGTTCCGCAGGGCGGCGTCATTTCGCCGCTATTATCCAATATTATGTTACACGAATTTGATCAATGGATGGAAGCGAAATTTCTGAGTAAGAAGGTACGAAAAGATCGCTGGGCATGGAACTTCGGCATACAGAATGAGCGTCCTATCGCGATACATGAAAATCGGCAATGGAAACCTGCAATTTCTTACTGTCGCTATGCAGACGACTTTGTAGTCGTCGTCAAAGGAACCAAGGCACATGCAGAAGAAGTGCGGGAGGTATGTCGGGAATTTCTCGAAGATACGCTGAAACTCACGTTAAATATGGAAAAGACACATATTACACACGTCAACGATGGTTTTATTTTTCTCGGTCACCGCATTATTCGCAAACGAGGATCCCGAGGACGAATGCGCCCTGTCTCATCCATTCCATGGGAGAAGTACCGCCGTTTCACTGAGAAGCTAGTCAAGCAACTGTCAGGTATTACAGCATGAACAGAATGGACTTGGTTGAAAGCCTTAATCGACAACTTGCAGGATGGGCAAATTTCTACCAATATACCGACCATACTGCGACGATATTCAGCAAAGTAGATCGCACGGTATTTTGGAAACTCGGATACTGGCTCGCACGGAAGTACAAGCGTAGTTTCCGATCGTTAATGCGAGAATATGTCCGATCACCAGAAAAGGGCAAGGCTAAAATCTGGGTACTGCAGGGACAAAACAGTCGGGGATTCCATGGAGAATTGGCACTGAGAAGGCTGATAACCAGTCGAAAACGTTGGTTCACATGGCGAAATCCAGACGAAAACCCATACATTCTGCGTTCTGAGAAACGTCTTACAGTTGAATCTTATTATGACGAAGTCGCCTTTGCTTTAAGCAACACTTAAATGGAGAGCCGGATGCGCTGAGAGGGTGCGCCATGTCGTGCGCGGAAAGAATTGTCCGGTCACCGGACCAATGTCCTTGGAAATACGTTGAGAACAGCGCCTAACCTGAATCCGAAAGGAAGAGGGGACAAGAGCATGGCCGTAAAGCGTGGGTACTTTGAAGATGGTATAGAAGTTCGCCGCGCAAGTTCTGCTTGATATGGTTAAAAGCTACACTGCCTGAACCTGAATGACCAGGGATGGAACCGCACATCTGGGGATACACCGTCTAAATTCTCTCTACTTATCGCATATTCGAAATCTAGTTTCTTTCGAAGAACTCCAAGGCGATAAGCCATTGAACAGTGAGTTCAAGCAAGGTCATGAGTGGGAACCTAAGTCAAGCTATTACGTTCTTTCTGCGCAAAACATGGGATTGTCTAACGGGGGAGACCCTTATGGTAACGGAGTCTTCATAGTATCCAACGTGGCTGTTGTAATGATGGCTGCACAGGCGGACTCTAATATGTGCCGCTGGATCATCTATACCGCCAAAAGGGTAACCAAGTATGCGGGAGATCAGGAGAAGGAAGACAGGTGGTTACGATATCAAAGACTTGGAGGTATGCGGAATGCAAAAAGCCGAAAAAGTGTTGGATATCATCAGCGACAGGGGTAAGCGAAAGTTGCCGTTATATCGAATCTACCGTTTGCTTTATAACAAGGAATTATTTCTTATTGCCTACAAAAATATTTATGCCAACAACGGCGCGATGACAAAGGGTGTGACAAACGAAACGGTTGACGGCATGTCCATCGCTAAGATTGATCGAATCATTGATCAACTGAAGAGGGAAACCTACCGCTTCGCACCTGTCAGACGCGAATACATCAAGAAGAAAGGCAGTAAGAAGCAACGTCCTCTCGGACTACCCACATGGAATTCGAGACTGTTTTGGCAGCATCGATCATGACATTTTGCTTGGCATCCTGGCTGAAAAGATCAAAGACAATCGTTTCTTGAGACTGATGAAACAATTTCTGGAATGCGGATATCTGGAAGACTGGAAATATAATGCTACTCTGAGCGGCTGTCCGCAAGGGTCTATTCTGAGTCCGTTACTATCTAACGTCTACATGGGCAAGTTCGATCAGTTCATGGAAACGCATATCCTGCCTGCCTATAACCGCGGCGATAAACGTGCAGAGAATCCCTATCTGTCAGAATAGTTGTCATACCCCACAAATCAAAGTATAGTGAGGATAACGATGACGAGGTGAGAGATTATGAAGCCAGTGAACAAG
>NZ_JAKGAP010000014.1 GCF_021532375.1 Paenibacillus alkaliterrae
ATACGGGATTTGTTCTTGTCCGGAACGCTTCCTAGTATAGCAAGTGGCGCTTTTTTGCTCAAAGCTCAAATTACTTCATTACAGGAATGGCTCCTTGTCCTTTTAAACGCATAAAAAAAAGCACACCCCTAAACGCATCAAGCGCCATGGAGTGTGCTTCACTCGGAATATTGAACTAGCCTAAAGTATATACTAGAACGGCATCTTCGACAAATCCGCCGGATTTTGCAAATCAATAAGCACCGCATGGTCAGCTTGCGAGACGACGCCCTCCGCCTCCAGCAGCCATAGCAGCTGTGTACCGTCCAGTTCTTTTGAATGAGACCGTTTACCGCCCTTCTTGCCCGATACAGAAACGCCATCCTTTGGATGCACCTTCACCCCGCTGCCGTCCTTGGCCAATCGGTCAACAATCGTCTTCGTTTCTTCGTTTACCCCTTGATCTACGATCGTCAGCCTAACATCCGTCCCCATCCGCCGCGAAAATGAAAACATCGAACGAACATACCATTCTATGTTGTTCTGCTTATCATCAGCGACCAGCACATAATGCTTGCCGGACTCCTTCTTTCCCTTGCGTGCCCGGTAAGCCAGATGCACCGACAATGCTGCCAAAGCATAACAGCCAATAATTAGAAATAGAATCTCTAACATGGCGGTCACCTCCTCTTTGTGACACTATATGCCGCGAAGCGCCCACTGGTTCCGTCAAAATAGGACAAGAAGACGAATTGTACGTTCTCCGCCAACCGCCATCCTTAGCTTAACCCGGCGTCTCCGGCGCCGCCTCAAAGGCAGCCCCGGAGACTTTTTCATCCTTGCTCCACTATCCCTTCTGCTCAGTAACGATAGCCTGCAATCGTTTATCCCGTCCACTCAACATTCTATCCTCTTCGAACCGCCATTTTTTCCTTCCTGAGTTAAGGGGATAGTGGAGCAAAGAAATTAAAAAGCACTTTCCCGCCTTAAAAAAATCCATAATCAGCCACAAACCGCAATAAATGAACGCCCTCCCACAGTCCAAAAAAAAATCCCGCATCAACCGATACGGGATTTTTCGTTATATGTAAAACGCAGCAAATCTGCAAGGCCGTTACAGCGTAACCCAGCCATATTTGATCGATTGAATGACGGCCTGCGTGCGGTCGTCGACCTCCATTTTTTGCAAAATGCTGCTGACATGGTTCTTAACGGTTTTCTCGCTGATGAACAGGAACTCTCCGATAAGCTTATTGCTCTTGCCCTCTGCCATAAGCCGCAAAACCTCTGCCTCCCGGCGCGTCAACGGACTCTCATCGCCCGCAACGAACTTCACGCCCGGCTCTTGAGCCGCAGCCGCACCCGATACGATGCCCATCTCATCCAAATATGTCATACGGCGAAGCTGATTAATCAGCTTGCCCGTTACCTTCGGATGAATGTAGGCATGGCCTTGAACGACGGAGCGAATAGCATTAATAAGCGATTCCGCCTCCATGTCCTTCAGCAGGTAGCCTGTCGCACCCTTGCGCAGTGTTTCGAACACATAGCTCTCATCGTCATGAATCGACAAAATAATAACCTTCACGTCCGGAAACATGTTCTTCAAACGCTCGGTCGTGGCTACGCCGTTCTCGATCGGCATATTGATGTCCATCAATACGATTTCCGGAATAATATGATTGCAAAATTCTAATACTTGAATGCCGTCTCCGCATTCGCCAATGACTTCCAGATCGTCTTCCATATTCAGAATACGCTTGAGTCCTTCACGAAACAGCTGATGGTCATCCGCCAGTAAAATTTTAATGGTTTGCGTACTGCTTGCAGGTTTCTGGATTATCATTATCTTACTCCTTTCTAGATTCGGAAGTTGTTGGAATATCTATCATAATCTTCGTCCCTTGTCCGGGATTTGAGTCTATATCCATCCTTCCTTCGATCAGCTCGATACGTTCTCTCATCCCCACCAGTCCAAAATGCGTGTTGTTTCCCGCGTCCTGCTCAATCCAATCGCTGCGAAAGCCAACGCCGTTGTCCTGTATGACGAGAGAGATATGCTCGGGCCGAAAGTTGATTTCGAGAATGATGTGGGAAGCGCTCGCATGCTTATATGCATTGGTGAAAGCTTCCTGTACCAGGCGGAAAATCGCCGCTTCCATCGCAGACGGCATTCGGGCTTCCCTACCGGTAAGTTCGAATACGGTATGTATTTTTGTTTTCTCTTCGAAATCCTGCGTAAATTTGCGAAGCGTCGGCACAAGCCCCAGATCATCCAACGCCATCGGACGCAAATTAAATATAATTTTGCGTATTTCCTCCAGCCCGGAACGAACCTGTCCCTTCAAATCTACTAATTCTTCCTGTACCATCACAAATTCCTGCTTGATCAGCATACGTTCCGCAATTTCTGTGCGCAGGACGATATTGGCAAGCGACTGCGCGGGACCATCGTGAATTTCTCTGGCGATCCGTTTACGCTCTTCCTCTTGAGCCAAAATAATCTTCAGGCCTAGCAGGTGTCTTGTCTTGGCCGATTCCAAAATGCGGGTAACCTGGTTCAGATCCCCTGCCAAATATTCAAGCACGACATTGATTTGCGAAGCAATCGTTTCAGCCCGTTCAATGGAATTCTCGACATTGCGGACGCGCTTCTGCAAATCGTCCCGACGCGCTTTCAGGTAAGATTCCTTCTCGCGGTAAACCATGAGATCGAGCTGGATTTGCGTTGCTTTCTCATACGCCGTCTTGATATCCTCTTCCTTGTACTTCACGAAATCCCGGCTTACTTCCGTTAAGCGAATGCGCGCGCGGCGATAGTCCTGCTCAAGCTGATCCACTTTATCGATCGTCTTCATCGTTTCCTGAAGGACGTTCTCCAGCTCCTGCTCAAGCGAATCCAGCTCCGTGCGCGCAGATTCGCATATCTCATATATTTGATATTTACTGTCTTCCATGACGGCGATGGCATTTTTAATTATTCGATTAATATCGACTGTAAGGTGGTCCACAACAGATCGGCAACCTTTCTCTATTTAAAGGTTAATCTATTATATCATACCACACTTTGGTCAGGATTCGTCCATCGTTAATCGATGGTAATCTTTTTCGTTTTGCCGTCGTACCCAACTTTGAGTCCAAGCTTCTCAGAGAACAAGCGGATTGGGATTAACGTTCGGCTATTTCGAATAATCGGCGCTACTTCAGACGTATGAAGGGTGCCGTTCAGGTTGAGATCCTTTTGGCCAATCGTCATTTCCATCATGATATTGCCGCGGAGCACAGTCACCTGACCCTTCTTCCCGTCATAGAGCAGCCTTCCTCCCATCGCATCCGAAACGAATCGAATCGGTACGTAGGTCACTCCGTTTAATAGAATCGGTGCGGAATCCAGCTTAAACGACTTGCCGTTAAGCGTGGCCGTCGTATTGCCAACGTTCATTTCGATCTTGGCATTCGTATCGGTAGCAGCTGTCGGCGAATACTGCAGCTTCATATTATCGAGTGCGATCGCGCCCGCTGCCGCCCGTTCATCCTGGACTTCAGGAAGCGTAACGACGTAAACCCGCTTCAGCTTCACCGGAAATTTCATGCCGTCTGAAGATAAATTCACCTTGACCGTCTTCCAACCGTCCCAATCCAGCTGTTTGGCAAGGTTCAGTAAATAAGCTTTTCCGTTCGCATCCAGAAACTCTGCCCGAACCCAATTCAAGCTGTTGTCGCTATACAGATCGACCGTCATGGAGATGGGCGCTCCCGGCAAGGTACGGCCGTTTGAACCAAATGCAGCATAGGACGCTTTCGTGCCCGTGCCGTTCGTGAAATCGTAATCAAGCTGCAATGCCCGCGGAGATGGTTGCTCCGGGAGATCCGATACCAGCTTCACTCTGCCTTTCGTTTCGGCAGGCGTCACCTCCGAGGTGATCGCGTAGGTCGATTTCTCGAAATCCTCGAACGTCATGACCGTTTCGCCCTGCGTGAACGGAATCATCGCCGCATAACCGTCGTAACGGGCAATCGCGTAGCCCGTGCTTACGCCGGCGTCAACCGATTCCACCGTCAGGCTGTCGCCCTCTTGAACGGCCGTAAATCCGATGAACTGCCACTCGACGGAGTCGCCGCTAAGCTTATACGAATTGCCATTCTTAAGCTTGACTGTAAGCGGTACGGCTGTTGTAGCGCCTTTGGACAGCGAGCCAACTGCGTTATCAATGGTTAGCGAAGCGATCTGATCCTTCCCGACTACCTCTACCTCGTACTGCGTCGAGATCGCGCCCGATTTAACGCTGAGCGACGTTTTGCCGGCTTTGGCCGCCGTAAACGTATTGCCCTCGAAGGTACCGACAGCCTTCGTGCTGCTCCATACCGCGGATGTATTGTCCACGGCGATTGGATTGTAGTAGGTGTCGTAGCTACGCAAGGAGTAGGACGCTTGCTGCCCGATGAAAAGCACTTTGGAGCCGCTCACCGAAATGCCCTTCAGCTGGCCTTCCGGCGCGGACGTGAATACGCCGATGCCGTTCGCTACGCTGCGCTGCGTCGTCCCGTATTGCGTCGGATGCGCAAGCTGGAGCCAGGTCGTTCCGAGAGGACGCTCAACCATCGTCGTGGAGCCTCCGCCGTCGAGGTTTACGCCCTTGTCGACGCCAAGCTGAACCATAATCTGCTGCAGCTCCTTCAGATTCAAACCCGTATTGCCGCCGTTCCGCTCGCTCGTGATCAAATATACCTTCGTGCCGTCCTTCGAATATCCGACTCCTGAACGCGACGTGTACGAAGAGCCGCTAACACCCGCAACATCGCGAGAGTATGCGCTTGCCGCCCCGTTATTTACGAGCAGCGTATGGCCGCCCGCCAGCATTTCCAGGGAAGCGGGGTCTACCTTCACTTTCGTCGTTTGCGAAACGAGGGAATAGTCGGCGACAAGGGGCTCTCCGACCTTCAAATGCTCCTTCACATAAGCAGCCGCTGTTCCATGCGTACGCAGAATGTAGCCGTCGGCCGGCACTTGGCCGGGAATCGCCTCATTGATCGAGATGGCCTCGATCACGCCGTTTCGAACGAATACCTCTGTCGGCTTGGTGAAGGAATTTTTCGGTCTTTCCGCACCTCCCCAAGCGCTTGTGTAAATGTACATCACATTCACATGGCTATATTGGGCGCCGTTCGTTTCCGGATAGTAGGCCGATTGATTAACGCCCTCCAGCGGGAATGTCGAACCGTCCGCTGCCGTGACCAGGCCTTCGAACGTATAATGGTCGATTGACGGCTTGCGGTCCTTCGACACGGAGAAGGCATACATGCCCGTGAGGCTTGCCGGACTGGACATGATCATGCTTCCCGAAACCTGTGCGCCCAGAGGCGCCCCTTCGGTGCCCATAACGAACACGTCGGCATTGATCGCCGCTACCGCTCCGTTTTCCTTGCTCATGTTCAGAATGCTGTTCACTTGCCCGATACTATTATTTTTACCGCTGATCACGTTTAAGGATACGTACGGATTTGTTAAATCCACTTCTATGACATGAACATCGGTCTGGACCTTGGAGCTGCCCCGCGTCGTGTGCCAGACATAATCGAGCCGCTTTGCTCCTGCCGTGACGAATGCCTGCTCCTTAAGCTTTAGCGCAGATGCACTCGCCGCGGCCGCATCCGCAGCCTCAATGACTGCCGTTTGCCAGCCGCTTGGCATGATGGAAGCGATTGGCTGTGCCAGCAAAGCACCTCCTAACAATACGACAATAACCCTTTTTCCGATACTTTCCGTCTTCCGTCCGATGCTGCTTTCAACCTTACCCATTATTGTAGTAACTCTCCCATCCTCTAATCTATTAGTTATAGACTACCAAATGGCTGGAAAAGTTACGGCCAATAAAAGAGAATGATCAATATTGCCCAGCTAATCACTTTTACCTATGTCCATTTACCTACAAAATAATCTCTATTCGCGCCGATACGGCTTGAATAGAGATTTTTAATTGGACGTTATGGAGACATGAACTTCGCCTTCTGCAGCAAACGCATGAGCATGACCGCGCCCTCCGCCCTCGTCGCATTCGTCAGCGGACTGACCGTCGCCGAGGTCTTGCCATTGATGATGCCGAGATATACCGCTTTCGCGACATCCGTCTGTGCATAGGAGCCGATTTTGCCCCGATCCTTAAATGTTTGCAAATAAGAGGCGGCCGATTGCGGAAGCTGGACGTTTAGACCCGCCGCCGCGGCGGCTCTCATCAACATGACAGCCATTTCCTGACGGGTAATCAGGCTGTTTGGTTTAAAGGTGCCGTCGGTATTGCCCATCACAATTCCGGCTGATGATGCCGATCCGATGTATACCCCCATCGCCGTGTTTGCGTTCACGTCCTTGAACTTGGCTGCGGCCGTCTTATTGCCGCCAAGACCCAGCCCTTTTGCTATATATGCCGCAAACTCGCCGCGCGTAATCGCCTTCTGCGGCTCAAACCTCGACGCCGTTCGGCCTTCGACAATAAATTTGCGCGCCAGCGTATGGATCGTGCTTGCCGCCCAGTGTGAGGATACGTCCGCAAAGCTTGACGTATTCCTGATCAGCGCGTACGAGCTGTTTCCTTGGCGCTTAAAGGTCGCGACCGTCTTGCCTGCGCTGGTCGTGAATTCGGTCGGCACATAGGACAAACCGCCTGTCTGCGGATCAAACCATACGACGGCCGACTGGCTGGCATCTATCGTCTGATAATTTTGGATCGTACGCGACACATAACCGTTAAATTCGTTATACGGCTTCTGTACTGTGCCATTAACGGCTGTTACATCGAAATGATAAGGTCCTGCCAGAAGCTGAGAGTTCGAGCTGCTAATTTTCGCGTTGAGATTGTTCGTCAGCGCAGACAGGCCTTGATCAATCCGTATAAGCAGCTGGCCCGAATCGCTGTACCCGTTCAGCAGAGTTTGAATATCCGTGAAATCCTTCGCATTCAGCTGCAGCTCGTAAGTGGAATCCCCATACTGAACCGCAAAGACCGAATTCGCATTCAAGCGGTACGCGTTATCGAGCGTGCCGATTGAAATCGCTACGATAGCTGCGCGTTCGGTTGACGGCACTTTAAAGACTACGCGCGGATTCGGCAAGCCCGCTGTACGGGCCGTCTGGTATGCCGTAAGCACCCTATCGCTCATCACCGTGTAACGGTTGGCCTGAACGCCCGCCGGGGATACGTCGGTGGACGTCGTCGCCGTTGTCGTCTTCAAGCCGATGCCGCCGCCGTCGCCTGCTTCATAATCGCCGGACAACCCGTCCAGAATCGTCGTTTGATTCGCGACGCCAATATTGGCGAAGCTATTAACGGTCGCTCCATTATTTGTGCGCAAGCCGGAAGACGTGGAATAGTAGGTGACATAAACCATATCGCCTATGGATACAGGAGACGCAAGCGTCATCGCGACAGAATTCCCGCTGATGGAAACGCTGGATACCGTTCTCATCGTTTCATTCACCTTGACGAAAAACTGCACGGTCGAAGGCACATAACCGCTATTCAGACTTTCGCCAAAGTTAAGGGTCAATACGCTTCCTTTTACAATCGCTCCGTATATCGTGCCCGTCTGTCCGCCGCCGCTTCCGCCGGTGCTTCCGCCCGAGGAGACATGGTTAAAGGAAGGAGCCGGATTTCCTGACAGGTCAATCACCAGCGTGGTCGAGGCCAAGTAGGATACCGTGACAACCTCTCCTGATGCGACGGCTGACGACAATGTCAGGAATACCCCGTTGCCTGACACCTGGACCTGCACGACAGAGCGCGCAATATTATTGATCAATACGCTGTATTGTCCGACTGAAGGCACGCTTGCCGTATTTAAAATCTTATTATACGTCAGCGTAACGACAGAACCGCTCGCGGTTACCGATTGCAGGCTAGGCGCACTGGTGTCCGGTACGCTGTACAGGTTGTAGTTCGTAATCGCGTTCAAATAATTGCCCGCCATATCCCGCAGCGCGTAAGAGCCTGGCGAATAGGACACCTTGATGTTCTGATAATTTTGGATCGTGCCGCTTACCGTAAGCAGCACGCTATTGCCTGTGCTCGAGATCGACGTTGCGCTATAGTTAACCCCGCCGATATTAACCGTAAATTGCAAATACGCATTGCTGCTGACAGGAGCCAGATCCTTGCTGAAAACTAACGTAATCGCGCTGCCCGAAGCGGTCCCGCTAACTAATATGGGCAGCGTATTATCCTGCGCGCCCGTCACTTCCTGAAGACTGACGCTCGCCGCTTCATTCGCGGAAAGGTCCTGAATAAGTCCGGGCGTCGTTTTGGAATAGGACAGCTCAACCTGCTGCCCCGCAACAATCGGGCTCATAAGCGTAAGCAGGACGGACTCGCCTCGAATCTGGATGCCGCTTACGGCACGCGGCGCTCCGTTAACCGTCACATAGAAGCTTCCCGTTGAAGGGATCACGTCAGCATTCAAAGCCTCGTTATAGAACATCGTAATCGTCGAACCGCTCCATTGAAGCTTGCTGAGCACCGGCGCAGCCGTGTCGGAGCCAAACGTCCGGAACGTCCATTGGTATTCATTCAATATGCCCGCGAATGCGTTATCGGCCATATCTGTGACCGCGTTCGCGTCCATATATACGTAGTAGGCCGTATTAGAGATTAAAGGCATATTTGGCGTAATGTTTATCTTCCTGTTATCGGAGCTGTCTACCGAATAGCTGCCGGCTACAATGCCTGCGGAACCTCCGCTGGCCGGGATGAACCTGATCGAGTTGACGGTCGAGCCTGCCCCAATCTTAACCGGCTCGCTGAACGTAGCGGAGAAGGTACTGCTCAGCCCGACTAATGTCGCATTATTCAAAGGATTCAATAAGGTAAGCGTTGGACTGATCGTATCCTGCGTCACAGTAAATGACCATGTACCGGTGGATGACATGCCTCCGTAGTAATTGCCAACGGCATCCCGAATGACACGGTTTCCTATCTTTACATAATATTTCGTATTATTGACGAAAGCTTTCGCTGCCTCGCCGCTAACCGCTTTGTTCGCATCAATCGTAAGCTGATTCGTACCCCCGCCCGCCACTCGCTCCGATATGACCGGTATCGATCGGAATAGCGCATTCGTGGAGACTTCCCTAATTTCAATCTCACCGCTGCTCGGGAACACCGGCTCACTAAATGTGATTTGCAGCAAAGCGTTTTTACTTGCGACGACTGCGTTATTCGCAGGAGAATAAGCCGTCGCGTACGGCGCGGAACTATCATTTCCATAACCGGTAGTGAAATTCCAAACCGTCGCGCTCGATATGCCGTGATACCATAGATTCGTATCAGTAGACTGCGTAAAAGCTCCCGCATCGATTAAAACATAATAAGCCGTATTCGCCTCAAAAGGAACGGACGGCGAAACGACCGCCTGACTATTCGTTACGGCAACGCGCGGCGATGTTGCAAGAAAGCTTTCAAAAAGCGTATTATTGCCGACTCTTCTTATTTCGATATTTTTGCCCGGACGCGCCTGTACGTTCTGGTCGAACGTAATCGTAAGCGGCGAGCTTATCGGCACGGAAGTCGCATTATCCGCCGGCGAGAACGGTGCATTCACATTCACGGGCGCTCTCGCGGTCGTAAAGGTCCAAGAAGAACCCTGATACAGATTGCCAGCCGCATCCTGAAATGCGGTACCCGGAATTGTCACCGTATAATCCGTTTCCGGCTGAAGCACTGCCGGCGGCGTTATGACAATGGTTGAAGTGCCGCTGCCTGTCACTGCGCTCGACGTAACGGCTATCGACCGATTATCCTCCAAGGAGGTTATTTGAATAATACCGCCCGCGACATACACCGGTTCATCGAACGTCATTTCAATCGGCGCCGTAATCGATATATTACCGCCTGCAGGCTGTCTGTTCGTATGGAATGGTCTTGTTGTGTCCACCTGAGTCACTGTACGGAAATTCCATTCGCTTGCATTGTCTATTCCGGCATAGCTTGCACCGTTGGACACATTGACGAAAGCTCCCTCATCAACCAAGATGTAATAGTTCGTATTCAGTTCCAATCTTCTCGCCGCAGTTGTCTTATCAAGGACAATTCTAGCCGCGCGCTCATTATCCTCAAGAATGACCCGGCTGGTTGATACATCGATGCTTTCAAGCACCCTGTTCGATCCGTATTCAACAATGGACACGAAGGCCGAGCCGGTGCCTTTTCTAATGCTTTCATCAAAAGTTATTTTCAAATCCGTATTTATGGGCACATTAATCAAATCATCGGCTGGACTTAGGCTAAGCTTTACCGGACCTGCCGGAGCAGCTGCTGCATCCTGAAGTCCAGCAGACCATCCAGACAAGCTAGTTTGAAGCAACAGCATGACGGCGATGAACAAGGACAGCTTGCTGGTACGATTCATTTCATTTCACTCCTCAAAAAATTACACCTGTACTTTATTTGTCGGCTTCCGTGCATGAAAAATTTAGGTTAAACCTCTTTTTTGTGTCGAATGATTGGATTGCTGGTTGCTGGTGGATGGAAGAACGTTTACTGCTGCTTGCTATTTACATGCTGGTGTGGTGGAGTGAGGTAACTATACTAATTAGTGAGGGCAATCTCACTGCTAATAGGGGTTTATTGCTGCTTAGCGGGATTAATGAGTTAAACCTCATTCCCCATGAAGGCAGCTTCACGGCGTATGAGGTTTAACTCACTATTTGGTGCGAGCTTGTCCGAGGTAGCGTCTGAAGTGAGGTTAGCTTCATTAATCAGTGAGGTTGCTTCGTAATTTGCTTCAGAGTGCTGGAGTAGGATGGCGGAAATGGCGGTGAGGGAATACGATCTGCAGGTTGTTTGAAGCTTACTAACAATAAAAGCCCTGCCTCCTGCGGGGAGCGGGCTTAAGTTTTCCTATTTGATCGATCTAGTACCTAATCAATCCTTAAACTGTGGGTAGAGGCGTTTTAGTTTGATTCTTGCTTCATTGGTGGTAAACTGCCAGTCAACACCCTTCTGGGACTGGTTGCGGGAATGCTCCCATGCGGACAACTCGTCAGCTAATTCTGCAAGAGAAGGAATTCGACGGCCCAAACATTGGCTCGTCATCACGCTAAGTTCAATCTCAGCAATATTAAGCCAACTGCCATGTTTAGGCGTGTAATGAATCTCCAAGCGTTTGGCTAAGCGGCGGGCCGTTTCAGGTTCAAAAGCCTGATAGAGAGAGGCTATAGAATGCGTGTTCAAATTGTCCATAACGAGCTTGATTTTTGGAGCTTGCGGATAATGTACCTCCAGTAATTCTCGAACTTGCTCCGCCCAATCGATCCGGGTCCGCCGTTCACTTACCGCTACATGGCGCCAACCCGCTAAAGGTTCCGTGAAGATGAAGATGCTGCACGTCCCGTTGCGGACGTACTCGCTGTCCTCGCGCAGAGGCTTGGCTGGTTTCATTGGAATAGGTTGTCTGGCTTCATCCAGTAATTGATAGGGTTTTTCGTCCATGCAAATGACGGGACAGTCGGGATCATAAGGCTGTTGATACACATCCAGTACATCTTCCATGGCTGCGACAAACGCAGCATTCTGTTCAGGTGGAATACACCAGCATTTACGAAGGTGGGGTTTAAGTTCGTTTTTTTAAAACTTGCCTTACCGACTCATGCGAGATACTATCAATGTATTTAAGTTCTACCGCCCGATCTGCCAGTAAATCCAGCGTCCATCTGCTTCTGCCTGTCGGAGGCGTACTACAACTGAGTGCAATGATCTTGGCCTCCACTTCGCCCGTTACTTTGGGAGCAACGGGCGGCGTTACTCGTTGTTTTCGCCCGATCGCTGCCTCCCACCCTTGCTTCACATAGGCTTTTCGAGTGGTATGAACTGTGTTGACATGGACCTGCATTCGTTCAGCGATTTCTTGTTCTTTAAGTGTGCCGCCCGGACGGTTTTCGTCGGCAGCTAGCAGGATATGAGCGCGTCGGATGGCGCGGGCTGATGATTTTCCTTTCGAAATAACGGCTTGTAAGCTCGTTTGTTCTTCAATCGACAAACGGACTGGGTATTTTATAGGACGCATCGTTATATTCCTCTTTTTGGCATTATCATACCATATCTAGCCATTCTCTACTATTAGTTTTGAGAGACTACTAGTTAATCCTCTTAATTCACGAATATGACTCTCTTGCTCCAATGAACGAACCGCTAGAGCTCCTACTATCTTTTCTTGGCGTGCTAGGCCTCTCTTCAATTCTGAGATTTCTTCTATAATCCTATGAAAATCATGGTCTAAAACCTCCGGCTGTGTGATCGTTTCTTCCTGTCGATCTCGAATTGCCGTAGCAATCTGTTTGATCTCACTCAATCCTGATTCTAGCCCACCAATATTAGCTGCTATTTCCTTTAAACCTAATTCAAAGCCTTCGAATTTTTGTAGTAGTAAATCTATCTTCTCCTCGCGCATCTTTCAACCTCCTAATATAAATATAACAATCAGACTCAGTCATTGCCATATTTAATAGTAACTATCCCAGTTACTTGGAAACCCCATTTTATTCAACACATCTGTCACATTTACCGATGTGATTCTAGACTTATAAGTTTCGAACAATTTTCTTAGACGTCTTACGAGCGACTTATGATCTTCTTTACTAATTACTAGCTTTAGAAAAGAAACCACTGTGAATACATTGCCTTTGAGCAAATATGAATTATTTATGTTTAAATGGTTCGATAATTGTGCACTTTTTGCTGGCTTATGAATGTTGTAGCTATATAAGCGTTCCTCATGCGCACAAACATTTCTGAAATATGTGACTGTTTTTAATACATTCATCAAATCATCAGCAGTGAATTGGACTCTGAGTTTATAAGTTCTATTAAATGGCACTGCGAAATCCTTAGCAATACTGTTTTGTAAAGAAGGGTCTAAACAATCATAAAAATATTGAATATTCCCAACTGTTAAATAGTTTACCAAAACCCAGATTGGTACTCCCTTATGACAGTCCAAATAGTGCTTAATCGGACCATTTCGATCAGCATTTTTTGAAATAAGGTTCGAGATGGTAGCAATTAGTTGTAGTATCTTCTTTAGTTTATCAGAATTCCTTGAGTAGCTGGCCATTTGCAAATAGGCATTAGGATCTTCATATTTTTCTGAAAAGCGATAGGATATCTTTGACTTCACACTACTCTCAAATTTTAATAAATATTCAATGAGTATGTTTCGCAACTCACGATCAAAACAGAATAAGTGATGAATCTCCTCAAATGTAACACCGATTTTGAAATGTTCCGGAGAAACCAATTTCTTGGTATTGTCCAATTGGAGAAATATGTCCTTATACCCGTTGATCAAGGAATAGTAATTTTCGGTTTCCAGTATTCTTATTGCTCTGGCTCCGTTGTTAATGACTAGTCCTCTTGCCCTTAATATTTTTAATTGTTGTCTAAACGTTTTGAATGGTTTCATAATAACCTTCCTAAAATAAAAATAGCCCAGTCCTCGTAAGGAACATGGGCCTGATCACTTAAGATCATTTTATTTTATGCAAAGGGATATGTCAATATGCTTATTTTTTTGAAATTTATTCTAAAAGCAACTTGTTCTTAAACAAATTGCGATCTCATCGATTAAACGCCGCTTTTAACGCCAGCGTCTGCTTTAAGCTTTTCTGCTTTGTCGACGCGCTCCCAAGGAAGATCAACATCCGTACGGCCGAAGTGTCCGTATGCAGCTGTTTGCGCGTAGATCGGACGGCGAAGGTCAAGCATTTTGATAATGCCTGCCGGACGAAGGTCAAAGTTGCTTGTAATCAGCTCAACGAGCTTATCTTCGTCGATTTTGCCTGTATCGTATGTGTCGACGCTGATCGATACCGGTTTAGCTACGCCGATTGCGTATGCCAATTGGATTTCGCATTTGTCCGCAAGTCCTGCTGCGACGATATTCTTCGCTACATAACGAGCGGCATACGCCGCCGAACGGTCAACCTTTGTAGGATCCTTGCCGGAAAATGCGCCGCCGCCATGACGAGCGTAGCCGCCATACGTGTCAACGATGATTTTGCGGCCAGTCAAGCCGGCATCGCCTTGAGGTCCGCCAATAACGAAACGGCCTGTCGGATTAATGAAATATTTCGTTTCCGCATCGAGCCATTCCGCAGGAACCGCTGGTTTAATGACTTGCTCAAGGATATCCGCTTGTATTTGCTCCAGCGAAATTTCCTCAGCGTGCTGCGTCGATACAACGATAGTGTCTACGCGAACGGGCTTGCCGTCAACATATTCGACCGTAACTTGCGTCTTGCCGTCCGGACGAAGGTAACCCAAAGTTTCGTTCTTACGCACTTCCGACAAGCGGCGCGCGATGCGGTGCGACAATGCGATTGGAAGCGGCATAAGCTCAGGCGTCTCGTTCGTTGCAAAACCGAACATCAATCCTTGGTCGCCTGCACCGATATCTTCGTTCTCTTGCTTCATATCTTTGCCATCGCGAGTTTCAAGCGCAGCGTTAACGCCTTGCGCGATGTCTGCCGACTGCTCATTTAGCGACGTAAGTACTGCGCATGTGCTGGAGTCAAAGCCGTATTTTGCACGCGTATAACCAATTTCCTTGATCGTACGACGAGCAATTGCGGAAATATCCACATAATCCGCGCTGCTGCTAATTTCACCAATAACCAAAACAAGACCTGTTGCTACAGAAACTTCACAAGCGACACGCGCATATGGATCTGCTTCAAGGAATGCATCCAGGACAGCATCTGAAATTTGATCGCAAATTTTATCGGGATGGCCTTCTGTAACTGATTCCGATGTGAACAAGTGGCGTCCTTTGACCGACATCCGTATCAACCTCCTACAACCTTAGTATGATATAAGTGCAAACATTCTACACAAAAAATGAACCTTTCCCCGAAGGAAAAGGTTGTTAGACAACTCTTCTAAAACAGTATGATACCGAAAATGTCGCTTTGTGTCAATGGACGCCGGGTTTTTTAGGCTATAATTGGTATCCGCCCAGCACACTCTCCGCTTGCGAAACAAGCCTTCTCGTGATCTCTCCGCCGACCGATCCCGCTTGACGTGTCGACAGGGAAGACCAGTGTACGCTTTGTCCGCCTGCAGCGCCTGCCGTTGCTCCGAGCTCACCCGCAAATTCCGTATCCTGAACGCCGCCGGCATAGCCGCCTGACATTAATCCAAATTCTGCAGCGATTTCATACTTCATTTGATTTAAAGCCGCTTTACATGTCGGCACTACCACCTTATTCGAACGACTCATTGAATGACACCTCCAAAGAATATAGGAACACATTTGTATTGTGCATCCTTACATTCTTTTTGAAGCGTATAATCTATTGTCAGTTCGGGTAAAATGTTCTAAACAATCGATATTACTGGATGGAATAGCTGCCTCTTACCAGTACCGTCAAGCCGTTCGGTTGCGCTGGATCCGGCAAAACACCCCGGCCTTCACGCGGGAACAACATCAAATGATTTTTCGGCACGACCGTGCCGCTCTTTAAATCCGCGCCTGCCGTCAGATCCGATATACCGTTTGAATCTGAGCTATACGCTATTGCCTGTCCTACACGCACAATAACTTCCGTACCTTGACCAGCCATTAACGTCTTGCCGGCTGGAACGGAAACAACCTCTAAGGCAACATCCTGTCCGGTCCCCGTACCGCCGCCGTCAGAGCCCCCTGACAGCTTCGCAAACTGCTCATCCACATAGCTCTTAGTCACGACCGGGTCCTCAATGGAGCCTGGGGTGAGCGTATTCGATTCCGCCTCTATAGGCGAAGCAAAGTTAACGCCAACCCACACACCTGCACCTATTAATACAGCAGCTACCAATCCGCGTACTACATTTTGTTTCACTGGTTAGTCTCCTCTCACTCTCGCATCTCCTATAAAGATACTAGATTTAAGTAGGAGAAACCAGTTTTACTTTATAATTGGTTCGTATTCTAAGTTCATTCTTGTCTGAACCAATTAAATTCTTTAGTTGCTATAAGCATTTTATTTTCGTGAAATACATCATAAATATTAATTTTATACTGTTTATACTCAACCTTGAAGTGAACATCGGAATCGTTGAACTTTATCATTTTTGTTATATCTTTTCCTTCTATGAGTGAATCGTCTTTACCTACATCGTTCCCAACCGTAAATTCTTTGGAATATGTTACTTTATTCGCACCTTGATCAATAAATTCGATTAACAACTTATGACTTTCGGCATTTTCTTGATATTGTAGATCTTTTATTAAATCATACTGAAAAGAAAGATTAATTCCATCAACATTAAATCCATCAGATACGCTTAGAGTCGCATATAATTTTCGCATATTAAGAGAATAATTCATAAACGATAAGTTGATTAGATCTTGTTTAGTTCCAACATCCTTAACATTAATTGTTGTGAATACAGGCTTCACAACTGACATTCCTTGATCCTGAAAAACGTTAAATGCTCGACCAAAATAAAAAGAAATCTTTTCTTTCTCAAAATCTTGAGGTATTTGGGTCCAGGCAGATAGAACGACTTTACCATTCGGCATCACTCTCTGTTTGTACTCCGAGAAGGTGACTCCAATTACCGATCCCGATTGATTCTGAATATATCCAGCGAGCTGTGAAGGATCCATCGCTCTCAACTCTTTATTTGTATATTCTAACTCAGCGTAAAAGAAATCATTAGTGAGGCCTTCATAAATACCGGATTTCAAAAAACGAACCCCAGACTTATATCCTATATTAGTAATGTCATAGGTTTCTTTAGGTGCTAACATCGGTACTACTGACAGTTTATCTTGAGAAAATTTATTTATAGGACTTCCGATTTTTTGATTTTCCTCTTCAGCCATCACATAATCAATTCGACTTATGTTTGCAGTAAAAGGGACTTCAGTATAGGTTAGTAAACTATAAGTTTGATTAGGTCCTACAGTGATTAAATCATCTAATATTACAGTACTTGATTTAGATGGATCGATCTTTACGCCATTAATGACAAAGTATCCAGATATATCTGGCTTTGATTTAGACTGTTCACTCTTATTCATAATATTAAATTGAGCCACAATTAAATCTGATTTATCAAAAGGTGTTCTTTGAATTGAATTTAATTTGATCTCAAATCCTTCATACTTACCAATGGTACCCCCAAGATCTTCTTGATTATTAATTACTATCGAGAAGTTGCCTAGGAAATGACTTTTATTGCTTTCGGCTGTCTTCGTTAGTACTATAATTTCACTATTTTTTAAAATATTTTGATTCGGAATTTGTCCTGAAACATGAATCGTTTGTTTAATTTTAGGTAACAGTTTCAGCTCTGTTTCCGCTTCAGCAATTAATGGATATAATAATCCGTCTTTCGTCTTCACATAATACTCCATACTCGGCATTGCAATCATAGATTGACTTGTATTCTCGAATGTAATTGGTATTGAAATCTCTTCTTTATCCTTATTAAAAGGCACATAGCCATCGCCAATGACTGCATTTACCGGCTGTCCGTTAAGATACATGAATCTCGGTTTCCTTGGCATAGCAGCAACGCTTGGCTTTAATTGTGGAAGTGCGAAAACACCAATGGGCAGACTAATTTTATTTACATCTTCCGTTGTTGCCACGGCCAGTGAAAGCTTTTTTCCTAAAAGTGACAAAGGAATAGCCGCTTGAAGCGATATGATTTTCCTTTCCTTAGGCTGCAATTTTTGTTGTGTGATAGTACCTGAATCCAAGTTATAGACACTTGATCCCTCCGATTGAACAACAAAGTGGAGATTCGTTAAATCAGTTGTATAAGATCCCACATTTTCCAGGAGGAAGTTCAGCGTTAAATATCCATAGTTTTGATCTTTATAAAGCGTATACTGCTTCAATGCGCCGCGAATTTTTGTACTTCCAAACAGCATTACTTTTGCCTTGAAAGCTGCAGTCTCTTCAAAGGAAACAACAGATGTGCTTAAACTACCTAATTTTCTTTCATAGTTTGCAGTTGATAAATCCCATTGAATAATATCAAATATCAAATCTGACAGTTTGGTCTGATCGTCAACAAAAGCGTAATATGTTAAATAAATCGAGCTATTTGGTTGTACTTTAACTTTCGCCTTATCCGTTTCTTTCAAATTTGTTTTAAATGTTTTACCTGATTTGTTTTTGATCTTCACCCAATAATCAAACAAACGGATCTCATTAGAAGCATTATTCGTAATTGCAATCGTTAAAGAAGCAACCTTTCCTTTTTCTTGAACAAGAAATTGAACATCTCGCATCGTTACATAAGCATTTGAATTTAGCTTTACTGCATGTTTCTTCTGACTTGAAGCTGCGGCAGGCATCATTATGTTCGTTTGCAGTATCATCGAACAGCATAGCAATACCGCTATAATAGATAACAATAATCGACGCACTGAAAATATGTAAGCTTTCAAAGTGATCCCCCCCTGTAATTATGTATAATAATTAGACGTTATAGGAGATTCTTTTGTTGCGATTCCAGATGCAACAGTTCAAAAAAAAGAAGCCGAGATATTATCTCGGCTTCTTTCGTAAAAACTATAATTATTTCTTAACTTTAACAGTTACAGCTGCAACTTTAGCATTGCTAGTTACATAAGTTACTGTTACTTCTTTTTCGCCAGTGAATGCAGCTGGGATTGTTGCAGCACCATCAACGATAGCAAGAATCGAGCTATCAGAGGAGTACCAAGCACCAGTAGTTCCAGCAGTAATGTCAACACCGTATTGGTCTACTACTTTTACTTGAGCAGCAAAGTTGTATGCAGCAGTAATTTCTTTTGCTACGTCGTTTTTGAAGCTAACAGTTGTAGCAGCAGGAGCAACATTAGATGTTTTGAAAGTTACTTGGGCAACAATCTTACCTTTTTTAACAACTGTTACAACAGCTTCTTTATCATTGCTGCCTGCAAATGCATTTACTTTGTAAGTAGCAGTATCAACAACAACAACATCTGCATTAGAAGATATGATTTGATCGAATCCTGCAGCAACAGCTACTTTCTTGCCGTTTACATCCAAACCACTTTTCAGTACGAATGTACCAACATAGTCAGCTGCAGTTTTACCAGTAGTAAATACAGTACCGCTGTACAATGTAGTGTTAACAGGTTTTGTTACATCATAATCAACAACTGCGCTTTCAGCAACAACGTTAACTTTAAAGTCAAGCGTTTTACCAGCGTAAGTTGCAGTCAATGTTTCTTCGCCAAGGTTAACAGAACCAGTAACTTTTGTACCATCAACTGTTACTTTGTTAGCTGCAGCGTCTTTTTTCGCAATTGTCAAAGCGCCAGTCAATGCTTCATCTTTAATCACACGGTTGTATTGGTCAACGATTGCGAAGTCAGTTGCAGCATAAGTGTGAGCACCTGTGTTTACGAACTGAGCAACAGTAGTTGCCTTCAAGCCAGTGATTTTGGATGGTACTGCAGTTGCTTTAACATCAAGTACGATAGTACCTTGAAGCTGGCCGTTAAGGTAACCGTTGATTGTTGTTACACCTTCAGCAGCAGGAGTGATTTGAAGCTTCTTGTCTCCATCAACTACAATGTTAGCTACTGGAACAGCAGTTGTATTGTTGGAGAACCAAACTAGTTGGTTTGCATTTGTCAATTTAACACTTGCATCGTATTGATCGATTGCTTGGTATGCAACTTCAACTTTCTCACCTGCAACGATCAAACCAGCTGGTTGCTGAATTGTCACTGTTTTCAGTGCTGCAGCAGCATTAACTGTAACCGAAGTCGATGATTGCGAAGCAGATGCCGGAATAAATGCAGTAACTGTAACTGTACCAGCAGTGTTAAGTGCAGCAAATTGCAATTGCTGTTTGCCGTCTACAGTGACCAAGCCCCACTCGTTCACAGTGGCAGTAGCAGCATCGTCACTTACACGAACAACTGCAGGGTTGTTTGTTACAAATACAACGTTCGCCAAGTTTTCAGCGCTCAGAGGCAACTCTTGATTGTATTGGTCATAAAGTTTAATTGGAAGAACAAGACCTTTGTCACCAACAGTAATACGTGCAGTGTCTTTCAATGCTGCAACCGCACCAAGTTCAACTTTAGCAACAGAAGATTGAGGCACAACTGTTACTGTTTTTTGAGCGGATTTTGTAGATGTGTTGTGAATCAAGTTGATCAACACGCTATCATCTTTTGCAATGTTTGCTGCTTCACCAGTAGCACCAGCAGTAATAGTGAATTTATTGTTAACTGCATCTGGAGTCAAAGCATAAGAACGATTTTTAGTGATGTTGAAAGCAGTAGCAGTAAATGCGGTCGGGCTAACTGTCATTACTTCTCCGAACTGGTTAACTGCTTTGTAAAGAACATCTTGAGTTGTAGCTTTAGCTTGCAAATTCGTGTTCAGAAGTTCTACGGAAGACACTGCTGCCGCTTCAACTTTAACTTCTTTCTTGTTAGTGCCAGTTACTTCTATTGTGTAAGTTCCTGCAACGAAATCAAGAGCGCCTACGAATGTTGCGGATTTACGGTTCTCAGCAAATTTGACTTCGCCGTCAACAGTCAAGAAACCATTTTTCACAACAACAGTTGCATCAGCAGCAGCTGCAGTAGCAAACTCTACGCTAAGCGTTTTAGCGCCAGTTTGTTCAGCTTTGGAAACAGCAAATTCCACGTCAAAACCTTCAAGCTCAAGAATTTGACCCAAAGTTTTGCCTGTGCCAGGAACTTCAGTGTTCAATGCTGTAACGAGAACTGCATAAGTTTCACCGCGAGTTGCTTTAGCAGTGAAGTCAGTACCTGCAGGTACGATTCCAGCTTCTACAGCAAGCGCAGGAACGTTAGCGTAGTTTGCGCCAGTTGTGTCAACGCCAAGAGCGCGAAGTACTACAGCTGCGAATTGTTGGTATGTCAACTCTTCGTCAAAACCAAAATCAGTAGCGGAGTGACCTTCAAGAAGGCCTTCAGCTTTAGCCCATGACAAGAAGCCGTCATAGTAAGTACCGCGTACATCTGCGTAAGTATGGGATTTTGCAGTTGCTTTTGCTTCTGCTTCTGCATCAAGCAAACGGGAAACCAATACTGCAACGTCTTGGCGTTTCCAAGTGGAATCTTCCATCAAGTCGCCGTTTTGGTCGCCTGCGATGATGTTCAAATCTTGTAAGTATTTACCTGGATCAGTTTCAGTCGCTGCTGCGAATGCTGGAACTGTAAGTGAAAGTACCATGGATGATGACAATACGAATGCTGCTAATTTTTTCTTCATAACCTTTGTTACTCCTCCTCTAATTTCCTTCGGTTGTTGAGAGTTTTGTTTAATCTCTTTAGTTAAAAATGAATTGCTCTTTTCCCTCATAGCCGATTCACCCCCTTTCCAGAGTTTGAGCATAAAGTAATATAAATAGTGTCTACATACATGATAAACCCTTTGTCAGATCATGCGGTAGAAACTTGTAAACAAACTGTGAAAAATGATAGAGTGCCTGCACCACTTTAACATTATACAATGGGCATTCCCTACCGTAAAGAGGAAGTTGAGAATTCATTCCAATTTCCTTCCAACGAAAGGAGGTCTCTTACATCTTCGCGCCCGTTTGCAACGACGTCATGTATTTAAACGCACGCCATTTCAAAAAGTTGCGATGTTTCAAAAAAACTTTTTAAAATTCTCATTTTAAATTCATTGCTAGCTTGTCGCTCGCGTTATGTATCGCTTCCTACGTGGTTTAGTATAGCTCGTTTTCATAGATTACGTATATGCGTAACATTTTCCATGGATAATGTTTCACATGACCGCGATACATGGCTCTGTGAGCCCCAAAAAACGGACCACAGAATCGCTCTGCGGTCCGTTCCTATGCTGCATGTACGGCTGTCAGCCGATGTCAGGCAGCTTCTTCAAATCGGCTAATATACGGGCGACGATGATCGCCGCGTCGGAACGAAGCAGGTTAGAACGCGGCTCGAACACGGAGCCTGCTTTCGGATTGCTTGGATCCACGAAAGAGCCTAAAATATATTTTTTCTTCGCAATCGCCAATACCGAGCTTTTCGCGTAGAAATGTACGCTGCCTGCATCTTTAAACGTCTTCTCGAGATCCTTGTTGATTTTGTCGGCATCCGTAGCCAGCTTCAAGTCCAGCGCTCTTGAGATAATAACGGACGCTTCTTCACGCGTAAGATTCGAGCTTGGCTGGAACGTACGCGGGCCGGTGCCGCGAATAATGCCCTCGCGCGCCGCTGTCTCAACATACCGATAATCCCATAGAGCATCGGGGTTGATAATGGCCGGCACATCGTCGAAATGAGGTTTGCTAAGCTCGTAATTGAGCGGGATATCCAGCGCTTTAACCATCATTTTCGCAAATTCGCCCCGTGAAACGAACATGTTGGAGCCAAAATCATCAAAGCCTGCGGCGTTCATGATTCCTTTCGCATAAATCGCCTCGAGGAAGTTTCTCGCATAAGGATGCGTAGTCATGTCCGTGAACGAGTAGACCATTTTGCCGACTACATAGTAACCGAACTTATTGAACGGAACCGTGATCGTGTTCTTCTTCACATCCACTTCTCCGCCGAGATTTTCCCAATACTTCGCTTTCACGTCATAGCGGTAAACCGTAATAACGGTTCCTACGCTGTCCCTCATATTCGGGTCGAAGGAAAGCGTCAATTCCCCCGTCTTCGACGTAATCAGCTCGCGGTTATCCGGGCGTTCGTCGTAGGTCGGAATTTTCGTGCCGCCTGTCCCAGTCGCATTCGGGAACTGATAAGGATCCACACCCCTCGTTAACGGATCGTACGCCGTCGTCCCCGGATCATCCGCCATGCCGGCATCAATCCAGTATACGGGGCTGGCTTTGGTGAAACGTGTCGGATAGGACAATCTGAATCTCGTTCCAAAGCTCTCCATGACGATGTTGAAATTCGGCGGCCATGCTTCCAGCTCGCGGCGGTCAACGACGCCGTCCTCCGGGTTGGCGATCGAGAACAACACATTGTGACCGCTGAATACTTGATTTTTCAAATTCGCTGGTACGTTGAAGTCCGTTCGGATAAGCGTCGTACCTTTCTCGAATTTCAAATTGAGCGCATTTTCGAATACTTTATGATTGCTCGCCATCGGTTCCAAGTATTGCGCGCCTGGAATGTTCGTTGGCGCATACGTGATTTCAAAGCTGCTTTCCACCTTGTCGTTCGCGCTTGAGATTACGAATTCGATTTCATTTCTGCCGACCTTTAGCTTATCCACGAATACGCGATAAGTGTTTTTGTATAATTGTTCGATCGTGGCCGGATTGTTATCCGAATCATAGTCGATTTTTTCGGCGACCTGATCGTTGATCGTAATGGCATTCGCTCCGGGAGCGTCAATGATGACCTCAATGAAGTTTTGATTCACGATCGATTTGTTCGGCAAAATCGGACGAAGGAGCGTGTACGGCAACGACGTTGGATCAACCTCCAGACGATAAGATCCTTTAGGTCCATTCTCCCCGTTGTTGAATACGGTGAACGAGTATACGCTCGAGCTGCCGTCCGGGTTTAATGATTGCGCCCCCAAAATAAAGGAGAAGGTTTTCGTAACGATATCGTATCTTACGGCGAGATTAGCTACATTATTATTTGCCGTATTATTGACGGTCCCGAGTACGGCAGGGCCTCTCATAATGATGAGCTGCTTCGTTAAATCCCAGACGATCGGGTTCGCGAGCATGCTGCTTTCGATTTTGAGAATATATTTATTCGGCGCCGTTAAGTTGTTGGCCGGCACTCCCATTTGAGTGATTTTCGCTTGAATATTGTTGACGATGTCCGCATCCGTGAGACCCGCAGCAACAAAATCAATAAAATCAAACGTTCCGAATACATTCATATTCGCTTCATTGGTCGTATAAATGCCGCCGCGATTCACGAAATTCGGATCATTCGGAAGCGGCTCCGTATATTTGCTGCCGTAAGGATAAATCGTTGTGCCGTCTACCGGTATAACAGGTAAATTCGTAGGCACCAGAAACAGCTTGACTGCTTTCTCGTAAGAGTTTTTGCTGCCTTGGAAGACGAACTTGATTTCATTCTCTCCACTGAACAAAGCGTCAAATGCCTTCGTGCGTTCCGCAACCGTGTCAAGAACCATAAAATCGGTTACCGCACCTGCCGCCGCGGTGTTCTGCTTCTGCAGCTTGATTGGCGTATTATTGATATAGAAAAATACGGTTTGCGCCGATTTCGTATTACTGTCGAAATCATAACGAATTTCCGACGTGTTGTTGATGTTGTTAACGGTACCTTTGAAATTGCTTAGAGCTGTCGTTATAACATCGGCGATCCGATCGCTTTTCAGCTTATTCGTATCGTCATAGACAGTCATATTGTCAAAAATGCTCGTATAACCTACATAAGGACCAAACAGCATCGTGAATTTGACATCCTTGGCCGAGCCGCCAACATCCAGTGTAATCTTCTGGGTGCCCTCGAAAGGAAGCTTTTTGAAAATTAATATTTCGCGTTTATAAAGTTTGCCGTTGACCGTAACCAGCTTATTCACCAGTTCATCCGATTTGTTCTCGATATTAGCTTCCGAATTAAAATTATAGCTCGCCGGCGCGTTTGTATTCGATACATTTTTTATAGCTGTTACCTTGACTACATTAGGTGAAAGATTGCTTAAATCCGGGTTGCCGACCAGCACTTCCATGGCGAATGGAACGCTGTACATGTTTGCGCCCTCAAGCGCCGTGCCGGTTAAGGCTTCGCCTGTTCCGGAACGGTAGCCGTTCAAGTAATTAATCGTATCGATATAACGGGCGTCGGCGTCCCGCAGGGAGAAGCCCATCAAGCCGGTACCCTCATCCGAGGGTTGGCCTAATGATGCTTTTCTCGCATTGGCAGCGGTCAGCTGAATGTTATAGGCCCGATCGAATTGAAGTACATTTAGATGATTGGTTCCGATAGGACTTGTGAATTCATAGATGAAGAAGGCTTCCTGGCCCGTATAGGTTCCTACCGGAGCAGCAACGGATGCGCCCGCGCCAGCCGGCTGCTCTAGATTAACGCCGCTTCCCGTAATTTTATATTTAATGGGAATGCTTCGCGTTGGATCGGGATGCGGCTCAAGAATGCCGTCCAATGGATTGCTGTCGTCCTTCAAGAAGTTAGGAACGATGATTTTACCCGTTACCGTCGTTGAATTCGGGTTTGAAACGAGCAGGTTCGGATTGTACTCCAGAGCTTCGCTCGTTGGAGCCGCTCCGGCTGTTCCATTTAAATTCACATCGTAGAACGTAACCTCTCCATTATAGAAGGCGACCTCGCGGGTCGTTTCCACCGTTTGGTTGGCATTTTTCACCTTTATCGTGACCAGGTTTTTACCTTTATTCAATGTGATCGGAGCAGCCGCAAACTGATAATTGTTCGAGCTGTTTACGGAATAGGTCCTGCTGCTGCCGTTCACGTCTATCGTAACCTGCTGGGCATTGGGCGCGAAGCCCGTAATGCTGATATCAGCGGACTGCCTGCCTGCAGTTGCGTTAGAATAGACGACGGTTGTGCCTGCTTCTTCAATAGCAAAGGTATTCCCATCCAGCTGGGCGACCAAATCATAGAAAACAGGTCCGTTATGATATTCGATATAGATCGAGTTTGTCACTTCGCCGCCGCCCTGAATGCCTCTGAACGTAATGCGGTTCAACCCGGGGAATAGTTCAACGTTAAATACTTGCATGTTAAAGCCATTGATAAAAATATTGCTCGTAATGTTCTCCCGCTTGGAGCCGAGCTGGTCGTCGGATGGATCGTCAGTGCCCTTGTGATTGATAACCTGTACGACACTATAGGAAACCGATGCCGGGTCTACGCCCGTAATCGAGCCCGTCAGCGTCAGGCGCGGGTCCGTCGTTACTCTTGCTTTGGTGGCTAGATCCTGCTCTGTTGGAAAGCTGAAGCTTCCGGTTGCGGCTGTTGCGACCTGCGAAGAACCGAACGGAGACAGCAATGTAATCAACAGGGCCAGCGTTAGAACGAATGAAACCATTTTTTTCAAAACGATGTTCCTCCTTTATGTATATAACGAGCATGGGTATTTGAATGAGAGATGATCCGGCGACAGTGCGGCAAAATGTTGTATAAACCTTCCTCCCTTATCATCTTTAGCCAGCATGGGCGCCCATTTATTAGACGAGCTTGCCGCAGAAAAGTTCTGTACTTGTTTTATCGGCTGGGAGCTCCCCATTTTTTAGTGAAACGGACATTTATTCGGATGAAGAGTTGAAATTCGATTTGTTCCTGAGCTGGGGGGATAGTGGAGCAAAGAGCGGTAAGAGCGAGGCACAGAGGGGGTAAGCAAAAAACCGGAACCGCCGCATATCCAGCAATATTGAACTAGACCGCTATTTAAAAGCGTACAAAAAAGCTCCTCCTCCCGCCTGCGCGGGAAAAGGAGCTTTTCCTTATTTGGATCGCGTTTCCGCATCTACCTTGAGTCGAAGTCTCATGCGGCTTAAGAAGTTAATGAGCGGTCTGCGGGTTTTGTCTACGATGCCCGTAATCTCGGCGCCGATCTGCAGGAAGAACATGAGCATGCAAATTACGGCAAAGGTAATCCAGTTGGCTGCGCTCGACTGCACGACAGCCGATTGAATGATCGCCAGCGCGCCGAATATGGCTGCAACGCCCCAAATGATGAGGACGGTGCGGCGATGGCTGAAGCCAAGATCGCGCAGGCGGTGATGCAAATGGCCTTTGTCCGGTGCGAAGATCGGCCGCTTGTTCACCCAGCGGCGAACGATTGCAAAGAACGTGTCCGACAGCGGTACGCCGATAATGAGCAGCGGCGTCACGAACGAGACGATCGTTACTTGCTTGAAGCCAAGCATCGACAGCGTCGCCAGGCTGAAGCCCAGGAACAGCGAGCCGGAGTCGCCCATGAAAATTTTTGCCGGATGGAAATTGAAGACGAGAAACCCGACGATTCCGCCCAGCAGCAGGGTGCTAAGCAGAATTACCGGCTGGAAGCCCATCAGCGAAGCCATCACGACAATCGTCGCGATCGCGATGCCGGATACGCCGGCAGCCAGCCCGTCCAGCCCGTCGATCAAGTTAATCGCGTTCGTCACGCCTACGATCCATAGAATCGTGAGCGGAATGCTGATCCAGCCGGCGATGGGCTGCATCGTTTCGCCGAACGGGATGTTCAGCAGGTCGATCTTCACGTCAAAGCCGAATACGACCACGCATGCCGCCGCGATTTGACCGAGCAGCTTCACCTTGGCCGACAGCTCGAAGCGGTCGTCCAAAGCGCCCAATATGATGATCATCGTTCCGCCGACAAGCAGCGCGTTGATCATGTTCGTATCCCGGGCGCGGAGCAGGCCGTCCGGAATAAACGGCGACAGGAGGAAGAACGCTCCTACGAATGCAATATAAATAGCGAGACCGCCAAGACGCGGCATAATGCGCGTGTGTACCTTGCGGTGATTTGGTTTGTCTATGGCGCCGACCTTAAATGCAAACTTCTTAACAAGCGGCGTCATTGCCAGCGCTAATATAAGAGCGATAATAAATCCAATAGTATACAGCAAGCCAACAGGCATGTGTGCAACTCCCCTTTTCTTTCTACCGAAGTGAATTATACTCCGATTGAAAAAGAAACTCCAATCCCGTTTTCAACCGATTTTCACGATTTTCGCGAGATTTTTACGGTGTAGCCCGAGGTTTTGTTACGTTTTCTTTGTCGCGAACCACTTTCACGACGAATTTCGGCAAAACAAGCATTCTTTTGTACCGTTTCGGCTCCTGAAGAAGCCGGTAAAACCATTCAAGCCGCAGTTTTTGGAAAATAACAGGAGCCCGCTTCAGCTTGCCCGAGACGACGTCAAAGCTGCCGCCTACGCCCATAATAAGCGGCACCCCGAGCTTCTGCTTGAACTTGACGATCCACGGCTCCTGCGTATCCGCGCCGCGCGCCACGAACAACAAATCGGGCGCAGCCTGCCGGATCGCTTCAACCACTTCCCCGTCCTGCTCCGGTCCAAAAAATCCGTTGCGAAAGCCGACGATTCGCACCTGAGGATATTGCAGCTGCAGCTTCTCGGCCGCCGCTTCAATGACCTCCTGCGAGGTGCCGAGCAGATAGGCCTTCCACCTGCGCTTCTCGCCTTCCTGGAGCAGGCGGTGCATGAGGTCAAACCCCGTCACGCGCTCCGCAACCGGCTGCCCGACGTACTTGGCCGCCCACACGACTCCCGCGCCGTCCGGGACAATGAGATCCGCCCGCTTGATCATCGCCTTGTATTTCGCATCGTCAACCGCGGACATGATCATGATCGGATTAGCGGTAATGACATGCGTCGGCCTTCTTTCTTCAATGGCTGTTGTTAAATGCTGTACCGTTTCCTCCATGTTCAATTTGGAGAACGGTATGCCGTATATCGGCACTGTTGGTATTAGCTTCGACATGAGGAAGTCACCTCGATAATGTATGACGCAGCAATTGAACGATTTGTTGCGCCGGTTTTTGCGATTGTTGTTTTAAAAGGTCGATTGCCGGCTTATGCTCAGCCTGCCAGCCCGCCCGATTAACGAGCAGCGCGGACGCTGCGTCCGCGAAGGCTTCGGCATCGAGACGATCCGTCGTGCCGATCGCTTGTATGCCCAGCCGATGGAGAAACTGATCGATCTTCGGGTCGTAGGACAAGCCAAGCATGGGCACCATTTGGCCCGCAGCATAAATGAGCGCATGGAGGCGCATGCCGAACAAAGCGTCGCACCGGCTGACCTCCAGCAGCATTTGCTGGGGGTCGTCGCCGGGGGCGGCCAGCTCGGCGGAGGAACCGACGCCGAGCCGGCCGCTCAGCCGTTCCAGCACCTGCTCCGACGCCCCGCGATCGGAGGGCGTGTGGAACGGCAGGAAGCGCAGCCGGACAGGCATGCGCTTCGACAGCGCGACCAGCGCTTCGGCGGCGCGGGCGAGGTCGGCGCCGTCGCTGCGCCAGCGGCGCAGCGAGACGCCGACCAGCGGCGGCTCGTCCGCGCGGAGCGCGGACACGCTTGCAGCGGCTGCTGCGCCAGCCGGCAGCGGCAGGCCCATGACCGGATCGGGTACAACCTCGATCCGGTCCGAAGGCACTCCGATCCGCGCGAGCAAAGCGGCGGATTCGGCATCGCGCACCGACACATAGGCGCTGCGCTTCATAACGCCGCGGATCAGCGGATCCATCCAGCGCCTATTCACGGGGCCAATACCCTGCGAATAGGCGAAGGTTGGCTTGCCGAGCAGTTGGGCGAGCTTCATGACGCCCGTGTAATACGGGATCGTCTTCGCGCTCGTTGCGTCCTGCAGCAGGCTGCCGCCTCCGCTGATAAGTCCGTCGCTGCGGCGCAGCGCGTTCCATAAGTCGCCGGGGTGCATTCGCCGGACCGACTCAACGCCGTACATGCGGCTTGTCCAAGCGGGATCAGCCGAAAGCACGATCGGCTGGACCTGCACGCCCTGCGCTTTGCCCTGCTCATCAAGCGCAAGCAGGATCGATCTTAGCACCGCCTCGTCGCCGCTGTTGCGAAAGCCGTAGTAGCCGGAAATTACGATTCGACGAATTTGCGTTTGATTGCCGGTGCCCATTTACGTAATGCTCCTTCCACAAGCTGCCAAACCAGAATCAAAATACAGCCTATCATAATACCTGTACCCAATCCCAGCAGTACTCGAATCACCGAAATGTACAGCGGCGTATGAAGATGGGCGAAAGTATCGACCATCGTTAACTGTCCGATTGATCCGATGATCACAAGCAGCCATGCTGCACGGTAGCGAAGCGCCAAGAACAATCCAAGCAGCAGCAGCGGATGACCAAGCATAAACTCTTTAAAGCGCGGCCGCACGCCGAAGGTAGATTCCAGAAAGCGGCGGATGATTAATTCAATGGAGGATACCTGTCCCTCATTGCCTGTCCGCGACAAGTAATAGAAACCAACAGCTCCGATGACCGCAGCCAAAATAATCCACATAACTGTGATTGGCTGAGCAAGAATGGCGCGCACCTTGCGGGCGGTCAACGGACTGCTATACAAAAATACATAAATCGCAACGAGTGCGATCGGAGCCAGATGGAGCAGACTCACACCACGGAACTGCTCCAACACATAATAATAAGTGATGTTGTTCAGAAGCCCGAACACGATAGGAACGGCCGTAAGCGATATTAGCGTTGCGACTAAAAACCAGTTAAGCGCAATGCCCAAGCGGCGTCCCATCGACAAAGACGGGAAAACCCATTTCACTTGGTCATCATTATTCATTACGACTCCCGGCTGACGCTGCGGCTGATTCGATTGGCTGCGGGCAACCGACCAATCGGTACCGCCGATAATGCGGCGATCGCCAATGGTTCGGGAGTAAATACGGTTCATGACCCAAACTAGTCCAAGCGTTGGAGCGCTAATCGCGGCTCCAAGCGCAAGCGCCTGCTCCATGATCGAGCTGTTGAGTACATATAATCCGGCGCTACCCACAATTCCCAAGAGAAATACAGGAATGTAAACGCCCGGAATGTATGCGCCTGCGAGCAGAGTAATCAAAGCAACCGCGCCTACGGCCACGACGCCGCGCAGCGGCTTTGACCATGACAGCTGCTCATATTTCAGCGGCTGCGCCGTGCCCGGCTCATAGCCAGCATCCGCAAGCTTGGCGGCAACGCCATTCTCGCCAGCCATCGTTTCACTAAGCTTGTCCAAAGAATGTTCAAGCTTTACCTTATCCGGATTCATTTGAATCGTTCCGTTCAAGAAGAACATGCGAATATTCCGGTCTTTCGCCGCTAAAAGAAAACGATCCGTAATGCCTCCGGGTGTCATTTCAATTCCGTCAGCCTCAGACAAAGAATAAAGCCTTACAACATTATAATTTGTAGAATATGCTAAATTATTTATACCTTGTTGAGGTTTTTTCAAATTTTCTATCGCTGCAATTCCGATTTGATGCTGATCGAGCAATTTTCCAAACTCATCCAAGCTATCTTTATCAGAAGCACCCTTAACCTTATCGCCTTCAAACAGCACACGGTTAACGCCAAGCTTCTTCAAGCCCGCAAGCTGCGCATCCGTTGCTTCCCGGTCGAAGGGCTGCACGCGGTCAGAGAATCTGGCCAATATGCCGAAGCCGGCGTCCTTAATCGTCTGCAACGACATCGGATCAAAATCCATCGTTAGGACAACCGCTTCAGCCGTCGTCATCTCTGCGACGATTCCGTTACGGCCGTCAAATGACCATTCCCGATATACAGCTTCTGCGCGGTCAAGCGCCGCTCGCACGATGGCTCCAACCTGCTCTTCCTCTTGAGGGCCATTAAATAAAATATAAGTAAAGTTTTGGCCGGCCGGCTCCAGCTTCCCCTGCAGGAGCGATGCATCTTTCGAGCTGTAATAGGTCAGTCTGCCCGCCTGTACAAGCTCTTTGAGCGTGCTCTCGTAAACCGCCATTGTCGTGATGCCGGACTCCTTCATCTTCGCAAGGCGCTCCGCCAGAAATTGCTGCGGCTTCGCTTGGAGCTCGGATACCTCGACAATGTCGCGGTAATCAAAAACATATTCAACCTGCTTCGAGGTTTTTTCTATATCCATTCGAACGGCTCCAAGCGGCAATGCCGCCGCGACGCCCATTAAGGCGATGACCCAAAGGGCAAATCTTGCTCGCCGATTCCATTGCTGCCAACGTAAAAACACGTCATTCCTCCGTTCCAAACAGGTTCGTTTTCCTTTACTCGCTGCGGTCTACCCGTTCCATAACGGCCGTTATTAACGTTTGCAGCGCCGAAGCGGCAGCCTCTTTGTTCTCACCCTTAACCGCAAAATAAACCTTGATCTTCGGCTCCGTGCCCGAAGGACGCAAGCAGAACCAAGAGCCGTCCGCGCGCAAATACTTCAGCACATTTTCCGGGCGCAGGCCATCATGGCCGCCGGCATAATCAAGCACGTTTTCTACTTTAATGCCGCCGATCTCCGCTGGCGGATTTTGACGCCAGTCGTCCATGATCGCGCCGATCTTCTGCACGCCGTCGAAGCCTTTAAGCGTACGCGATTCGAGGCCTTCCAAATAGAAGCCGAACTGCGCATAAAGCTCCAGCAACACGTCATACAATGTCTTTCCTTGACTGCTGTAGTATGCCGCAGCCTCGCAAATCAATAGCGAAGCAACGATTGCATCCTTATCGCGGGCATAGGTTCCCGTCAAATAACCGTAGCTCTCTTCATAACCGAATAGGAAGGAGCGCTCGCCCGTTTGTTCGTATTGAGTCATTTTCTCCCCGATATATTTAAAGCCTGTCAGCGTATTTTCCACTTCAGCGCCAAACGAATGGGCAATAACCGCGCCTAGCTCGCTCGTCACGATCGTCTTAATGACCACGCCGTTAGATGGCAGCTCGCCGCGCTCCTTCAATTGGCTAAGCACGTAATGTACCATCAAGGCACCGGACTGATTCCCTGAAAGAACGACATACTCACCATCATTGTTCTTCACGACGGCACCCATTCGGTCGGCATCCGGGTCCGTACCGATAATAATGTCGGCGCCTACCTGCTGCGCCAGATTGATTGCGAGCGTGAACGCTTCGCGCTCTTCCGGGTTAGGAGACTTTACCGTACTAAAATAGCCGTCCGGCTTTTCCTGCTCCGGAACGATATGAACGTTGCTGAAGCCAACCTTCTTCAGCACCTCGCGCACCGGCATGTTGCCCGTACCGTGAAGCGGCGTGTAGACAACGCTGAATTTCTCGCCGATGCCGCCCTTGATCAGCTCCGAATTCAAGCTCTGCTCGACTACCGTATCGATGTATTGCTGATCCGCTTCCTCGCCCAGCCAAACCAACAGCCCCTGCGACTCCGCTTCCTCGCGGCTAAGTCTTTTCACTTCAGCGAAGCCGCTGATTCGGCCAATCGCTGCGATAACCTGCTCCGCATCCTCCGGGATCAGTTGGCAGCCGTCTGCGCCATATGCCTTGTAGCCGTTGTACTCCGGCGGGTTATGGCTAGCCGTTATGACAATGCCGCTTGAAGCCTTCAGCTCGCGTACCGCAAAAGAAAGCTGCGGCGTTGCACGCAAACCTTCGAATAAATAAGTCGTTATGCCGTTGCCCGCAAGCACAAGCGCTGCGTCAAGCGCAAATTCAGGCGAGTAGTTACGCGAATCATGAGCAATGACAACAGAAGGCTTGTCCCCCTCTTCAGCCCCGGCTAGAATCCAATTAGCAAGCCCTTGCGTCGCTTTGCCTACCGTATAGGCGTTCAAGCGATTTGTGCCTGCGCCCATCACGCCGCGGAGGCCGCCCGTACCGAATTCAAGATCTCGATAGAAGCGATCGGTAATTTCCTTCTCCTGCCCCGCAATGTCGCGAAGCTCTTCCTTCGTTGAGGCATCGATCAGCGGATCATTTAGCCATGCCTCGTATTTTGCAAAAACCGTATCATTCATTAGATTCGTCATATTCATCAGCCTCTTTCATTATTTATGATAATTATAAATTTTATGAAGGGTCAGACAATGCAAACATGAGCTCGCCTTCGGCAACGACTTGATCACCAACCTTCGCGGTTGCTTGCCCCTTGCCGATAGATCCTTTCAGCCGGGTGATTTGGACCTCCAGCGTCAGTGCATCGCCCGGCTTTACTTGTCCGCGGAAGCGGAAGCCGTCAATGCCGGCAAAGAAGCCCAGCTTGCCGCGGTTCGCCTCGAGCATAAGCATCGCCACCGATCCAACCTGCGCCAGCGCTTCTACGATAAGCACGCCGGGCATGACCGGATAGCCGGGAAAGTGACCGACGAAGAAGGGCTCATTCATCGTTACATTTTTGAGGCCGACGGCCTTTACACCCGGTTCTACCTCCAAAATACGATCGATGAGCAGAAACGGCGGACGGTGCGGAATGATCTCTTGAATTTGATTAATATCCAACATGAGAAAAAAACTCCTTTTCCAAAGTTTAATGGTATAAAAAGCGTTCATATGTACGAAACTATATTTATCCTTCATGAAACTGCAGTTTGTGGAGGTTAAGATAAGGGGCTTGGCAGCTCGGACCCGAAGCGTCCTATGCCAAGCCTCTTTGTTCATCTCAACTGAGACTTCGGTTATAAGGGACCTGGCGGCGTTTCCGTCAGAGGCTTATTGATCGCCTTAAACATGGCGATATACATAATGAAAGTAACAAACGAAAACGCAATAGCCGCCCACAAATACGAATGAGCATGCGGAGCCTCGAAAAAAATAAGCATAATCGCCGCATAAAACAGAACCGTTGTCAGCTTCCCCATCCAGTTTGCAGGCACCGTCTTTTTCCCACGGAAGTGGAAATACAGCCCTCCAGCTATCATGCTGAGATCGCGTAAAAACATCACTGCCGCAGCCGCCCAGGATATATGACCGGATATGAGCAACGAAACAATTACCGTAATAAGCATAAGCTTGTCAGCCAACGGATCGAGCATCATGCCTATCGTCGTAACTTGGCCGTTCCGGCGTGCGATATAGCCATCGAGTACATCGGTTATGCCGGCGGCAACCATAATCAAGAAGGCCGGAATCATGTGTCCCTTTACGAAAACCGTTATGTAGACAGGAATCAGTACAAAACGCAATGTTGTTAAGAGATTCGGCAGATTCAACCTTTCACGCTCCTCTACCTATTGCTGACTGTCCATCATGGTTCCCAACTATTATACAACTACCTCCCTCAAAAATAAAACTCTCGTATGGCACCGTAACGGTTATGCACAAATAAGCAGAACCGCCCTTGGTTCTGCTTATTTTAAATTCAAAATTATTGATGAGCCTATCAGGATTCCGCGAAAACTAAGTCATAGAGATGCTGCCAGGTTGACCAGCTGAACACATCATCCTCCGGTCCCTTCCCCACAACGACATAACCAACGTATAATCCCGTTATAAGCATAATTAACATTATGAGCGGCACGATGCTTTTGCGTAAAAACCACAGCAGCATCTTTACCCCTTCGGGCCGTTGCTTCTTCTTCGGGCTCCCGTTAGCTTTCACGCGTTTGCCGCGCTTCTTCCCCTCGGTACCGCCCTCTTCAGCTTGACTACCGATTCCGCTTGCTTCGCGGTCGATTCGTTCATCGGCCATACTCATCTACATCATCCTATCCTTACGCGCGCAATCCGTTTGCCAGGCTCATCATCGTGTCGCTAGAAGATAATGCTCTTGCTGCCAATTGATAAGCGCGCTGCACATTAATAAGCTCGGTCATCTCATCCGTCAGAACGACGTTCGATTGCTCCAAGTATCCTTGACGCAGCGAAATAAGATTTTCCGAATCCGGTACGATTTGTTGAACGACATCGCCAACATTGATCCCATTCGCAATAACAAACAAATTATCGGAAACTGCCGTTAAGGCAGCTGGACGTGAAGCTTGCAGGAGCTTTATGCTGCCAAGCTCAATTGTTCGTTCAGAGGATACACCAAGCACGGTTCCATCCGGATTAACGCGAAGGTCATAGCCATGCGGTACGACAATGTTTCCCTCCACGATATTACCGGTCGTGACATCCGTCACATTGGCAACGATCGGATAACCGTCCTCTGTTGCCAAAATCGTATCACCGTTTTCCCCCACCGTCAACTGGAACGCCCCGTTGCGCGTGTAACCGCGATTGCCGGCCGTATCCACTTCAACCTCGAACAAGGCATTGCCTTCGATGGCAATATCGGTCGCTTTATCCGTGCCCTGCAAAGGACCTTGAGACAAATTCGGCTGCACCATCGTCATCTTGGCGCCCCAGCCCTGCATAAAGTCCATCGGCGTACGCCGGCCAGGCCGACCGAACTCATCCGGCTGGCTTCTTACATTGTTGAGCAAATCCTCGAAGGTCGCTTCCTTGCGCTTGTAGCCTACGGTGTTCACGTTTGCAATGTTATCTGCAAGTAAATCAAGCTTCTGCTGAAGCCCGTTCATTGATACCATCGCGTTAATCATCGAACTGTTCATGCTTACGCAGCACCTCCTCTACTCATTCCTATATATTATACGCGCCCCACGTCGTTTACAGCTTTGTTCAAGCTTTGATCATAGAATTGGATGACTTTCTGGTTCGCTTCATAAGCGCGGAGCGCTGACATAAGGTCGACAGCGGCTTGAGCGGCATCCACATTGGAACGCTCCACGTAGCCCTGTCTTACTTCGACCCGCTCATCGGGAGCAATAGCTTCCGCTTCTCCGGCCTCGGTTGCAAAGCGGAAGTTACCATTTCCTTCCCTTACGAGCAGGTTCGGATTGTCCAAGCGGCTAATAAGCAGCTGAACGCCGATATCCTCACCGTCTACGTCAACAAAACGTTGATCGCCCGTAAGCAGAAGACGGTCAAGACCGATCCCCGCCGGCATTTGAATAGGCTGCCCGTCTGTTCCAAGCACGCTCGATCCGTCGCTGGACATAAGAAAACCTTGCTCCGTTAACGAAAATTTACCGCCTCTTGTATAGCGAACCTCGCCATTCTGATCCTGTAGGGTGAAGAATGCTTGAGGCTGGAACGTAACCTCGCCGTCGGTACCGATAAATTTGCCCGATGCATCGAACGCAATCCCGTCCAAATCAATGTTAGAAATAAGCGCGAAGTCAGACGAGTTATTCGTCTGCATCAAATCCCCTTGCAGGTGGATAGACAAGCTTTCTTCGGCAAACACGCCGCTCGTCAGCCTTCCAACCGTGGTTGTATGCTCCGGTCCCGCTCCGGTCAAGGACAGAAGCATCTCAGGAAAAGAACGCGTCACCGCGTTGGTTTGTTTATATCCGGGCGTATTTATATTAGAGATATTGTTCGTAACCGTATCATGCCTGCGCTGCTGGGCAACCATACCTGATGCTGCGGTATATAATCCTCTTAACATAGCTGTTACCTCCTAGGCCGCTGCCGTCTTTACTTCTTCCCGAGCTTGTCCAAGTTATCGAGCAGAATACCGGTTCCTTTTACCACGCAGTGCATAGGATCCTCCGCAATCAATACCGGCACCTTCAGCTCCTCCGCCAGAAGGGCATCAAGTCCTCCGAGCAGCGCCCCTCCGCCCGTCAAAATAACGCCGCGGTCAATAATGTCCGCGGACAGCTCCGGCGGCGTTCGTTCAAGAACCGCTTTGGCAGCCGATACAATCGACATAACCGGATCCCAAAGCGCTTCGCGAACTTCGCCCGATCGAATCGTAATCGTAAGCGGCAGTCCCGAAACCATATCCCGTCCGCGAATATCGATCTCTTCCTGACGTCCGAACTCTACCACGGTACCTATCTTGATTTTAATGTCCTCGCTTGTTCTTTCGCCGATCATAAGCTTGTACTTATTTTTGATAAACTTCATGATCGCGTCGTCGAACTTGTCCCCGGCGACCTTAATGGAAGAGGAGGTCACAACGTCGCCCATGGAAAGAACGGCTACATCCGTTGTGCCCCCGCCAATGTCTACGACCATATTGCCGCTAGGCTGGAAAATGTCCATTCCAGCCCCGATCGCGGCAGCCTTCGGCTCGTCTTCAAGAAATACTTTCTTCGCGCCGCTTCGTTCCGCGGCTTCGCGAATCGCTTTCTGCTCAACTGACGTAATATTCGTTGGAGCGCAAATCAAAATACGGGGTTGACTAAACCATTTTCTTCCTTCAACGCGATCAATGAAAGCCTTAAGCATAATTTCCGTGATTTCAAAATCTGCAATGACGCCATCCCGAAGCGGCCGGATCGCCACAATATTACCCGGCGTACGTCCAACCATTCTATGCGCTTCCTCGCCCACGGCCAGCACTTTCTTCGAATCGCTTTCAATCGCGACGACTGAAGGCTCATCGAGCACGACGCCTCTTCCTTTCACATGAATGGATACATTGGCTGTACCAAGATCGATTCCAATATCCTTGCTCAGCATAAGGTTTAAGTCCCCCAACGAATAATGTTTACATAACGTACATTTGGCTCCCTTGACACGGAAACCGCTAACGTACATTATTCGCCAAAAAGGACAAAATTCCTCTATAATTCGAGAAAAAACTTCATACTTTCCCCGCTGCAAGCACTTCCCGCTTCTTAGAACTCGTTTTCTTATATTTAATCTTGGTCGCTTCTCCTCCCCTCAGGTGCCTGATCGATTTGTGGTATTCGAGAATGTGCTTAACCTGATCGGCCAGATCGGGGTTTATTTCAGGAAGCCGCTCAGTGAGGTCCTTGTGCACCGTACTTTTGGATACACCGAACTCCTTGGCAATCGTGCGCACCGTATGCTTCGTTTCAACGATGCAGCGGCCTATTTTAATGGTTCGCTCCTTAATGTAATCGTGCACGTTCCCGCCTCCCTACTCGAGATAGTTTGGTACATTATATGAGTGGAGTGGGTATATATTCGTTATAGCCAAGCCTGACAAGCCGGAATGTGAAAAAATTTTCATAAAAACGTAAAACAGGCAGGGGAATGACCCCTGCCTGTATGACTTTAGTCCTATTTCCACTTCGTTTCCGCATTTGCTTTCGGACATTACTCCGTAATGAGCGAGTTTGGATTTACTGGCTTGCCGTCTTTGATCGTTTCAAAATGAAGGTGGATACCTAGATCACGGCCAACGTCGCTGCGGCCCGCAATAGCGATTTTGGTGCCCTGGCGAACGTCATCGCCTTCAGCCACTTGAATTTCCGCTACGCTTTGGTACACGGTCACAAGACCATCTGCATGCGTGATCTCAATAACGTTGCCGTTGGTCG
The DNA here is from genome assembly GCF_021532375.1 of Paenibacillus alkaliterrae. GTDB lineage: Bacteria > Bacillota > Bacilli > Paenibacillales > Paenibacillaceae > Pristimantibacillus > Pristimantibacillus alkaliterrae. Next base: position 38,711 of record NZ_JAKGAP010000014.1, read on the forward strand.
CATGCTTTGACACATGCGTTACTTTACCGGACAATGCGGCCAGCACGTCGAATGTGTCTCCATTCGGATTTACAAAGTCGATGCCTGTGTTTGTCGTGAATGTATTACCCACCTGCACCACTGCCGCTTCTTGCTCGGCCTCGCTTGCATTTTCATCGAAGAACGGACGCTCAATTTTAAGCGAAGTTTTGTCAACGACCGGCCACTGCATAAGCTCGTCACCTATTGCGACTTCCATCGTCTCATCGTTCTGACCTTGCGGAATCGTTTCATCCCCTTGTGAAACTTCATTAGAGCCGGTTTTTCCTGTTGTAGGACTCGCTTGATCCGCTCCCTGATAGATCCACATTAAGGTTACGATAATTGCTGCCGCGGCCATAAAGATTGCTGGAGAAACCCATCGCTTTGCAAAAAGGTTCTTCCATCCACTGCTAGATTTTGCGGCAGACGTTCCTCCCAGTACGGTTTTGGGAGTTTCTTCTGGTCTTTGCTTAGGTTTGTTTTGATCATTCATTTTCTATCACCTCACTAGCCATTGTTGCCAGATCTGCTAGGTTTATACGTGAGGTGAATAGTAATTTTTAAGAGTCTGATTAGATTGGAAGTTTTGAAGCTTGCTCCACCTTCGTGCCGGTATAGTAGTGACGGATAATATCCTCCGCCAGCCTGCCGTCTTTGGCCATTCCGTTGGCCCCCCATTGACTCATGCCTACGCCATGCCCGAATCCGAACGTCGTTATCGTAATGCTATCCTTCTTAATCGTCCAAGAGAATTGCGATGAAGCGAGCCCCAGCCGTTCGCGAACCTCTCGTCCGCTGAAGGACGCTCCGTTGATCTTAACTGTTTTGATGCGATTGCCGTCCGTTTTCCCGGTTACTTTAATAGATGGCTTCGCAGATGCTTTTTTCCCGGATAGTCCCATCTTCAAGTAAAATTCCGTTTTCGTCAACGTAGTCGTTTCTTTATAGCGGGGCGAGATATCTGCATCCCACGGACTTGCTACGCTTCTCAAATAGGGAAGAGACTGTTCCCAGTAATCTTCTGAATTTTCCGTATATCCGTTGCTGGTAGAGAAGAACGTCGCTTGTATCGGTTCACCCTCATATGTAATGACAAGTCCTCTCGTTTCCTCCACTGCCTGCTTCAGCTTAGCTAGATTTGTCTTCTTTACGTCACCCGTCCACTTACGCGAAAGAGCTGTCACCGGAACATACACCTGGTGCTCGACCGTATCCGTCACATCGGCCTGCTGCACCTTCATCCCGCTTTTATCCTTCAGCCCGATTCTGCGAACAATATAGGTGCGTGCCGCGATCGCCTGCGCCTTGAGCGCCTCCAGCTCGAAATCTATCGGCATTTCGCCTGCAAGGACGCCCTGCACATACGTTTCCAGCGGAACCGTTTCGATGCGTTCTTCCTTTGTTAAATAAACGCGAATGCTGAGTCTATCGAGAGCTCCCGGGGACACGGCTGCGGTTTGCTCTTTCTCAGGCTTCGGCACCGCCGCCGGCTTCTTAACGGGGGATGACTGGACGGGGTCAGAGGCAGCCGCTTCCTGTTCCAATCCTGATTCTGCTTGACCCGCCAACCGACCTTCATCGCCATCATTCCGTGTTACTGCAATGGTGTTCGCTCCAAGCGCTGCTTGTCCCGCCGCGTCTCTGCTTGCCTCAATTTCGGTAACAGACAACCGTACAAAAACGATAGCGGCTCCCAACATAATACCTATCCCGAACAAAGGCCATGTGCGGCTTGTACGCGACGGCCCCCAGCGCCTTGCCAACCTTCCTATTTTTCGCCTCATGCCTCCCCCTTCCCATCTTGACCGGATAGCTGTAAGCACAAATCGCAGAGCGTGCGAAGCCTCTCTCTTAATCCGGCTCGATGATTTATTCTATGAACAAAAATAGTAGGGTAGAACTCGGCTTACGATACCGGCACCTTTAACAATCGTGTCGAAGCGCCTCCGCCAACTTCAATCCCGCCGCTTACTTTACTCGAAAATGACCGATTACAACGCCGCAAGCACCACCTCCGTCGATACGGATGCTTGGGCATCCATCAATCTTTCAATAAAATATAGAAGCGGCATAACCAAGCAGTATCCTAGTAATCCTCCTTGCCCGCAACCACAACGCTCTGTGCCAGCAACTTTAGAATACGGATCTCCTCTTTCGATCACTCCGCCCATCTTATCCCCCCATCCGATAATCGTGTTACTTCCCCTCTCTCCTCTTTGCTCCACTATCCCCACGGCTCAGTTCCAGGAAACGTTTCGTTCCTCCTCTTCTATTCTTTGTTCCACTATCCCCTCGGCTCAGTTCCAGGAAACGTTTCGTTCCTCCTCTTCTATTCTTTGTTCCACTATCCCCTCGGCTCAGTTCCAGGAAACGTTTCGCTGCTCCTCTTCTATTCTTTGTTCCACTATCCCCTCGGCTCAGTTCCAGGAAACGTTTCGCTGCTCCTCTTCTATTCTTTGTTCCACTATCCCCACGGCTCAGTTCCAGGAAACGTTTCGCTGCTCCTCCTCTATTCTTTGTTCCACTATCCCCTCGGCTCAGGAGTCCGAATTCCATACATTCTTCCTCACCTATATTTATAGAGCTTAGCAGGCCCTATCCACACAAAAATTTGCTAACTTCAAATTAACAATTGATTTCCGCTCCAATAATTGATACACTAGTTATACGAACATACGTTCTTTTTATGGAGGATTTTTAATAGGGAGGTACTGTCATGGATATCATTCAACAATTTCAAAAGAGCTATTCTAATGATAATGACTGTATTCCCCTCATTCATAAGCTTAAATGGCCCTCCGGGTTCTGCTGTCCAAGATGCCAGCATAGGTCCGCATATACCATCACCACGAGGAGACTCCCTATCTATGAATGTCGCAGTTGCAAACACCAAGCTTCATTAACCTCGGGCACCGCCATGGACAAAAGCAGAACTCCTCTGCATAAGTGGTTGCTTACCCTGTTTATCGTAGCCGCCTGCGAGAATGGCACGAACGCGGTTCAGCTTGCCGAACTCATTAAAGTCACCTACAAAACAGCCTGGACAATGCTCAAAAAAATTAGACTGGTCATTTCGGATTCTGACCGCAGCATCCTTTTATCCGGGGTGGTGGAAGCCAAACTCGAAATCTATATGAAACAGCCTATACCTACCTATGAAGCCCTCCAGAAAGAGCATGGCGCTATAATTGCGCGTTCCACTACATCGACTGACAGTCCCTATTTAAAAATAAAACTCATTTCATGCGAACAAAGTCCTCGCGGCTTCTTGACCAAGCAGGCAGAACGCGAATTTTTGGAGCTTCATGTTGGTTCTGATTTGTCTCATATCGAAATAAACAGAAGACACATTAATCCTCCAGGAAGCCAAGCACTATTGCCCGGCATAGCCAAGTCAGCCTTTCATTGGATGAACGATACTTTTCACGGACTCGGCCTTGCTTATGCACAGTCCTATTTAGATGAATTCTGCTTCCGCTATAACCAAGCCATCAACCATAATCATTGCCCATTCGAATTTTTACTTCAGCTATGTTTGTCAGGCACATCCTTTCGCAGATGTAGTATTAATTTCAGGACTCTACATATAGCAAGTTAGCTTTTACATACTGATTCATACGCTTCCAATGTAGGAGAAGCATTGCTCGCGGGATCAGAGCGCTCGGCCAGGTTGCCAGAACACATTTATCGCTTGAGCTGAATAGGGTCAGTCTCCAGGCAGGTCAAAATTAAACAGTTACTATTTGGGTTGGGTTGGGTTGGGTTGGGTTTGGTTGGGTTGGGTTGGGTATGAGATTTTCCTGAGCTGGGGGGATAGTGGAGCAAAGAAAAAAGAAAAGGAATATAGCTCTCTGGAAAAAGCAAGGACAGGCTGGAAAATCCAAAAGAACGGTTTCACTTTGGAATGAAAAAAAAAAGTGGTTTTGCCGATACAAGTGACGATTTAGTCATCGATCCCAAGTGATGGGCTCGTCATTTCAAGTAACGGCGTGGCCACTGCTCAAGTGGTAGGGTGGCCGTTCTTTTGGTTAGGGTTGGTTGCAACAGTCTTGTAGGGATAGCAAGCAAGCTAGCTTGCTTGGGTAGCGTGATTAATAGAGATTATGGTCAAGTTCTAATGTCCCATTTCTTGAAGGATACTACCGAGCAGTTGCCTTGCGCATAGGCTTGTATGCCTTGCGATTGTGAGCCCGGGTAGATGCGGCCGGTCATGACCTTCTCGCCATCCTGAATGAATACTTCAACTGATGATCTATCGACGAATATTCGCAGCTTCAGGAGACCTTCTTTCAGCTCGACCTTCGTTCGGCGTTCGCCTCCCAAGCCGATTCCCGAATGGTCTCGATTGAATCGCAATAGACCGTCCGTTGGACGATAGGACAAAACGGTAGCTTCCTCGTCATGGACACGAAGCTTCAAGCCGAACTCTTTAGCTTCTTCTGCACGGAATGTGACCTCAAGCTCATAACAATCGCCGTGAACCTCCATATCTTGAATACCTTCCAGCCTGATATTAGAAGCCTCATAGCCATTATGGCGATAGGACTTGGTTTCCTCCAGCGGTTTAAACAACAATTTATCCCCTTGCAAAACAATCTCGCGCGGCAGCGTCATGGCACCGGCCCAATAATGTCCGAGCTGTGTTGGAATTTCCGTCTCCCATGTCTCCATCCAGCCTATGACGATTCGTCTTCCTTTAGCATCTAAAGCTGTCTGGGGAGCATAAAAATCAAAGCCGCAATCGACCTGTTCGTAATGATCATAGTGAAAGCGTCCTAGCTCCGTATCCAGACGTCCAATCATATACGCCGTCGAATGAAGGTTTTGATAGTCATCGCCTTGAGCAGGCATTCGCTGCGGCGACAGTATAAGGACATCGCGTCCCTCCAGCTCGAAGAGATCCGGACATTCCCAATTGTCACCCATCTCGCCATCACTTCGCGCAATTTCACCCACGAAGTCCCATTCTACGAGGTCAATAGAGCGGTACAATAATATTAAGCCTTTGCCTTGGCCATCATTAGAGCCTAGCACTACATAATAAATGCCGTCTCGCACGAACACCTTGGGATCGCGGAAGTCCCTTTGACTTACGCCCGCTGGAATTTGCTCAGGGCCAAGCACAGGGTTGCAATCCAGCTTTTCAAAGTGAATGCCGTCCTTGGATACGGCGATATTCTGATTTTGAGTATAATCGTGATCCTTATCAGGTCCTGTCACCAAATGCCCTGTATACATTAAATAAAGCTTACCGTCTTGTTCGATTGCACTGCCAGAGAAACACCCGTCGCGGTCATAGCCTTGGTCCGGCGCCAGCGCTACCGGCAGATACTTCCACTCCATCAAATCATGACTAACCGCGTGCCCCCAATGCATCGGTCCCCATACCGGCTGATACGGGTAGTACTGATAAAACATATGATACTGTCCATTGTAATACACAAATCCATTCGGATCGTTCATCCACCCAAATTCGCTCATCAAATGATACGCAAGCCGGTACTCTTCTTTCAGCAAATACTTTCTGTCGGAAATAAACTTGTCGGCGTTCTCTCGTGTGTATAAAATAAAGCATCCTACCTTTACTCTTTATTTGATGGAGCCTTGCATAACTCCTTGAATAATGTATTTCTGCGCGAACAAATATACGATTAACACAGGCAATATAGTAAGCATGAGCCCAGCCATTAATGGACCATAGTCGATCGTATACGTACCGAAAAAGTAGAAGGTTGACAACGGCAACGTTCTTTCTTCCGGCGCAATGAGCACCAAGGATGGCAGAAGGAAGTCATTCCATATCCACAGGACATTTAAAATGGCAATGGTAACCGTAGTCGGGACCAGTACCGGAAGTACGATGCGGAAAAAGGTTTGCGTTCTTGTGCATCCGTCTATTAGCGCTGCTTCCTCAAGCTCCGCCGGGACGCTCTTCACAAAGCCGTGATAAATAAAAACGGCTAAAGGGCTGCCAAAACCAATGTACATATAGATCAATGCCCATTTACTGTCCAGAAAACCAATGGAGCCATAGATTTTGACAAGAGGTATCATAATGGCCTGGAACGGAATAATCATCGCCGCTATCATTAAGAAAAATGTATATTGATTTAACTTCGTTTGATGCCTGACAAAATAATGAGCCGTCATCGCGGCCAAAAGTGAAATTAGCAATACACTGAACACCGTTACAATGATTGAATTCGAAAACGCTGAGACGTAGTCCATTTTGCCGAATGCATCCGTGTAGTTGGAGAAGCTAAAGCCCTCAGGGAGCGAAAGCGGGCTTGACGTAATCTCCTTATTCTCTTTGAACGAATTGACTAGCAAGAGCAGAAACGGAAATATGAACAGCATCAAGCAAATAAAGAGGGCTCCGAATTTGGTCCAGTCGAGCGTCGCATTCGTATTTTTCATTACGCCTCCACCTCCATTTTCTTGCTGAAATACACCTGTGCGATCGTAATGATGGCCACGAGCAAAAACAGTACGAACGCCTCCGCTTGGCCTACTCCGTAATCCCTCGAAAGAAAGGCTTTCTCATATACATGCATGGATACCATCTCCGTGCTTTTGTATGGTCCGCCCTTCGTTAAGGAAATGTTCAAGTCATAAACCATGAAGCCTCTTTGCAGCGACAAGAAAATACAAACAATAAAGGATGGAACCATTAGCGGCAGCACCATTTTGCGCAATTTAGTCAGAAGATTTGCTCCGTCGATGCTCGCTGCTTCCAAAATATCCTTCGGCACGTTCATCAGTCCTGCCACATAAATAACCATCATGTAGCCCGCATATTGCCATACGGTGACGATAATCATCGCCCAAAACGCTTTATTCGGATCGGCCAGCCAAGATGCGTCGAATAAAGGAAGGCTCATTTCCTTTCCCAAGTAAACTAGAACGTTCGAAAATATAAATTGCCATACGAACCCGAGTACGATTCCGCCCACAAGATTCGGAACAAAAAAACCTGCCCGAAACAGGCTCTGCCCCTTGAGTCCGCTCGTTAATACGAAGGCAAGCAAAAACGCAACGATATTAATAAGAATGACTGTGATAAATACATATTCTAAAGTCAATAAAAAGGAGTGCCAAAATACAGTATCCTGAAAAACGGATACATAATTTTGAAACCCGACAAGGCTGCTCGTCGTCGAAATGCCGTCCCAATTCGTAAAGGTTAAATAAATGCCGTATAGGAATGGAACTATCATTACAGCAAGAAAAGCAAACAAGGTAGGTCCGGTAAACAGCAGCCGCAATCGCAAACGATTCCACAGCCCTTTTTCCGTTATCATCAAGATCCCTCTCATTCATGTAAGTTTTGCCAATTTGGCAGCAATGAAGCGTAAACGGCCTACCCCATCCTGCGACGGGGTAAGCCAACTCTATCCGTTATAAATTACTTTACTGTTTTCCAATATTCTTGAATTTCCTTCGTCAGCGTTGCACGGTCAGCGGCGCCTGCAAAATATTTTTGCATAGAAGCGCCGATCTTCGCCCAGTGATCAGCCGGCAGCGTGCTCATGGAATCCTGTGTCTTTCCTTTTGCGATGTAGTCGGAAATGGACTTCGCAAGCGGATCCTTCGCTTCAAGCGTGATATTGTTAAACGCTGGAATAATATTCGCTTGATTAACTAGGAAATCCTGACCTTTCTCACTGTAGACCATCCACTCCAGCCATTTTTTTGCAGCCGCTTGCTGCTCCGCTGTGTTCTTCTCTTTATCAAGCACCAAGCGCTTCGATACGGCGGACGATATTTGCGTATTGCCGAAGTCATCGGCATTGTTGCTGATTGGGACAGGAAGGAAGCCGTATTGTCCGCTTGCGGTATCAAAGCTGCTAATTTGCGGCCAAGCCCAGTTGCCTTGGAACCAGATGCCGACTTCGCCTTTGCCAAGCACCTCTGGTCCTCTCTCATAGGTGCCGGATAGCGGCGATGCTTTGTCGATGTTGTACTTCGCCATCAGGTCAAATGTATCGAGCAAGCCGTTATAGACGCTATTGCTAGCAAGATCGACTTTACCCGCCTTCAAATCGGTTACAAATTGCGCAACCACAGCCGGATCGCTAGATTGGCCCGCATAGGCCAGCGGCAAGTAGTGAGCGCCCAGCGACCAGTCCATCGGCGAAACGATTAGCGGCGCTTTGCCGGAAGCTTCAATCTTTTGAAAAAGCTCTTCCAGCGCCTCAGTCGTATTAATCGCGGCCGGATCAAATGCTCCTCCTACCGCCTGATCAACGACAGCTTTGTTATAAATGAAGCCGTAGCCTTCAATCGCTAGCGGGAATGCATAGTTCTTACTGTCAAACGTCGTCAGCGAAGTACTGCGCTCAACCGCATCAGCCATCCATTTCTCGCCGCTCAGGTCAAGGACACGATCCTTAAATTTCTCTACGTCGCCAGTGTCCAGCATCGTAATCGTTGCCGGATTACCGGATGCGTAAAGCGCTGACGCTTTCTCAAATGGAGATTGACCAGCAGGAACCGGAATAATTTCGAGCGTGATGCCCGGGTTATCTTCCTTGAATGCTTTCGCTGCCGCTTCAAGCTGCGATTGGATTTCACCCTTCGAATTAAGCAGCGTTATTTTTACTTCGGATTCACTTTCCGACTCGCCGGACTTCCCGCAAGCTGCAACAAACAGAACGACTATAAGCGACAATGCCAGTACCTGCATCCACTTCAACGTTTTCATATAATTGCCCCCGATTCTCTATAATGTATACGGCTTATCGATCGTATAAACCGCTTTCACATCGTATTATATCGTCGCTTATGTCATATGTCAATCGTTTGACATGTCAAACGATTGACATATTATTCTAAATTAAAAAAACCCTTGCGCAGCAAGGGTTTTTCGATCTGCAATATCAGGTTGTAGCACGTTCGACCAATGATACCGGATGAATGTTTTCGAGATGAAACTCCTCTTCATTCATTTGTTTGAGGATAAGGTCGACAGCCGTTAGCGCCATTTGTGAAATAGGCTGCTTGATCGTTGTAATCGCCGGCATCATCCAGCTTGCGGCATTGATATCGTCATAGCCGATGATCTTTACATCATCCGGTATTCGTTTGCCTACAGCTGCGCATTCCTTAACTGCAAATGCGGCAATAATATCGCTGGTCGCAAATACGCCGTCAATATCGGGATGATCCTCGAACAGCTGTCGTATCATTTGCGCATATTGGATTTGATTGAAGACATCCATATCCGTTTGAACGATGATAGGCTCTACGCCATTCTCATTCATGACCGATTTAAAAGCTGTTGTTCGCTGGTTCGCGAGTAATTGAAGCTCCAGGTTACCGCAAATATGAGCGGTTTTCATGCAGCCTTTAGCTAACAAAAGCTTGGCCGCCAAGCTCCCGCCCATATAATTATCAGATGAAATATAAGGAATTTCCGTGCTGATTTGGCGGTCAATCGTCACGATAGGCGAGCTTAAGTTTATATACTCCTCGACCTGGAGGGTATGACTGCCCATAATGATACCGTCGACACGATTGCGCTTCAGCATTTCGATATAATCCTTTTCCTTGACCGGATCGAGCTGTGAATTGCACAGCAGCATTTTGAAGCCCTTCTCATAGGCATAGTTTTCCACATAGTTTGCCAGCTCGCTAAAAAAGGGATGAGAAACGTTAGGAATAATAAGCCCAATGACGTTAGACTGTTTTCTAAGGAGCGATCGCGCAATTTCATTAGGCTGATAATGAAGCTGCTCCATCGCTTTAAAAACCTTCGTTCTAGTCGCCTCGCTAATATAACCCCTATTATTCAGAACGCGGGAAACCGTCGTTACGGAAACCTTCGCTTTTTTTGCCACATCATGAATCGTTGCCATGGCCGCCCCTTTGCTTTCATTCAGTATTGCAATCTATTATAGCTAAATCCCTATCATCATAACACAAGATAAACAAGGAGCAACCAAAAAAGCTGTTTCAGATAAGCCAAGTTTGACTTATTTGAAACAGCTTCTTCATCCTATTGTATGGCGATTAAGCCCAGGTCGGCTGCACCGTTAATACGGCTATCTCTTTCTCACGCTTGAAGGATGCTGCCGCTTCACCTTCAGAGGATGCTGCCGATATGGCTGCCACAGGAGTGATCTCACGTGCTGGAAGCGACGCGAAGCCTGTTGCTGCGGCCGGCATAACTGCGGACGTAGCTGCAGGAAATGCAGGGGCATTCTCGCTTTCCGTCTCGACGCGACGAATAATTGCGCCAAGCGAGGCCAACTTTCCTGTTATATCGACGTAGCCGCGATCAACATGGTGAAGGCCAGTTACTTCTGTCTCGCCATCGGCACGCAATGCCGCACAAATAAGCGCCGCGCCTGCACGCAAATCGGTTGCGCACACTTTGGCTCCAGTTAACGGCATTCCACCGTTTACAATCGCCGTACGTCCATCGACCTTGATTTGCGCATTCATTTTCTGAAACTCTTCGACATGCATGAAACGGTTCTCGAACACCGTTTCGGTAACGACGCTCGTTCCCTCGGATACGAGCAGCAGCGCCATCATTTGAGACTGCATATCCGTTGGAAAGCCTGGGTGCGGAAGCGTTTTGACATCGACCGATTTCAAAACGCTGCTTGAGCGTACGCGAAGACCGTTGTCGCTCTCCGTAATCTCGACGCCCATTTCTTGGAGCTTCGAAATTACCGGGGTCAAATGATCGGCAATGGCGCCTTCTACAAATACATCTCCGCCCGTAATAGCAGCAGCAATCATATATGTACCGGCTTCAACACGATCCGGGATGACATTATGCCCCGCACCATGCATCCGGTCAACCCCTTCAATGCGAATGACGCCCGTACCCGCGCCGCGAACTTTGCCGCCCATTGCGTTGATGTAGTTCGCTAAATCAACAATTTCAGGCTCTTTAGCCGCATTCTCGAGTATTGTCGTGCCATCCGCCAAAGCGGCTGCCATCATAATATTTTCCGTCGCGCCGACGCTCGCTACATCCAAATAAATTTTTGCACCCTTGAGACGCGTTTTTACGCTTGCTTCGATGAATCCGTGGCCAAGCGTAATTTCCGCTCCCATCGCCTCGAACCCCTTCAAATGCTGATCAATTGGCCTGGTGCCGATTGCGCAGCCGCCCGGTAATGAAATCCGGACCCTGCCCACGCGCGCCAGAAGCGGTCCCATCACGAGGAAGGATGCCCGCATTTTACGAATGAGCTCGTAAGGTGCTTCGTAAGACGAAATAACCGGAGCGGATATACGCATCGTTTCATTGTTATAAGTTAATTGTGCGCCTAATGAGGCAAGCACCTTCTGGATCGTCATAACGTCGTCGAGGAGGGGTACGTCACAGATGACGCTGTCTCCTTCTGTCGCCAATAATGAGGCCGCTAGAATGGGGAGTACTGCATTTTTTGCTCCGCTGACACGGACCGTTCCCTTCAGACGCTGGCCTCCGCGGACGATAATTTTGGTCATCTTTTGGTCCCTCCGCGAACTGCAATTTCTATTTCCTATTCGTGAATAATCTGGAATCAAACATTTTACCCAAAACTCATCTTATCACTCAATTACACAAATCGACAAGCGTTAAATTGTTTCCACTTTTTGCATGCGCTTTATTCGTCATTTTCATGCTTTTTCATCTAAAATACAGAATTTTCCGGGATAAAACTGCGTTTCCAATTCAATATAGGCACTAATACATACCTATTCGTAAGCCTATTGCATTTTCGTACCGTCATGTATTACCCATTGTTGACATATTTCGCTTTTGTTATTCGACAAAGCCTCTGAGAAGTAAAGTATAACCCCAATATTCCAACATAAACTTGGCCAGCAAATGACCTAAAATGATGGCGATAATAACTTGAAAAAAACGGGCCTTCGGGCTTCGCGGAAAACGGAAAAAAGCATCCCATTTCACCTCTTGCAAAACTACCCAGACGAATATAATGCATAGAATGACAATGACAATGGAGAACAGACCGGTCATTCCGGTATAATTTTGAAGATTGTTGTATAACTCATTTTCGATGCTCATGAATTCTCCTCCGCATACTCTTTACAAAAACATTATCAAATACGAATACGATGCAGCAGTACAGTGAAGTCCGCTCGGCTTGCCGGCTGCTTCGGCATATACAGGTTGGATTGTACGCCTTCGATTTTACCGCTTAGCTTCATCGCAAACAGCATTGGTGCAGACCAGTCCCCTCGAGATACGTCATCAAACGGGTCCACAGCCGGCATTCTGGGTTGTACGCCATCGGCATAGCCGATGATGAATGCCATCTCCGTGCGCGTAATCGGCTGATCCGGCTTGAAGGTGCCGTCCGGGAACCCTTTGATCCAGCCTTGCCGGACAGCCTTCTTGACCGCATCAGAAGCCCAATGGGTCGACGGCACATCCTTGAAGCTCTTCGTTTGGCCCTTTTCAGAAATTGGCTTGAATGCTTTTACGACCATAGCAACCGCTTCTGCTCGTGTAATGGCACGCTTTGGCTCAAAACGATAACTGCCGGCTCCATTAACAATGCCCCTTTTGTTTAAATCTACAATTTCACGCTCTGCCCAATGGCTTTTAATATCACGAAAGCCGGCTACCAGTTCCTCAGATTTTATTTTCAGACGATAGTATTGCTTGTCGAAAGGAGCGTCAGCCGTCAGTTTTACGTAATACACGTCAGGCTGCAGCAGCTGCTCTTTCGACTGCAGCTTTCCGCTGGAGCCTGTATTCGATTTGGTCAGCTGTTTCATGCGTTTATCATACACCGCTAAATTCAGATCACGATCCGTTGGAACGCCGTTCACGGCTACGCTGACGATGCTCGGGCTCGTGAGCCGAAACTGAAACCAATCGATGTCGCTGTAGCTTCCAATGACGCCAAGATACTCTGTTCCCGGATTGACCATGAACGCCTCATACGATTTATCGTTCGGTTCATTTGGGTCATCATATTTTGGCGTGTAATCCATCTTAAGCACATAGGTGCCGGCTGTCGGACTAGCATCCGAGGAGATTGCATTATGAACACGAATATAATATTTCCCCGGAGTCACAGTTATGACTGGAGATTGCTCAGTCTCCCCTTCTCCTTCGTCATCATACACCAGAAGCTGCTGACCTGCTTTTTGCAGGGCAAGACCAGGATCGATGCGGGCCGTATCCGTGCTCAAAGACAGACTAAGCTTCCCGCTTTGCTTAAACGTAACGGCGAACCAATCCCGATCGGCCGTTTGGTGAAAGTTCCCGGTAATCGACTGTGAACGGGGCTGGAGCGTAAACGCTTCGTAGGACTTATCGTTTTTTTCGTATTCATCCGCATTCATGGTAAAAGTCGACGTAAGCTTGTAAGGAAGTTGTTCGTCGCCGCTCTGGTTGATGAGCTCCAGTCTAATGAGATGCAGGCCCTTATTGACGCTAAAATCGATAGACCTGCTGGCGAGCTTCGTGTCGATTGAGCTTTTTCGAGTGCCGTTCGTATAAAGCGTCGTCCTCACTGGGGGAACGACCTTTCCGCTTGCTATAAGTCCCTCATAGTGAATCGTAAGCGTTCCATCATACGGCACATCAATTCGGTACCAATCCTGATCCGATGTGCCATCCAGCATGGCTGACAGCTGAGTATTCAGAGGGAAGCGCACCGCTGTCTTCATGCTGTTGTTCGGCTCGAAGCCATCCGCCTTCAGGCTGGTGTTCACAGCTTGATCAATCTGGAGCACCCCATAGCCAGAGTCGCTGTCGGCTCCGGCTGTGCCGATATCCTTGGCCGTTTGACGCAGCAGCTCACGGATTTGAAAGGGCTTCAACGCAGGGTACCGCGCCCATACCAATGCCGCAGCCGCGGCTGCCTGAGGAGCAGCCATGGAGGTTCCTTCTTCTTTCTTATATAAACCGCCGATCGCCGTTGTAAACACATGCCAAGGGGCAATGAGATCAAGCTCGCTGCCCGGGTTCGAGCGCGGATCAACCGTATTATTAGGCTTGACGCCTCCGACGGCAAGAACGGTCGGATAAGCAGCCGGATATTTCACCGCCGCCTTCGCTCCTAAGGTCAGGCCATCATTACCAGCCGCAGCTACGAGCAGCACTCCCTTGTTTTCTGCATACTTGACGATATCCAGCATATAGGGCGAATAACGATGCAGGCCAACGGACAGCACGACAATGTTTGCACCGCTGCGAACCGCGTATAATATCGCTTCGCCAAGTTCCTGCTCCGTCCCGTCCCCTCGATGATCAAGCGCTTTGATCGGCATGATTTTCGCATTCCATACGATACCCGATACGCCTAACCCGTTGTTGCCGACCGCACCTATAACCCCCGCAACGCTCGTTCCATGTCCGTTGTCATCATCGGGCGGTTCATTCGGATTAACCAGATTGATACCGGGAACGAGATTGGCCTTTAGATCCGGATGATCGAGGTCGACGCCCGTATCTACGATCGCGATCGTAAGCTTCGTTTGATCACGGACGGTCTCCCATGCTTTGGGCGCGCCGATCTGGCTGAGGTACGTCTGCTTCGGCAGCTCAGGATCATTGGCTTTCGCCGGCGCGGCTGCCGCTGCGACAGCCGCTTCCTGCCGAAGAGGCGAAGCTTCGGCTGAGAATGGGGCTTGCTGCGGCGTACCGTTCGCGGCAGCGCCCTGCTTTGCGCCTGCCGGAGCGGTCTCGTCCGCGCCGGCAGGCATAGCCAAGATGTGCACCCCGTAATTCGGGTGCACATATTCCACGCCCGGCATGCTTCGCAGCCGGCGCAGCCACTCTTGCACGTCCGCGCCAGCAGCGGCCGGACGCACGAGCAGCACCGCCGCCTCATCCTGGCGGCGGAGCACTTCCGTCCCGCGCAGCTCGCTTGCCAGCGCGGGGTCACGCCACTTGAGCAGCCAGCTCTGCGGCTGCTCCACCCCTTCGCCAGCGGCGGCCGCAGCCGCGGGCGCCGAAGGCGATGCTGCCGGCGCGAGCCCGGCGGGATTAACGCCCGCCAGGGCGACGCACCCCAGCAGCAGCACGAGCAGCGCGCGGTGATGCTGCTGACGGCCGGCAAGCGCGCGGATCGGCGCGCTAGCTTGCTCGAGCAGGCGCTTCGCTTTATCGAGCAGCGCGGCAGTTATACGCTTGCTCGTTTTCGCCGGCGATGTCTGCCGGCGATCCCCCTGCGTCTGCTGATTCATTTTTACTCGCATTCGATTTATCATCGCATTTCGATTTATCATCGCATTTCGATTTATCATCGCATTCTGCCTTTATATATCATATTGGTTATACTTTCATTACCCATGCCCATGCGTATACTCCGAAATAAATCTTCTCTTGGTCCCTAGTCCCCTTTGATTCGCTATCCCCTAAGCTCAGATGGAGTAAAGTGTCGTCGCCTGAGCTAAAGGGATAGTGAAGCAAAGAACAACAAAACTAGCAGCAGACCATAAAATATCATCTAGTAATGTTCGATCCGCAGCTAGCAATTCCCTTGTTTTACAAGCATAAAAGGACGAAAGACCTATCTCCCCCTGCACTTTTACCCAAAAAAACCGATTACGAAACAACGAATTCCCTAATCGCGCAAAAAAGTGCCGTAAACTCTCACCTCCGAAAAAAAGAGCTTCGGGAGCAAGAGTAACAGCACTCTCTTTTAAAAAACGGCTCTGATCTATATGACTATAATTCAGCTTTACTCTACCCGAACAGCAAATCGTAACGTATCGAGAAGACCGCATCGATCCCGCTCATGAGCGGGCCAGGGAATAGACCGAGAGCAATGGTTACAATAGCGCATAACCAGATGACGACCCCGGCAGCGCCGGATACCCGAAGCTCGCGATCATCGCTTCCGCTTCGCATAAACATTTGACGCACAAGGCCAAAGTAGAAGTAATAAGAGATGACGCTGCTCACGACTATGATTGCGACCAGCCAATAAGCCTTCGCGTTCGCTGCTCCCAGCAATATAAACAGCTTTCCGAAAAATCCGCCGGAAACCGGCAAGCCCGCCAGTGATAAGACGAACACGACCATCGCAGCGGCCGTCCATGGCGCCCGGTAATACATGCCGGAGAAAGCCTTCAGCTCTTCATGCCCCGCTGCTCGGCTAACAACCGTAAGCACCGCGAACGCCCCAACCGTCATGAATAAGTAAGCGACCAAATAATAAACAAATTCCGAAAAGTTGCTGCTATGGACGACCGTTATGGAAATCCCGATCGGTACGAGCATATAACCCGCGTTCGCCACGCCCGACAAGGCAAGCAAGCGCTTAGCGTTCTTCTGTCTTAACGCCGTTGCCGTACCTGCTAGCATAGCTGCGGCAGCCAGCACCAGCAAGGCAAAGAAGATATCGTCCGAAACGGTTGCGTCTCCGCCATTTGCGGCGATAAGCAAAGTATTGAAAGTGACTCTGAACAAGACCGCAAGCGCAGCTCCCTTGGCGATGACCGCGAGGAATGCGGACACTGGCGAAGGGGCTCCCTGATACACATCCGGCGCCCATGCGTGAAAAGGTGCCGCGGCGATTTTAATACCGAAACCTGCCAGCATGAAGAAGTATCCGACATACACCAGCGCTTTGAAATTTACGATAGCTCCCGGGAGCGCCGCGGCAATAACGGCAAGGTCCACCGAGCCCGTCACGCCGTAGATATATGACATTCCGAACAGCACAAATGCCGAGGATATGCCGCCTGTCACCAAATATTTAAATGCCGCTTCGGCGGATAAGGATGATTTGCGCCTCATGCCAACGAGCACATAGCTGGTCAGGCTGAGCAGCTCGAGCCCGATGTACAATGTAATCAAATTGCCGGAGGAGGACAGGATCATCGCCCCAATAACGGCAGGCAGCAGCAAGTAAAAAAACTCGCCCTTATCCGTTATAGCCTCATCCTCACGCACCGAGCCAAGTCCGAGCAGCACGATCAGCGCCGTACCCGTTAAAAATACGATTTTCAGCAGGCTGCCAAAATCATCGATTCGATAGCTGTTACTGAGCAGATGAATCGCTTCCGCCTCAGCCCCGGCCTGATTCATATCCGCTATACGCCATATGACCAGCCCTAACGATACGAGCAGACCTGCGAACGTCAACCAACCGATCGATAGTCTGCTGACACGCTTGGGCAAAAACAAATCCAGCACGATCAGCAGCAGAAAAATAACGGCAAGTGACAGCTCCGGGGCCAGGTAAAGCATATCCGTCCATGTCATGGGTATAAACGAAACGCCTTCGTACATGGTCTATCCCCCCGCCCTTGTTGCAAATAATGGTTCGAATAGGGTGCCGACACTATTTTGCACCGTATCCGTCAGCAACGACGGGTAACAGCCGAGCAGCAGGATGAATGCCAGCAGCACGATCATCGGAATTGCTTCGATGAGTCTCGCATCCTTCAGCGCACCGTACTTCTCCGGCTGTGTGCCGAATGTAATCTTCAGTACCGCACGCAGCACATAGACCGCCGTCAAAATAATGCCGAGCACGCCCGCCGCCGTCAGCCAGCGCATGGATTCAAATAAACCGAGAAACGCGAGAAACTCCCCGATGAAGCCGGACAAGCCCGGCAGGCCTAACGAAGCTAGGCCCGCGGTCAGCAGCACGCCGCTTATGAACGGCATCGATCGAGCCAAGCCTCCGAGCTCGGACAACTCCGTAGTTCCCGTCCGCTCGTGTATGCTGCCCACGATTAAAAATAGGAGCGCGGAAATTAAACCATGCGATACGAGCTGGAACAGCGCGCCCTGCATGCCAAGCTCGTTAAAAGCAGCCAGACCGAGCAGCACGATGCCCATATGACTTATTGAGGAGTACGCGAGCACCAGCTTAAACTCTTGCTGCCTGAAGGCAAGCAGCGCCCCGTACAAAATATTGATGACGCCGAGCGCCGCCAGCACGACTGCCCATTCGCGCGCCTGCTCCGGAAAGAGCAGGACGCCAAACCGCAGCAAGCCGTAAGCGCCCATCTTGAGCAGCACGCCGGAATGGATCATCACGACTGCCGGCGGCGCTTCCGTATGCACCTTCAGCATCCAAGTGTGGAAGGGAAATATCGGCAGTTTAATTCCGAACGCAACGAGCAGCATAATAAAGAGCACCCATTGCATCGTTTCCGTCATTTGAAACGGGTTAATCCCCCCTAGCTGCTCGGGTGACATATTCACCCATGCGGCAGGATCGGTCATATTGCGTAAAATATCCGCATAGCTCCCGCTGTAAATAAAGCTGGCCTGCTCCCCGGCCTGCTCGATTCGGAAGCCTGCCGTATTGACCAGCAGGACGAAGGCAAGCAGCATGATCGCCGAGCCTATCCCGTTATACAGCAAAAACTGATTGGCCGCGCGCTCGCGATGGAAGTAGCCCCAAATGCCAATCAGGAAATACATCGCAACCAGCGTCACTTCGAAGAAGACAAAGAACAGGAACACGTCCTGGGCAAGAAATACACCAAGCATGCCCGCTTCTAATAACAAAAACCAAACAAAAAACGACTTCCAGCGTTTCTTGATATGGAACGCGGCGAGCGCCGCCATCGCTGTCACAAGCGCCGTCAGCAGTACGAGCGGCAGCGAAATTCCGTCTATTCCAAGCGAGTATTGGAACTTGAATACAAATTCGGCAACGCCGTTTTGGAACTCCTTGTTAAGCGGCACTTCCACCCAGCTAAGCTGCTCCTCGTAGCCGGCTCCTCCCTGCTGCTTGTCATAGCCGGCGTAAAGCCATAAGGATAGGGCCAGCGGTACGAGCGTCGTTAGGATGGCAGCCGTCTTCATCCAGCTGCTCCGTTCCTTCGGGAGCAAGAGGATGACGAGAAGGCCGACCAGCGGCGATAACAAAATAAACGACAAAATCGGGAGGCCATTCAGGATGCTCATGGCAGGAACCTCCTTCCGACAAGGGCGATTACAATAATGACAAAGCCGATAACGGCTGCTAAACTATACGTTTGCACCTGACCGTTCTGCAGTCTGGCCGCCAGCCTTCCGGCAGACACCGTCGCAATCCCCGTTAACCTAACGAGACCGCCAATGACGTACTCGTCTATAACGATTAATATAGCGCCCAGCAGCTTAAGCGGCTTCACGACGAACACAGCATACAGCTCATCAACATAATAGCTTCGCTCCAGCAGCTTCACCAGCCATGGGACCCGATCAGCAAGCGCCGTTCGGCTAACGCTCCCTTTTCCATAAACAAGCCAGCCGACATAGATGCCGAGCAGGCCGACCGCAATCGAAGCGACGATGGCGACGCCGCTGCCGTGAGCGGCTTCGGCTTCTCCGCTCAGCCAGGAGCCGAACCAACCGTTCCACGGCGTCTCGACGAAGCCCGCCGCAACGGCCGGCACCGCAAGCACAACCAGCGGCAGCGTCATCGTCACCGGCGACTCTTGCGCGCCGGAAGAGGCTGCGCCGGGCTTGCCCGTAAAGACGAGGAAGAACAGCCTCGACATATACAGCGCCGTGCAGAAGGCCGCCGCCAAGCCTACGAAAAACAACAGCGGATTCGTCTCAAACGCGGCCGTCAGAATCATATCCTTCGACCAGAAGCCGGATAACGGCGGAATGCCCGACAAGGCAAGCGCGCCAATCGCGAACGTCCAGGCGGTCACCTTCATTTTCGCGCCGAGCCCGCCCATTTCATGAATGTTTTGCGTATGTACCGCATGGATGATGCTGCCTGCCCCTAGGAACAGCAGCGCTTTGAAGAAAGCATGCGTGAACAGATGGAAAACGCCGCCTGTCAACGAGCCGAGGCCAAGCGCCATCATCATATACCCAAGCTGGCTGACCGTGGAATAGGCCAGAATGCGTTTAATATCATTTTGCGCAAGCGCGATCGTGGCCGCAAATATAGCCGTAAACCCGCCTATATACGCGACGGTTTCCATCGCTGCCGCGGAATCTTGAAAAATATCATACGTCCTCGCTATCAGGAACACGCCTGCCGCGACCATCGTGGCCGCGTGAATGAGCGCGCTTATCGGCGTTGGGCCCTCCATCGCGTCCGGCAGCCAGACGTGCAGCGGAAACTGCCCCGATTTGCCGACTGCGCCTAGAAAAATAAGCAGCGCGATCAAGGTTGTAATACCGGTCGTAATCGCTCCCGATTGCCCGTCGAACACACTTTGAATCGTCGTGAAATCAAGCGCGTGTCCCGGCATATACCAGAACAGCAGCAGAATGCCGAGCAGCAAGCCGGCATCGCCGATGCGTGTGACGATAAACGCTTTTTTTGCGGCTGCCCTCGCCTTCGGCTTCGCGTACCAGAACCCTACGAGCAGGAACGAGCAAACGCCGACAAGCTCCCAGAATATATACAGTGACAATAAATTGTCGGAGAGCACGAGACCGAGCATCGAGAATGTAAACAAGGATACATAGCCGTAGAAAACGGTAATGCGTTCATCGTTTTTCATGTAGCCGGCAGAGTACACGTTGACAAGAAAGCTGACCAGCGTTACGACGACCAGCATCATAGCCGTCAAATTCGTAACCTCAAACCCGATCCGCAGCGTATAATCGCCGATCTTCATCCAGTCGAAGGCATAATTGTAATCGACGGTATTGGCATCAAGCCGATCAATGACAATGAACAGCGACAGCACGAAGGCCGCGAGCGAGCCTAGCGTTCCGATCAGGACGCCCGCTCTGCGGAAGCTGCGGCCAAGCGCAGTCAAAACGAGGAATGCCGCCAGCGGGAACAGCGGGATGAGCCAAGCCGCCTGTGAGTACATTTCCATATGCCGCGCTACCTCCTCATTTTGTCAAATTCGTCGACATTAACCGTCCCGCGCAAGCGGAACAACGCAAACAAAATCGCTACCCCGATCGCCGCTTCGGCAGCGGCGACCGTTATCGTGAATAACGAGAAAATTTGTCCGGTCAGCGACGGGACAACGCCGTATTTCGAGAAAGCGACCAAATTCAAATTGACCGCATTCAGCATCAGCTCAAGCGACAGCAGTACGATAATCGCGTTTCGCTTCACGAGCGCTCCATATAGCCCGATACAAAATAAAATGGCCGCCACAGTCAAATAGGATGGAAGCATCCGCTAATCCGCCTCCTTCTTCGCCAGCACGATTGCCCCTATGAAGGCTACGGTCAAAAGAACCGAAAGCAGCTCAAACGGAATGACATAGCCCGTATACAGCAGCTCTCCGATTGCCATCGTATTATCCTCGCCGGCCTGAAAGGGCTGCGGCTCGGGAAACGCAGTCGTACGAATCGCATAAAATAATATGCCGAACAAGCTTAGCGCCGAAACGGCGGCGAGCGTCTCATGCAGCGGCTTCGCACGCTCGCGCCCCCCGCCATGATGCTTCGTCATCATAATGCCGAAAATCATCAGAATCGATACCGCTCCCGCATAAATGAGCACCTGCACGAAGGCAACAAACTCCGCCTCCAGCAGCACGAACATCCCCGCCAGGCCAAGAAACACGGCCGCCATTGAAATGACCATATGGACAACCTTATCCAAGCTGATCATCAGTACGGCGCCGCTGATCATAATGGCCGAGAAAACGAAGAAGGCAGCGAACTCGCCCGTAAAATCAATATTGAACAACTACTTGCCGCCCCCTTTGACCGGCGCCCCGATGTTGTTATTGTCCTCGCGAACGAGAGTATTGTTGTCCGTCAGCCACTCTGCGTCCTTGAACAAATCATCCCGGCTGAATGTCGACAGCTCAAAATGGTTCGTCATGACAATCGCTTCGGTCGGACACACCTCGGTGCACAGGTCGCACAAAATACATATTTCGAAATTAATATCAAATGTATCGATAACCTTCCCTTTTTTCTCCGGGTCGGGGTTCGGCTTGCCTGTCAGCGTGATGCAATCGGTCGGACAAATGCGCGCGCATTGGTTGCAGACGATGCACAAATCCGGAATAAAGTGCTGAATGCCCCTGAACCGGTCCGGCATAACAAACGGCACGTCGGGATAGGAGGTCGTCACTTTAGGTTCTATCATCGATTTGAGCGTAACGCCTAGTCCTTTTATCAATCCGTTCATGTAGCTCGCCCCTTTGCTATCTTTTGATAAACAGCTCCAAATAGGCAGCGGTCAAAAATACGTTAAGCAGCGATACCGGAAGCAGCACCTTCCAGCCAAGACTCATGAGCTGGTCCACCCGTATGCGCGGAAAGGTTGCCCGAATCCAGAACAAGAAAAATACGATAAACGCAAACTTCAGCAGAAACCAGATGATCCCCGGCACAAAATCGAGAAACGGAGCCGGCGCATGCCAGCCTCCAAGGAACAGCACGGTCGTTAGCGCCGCAATGGCATACACGTACACGTATTCCGACAGCATGAAGAAGGCGAAGCGGAAGCCGCTGTACTCGACATGATAACCGGCGACCAGCTCGGATTCCGCCTCGGGAAGATCGAAGGGCGTACGGTTAAGCTCCGACACTGCCGCAATGACGAATACCGCGAAGCCGACAATCTGCGGCAGGAAGTTCCAGTTCCAGAACCAGCCGCCGTCCTGGGCCATAACGATATCTCTCAAATTCAAGCTGCCGCTCAGCAAAATAACGCCAACGACCGAAATGACAAGCGGCACCTCATAGCTGATCATCTGCGCAGCCGAGCGCATACCGCCAAGAAGCGCGTACTTGTTATTGGACGCCCATCCCCCGAGCACGATCGCAAGTGTCGAGATGCCTGACAGAGCTACATAATAGAGCAAACCGACGTTCAAATCGGCAAAATACAGCTTTTGCGTGTAAGGAAGCACCGCCAGCACGGAGAAGGCCGGTATGTAGGCGAGCACTGGAGCCAGCACAAACAACAGCCGATCCGCCTTGCGCGGGATCGTATCCTCCTTGAGGAGCAGTTTGAGGATATCCGCCACCGTCTGAAAAAGTCCCAGCGGACCGACCCTGTTCGGACCGATACGCAGCTGCATCCAGCCGATCACCTTCCGCTCGAAATAAATCGCATAGGTAACGAAGCCGAGCACGATGAACAAAAAGACGACCGCCCATAGGAACAGGACAAGCGCATTGCCCCATGTGAGCGATTCATTGAGCCATGGAGGCATTAGCAATCGACCTCCCCGACGACAATATCGATGCCGCCCAGTATCGTAATGAGGTTCGTCATCGTTTCGCCGACCAGCAGCTTCGGCAAAATTTGCAGGTTGACGAAGGACGGCCTGCGGAACTTGAGCCGGTACGGCTCCGCCTTCCCCTTGGACACGATATGGCAGCCGATCTCGCCGCGCGGCGACTCGATCCTCACATAGACTTCGCCCGCCGGGGGACGGATAACTCTTGGCACCTTGCCCATCGTTTCCCCGCCTTCCGGGAACTGCTGCAACGCTTGCTTCAAAATTCGCAAGCTTTGGCGAATCTCCTCCATCCGAATTCGATACCTGTCATAGCAATCGCCCTTCTTACCGAGCGGAACGTCAAACTCAAATTGGTTGTATAAGCTGTAAGGCTCCGCCTTTCGTAAATCCCAATCCACGCCCGTACAGCGCAGGTTCGCACCCGACAAGCCGTAATCGATCGCCGTTGCCGCATCGTACTGACCGATTCCTTTGATCCGGGCCAGAAAAATCTCGTTTCCGCTGACCAAATTATCGTATTCCTGCAGCTTGTTCTCCATATACGGAATGAAATCGCGCACCTTATCCATCCAGCCCGGGGGTGCGTCCCACTTCACGCCGCCAACCCGCATGTAGTTATAGGTCAACCGGGCGCCGCACAGCTCGTTGAACAAATCGATAATGATCTCCCGGTCTCGGAATGCATACAGAAACGGGCTCATCGCCCCGATATCGAGCAGATACGTCCCCCACCAGACGAGATGGCTGGCAACACGCTGAAGCTCCATGACGATCAGCCTTAGAAACTCCGCCCTAAGCGGCACTTCAAGTCCCATCATCGTTTCAACCGCATGCACGAGCACGTAATTGTTCGTCATGGCCGAGACATAATCCATACGGTCCGTATAAGGAATGATTTGCGTAAAATTCAAATTTTCTGCAATCTTCTCGGTGCCCCGGTGCAAATAACCCATGACCGGCGTCGCCTCGGTGATGACTTCCCCATCGAGCTTGACTACGATTCGAAATACGCCGTGCGTGCTCGGATGCTGGGGACCAACGTTTAAGAGAAGCTCTTCTGTACGGATCAAGTGCTGCTTACACCTCCGAGTCTAACGGTTCATAATCCTTGCGGAGCGGATGGCCGACCCAATCGTCCGGCATCATAATGCGGCGCAAATCGGGATGACCGGGAAAATCGATACCCAGCAGGTCGTAAATTTCGCGTTCATTCCAATTGGCGGTCGCCCAGACCGGCGTCGCGGAATAGACCGAGGAGTCCTCCCGCTCCGTCTTCACCTTAACGGCGGCCTCCCGCTTGCTGCTGAGCGAAACCATATGATAAACGACTTCCATATGCGTCTCGTAATCAACGCCGGACACATTGCGCAAGTAATCAAATTGCAGCTGCTTATGCCGCTTCAGCAGCTCAGCAGCGGCGCGCCAATGAGTATTATTCACGATAACGGTCGGCATATCGCCGTTCAATTCGTTCACGTACGCATCCTCGACGGCTTCGTCCGCGACCTCCCGCTTCAGCAGCGCAATGATTGCATCCAGCTCCGGCTGCTTCGGAGAAGGCGGCTTCGGCTTGGGCGGTTCAGCTTCCGCCGCCTCAGCATCCGCCTTCTCCTTCGCGGCCGCCCGGGCTGCTCTCGCCTCCGCCGCTGCCTTCAGCTTCGCCTCGCGCTCCGCATCTGCTGGCGGAGCGGCCTCCACCTCTTCATCCGTAAGCGCTTTCCCTTCTTCCTTCCGCTCCTCGCTCATCGGCCGGTCACCCGCTTTCCGGTCTTCGCCTCGTAGCGGATCTTTTCCTGCAGCTTATTAATACCGTAGATAAGCGCAGCCGGATTAGGGGGACAGCCTGGAATGTACACATCTACAGGCACAATTTGATCTACGCCTTTAATAACCGCGTATGATTTAATATAGGGCCCTCCCGCCGTGGCGCAAGACCCCATTGCAATGACCCATTTCGGCTCCGGCATTTGATCATACAGCCGGCGCAGAAGCGGCCCCATCTTCTTGGTCACCGTACCGGCCACGATCATCACGTCGGACTGACGCGGCGAGGTGCGGAACATGACGCCGAAGCGGTCCAAATCATAATGCGATGCTCCCGTCCCCATCATCTCGATGGCGCAGCAGGCGAGGCCGAAGGTTAACGGCCATAACGAGTTGCTTCTTGCCCAAGCCTTCAATTGCTCCAACGTCCCCATAAATACGTTGCGTTCCAGTTCTTTGCGTTCTTCAATCGAAATCGACTCTAGACTGAATTCCATTTGAGCACCTTCTTCTTCCAGGCATATAGAAGACCAATAAGCAGCATCCCCGCAAAGATCAGCATCTCAACGAGCACAAATAAGCCGAGCTTATTGTACGCAACGGCCCACGGATATAAGAAAACGGTTTCTACATCAAAGATAACGAACATTAACGCAAACAAATAATACCGGATATTAAAACGGACCTGTCCTTCACCTATCGGCTCATTGCCGCTCTCATAAGTGGTCTGCTTGAGCTCTGTCGGCTTATTCGGCCTGAGCAATCGCCCAACCGTCAATGCAATAACCGGCAGCAGGATGCCAAGCACGATAAAAATAGCCACGACGACATAGTTATTGGCGTAGTTTTCCACACAATCGCCTCCGTCAATTGGATTGGTACGAATCAATGGCGCTTGGTCAATTTTTTCCTCACAATTATAACAAATGCTACCACTGCCGTCTATGTCGGAGTTCAGACGCTTAGCTGACAGCTATCCTCTCTTCTTGCTGCTTGCTTGATGCATAAGCCACATGAAATACGGCGCTCCTATTAAAGCCGCTACCAGCCCGGAAGGAATTTCTTTAGGCGCAAACAACGAGCGTCCGATCAAATCGGCCAGTACGAGCAGCAGCGCTCCCAGCAATGCGGACAGCGGGACGAGCTTCCGATAATGCGGACCTACGAGCATTCTCGTCATATGAGGCGCGATAAGCCCCACGAAACCGATCGACCCGACAACGGATACCGCGGCAGCAGCAAGCGCGACGCCGAGCCCTCCTATCCATAACCTTGTGCGGTCAACCTTCAGCCCCAGATTCGTAACGGTCGCATCCGCAAACTGCAGTACGTCGATCCGCCGCGCTAGATACCAGGCAATCGGCAGCAATATAATCGGCCAGTAAACCAGCTGCCGGAAATCATCCCAAGTCCGCGCGTAAGTCGTGCCTGCGAGCCAAACAAGCGCCGTTGCCACCGTCATTTTCATCCGAATCACAAGTATTTGCACGATCGCGCCGCCTACCGCAGACACGCCGAGCCCAAGCAGAGCGACGACGGCGGGCTGAAAGCCGCTTTTCCTCCCCAGCCAGAACACGATGGCCGACACCAGCACCGCTCCGATAAAGGCGCCTGCCGGCAGCCACTGTACCGATAAGCCGGTAAATACCGCCATAATTAGCATAGCGCCAACGCTGGCCCCCGCCGTTACACCGATCACGGAAGGATCCGCGAGCGGGTTGCGGACGACGCCTTGCAGCAGCAAGCCGCTCACCGCAAGCGCAGCACCGGCTAGTGCGGCAACAAGCGTACGCGGCAAACGCATGTCCAGCACCATCCGTTTGACATTCGCTTCGCCATCGCCGAATAAGGCCGCCATTACATCTCCAATCGGAAGCCGAAGGCTGCCGAAGGCTAAGCTGACAATAATTCCGATGAGCAATAGAACCAGCGCTCCCGTTACCAAAACCGGATAAGGAACCTTAGATAAGGTATTTGAGGAGGCGGAGGACATTTGCGGCGTCCCTTCACGCCTTGCTTTCACCGTTCGCAGCACAAGCCAGATAAGCCAAGGCCCGCCGATTAATGCCGTAACCGCGCCTGCAGGCAGCGCTCCAAGCGAGCTCTTGAGTTGCATCGCCAAGATATCGGCAGCTATAACGATGACCGAGCCATATATGAACGAGGTCGGCAGCAGCGCAATATGCCGCTTCGCGCCCAGCATCCGCATCAAATGCGGCGCAATAAGGCCAACAAAACCGATAGGCCCGACTACGCTGACCGCTGCCGCCGCCAGAAGCACCGCGATGGCTAACCCCGCAATTCTGAGCTGCCATGCTTTCTGACCGAGCGAGGTAACCGTCTCTTCATCCATCTCCATCAGGTCCCACTTGCCGGACAGCAGGCAAGCAGCGAGCAAGCCGCCAACAATCCATGGCCAGGCATGGGCGACGCCGTCCCAGCCATTTTGAGCGAGCGAGCCCGAGCCCCACACGAACAATCCCATTGTCTCCTGCTCGAAGAACAATTGAATGGCGGCCACGAAGGAGCTAAGCGCCATCGTCACGATCATGCCCGATAATGCGAGCCGTACCGGAGAAGCCTTCGCTCCGCCAGCCATCGTAAAGGCAAGCATAGCCGCTAAGGCACCCCCGAGACATGTTAGAATAAGCGGATATTGTTTGGCCAGAACAGGTGCGAAGACCGTACAAACCGTCAATGCAAAAAAAGCGCCGGCATTTATGCCTAAGGTGGCGGCAGAAGCAAGCGGATTGCGGGTCGCATTCTGCAGGAGCGCCCCCGCTACGGCTAGAGCGCCGCCGACCAGGATGCCAATAACCGTTCTCGGCAGCCTGAGCGAGTATAAAATTTGATGCTCCATCACTTGATTGGAGGAAAACAAAGCATTAATTACCGTGCTTAACGGAAGATCGGCTTCTCCCTGCGTAAGATGAACCGCTGAAAGTACAATAAGCAGAAGGAGCCCCGCTGCCGATAACAGCAGAGGGCTCTTCATGGTTTGTTTTTCTTTCACGATATGAAGCTTCGCTGCCGTCATTTAGCGAGCAGTTCAGTTACTTTGTTCGCAAGCAGCTCTGCCGACTTTGGACCGCCGAAAGGCCAAATGCCTGCTAGATCGTACAGACGGTTTTCTTTGACGAATTGAAGCTCGTTATACACCTTGTTCTTCGGCAGCATATCGCTGAATACAGGATCAGTCGGACTCACCGTATAAAGCAGGCTTGCCTGCTGAGTTTTCGTCAGTGCTTCCAGCGTCGTTTGCGTGTAGCCATACATTTGGAAAGCTGAGTCTTGGTGCGCATTTTTCAAGCCGATTTTAGCTAGAATTGCCATAGCCATCGAGTTATCCGTGAATAAGCGGAAATCAACGACACCGTCCGTGCTCCAAGCCTGCGTCATAACAACCTCATGCCCCTCTTTACCTGCTGCGCTCAGCTTCCCTTTCGCATCGTCGTAGACGGCTTGCAGATCAGCCAGCACCTTCTCGCCTTCATCTTTCTTATTCAAGGCATCCGCGATCGCACGGAACGTTTCTTCCATTTCCGAATATTGATCGAGGCCGCCTTCTTCCGGATACGGATTAAAAATCAACGTTGGCGCGATCGCATTCAGCTGGTCATAGATTGCCTCGTGACGGAACTTAACGCCGATGATCAGATCCGGAGCAAGGCTCGTAATCGTTTCGATACTCGGCTCTTGACGCGTTCCGAGCTCTACGACAGCAGCGTCAAGCTTTTCTTCCAGAAAGCCGTACCATACATTGTAGTTTTCAATATCGGTCACGCCGGCCGGCTGCACGCCAAGTGCAAGCAGATCCTCGGCATAGGTCCACTCCAGAACGACGATCTTCTTCGGTGTACCCGTGATTTCCGCCTCGCCCATGGCATGCTTAATCATGCGGCTCGCTTCCTCGCCAGTCCCATTGCTTTCGCCGCCGGCATTATTCGTTTGCCCAGCATTCGCTGTACCTTGATTGTTTGTGTTCGTGTTGTTGCCTTCATTTGTTGTACCGCCGCATGCAGCCAGGAATACAACCATGACCGCAAGCAAGATGGTAATTAATTTCGAACGTTTCATTTCTCCAAACCCCCATATGATAATCTTTCTCACTTAATCTTTCTCTATGATAGGAATTATCATTATCATTGTCAATGGATAATATATGTAAAAAGCACCATTCTCACGATATTCGCGAGAATGGTGCCTACAGGTAAACCCTATTTCTGTTTCGTATTCAGACGATTCATGGCACGCTGCAGAGCAAGCTCCGCGCGGCGGTAATCAACCTCGTCACGCTTCGCGGCCAGACGCTGCTGGGCACGCTGCTTAGCGGCTTCCGCTCGCTCAACATTAATGTCGGTCGCAAGCTCCGCGCTCTCGGCAAGAATAACGATCTTATCCTTGCGTACTTCGATGAAGCCGCCGTTTACCGCTACGATATCTACTTTTCCGTTGCGTTTGATGGTAACCGGAGCAATGCGCAGCGGAGTTACGAGCGGAATATGGTTCGGCAATATGCCGAGCTCACCTTCAACGCCTGTAACGCTAACCATGTTCGCAGTCTCCGCGTATACTTTACGCTCAGGAGTTACGATTTCTACCAAAAAGGTACTCATGTGGATTCCTCCCGCCTTTCGCTATTGCAGCGCTTTGGCTTTCTCCACGGCCTCTTCAATCACACCTACATACCGGAAAGCTTCTTCCGGAAGGTCGTCATGTTTGCCCTCGAGAATTTCTTTGAAGCTGCGAACGGATTCTTTAACAGGCACATATTTACCTTTGATGCCTGTGAACGGTTCAGCAACGTGGAACGGTTGGGACAGGAAGAGTTGAATTTTACGTGCACGCGACACGGTCAATTTATCTTCTTCGCTGAGCTCGTCCATACCAAGGATTGCGATAATATCTTGAAGCTCTTTGTAGCGCTGAAGAATTTTCTTAACGCCTTGAGCTACGTTATAATGCTCTTCGCCCAGAACGGCAGGGCTTAGGATACGGGAAGACGACGCGAGCGGATCAACCGCAGGGAAAATACCCATCTCGGAAATTTTACGCTCGAGGTTCGTCGTAGCGTCCAAGTGGGCGAACGTCGTTGCAGGAGCCGGATCCGTGTAGTCATCGGCAGGAACGTAGATCGCTTGAATCGACGTAACCGAGCCTTTTTTCGTCGACGTGATACGCTCTTGCAATTGACCCATTTCAGTTGCCAGCGTCGGCTGGTAACCTACAGCGGAAGGCATACGGCCTAGAAGGGCCGAAACCTCGGATCCCGCTTGCGTGAAACGGAAGATGTTATCGACGAACAATAGTACGTCCTTGCCTTCTTCGTCACGGAAATATTCAGCCATAGTCAGGCCCGTCAAAGCTACGCGCTGACGCGCGCCCGGCGGCTCGTTCATTTGTCCGAATACCATCGCTGTTTTGCTAAGTACGCCGGAATCCTTCATCTCGTGGTAAAGGTCATTACCTTCACGAGTACGCTCGCCTACGCCGGCGAATACGGAAATACCGCCGTGCTCTTGTGCGATGTTGTTGATAAGCTCTTGAATCGTAACCGTTTTACCTACGCCCGCGCCGCCGAAAAGGCCGATCTTACCGCCTTTTGCGTATGGTGCGAGAAGGTCGATTACTTTAATGCCCGTTTCAAGAATTTCCGCTTGCGTCGACAATTCGTCGAAAGCAGGTGCTTGGCGGTGAATCGGAAGGTTAATTGCCGATGTAGCATCGCCGGCTTCGTCGATTGGTTGGCCAAGTACGTTAAATACACGACCGAGCGTTGGAGCTCCAACCGGAATCGTAATTGGTGCGCCTGTATCTACAGCGGTCATACCGCGCACAAGACCGTCTGTCGTACTCATAGCTACGGCACGTACCTTATTGTCACCGAGGTGAACGGCTACTTCAAGCGTCAAGTTAATATCAATGCCGCCTGCTTCGCCCTTTTGCTCGATTTTGACAGCGTTCAAAATTTCCGGCAAATTGCCGCGTTCGAACTCTAAGTCTACGACCGGACCCATGACGGATACAACATGTCCTTTTTTCATGGTTTTCCCTCCTGGTTCCTTCTTGTTACTGCACGCCGGTCAGCTTATCACAAGCGCCTAGCCCTTGCAGTTTATAGGTTACGATTGGGCGTTTGCCCCTGCAACGATTTCGGAAATTTCCTGTGTAATCGCCGCTTGACGCGCTCTATTGTAAGTGAGCGTCAATTGGTTGATGATCTTCGAAGCATTTTTCGTTGCGCTTCCCATGGCAGTCATACGTGCTCCGAACTCACTTGCTTTACCGTCTAGAACTGCGCTGTAAATGAGCGTTTCCGCATATTTTGGAAGCAGTACTTCAAGCACGCCCTCCGGAGACGGCTCGTATTCGTACGATGTGACAGACGCCTTTCCGCCCACTTCTTCAAGCGGCAATAAACGCAGTGCTGTCGGCACTTGAGTAATTGCATTTACGAACTCGTTATAGTACAAGTAAAGCTCATCATAAGCGCCTTCAGAGAACTTCTTAACCGCAGAATAAGCAACCGATTTAATATCAGCGAATGTAGGAGCATCCGGCAAGCCAGTCACTTCCTCAACGATCGGCATGTTGCGGCGGCGGAAATAATCGCGGCCCTTCCGTCCGATAACGAACAGCACGTAATCATCACTCGACTTATGCTTTTCACGAATCGTTTGCGTTACTTTACGAAGAATGTTCGCGTTGTAGCCGCCTGCAAGACCGCGATCGGAAGTAATAACGAGATAACCCGTCTTCTTCACCGGACGCGTCTCCAGCATCGGATGCTTCACATCCTTTGTGCCGGATGCGATGCTTGCTACAACTTCCTTCAGCTTCTCTGCGTATGGACGCGCTGCTTGCGCTGCTTCCTGCGCTTTTCTTAAGCGGGAAGCGGCAACCATCTCCATTGCTTTTGTGATCTGCTTCGTATTTTGTTTACTCTTGATTTCGCGTTTAATATCGCGCATACCTTTTGCCATTTGGTTTCACCCGCCTTTGTTGCGTTCCAGCTTGCTGTAGCTTAATTTAAGGCATGGACTGCGAGAATGGCTATTGCCTGCGGCCGCTGTTGAAGTTGAATTTTTTACGATTAGATTATAAGGGTAATATTCAACTTCAAAAAGCGGCTCGTAAACTCTCCGGCAACAGCCTTTCTCTCCGTCCACACTTCAATGGAAGCTAGGTGCAGAGCTGTTCACGCCTGGTGTTGGTAGGAGCAGGGTGCCTAAGCTCGGAGTTGATTGAACTCGCTTAGGCGCATATTAAATTAAGCCGATACGGCGAAGCTTTTCTTGAATTTATTGATTGCATCAACGAGAGCTTTCTCGTTATCCGCTACGATATCCTTTGTATCACGGATCGATTGGCCGATTTCCGGACTGTTCGAATCCAGGTATGCGTGGAACTCTTTCTCAAAGCGAAGAATATCCGAAACCGGAATCTCATCCAAGTGGCCTTTAACCGCTGAATAGATCGAGATGACTTGCTTCTCAACCGGCATCGGCTGGTTAACGTCTTGCTTAAGAATTTCCATCGTGCGCGCACCGCGGTTTAGGCGGGCTAGCGTCGATTTATCAAGGTCGGATCCGAATTGCGAGAACGCTTGAAGCTCGCGGTAAGCCGCAAGGTCTAGACGGAGCGTACCGGCTACCTTCTTCATTGCTTTGATTTGTGCGGATCCGCCTACACGGGATACAGAAATACCGACGTTAACGGCCGGACGTTGACCCGAGTAGAAAAGATCGGCTTCCAGGAAGATTTGACCGTCTGTGATCGAAATAACATTCGTTGGAATGTATGCCGATACGTCGGATGCTTGCGTCTCAATGAATGGCAATGCCGTCATTGAACCGCCTCCTCTTGCATCGCTAAGCTTCGCAGCACGCTCAAGCAAACGGGAGTGCAAGTAGAATACGTCACCTGGGTAAGCTTCCCGGCCCGGTGGACGGCGAAGCAAGAGTGAAAGCTCACGGTAAGCTGCCGCTTGTTTCGATAAGTCATCATAGATAACGAGCACGTGCTCCCCTTTATACATGAAGTATTCGCCCATTGTGCAGCCAGCGTAAGGAGCCAGGAAGAGCAATGGAGCAGGCTCAGATGCGCCAGCCGTTACTACGATTGTGTAATCAAGCGCGCCGTGGCGGCGAAGCGTTTCTACCACGTTCGCAACTGTGGATTGCTTTTGACCAACCGCAACGTAAATACATTTCACGCCGTTGCCTTTTTGGTTAATGATCGCATCGATGGCAATCGCTGTTTTACCGGTTTGACGGTCACCGATGATAAGCTCACGTTGTCCGCGGCCTACCGGTACCATCGCGTCGATTGCTTTGATTCCCGTTTGCATTGGCTCATGAACCGATTTACGGTCGATAACGCCTGGTGCCTGGGATTCAATCGCACGGGTTTGAGTAGTGTTGATTGGTCCTTTGCCATCAAGCGGCTGACCAAGCGGGTTTACTACGCGGCCAAGAAGCTCTTCGCCGACAGGTACTTCCATAATACGACCTGTACGTTTCACTTGGTCGCCTTCGCGGATGTCCGTGTACGGTCCAAGGATAACGACACCAACGTTGCTTTCCTCAAGGTTCAAAGCCATACCTACGACACCGTTAGCGAATTCGAGCAATTCGCCCTGCATCGCATTCTCAAGGCCGTGTACCCGAGCGATACCGTCACCGACATTGATTACAGTGCCGACGTCTACGACTTGAATTTCGGATTTATATTGTTCGATCTGTTGTTTAATCAGCGTGCTGATTTCATCAGGTCTGATACTCAATTCGTTCACCCCTATCTACAGTGCATTAGATTTTAAACGATTTTTGTAAACGATCCAGCTTGCCGGACAAGCTTCCGTCATACAGACGGTCGCCGATGCGCACTTGTACGCCGCCTAGCAATGAAGCGTTAACGACTTGCTGCGCGATAATCGTTTTGCCGATCATTTGTCCGAATTGAGCTGCTACACC
Source organism: Paenibacillus alkaliterrae (assembly GCF_021532375.1). GTDB lineage: Bacteria > Bacillota > Bacilli > Paenibacillales > Paenibacillaceae > Pristimantibacillus > Pristimantibacillus alkaliterrae. The sequence continues at coordinate 72,541 of NZ_JAKGAP010000014.1, forward strand.
GGCAAGCTCCTCCTCAGACAGCGCTTTGGCGGAATAAACCGTCGCATGCGCTTGACCAAGCGTTTCTCCCGCTATTCTCGTGAAGGCTTCGTAAACTTCGCTGATCACGCCATGACGCCTGCGGGTAATAAGCAGTTCTACCGTATTTAACACGAGCACGGAAACTTGATCGCCGAATGCCGATTTCAGCAATTCGACTTTTTTGCTCGGATCGATGCTTGGCAGGGACAGAAACTTCTGAATGTCTTGGTCCCGTTCCAGTGTTTGAGCGATCAGCTTCAGCTGAGCCTCAACCTCGGCAACAGCCTGCTCCTGCGAAGCAAGCTCAAACAACGCTTTAGCGTAGCGCTTCGCTACGACCGTATCGCGGCTCATTTGCTTCCAACTTCTTTCAGGTATTGATCAACAAGCTGCTCTTGAGCCTTCTCGTCAACCTGCTTCTCGATAATCTTCGAAGCAATTTGGACCGAAATATTGCCGACCTCTGTACGGAGAGCTGAGATTGCTTTGTTCTTCTCAGTCTCAATGTCCTTGACAGCGTCGTCCTTCAGACGCGTTGCTTCACTCTTAGCCGATTGAACGATGTCATCCGCTTGCTTCGTGCTTGTCGTTCTCGCTTGCTCAATGATTTCGTAAGCTTCTCTGCGAGCTTGCTCGAGTGCAGCCTTCTGCTCCGACATAGCCTGCTCAGCTTGCTTACGGCTGGATTCCGCCGTATTCATTTGCTCGAGCACCAGTTGTCTACGCTTCTCCATCACGCCAAACAGCGGTCCGAATGCCCATTTATTCAAACCCCAGTATAAAAGCAGGAATGCAAGGATCGTAATCAGGGTCGATGTCCACAAAAAATCCATAGCTGCCACTCCTTTCTTGACCGAATATGACTTTTAATCAAAACAAAGGCGAAGAGGGCTAGGCCTTCCCCGCCAATCGTGTATATTGCCTATTAGCTGAAGAACGCCAAGAAACCGATAACAACGCCGATGATAGGCACAACCTCGACGATACCCGCACCGATAAACATTGTTGTTTGAAGAGCGGCTTTCTGTTCCGGCTGACGAGCGATACCTTCAACCGTTTTACTTACGATCATACCGTTACCAATACCTGCGCCAATCGCGCCTAAACCTACTGCAATAGCTGCTGCCAATACTTCCATTTGAAAAATCCTCCTCAGAATTCATTGTTTTTTGGTGTTATCTATTCGTTCTAGCTCCAAATCAACGTGATAATGCCCATGCCGTCGAGCCGGAGGTAAAGCGTACCTTCATTTTAATGCTCCTCATCATGCACAGTTGCCTGCGAGATGTATACCATGGTGAGTACTGTGAATAAAAAGGCTTGTATGGCCCCGATGAAAATACTGAAGCCTTGCCATGCAATCATGAACGGTATGCCGCCCCAGCTTAACATTAGAATCGTGCTGATTAGAACCTCACCTGCAAAAATGTTAGCATATAGACGAAGAGCAAGCGTAACCGGCTTTGCAACCGTCTCGATGAGATTGACCGGCAAGAACACTGGGTACGGATGCAAATAATGCTTTAAGTAATGCTTTCTGTTCAGTTTCATCCCCAGATAATGAACCAGAACGAATACGACGAGTGCAAGACCCGCTGTTACGGCTAAGTCCGCAGTAGGGGATTTCCACCAGGCAAGATGCGCAACACCGCCATGAGAGTCAAGGTATTCCTGCGTGATGCCAATAGCCGGAAATGCTTCATGCGCATCAGTAATAATCAGCAAAGGCAGGCCCAGCAGGTTTGAGATAAAGATGAACATAATGAGTGTCATCCCTAGCGCCAGATATGGTCTGACTTTGTGGACCGGCATTGAACTTGCGATGGTCGAGTGCATGAAATCGACAGCCCATTCCATAAAATTTTGCATCTTCGACGGGTTGTCCACCGACAAGTTGCGAACGGCCAATCGTGCCACTACGATCGTGATAATGACGGAAACGAGAATCGCAATAATCGCAGCGATATCGAAACGCATGCCATTCCACTCCGCGATGGGAAATAAATGCATATAACTATTTCACCCCTTTCCGCTATTATCTTCTTTCACATTGTGAATAATTCCCGCTACTAAAATCACAAACGGCATGACCATACTGCCAATTAATGCAGCAGGCATATTTAGAGTCTCCGGATAACGGTAAGCAAGCATCGCTACCAGCAAAACCGTCGCTATGCGGCTGCCAAATCCCAGTCCGCGCCTCCGGGAACCTTCTTCCAATGTTGCTTGTGCGAGCATATTCACTCTGCGCTTCAATAAAAACGCATTCATTGAACTTGCCGCCAAGCCTACCATTAGGCCGAGTGTCACCGTCTTCCATTCCGGAAGAACAGCCCACAAAATGAGACAAGCCGACATCATGTAGATGATTGTACGTATGGCCGACCTCATTATTTTATCCATCGGAATCCTCCATAACCTTCTTCACAAGCAGAATGGCTGAGAGCAGACCGACAGCCAGACCGACCAGTATGCCTCCGACCGTCCAGCCCTTCCCGCCGCCTAAGCGGCCATCCAGATAGGAACCGATCCAATAACCTAAAAAGATACAAATTGCGACTTGTATTCCGAGTGCGCCGACAAGGCCGGCAGCGAGCAGCGGATTGTCTCTTCTGTTCTTTTTGCTCATAGGCTTATACCCCTGTCAATCCTCATTTATTTTATCGAAGCGAAGCAAGGTTTGTCAATTGATAATCCTGCAAACTTTCCGTGAACAGATCGACCAAAACCCTTGATTTATATGGTGTTCCGAGCCGCGAAAACCGTACAGTACTACTGTATGCTGTACATTCGAGGCGCAGGCAGTGGTCCGCTTCCAAACTATGAACGTTGTGTGAACGAATCTGGCCGCTGCTTCACTTTCCCAAAATGATGCAAGATCGCATCCACAATGCGCTCCGAAGCGCGTCCGTCGCCGTAAGGATTTGCCGCCTGGCTCATGCGTCCATACAGCTGAGAATCGTTCAGTAATGCCTTCGCGCGGTTGTATACCCGCTCCTCATCGGTCCCGACCAGCTCAAGCGTACCCGCTTCGATGCCTTCCGGGCGCTCGGTCGTATCGCGCAGCACCAGCGTTGGCACTCCGAAGGAAGGAGCCTCCTCCTGCAGGCCGCCGGAATCGGTCATAATCATGTAAGCATGCGGATAAAAGTTGTGGAACTCGAATACGTCGAGCGGATCGATCAAGCGTACGCGCGGATGGTTGCCCAATATTTCGTTCGCAGGCTCTCTGACTGCCGGATTCGGATGTACCGCATAAATGACAACGACATCATCATGCTCGTCAGCGATCCTCTTCACCGCGCGGAAAATATTCCGATGCGGCTCGCCAAGCGCTTCGCGGCGATGCGCCGTCATGAGAATCATCCGCTTGCCCTTCGCAAAGTCGAGCACCGGATGCGAGAACGACTCGTCTACCGTATATTGGAACACGTCAGTCGCCGTATTCCCGGTCACATAAATGGCAGCATCCGGCTTGTTCTCCTTGCGTAAATTGTTCGCCGACCATTCCGTCGGCGCGAAATGCACATCAGAGAGCACGCCGGCAAGCTGCCTGTTCATTTCCTCCGGATACGGGGAGAGCTTATTCCAGGTACGGAGACCCGCCTCCACGTGGCCGACTTGGATTTGCTTCAAGAACGCCGCATAGCTCGCGAGGAAGGTCGTCTGCGTATCCCCGTGAACGAGCACGATATCCGGCTTCGCCGCCGCAAGCACCGGATCAAGACCTTCCAGCACCCGTACAGTCGTTTCCGTCAATGTCTGACGTTCCTTCATTACGTTCAAATCATAATTCGGATGAATCTCGAAAAAATCAAGCACTTGGTCCAGCATTTGGCGATGCTGCGCGGTTACGCAGACGATCGACTCGATTTCATCCTCGCGCTTTTGCAGCTCGAGCACAAGCGGCGCCATTTTTACCGCTTCAGGCCGCGTGCCGAAAATAGTCATTACCTTAAGTTTAGACAAAACATTCCACTCCTATTATAAATTCTCGCCCCATGTGCTAATTCGTTCCGAACATGCGGTCGCCTGCATCGCCCAAACCAGGCACGATATAGCCCTTCTCGTTCAGGCGCTCATCCAATGCCGCGATATAAATATCGACGTCAGGGTGCGCATCCTGCACCGCTTTCACGCCTTCCGGAGCCGCGATGAGACACATCAGCTTGATTTGATCGCACTTATGATCTTTTAAAGAATTTATGGCCGCGATGGCCGAGCCGCCCGTAGCAAGCATTGGATCGATCACGATCAGCATCCGATTAGGCGCATCCGTTGGAAGATTTATGTAATACTCCTTCGGCTGCAGCGTTTCATGGTCGCGTGCAAGTCCGATATGACCAACCTTGGCTGACGGAATCAGCTTCAGAATTCCATCTACCATGCCAAGTCCTGCACGCAAAATCGGAACAAGGCCGAGCATTCTTCCGGATACAACCTTCGAATCCATCTCAGCGACCGGCGTCTGCACCTTAATCGTGTCGAGCGGGATTTCCCTCGTAATTTCATATGACATTAATGTAGCGACTTCATCAACCAATTCCCGAAAATCTTTCGTATTCGTCTCTTTATTCCGGATAAAAGTCAGCTTATGCTGAATTAACGGATGATCGCAAATGACTAATTTGCTCATGGAGCGGTATTCCTCCCGTATATAGTTGTAGGCCCAGACACAATCCCGTATATTATAGCATTGTAAACTGACCGTTGCATCTTGAGTTTTACTCATTATCATGTAAATGTTAATTCCCCTTACTATTTGATGCTATATGCAAAATCGATCGCCTCCCCCTCATCCCGTATTTCGAACGCCTTCAACCGCTTTTGGCCCGCTATGTTGGATTTTTACAGTAACTTTGCTCTCGCCTGTCGCTTGCTCACCATAAAAAATAGGGACAGCGCCATTATAACGCTGCCCCTTCTATACCGACTCCGCATTAACTGCTGCATCCACCGCCGCAGGAGGAACCCCCGCCTCCGCCATCGCTGCCTCCGCTTCCGCTGTCTCCGCCGGAGCCGCCTTCATAGCCGCCTGAATGATCTTTTCCATCGTCCGATGACCCGCTGCACGCAGAGGTTGAGCTGCCGCTTCCGTTCGCCTGGCGCTCCTCCTCCATTTGCTCGCGGTCCATTTGCTGAGCGAAAGCATCCGGATTGGAAATTGAATGAAAGATGAGCAATCCCGACAGCAGACCGACTCCGCCTAAAGCTGGATCATAGCCTTTATGGTACTCAGGAGCTGTCCCCTTCTTGCCAGGCTTATCATTCCGGCGAGCCGCCGCAAGCTGCGATTTGGCGCGGTCGATTAAATATTCGGCCGTCACGCTCAAATCCGAATGCTTCGCCGCTGCCTTCACGTTAAACCAATGCTCCCGCAGATCCGCTCCGTTCCGTTCGGCAAGCTCCGCCAGCTTCGTCTCCGATAAACGGGTGCGATAAAAAGCTCCCCATACTCTGCCGCTCGCCGGCGCTGCCGTGAACAGCTCGCCGTACACCCAGTCGAACCATGCCCGCTCATCCGGCGGCGGCTGAACGCCCGGTGCATGCGGAGCATGATGGATCATCTCGCCGCAGTAGCGTATGCATAATTGCTCATACTCCCTCGTGAACATCAGCATCTCGTGCCAAACCGCATCCACCTGCCTGCTGTACATAGGCACACTACGGAGTATTCCGCACATCAGGAAATACCTTTTCAGCTCGAACCAGGTCCAGTCCCACTCCCGGTCTGACAATCGCGGAAACTCCTTCAATACCCGATCCTTCACCCGGCTCTCGAAATCGAGGCCAAGCGTTGACTCGAGCCGCTCCGCTGCCGTTCGGGCCGGGTGCCCGTAAGGAACGCCCAGTGCTGATGGCAGCTCCGCTGACGGCCAAGGAGCGAATGCATTTGTCCTGCCAATGGAGCCCCCGCCTCTTCCGCCGGAATTAGAAGAACTTCCCTTATTTTTAGATTTCAATAGGACAGCTGCAATAATAACGACAATAACAGCTATAAGCGATACGGCCGCGAATTCAGACATAGGGCCCTCCCTAGTGTTTCATGATACCTATATATTAACATATATCCTAATGCCCTGGCACTTGGAAACGGCTATCTTCTAAGAAGATTATACACAAGTTGCACACATTACGACTCCTTTTATACACAAGATATCAACATGATTGTTAATAATTCACAATCGACAAACAGCTTATCCACAATGTTATCCACAACCCGTGTATAATTGTGTGACTATTTGGACAAAAAAGCGCATTCAGCTGCATTTAGCATGTGGATAGGAGCAGTTTAGGCAGCTCCTTCGTCTTTTTTCAAACTTTGGACTTTTTCTTTTAAACGCATATAATTAGGTGTTCATTCGATGGACCACTTTTTTTGCTTCTCATGAAGAAGCCGCGTTTGCTCCTTAGTAAGCTTCCGATAAGCCTTTAATCTTCCATGGGCGATTTTAAAAGCCATATCTCGCGCACGTCGCTCAATGGTAAGAACATAAACGATCCTCAGTATATCTACCACTTCATTGGTAACCCGAAACACAATTCGTATTCCGGCGTCACGAAGCTTTATTTCTTTACACCCAGCAAGCTTGGTTTCTGAATAATTGCTGAGTGGCTTCCCTACTTCATCCGCTCGAAAAATAAGTTCATCGATTGCAGCATTAACCATGCCTAGAACAGAACCGTCCAGCCGGCTGTACTCTTTTTCAGCATCCGCATCGAGACGAACATCAAATCGTTCTTCTAACATTTAGGCCTCTGTGTTACGACGTACACTTTTCCAAGACTTCGCGGATTCCGGGTCCCGTTCAATTCGTTCGAGCCGTTGCAAGAGGATACGCTGCTCTTCTTCTTCCTCGAGCCGAGTCAACCGATCGTAGATCTGCTCAAACAAATCGTATCCGATCAGAACAGTATCGACAGTGCCATTATCCGTAATATACTGCGGAAGCTCTTTGGCCTTTCTTCGCAACTCTCCAAATTTTTTGGAAGCATCGGAAGAGGTCACTAACTGGTCAACGTCAAATGTCGGTTTAGACATCGCTAATATCATCTCCATCTTCTCCTTTGTTACGTTATATTATTCCGGATTATGATCCAAGTATACCATACATTTATCCAATATGCTCCGTAAAATATTACGTAATAGATTACGTAATAGATTATCGTAGATGCTCATTAATGAAGCGCAGGCGATCCCGATCTCTTCTCGAAAAAAATAGACAAGCCGAGAATAACACCCCGACTTGCCTCTTCTCTTTTATTGCAGGGACATCTCGAACCGTCCCTTATTTCTTAGTAAGTCATGCTTGGGTAAAGCGGATATTGAGCAGTAAGATCACGCACCATGCCGCGAGCCTTCGCAAGCACCTCTTGGTCCTGCGGGCTGTTCAACACAAGCGTGATAACTTCCGCGATAACCTTCATTGCTTCCTCTTTCATGCCGCGGGCCGTCGCAGCAGGCGTACCGATACGAATGCCGGAGGTTACGAACGGACTTGTCGGGTCGAACGGAATCGCGTTTTTGTTAACCGTGATACCCACTTCGTCAAGCACATGCTCAGCAGCTTTGCCTGTAATGTTAAGGCTGCGCGTATCAAGCAGCATCAAGTGGTTGTCTGTGCCGCCGGATACGATGTTGAAGCCTTTAGCAAGCAGCTCTTCGGAAAGAACTTTCGCGTTTTTGACGACCTGTGTCGCGTATTGCTTGAATTCAGGCTGAAGCGCTTCACCGAAAGCAACGGCTTTGGCCGCAATAATGTGCATCAACGGTCCGCCTTGGGAGCCGGGGAATACCGCTTTATCAATCGCCGCTGCCCAAGGCTGACGGCAAAGAATCATACCGCCGCGAGGACCGCGAAGCGTTTTGTGGGTTGTTGTCGTTACGAAATGCGCGTGCGGCACCGGGTTCGGGTGCAAGCCGGCTGCTACCAGACCCGCGATATGCGCCATATCAACCATAAACAACGCGCCTACGTCGACAGCGATTTTGCCGAGCTTCTCGAAATCGATCGTGCGCGGATACGCGCTCGCGCCAGCCACGATCAAACGCGGGCGGTGCTTAAATGCAAGCTTGCGAACCTCTTCATAATCGATCGTGAAGGAATCCTCTTGCACGCCGTATGCAACGAAGTTATAAAGCAAGCCGGATGCGTTAACCGGACTTCCGTGCGTCAAGTGGCCGCCATGCGCCAGGTTCATGCCTAAAACCGTGTCGCCAGGCTGCAAGGCTGCAAGATAAACCGCCATGTTCGCTTGCGCTCCGGAGTGCGGTTGAACGTTCGCGTGCTCGGCACCGAACAGCTCTTTCGCACGGCTCCGGGCGATGTCCTCCACGATATCGACATGCTCGCAGCCGCCATAGAAACGTTTGCTCGGGTAGCCTTCCGCATATTTGTTCGTAAGCACGCTGCCCATTGCTTCCAATACCGCTTCACTGACGATGTTTTCCGAAGCGATAAGCTCGATGTTGTCGCGTTGACGCTGCAGCTCAAGGCCCAATGCCTTCAAAACTTCCGGATCTTGTTTACGCAAATTTTCCATTATTATAATCCTCCTCAAGGTAGTTATGCACATATTTGTTAGATCATGAATTCCAAACAGGATAATGGCCAAGCCATATTATTCACATGTTCCTGCAGACTGTTCAGACGTCATGCCGGTCTCGAGCTCATATACGGCACGGGCGCCGCCAATAAGCTTCGGTCTCGTGACCGCCATCGTTACATGCGCCTCGCCAATGCAGCGAATACTCGGACGAACCGGAACAGCAACCCGCTTCAGGTGCATGCCGATGAACGTATCGCCGATATCGATTCCGGCATGCGCTTGTACGGCTTCGACCAGGCAAGGATCCGCGAGCTGACGATACGCGTAAGCTGCCATCGAGCCGCCTGCTTTCGGAACGGGTACCGCGCCGACGATTTCCAGTCCGTAACGCTCGGCGGCAGCACGCTCCATCACGAGCGCCCGGTTCAAATGCTCGCAGCATTGGAATACCGGAATAAAGCCGATTTCCCCGCGAACCTTATCGACTCCCGCATAAATCCGGGCCGCCGTTTCCACTGTTCCCGCCGTACCGATGCGCCGGCCCAGCACTTCACTAGTACTTACACCAATGACAAGTAATTGATCCATGGAAAGTTTGCCTGCGAAAGCAAGCTCGCGAATGATGGTTTCCACTTGAACGGCCGTTTCGCTCTGCTGTAAATCGTTATGTTTGGTCATCGCCATCGCCCCCTTATGAGGACTGTCCGGCATATTTTTCTTCAATTTGTTTCACTTTATTGATTCGGCCCGCATGACGCTCGCCGCCCGAGAACGGCGTTTCAATCCAAATGCGAATGATTTCTTGGGCTACTCCGGGACCGATAACGCGTTCGCCCATCGCGAGCACATTCGAGTCATTGTGGTCACGCGTGGCTTGAGCCGAGAACAGGTCATGCACCAACGCGCAGCGGATGCCCCGTACCTTGTTTGCAGCGATCGACATGCCGATACCCGTGCCGCAAATCAGTATACCGCGTTCTGCTTGGCCGCTCGTAACAAGGTCGCATACGGGCAATGCATAGTCCGGATAATCAACGGATTGCTCGCAGCTGCAGCCGACGTCTACAACCTCATGTCCAAGAGATTGAAGAAACGGCACAACCACTTCCTTCAAGCTGTAGCCTCCATGATCAGCACCAATAGCAATTTTCAACGTAAAAGACCTCCTTCGAAATGGAACATCACAGTGCTAGTATACCTATTTTTACGAAAAAAGACGAAAAAAGAGCAAGACATGCTTATTAGCATGCTGCTCTTTGCCCAGGCGACCGGCCGTATATTCCGATGCTCCACCGTGGTTAGCCCACTTCCGTCGCCAGTTACATCGGAAACCGTATATTGTTCTCTTATAATAGCCGAAACCATTCAAAAAATCAATCTATTCCAAACGGGTTAAACGCGGAATTATCGTTTCGTCAGCTTGTCCAGCAGCTTCGAAAGCGCCGCTTCGATCTCCATCGCGCAGCTATCGTAGTTCGACAGCGATCCGCCAAAGGGATCGACAATATCGAAGCTTGGAATACGCCGCTCCAGCTCCAGAAGCCGGTTCCTCTCGGATGCCGACAGCTGCTGACCGAGCGCCTGCTTCATATGCAGCTCCGTATAAAGCGCCTCCAGCTCTTCGATATCCGCCAGCATGCGATCATCCTGAAGCGCATATTCCTTCAGCGTATAGGTTTTGTCGATCGCGTCGGGATGCCATTGCAGCAGGCCCCGTTTGTGGCTTGAGGTCATGGTCAAAATAATATCGGCCCACTTCACCGCTTCGCTCGTCATCGCCCGGGAAGAGCCCGTATGATCGATATCCCGCCGCCGCAGCGTCTCGACGGCATGAGCGGATACGGGAAGCCCGTCCACGGTTGATACCCCAGCCGAGCGGACCGCAACCGTAATGCCTCTCTGAGCAGCCATCCGGCGCAGCAAAGCCTCCGCCATCGGCGAACGGCATGTATTGCCTGTACAAATGAATAATATACGTTTCACACTTCCAACCCCTTCCACTCGTGCTGGAACGTATTCCCCTGCTTAAAATATAAACAAGATTCCGAATACAAACAAGATCGCTCCTCCGCATGCCTCGCCGTATTCGCCCAGATTGCCGCTTACTTTGCGCCCGAGCATTAAGCCAAGCACAGACATCAAGCCGCCAAAAAAACCGAACAGCAGTACCGTAATCAAAATGTTCGCCGCAAACATCCCCAGCGTTATGCCGACCGAGAAGGAGTCCACGCTTACGCTAAGCGCGAGCAACAGCAATCCCCACGAAGAGCGGTAATCAAAGGACTGCACCTCATCTCCCCGCAGAGAGCTGTATATCATATGTCCACCAAGCAGCACGAGCAAAATACCAGCCGCCGTCGTTGCTACATTTCCCAGCAAGCTGCTAACGTAATGTCCGGTATACATGCCCGCTAATGGCATCATAACATGGAATATAGCAACTACGGCGCCCAGCTTCAAAATATCCCGCAGACGGATTCCTTTGAGGCCGATCCCGAGTCCCAGCGAGAAAGCGTCCAGCCCAAGCGCCAACGCTATGATGAGAAGCGTCAGAAGCTGCCCAGCCTGTAATTGTGCTTCGATCACAGCCTATCTCCCCCATGTCCGCTTGTTTTCTATACCAAACATATGCGGACATGGGGACAAACATACTATTTGCCGTTCTTTGTCTTTCTAATCTTCGAAACTATAACCTTACAATGCGGTCGCCTGCCGCCTTCGCCATCCGATTCATAAGCGCGGCTCCGATGCCTTGCTCGCTGCAGCATTCCGCCCATATTCGCTGGACGCCCGCCGCATCGAAATCACGAAGGGCGGCATACAAAAGGTGGGCTGCTTCTTCCAACCCGTCTTCGCTGCCTAGAGACAACAAGCAGTCGGCCTCGTAGCCGGCGAGCCTCTCCTCGAAGGCCAGAACGCCCGTCAACTCGCCTCTCTGCCGCGCCGCTCTCGTCTGCCTATGGATATAGGCCGTGACGGCTTCAGGCTCGCCTTGAACGAGCTCAAGCTCCCCTTGCGGCGCATAATGCGTATATTTCATGCCCGGAGAGCGCGGGACCGCTTCCAACTCCGCTGCCGACGCGCTGTCTATGCTTGCTCGCGGGGCGGCTTGCTGTAGAGCTTCTCGTGTCACGCCGCCCGGACGCAGAATCCGGATCGCATGCTCTCCGATCAGCTCAATGACCGTCGATTCGAGTCCAACGCCGGTCGCACCGTCGTCGACGATACCGTCGATCCGGCCTTCCAGATCTTCGAGCACATGCCTGGCCGTCGTCGGGCTCGGCCTTCCGGACCGATTGGCACTCGGTGCGGCTACCGGGCAGCCAGCTTCTCTTAGAAGCGCCAATGCCGTTCGGTGGTCAGGCATACGAATGCCTACCGTAGCCAGCCCTGCCGTAACAAGCGGGGACAGCGCCGACGCTCGTACGGGCAGCACGATGGTCAGCGGACCCGGCCAAAAGCGGTCCATAAGCGCCTTCGCCAGCTGCGGATACGGCAGAACCAGCTCGTCCAATTGCGTACGGTCTGCGATATGCACGATGAGCGGATTATCTGAAGGCCGCCCTTTTGCGGTGAAGATTTTTTCCACGGCCGCAGTGCTGCGCGCGTCCGCGCCGAGCCCGTATACAGTCTCGGTTGGAAAAGCGACCAGCCCTCCCTCTTTTAGAGATCCGGCCGCTTCCTTCAGCTCCTCGCGGAGCTGGTCATCGGCTGCCTGTTGGACGTGCCACACGTTAGTTATCGTCATGTCTATGCTTCAATCCTTGCTCTTAAATGAAGTGATTTACATTTCAACTATTATAACATAAGCATCCGTGTATGAACGGAAACGGCAGCTTCGTCCTGTTAAAAAAGACGAGACTGCCGTTTGATTTAGGCTGAATTAAGAGAATAAGGACTTGATCCAGTCGATTAACGATGTGATCATCTCCCATAGGAAGAACTTCGCTTCCGGCGCTTCCCCTTCCGAAGAAGCTTCAGCAGCGGCGGCTGTTTGGACTGTTTCTTGCTGCGGCGCCGCAAGAGCCGTCTCGGCCGCGGCGGAAGTTTCGGCAGAGGCAGCCGATGCCTCGCCGGACACAGCGTCGATGAAGCATAGCGGCGGAAACAGCACGCACCACCAATTTTCGCCGCCGCCCTCGCCAAGCGTAATCCGGACCGCTTCGTACTCGCCTGCCGGGTATACCTGATTGCCGTACATTTTCGTAGGGAAGGAGACGGTGCTGAGCTCAGCCGACGAGCTGTATGAAAAGCCGCGGCTTTGCAGCACCTCTGCGGTAATTCGTTCAATTTCCGGCATATTGGCTATGATCGTCCTGCGAGCCTCCTCAATCGTTTGAGGGGCCGTCACCCAGCCGTTCATCGCTTTAACGATTTCATCCCGAACCAGACGCTTCACAATTTGGTCTTCGGGACGATCGGAGTTTGCTAAAATACGAAGGCGAATCGCTTCCTGCGGAATTTGGCCGCCTGCGACCGCCGCATCCATCTGCTGGGCTTCCCAGCTCATCATTAAGAGTATAAGTACAAAAACGATAAAACCATAGGATTTGCGGTAAGGAAATTTATAAGGGCTAGCTGAATGAGCAGAATCGGAAATCGATTTATAGGTATGAAGGCTGGACATACACACAAGCTCCTCTCGTCGCCCCCGTCGGTGCGTCTGCTTGCGTTCCGGAACGTATCTATCCGTCAGTATGTCCGGGATTAGGAATATATAAACCTAGTAATCTAGCTTTTTGGAAAAATGGCGCGGATGGTCGGCGAAGCTTTGCTCCACTATCCCCTCAGCTCAGGTTCCGGCCGGCGGTGCGTTCGGAATGCCCGCTTTTTTAAGGGTCCGGATGGAAGATATAAACAGATGGATAAAATGGGGAATAAGGACGGTGAGAACGATGGAGATTCAGCAAAGCTATGAGACCTACAAGCCGCTGCTTTATTCGATATCGGATGACCGGCTCTTTTGGCCAGGCCGAGGATTTGGTGCAGGAAGTATTTGCGGATTTTATCCGGCTCGAAGCGTTGGAAATTCACAATGAAAAAGGAACGGGCTGACCTGCCCGTGAATTCGAACAAAGCCGCGCCGCTCGTTTCTGCTATAAGACCTAGGCCAATCTCGCGTATGTTGGATTTATCCAGTAACTTCGCGGATTTCGGTCTTGGGCGGTGCTGTATGTTGGATAAATCCAGTAACTTTGCCGCTTTCTGACTCTGGTGGCGCTGTATGTTGGATTTATCCGGTAACTTTGCATATTTTGTCGCAGCGCCGTGCTGTGTGCTACCGATTAGCACGGCTGCGTCTGGATCGCGATGACATGGCGCTCAATACCCGCATAGTCGCTGATGATGCGGATTTCGTCCCATGCGCCCATGCTGCGCATGATGTCGGCGACGATGCGAGGCTGGCCCAGGCCGAGCTCGAAGGCGACGATGCGAGGCATCGCCGCGAGCAGCGGAAGCTGCTCCAGCATGCGGCGGTAAGGGTCCAGCCCGTCCGCCCCGCCATCCAGCGCGAGGTGCGGCTCATAGTCGCGCACCTCGCGCTGCAAGCTTTGCAAATCCGCCGCCGGGATATATGGCGGATTGGATACGAGCACGTCGATGCGCAGCCCGGCGTGCGGGGCAGCGGAGCTGCCCGGGGGCTGCTCGCGCCCAGGTATGAAGGGCGCGAGCAGGTCGCCCTGCACGAACGCCATTCGGTCCGCCGCCTCATGGCGGGCCGCGTTCGTGCGGGCGACAGCCAGCGCGTCCGGCGAAAGATCGGACGCGCTTACGCGCCAAGCGTGACGCTGCGAAGCCAGCGTCACGGCGATGGCGCCGCTGCCCGTGCCGACGTCGATGACTGTCGGCACAGCGGCGCTCGCACTGCTGCCGGGCTCAGCCCCGCTTGCAGCGTCCAGTCCGTCGACCGCCTGCGGCCATAGGCGGTCGCCTGCTTCCAGCACCGCCTCGACGAGCAGCTCCGTCTCGGGGCGCGGGATCAGTACGGCCGGTGTTACAGTAAAGGGCCGGCCGTAAAACCATTGCTCGCCGATCATATATTGAACCGGCTCACCCCCAGCCTTACGCCGCACGAGCTGCTCCCACTCCGCTAAGCGTGAAGCCGGGAACAGCTCTCCGCTATCCCGCAGCAGCGCCGCGCGATCCATGCCGAGCAAATGCATGAGCAGCAGCTCTGCATTATTGCGCGGCTCCAACACTGCCTCCAACTTTAGCAAGGCAGTTGCCCTTATAAGCGCCTCGCGAATCGTAATCGGCTCCGAAAACCGCGGCCCATCTGTTATATAACTCATACCGAACGCCCCTTCCTTCCATGCGCCGCCTCACGACAAAAAAACCGGACCGCCGCTTGCATCCAGCAAGCATTCGGCGGCCCAGCACAGCTTAAAACTTAAACCATTTCACGTTCCATCAAATCGGCTTGCTCCGCAATCGTAAGCGATGCAATCACTTCCGACAGATCACCGTTCATAACCGCATCCAGCTTGTGCAGCGTCAATCCGATCCGATGATCCGTTACGCGGCTTTGCGGAAAATTGTATGTGCGAATACGTTCGCTGCGGTCGCCCGTACCAACCTTGCTCTTCCGCTCGCCTGCATATTTCGCTTCTTCCTCTTGCCGGCGGACATCCGAAATGCGGGCGCGAAGCACGGCCAGAGCTTTCGCCTTGTTCTCGTTCTGAGATTTGCCATCCTGACAGGTCGCCATGATCCCGGTCGGTACATGAAGCACGCGAACTGCGGATTTTGTCGTATTAACCGACTGGCCGCCCGCTCCGCTGGAGCAGAACGTGTCGATCCGGATATCCTTGTCTAAAATTTCAACCTCTACGTCTTCAACCTCAGGCATAACCGCAACCGTCGAAGTCGAGGTATGGATCCGGCCGCCGGATTCCGTTACCGGAATACGCTGGACGCGGTGTGCGCCGCTCTCAAACTTCAGCTTGCTGTATGCCCCTTTGCCCGTAATCATGAAAATAACCTCTTTAAAGCCCCCGAGGTCATTCTCGCTGAAGTCCATCAGCTCGACGCGCCAGCCTTGCGTATCCGCGAACTTCGTATACATGCGGTACAGCTCATAAGCGAACAATGCCGCTTCGTCTCCGCCGGCGGCGCCGCGAATTTCCACGATGACATTCTTATCGTCATTCGGGTCTTTCGGCAGCAGAACGATTTTGATTTTCTCATCAAGCTGAGCCTTGCGCCCGCTCAATTCGTCGATCTCCATCTTCACCATTTCGCGCATTTCGTCGTCGAGCTTCTCGCCTTGCATCAGCTTGGCATCCTCGAGCTGTTCCGACACTTGTTTATATTCGGTAAAGGCATCATAAGCCTCTTGTAAATCCGACTGCTCCTTGGATAGCTCTCTAAGCCGCTTGGGATCGCTGGATACATCCGGATCGCACAAAAGCTCGCTCAGCTTCTCATACCGGTCTGCGAGTGCTTGTAAACGGTCAAACACAATCATTCACCTCTGTCTATTCCATTAGAATAATGCTCATTATACCATATCAAGGCCTTCGTATCGACAACCAATCGTTACCCGTTATCCACTTCATATGCCCGTCAATCGCGAATGGTGACACCAGGGGCGGAAAGGCCGCCCCCTTCGTGAAGCCTCAGCAACAAAGCCCCGCAATCGCATAGCTGCGTTCACAGGGCCATAACTGTCTCGAATTATTTTATACGTTAAAACGGAAATGGATAACGTCGCCGTCGCGCACGACATATTCCTTGCCCTCAAGCCTAACCTGCCCCTTCTCGCGTGCCGCTACCATCGAGCCGGCCGCTAAGAGGTCGGTGTAGGCTACGACTTCGGCACGAATGAAGCCGCGCTCGAAATCGGTATGAATGACGCCGGCAGCCTGAGGCGCCTTCGTGCCGTTACGAATCGTCCAAGCGCGAACCTCCTGTACGCCGGCCGTGAAGTAAGTATATAAGCCAAGCAGCTTATATGCCGCGCGAATCAAGCGGTTAAGGCCTGATTCCGACATGCCGAGCTCCTCCAGGAACATATCCTTGTCCTCGCCCTCAAGCTCGGCAATTTCGGATTCCACCTTCGCGCTGATCGGCACTACTTCCGCATTTTCCAAAGCGGCGAATTCGCGCACCTTTTGCACGTACTCATTGCCGTCTGTGTCTGCCACCTCCGACTCGCTCACGTTCGCCGCATACAGAACCGGCTTCATCGTCAGCAGATGCAGATCGCGAACGAGCAGCTTCTCGTCATCGCTCAGTTCCACGCTGCGGGCAGGCTGATCGTTGTACAATGTTTCTTTGATACGTTCAAGCACTTCGATTTCCTGAGCAACCTTCTTGTCGCCGCCCTTCAGGTTTTTGCGGGAGCGTTCGATCTTCTTGTCAACGGAATCGATATCGGCCAAAATCAGTTCCAAATTAATCGTTTGGATATCGCTGATCGGATCTACTTTGCCGGATACATGCGTAATATTGTCATCCTTGAAGCAGCGAACCACGTGCACGATCGCGTCAACCTCACGGATATGCGCCAAAAACTTGTTGCCAAGTCCTTCGCCCTTGCTCGCGCCAGCTACCAAACCGGCAATATCGACAAACTCAAACGCCGTCGGAACGATACTTTTCGGAACGACCAGTTCAACCAGCTTGTCCAGACGCTCGTCCGGCACCTCAACAACGCCAACGTTCGGATCTATCGTACAAAATGGATAATTTGCGGATTCCGCGCCTGCTTGTGTAATTGCGTTAAACAATGTAGATTTGCCCACGTTCGGCAAACCTACGATACCAGCTTTCAATGCCATGCTATAAGACACCCCTATTTTCCCGAAAATAAATAGCTCCAGCTATTATACCCCAGTGCCCCCCACATTGAAAGTGCCGCGGTTCGGAATGGTTAGCGCGGACGGGGAAATACTACCGAGGCATACGCTGCCGAAGCATGCTGCACAAAGCTTAAGCCAATGCTTTGGAAATACGTTTGTTTCTCACAAAACTTTTAAGGAGTGACCTCATGGAAAATCAAACGCACAAAGGCAACTACAAAGGCACAACGAACATGAAAGCAAAGAATCAGGATATGGCCTTCGTTAACGACAACTTGGAGGATGCCAAATCCGTTACGAACTTTTCCACAAAGAAGAAAAAAACCGATTAGTCTTCCTGTCTAAGAAAACCGCATGTGCGCGGAAGAACCGAGCATTAAAAGGGACGAGAGAGTATCTTTTTATAAAATAACTCTCCTCTGTCCCTTATAACCAACAAATAAACGGTCCGGGTGCTGCCAGCTTCTGAACTGGCTTGCCCGGACCGCTGCCGTGTATTTCAGCAACTTTTACGCTCTTGCCAAACTCTTCTTACTATATATATGCGCTCTCTCCGCAGAGTGCGCGGTAAGGTCCCTGAGTACTACATCCGGATCGGGGCTTCCTGAAGCTCGGCCCGCGACTGCAGATAGCGGAAGAACGCGACGGACGCTTCGGCGCGTGTCACTTCCTTCGCCGGCAGAAACTTGCCGTTCGATAAGGTCATGATTTTCAAGCCGACGACGATCGCTGCCTGTCCTTTGTTCGTAATTTGTGCCGAATCATCAAATGAGGATTTAAAAATATCATCGTAATTGGCCAACGCGTTGTACCCAAGCGCCCGCACGATCAGCTCGGCCATTTCGTCACGGGATACCTTGCCCTCGGGATTGAAGGAGCCGTCGCCTACATCAATCAGATTCTGCTCCAAGGCGCTTTCCACATAGACGAAATAGCTGGAATCCGCAGAGACATCGTTAAAGGAAGCTTTCATTTGCGATTGATCCGCCATGGATAATAGACCGTACGTTTGTCCGCTGTTTCTCGCAAGAACGAGCATCTTGATCAGCTCTCCGCGCGTTACCTTTTCATTCGGCCGAACCTTGTCGTCCTTGATATCAAGCGCTTTGTAAGCGACCATCAGCTCCAGCTGACGCTGCGCCCAATGTCCCTCGATGTCCATCGCCTTCGGCTTCTCCAGCTGCGTGACTTCGCCCGTGCGTTCATTGCGCCATTCTCCCGTCACCGCGTCAAGCACTACCGATTCATCGATAAGGCGCGGCACCAGGCGATAGACCAGCTCCGCTTCCGTAATCGTCTTCACATTGTCCGCTTCGATTTCACCTGACGCCACCATAAGCTTATATTTCTCGATCGGGATCGGCTGTCCGTTCCATGAGAACTGCTGAACAAGGCGGTAGGTTAGCTGTGTGCGGTAATACGTTAACCAGCTGTCCACCGCTTTGTCCTTCGAAATAAGCTTCGGCGCCTTCTCAGGATAGGCAAAATCCGAAATATAAGCGTCGTAATTGACCACATCTCCCGTACTTGAATCTATCGAAACGTTGATGCTGTCGTACTGTACCGCAGCGCCATGCACCTTATGCACGAAGCTGAAATAGTACTGCCGGCTCTCGCCGCCGTTCATATCCTCGTATTGCTTCGGATCCGGCTTGAAGAAATAAAGCTCATGCGTCAGCCAAGGCAATTGCTTCTTCACCGCATCGACGGCGAGCGTCGAAGCTTGTTCGAGCGTCATATTCTGGCCGCTTGTCTGCGGCGGGTTATTATAATTGTAAATATAGAAGCTGCGAACGGCACCCGTACGGCCGTCAACGGAAGCGGAAGCACCTCCTGCATCCTTCCCGTCCTTCTTGATGCTCCAATTCAAATACCAATAGGCTTCCGTCCCGCCGCTGCCCTCATTATGGCTCTCGCTGTAGTTCGAGCTGTTCAGCTCCGCTTCTGCAGGCAGCTTGAACGCAGTCTTCACGGCGTCGGCTGCCTGCTTCTCGGTTACTTTGCCCGCTTTCGGCTCTTCACCTATCGGCTTATCCGTAACCGGTTTTTCCGATACGGTTCCGCCTCTGAAATAGCTCTCTTTCGACTGGTCCTTCACCTCTCCAGTAGCCGCATCGATGGCAATCGGCTGCAGGCCGTAACTGAGCAAAGGCTCGCGTTTCCCTTGCGTTTTGTACGGCAAAAGATAAGACAGCTCCGGAGACGCCGTCGCGCGCAGCTTCTCATTGGCTTGTTCGGGCGTCAGCTTCGAATCTACCTTCGGGAATTTCACCGTATCGTCCCACCGGAAGGAATATCTTGTAATATGGCCCTCGCTATCGACCTCAAGCTCGATGAAATTATCGACGTACGGAATTTCATGGACCAAACGATCGTACCGAAGCAGGTGCCGCACCTCGCCTGTCAGCGGCGGGAGCAGCTGTACCCCGTAATCCGGATTATATTGAATCTGATTCTTATAGCCGCCTGCCACCGTGCCAATGAAATCCAGAGCGATTTGCCCTGCCGCTTCACGCTCGACCTTTAGCGGATATGCAGGCTTTGCCGAAGGGTTATCCATGTAAGAATTAAATTCAAGAAGCTGCCCGCTGTCAGCATGAATGCGCACGTAAATGCTGCCGACATGTTTGCCGTTCGCCTTCTTTACGAAATCAAGGCCCCAAACGTTACGTTTGCCTCCAGCCAGCACATCCATCGAGAAGTTGGCTCCCTGGAGCGTAAATTCCTTCGGAATGCTGACATACTTTCTTGCGAGCGCCTCTGCCTGTTCCTTCGTTACGTCCGCATCGGCCATTACTCCAGACGGATCTGCCATAGCGTCTCCTTCCAATGAAAATAACGTTTGTCCCGCATCGCCCGTCCTGATAGATTTGTTGGCGCTTTCAGCAAATGCCGCAGCCGGCAAGGCACTCATCAGCATAGCTGCAGAAAGCATAACCGCAAGCTTCGTTCGATTATTCTTCTTCACCGCTTCACCCTCCAATGCTTTTCCAATATATACATGAATTAGACGCGCATTAAAGTTGCGAAGTTGCACAATAAGCAAAAAAAATATCGCCTGCCACTCAGCCTTTGCTGAGCGGCAGACGATATTTTACGATTATGCCAAAAGCGGTATAGCTTACATCTGACCGGAGATTTTCGATTTCAAAGCATCCTTGCTTTGAACGCCGACCATCTTGTCAACGGGTTGGCCGTCTTTGAACAAAATTAGCGTCGGGATACTCATAACGCCGAACTGAGATGCTAATTCAGGCTCTTCGTCGACGTTAATTTTCGCGATTACCGCTTGGCCTGCAAGCTCAGTGGAGAGTTCCTCCACGATTGGAAGCTGCATTTTGCAAGGTCCGCACCAAGGTGCCCAGAAGTCTACAAGAGCAACGCCGTTTTCAACGCTTTGTGCAAAGTTATCTTTCGTCAATGCTACTGCCATTACAATCATCCTCTCCAAACAATGTGTATGATTAAGGGAATACCCGTCTCACCGTTCGTTGAAACATCAATTGCTAACCGCATGCGTGAATCTGCTGCAATACATCCTCAATCGTTATCGCGCTAAAATGGCTTTCCAGCTGCTTCTCCGCTGTGCAGAATATACCGAACATCACCTGATTCATATTCGATCCTACTAAGCAATCCATCTCCGGATTGCCCGAGCACCAGCTCGGGATAAGCGAGCCCTGCGCCATTACGCGGTAAATATCGGCCAGCGTCACCACGCTCGGATCAATTGTCAGCCTGTAGCCGCCGCCTGAGCCTTCGCGCGTATCCACAAAACCGCTGCGGCGCAAACCGCTCATCACCTTCCGAACGCGTGCGGAGTGAGTGCCTACGTTCTCGGCAATCATGTCGCTGCTCGCCATTCTCTCCGGCAAATAAGCCAAGTAAACGAGACTGTGTACGGCAATTGTAAATTCGCTGTTCACTGTATACGGCCTCCCTGTCTGGTACTGTAATTTTATCAGTTACAGTTACGTTTGTCAACAGTCAGGCAGTCAAATCCCATATCTAGCTTGCGACAAGTCCCATGACCTTATTCATCTGCATCAATCCCGGTTTATTTTCAAAAATATTCTATTATATATAAATTCATATTGGTATAACCAAGAAGTTATTGAAATTAATAGTTTCTTCTTCTTTCAATGTCTTTCGTTCGCGCATGTATATAACCCGCTAAAAATGGACATAATAGATTGCGCTCAAATTGTTGCAAACCCTCCTTTATAATGCTAACATCGAAATGTTGTTCAACACTATAACTGTTGAGGAAAGGTTTGATTATGAATACGAGCACGACTAAAAAAAATGAGCACATTCCAGAGCTTCAGCTCGTTAGAGTTTTGGCTATTATTGGCGTTCTTTCTGTTCACGCAAGCGCCTCTGCTATTGGTTCCATGAAAGAATCAGGCTATTATTTCTTTTATAATTTTGTAAATATTTTCATGAAGTTCGGAACGCCTACCTTTATATTATTAAGCAGTTTTGTCTTATTTTACAGCTACTATTCCCGTCCGGTTGACCGCAAGCTGATTACGGGTTTTTATAAGAAACGGCTTCTTTATATTATTATTCCATATATTGTGTTCTCAACCTTTTATTTTGTTTTAGGACGCTTTCTAGCAGACCTTCCGCTTTTATCCTACGATTCTTTAAGCAATTATTGGGAGAGGCTGAGCACAGGCAAAGCTTTCGCGCATCTATATTTTGTTTATATTAGCATTCAATTCTATCTATTGTTTCCAATCGTGCTTTGGCTTGCAAAAAAATGGCGCCCGCTCGTTCATTGGTTGATTCCGATAGGTTTCGCTCTTCAATGGGGCTTCGTATTAATGAATAAATACTATTGGCAGGTTGCGAATAAGGGAAGCTGGTCGCTGTCCTATTTCTCCTTCTTTTTCTTAGGGGCCGCATTAGGCATTTATTACCCGAAGATTAAAAACTGGCTGATCATTAATAAGCAAAACGCCAACGGCTACCGCATCACGGCTTGGACCTTTGTATGGCTGGCTTGGCTGGGACTCGCTTTGGCTCATGTCACCATTTATTACAATAACCGTTCCTTTGAAATAAAATACAATTCGCTTTTATTTGAATTCTTATGGAATTTTCATTCCATCTTTTCCGCTTTGGTTCTTATACAGGCTGCTTTCCTGATCTACCGCAGCTTTCCGTCTTTCGTTGCTAAACCGTTATACCGGCTGGGCCAATTGTCATTCGGCATTTATCTCATCCATTTATTTTTCCTGTCCTTTATATACGATCGATACATGCCGCAATTCGGCATATCGTGGGTGGCCCATTTCAGTTATTTAGGAAGCTGGCTGTTTATGCTTATCGCATCATGGGCTGCGGTCGCATTAACGGCGAGATTCATTCCTTTCTCCTGGATCGTGTTCGGCAATGTGCCAGGGGCTAAAAATAAGCTGCACATCACCAAAAAGAAAATGATTACCGCAGGCGCCGCTATCGTCATTCTCGCTTCTTCCGTCGTGATCGGCGTATGGATCAAATCGGCCGAAACGGAAAATACACATGAGCGGCAGCCTTTAATCGAGGTGGTTTCCGAAGAAACGGTTAATGAAACTTATGATGTCATCGTTGCAGGAACGGATCCTGAAGGCATAGCAGCCGCCGTATCCGCAGCCCGCAATGGATTAAAGGTACTTCTTGTTGACGGCAAAAACCGGGAAATACTCGGTGGGCTTATGACCGTCGGCGGACTCAATACACTCGATAATAATAATTCGCCGATAAAATCAGCAATTCCCGGCAAGCACATTTTTTTGAACAAAGGCATATTTCAGGAATTGTACGATCATATAGAGGGTACCTCTTTCGATACGAATACAGCTGCTAACGCATTTTATAAATTAGTCTCCAACGAACCTAATATCGATTTGGTCATGAAGGTGCAAAGCATGGCGCCGATCATGGGTTCAAGCAGCAGCGGAGGCGCGTCGATTGACGGTCTTCGTATCGTGAAGGAAGACGGAACGGAGCAAAGCATACTGGCACAGGCTGTCATCGATGCAACGCAGGACGGCGATATTGCCGCTGCTGCCGGAGCGCCTTTCACGATCGGACGCGAGGATCTAAACAGGCCCGAGGCGCAAATGGCTGCAACGCTCGTCTTCAAGCTGAGCGGCGTCACTCAGCAAATTTGGAATTCCTTCGGACAGCACAAGTTATCCGGCGTAGATTCCATGAGCGGCTGGGGCTTCCCGGATGCCAAGGATTACGTCTCGTCCGATCCGGAGCGCGTCAAGATGCGCGGCCTCAATATCGGCAGGCAAAACGACAATACGATTCTGATTAATGCGATGCATATTTTCAATGTCGATCCGCTTGATCCGAAATCAGTCGAAGCGGCATTGGAGGTTGGACGCGCTGAAGCCCCGCGAATCGTTGATTATTTAAAGAAAACATTCGCCGAATTCAAGGATCTTGAATTTGCAGGCACGGCGGATGAGCTGTATATCAGGGAATCGCGTCACTTCCAAGGGGAATATCGTCTGACGATGGCCGACGTGATGGATAATCGCGATCACTGGGATGCGATTGCTTACGGCTCCTACGATGTCGACATTCAAAGCGCGCATTATAAGGACGAGGGCATTATTATGATGTCCCCTTTGCAATATGGCGTTCCATTCCGGACGCTCGTACCGCTGAAGGTCGATGATTTGCTTATCGTCGGTAGAGCGGCCAGCTTCGATTCTATGCCGCACGGCAGCGCGCGGGTTATCCCGCTTGGAATGGCAACCGCAGAAGCGGCAGGAGCAGCCGTGAAGCTTGCCATCGATAACGGCATTACGGTGAGAGAGCTGTCAAAATCCGAAGAGCTTATTGTCCGCCTTCGTTCCCATCTGGAGGAGCAGGGCATGGATCTTAAGATGAATGATTTCGAACCGCTGGCCTATACGAAGCACAAAGCTTACAAAGCGCTGATTGCCGCTGTGAGCATGATGAATACGAGCGGCGCCTATGACAACAGCAACTTTGAACTGGACGCCGCATCGAACGCAGAGCGCTACGTTTTCAAATTGCTCAATGTGATGAAGCTGCATCCGGATTATTTCCCAGGGGATCCTGACGCAGCTATTACGAATATCCCAAATGCAATCGATCAGCCTTTAACACTGTCACAAGCGATTCTAACCATCGCCTATGCGATCGATACCGCGAACGTCGGCGCACTAACGCTTGACGAGATGCTGGGCCGCGGCTGGATCATGCAGGAAACAATCGACGCCATTACAGACCAGTCGGCCATTACGAATGGCGAATCGTTTATGCTGATTAGAGATGTAGTCGAGTATTATGCCATGACTGTTTACGAGTAAAATAACGGAAGAGGCCATCTCAAACCAAAACAATGAACCGGTCAAGGGACTATCCTTGGCCGGTTCGTTGTTTTGGTTTAGCGATCCTTCCCGCTGCCTATGCAGCTTCAACCGCGATGGCCTGTCATATTCACAGAATTCGTTTTGTTTGTCATGTTTGGGCCTACCTGCTGAATAAACATATAGCGTACTTCTGAATCCCGTTTTACTTTGTAAAGGAAGCTCTTGCTTTCGAAGCGAGTTTTACTTTGTAAAACTTTAGGAGGTGAGTGAAAATGGCGCTATTTTGGAATCGTTGGGTTGCTGTTCGCACGGAGGGCGGCTCTAGATTGGAGCTTATAGACCGTCTGGAGGCGCATTTTAAAGCAAACGGCTTAAAAACCAAGATTACCATTGAGGGCAATTCCTTAAAACGGATTCATGTGCTTAAGAAGGACGCCGACCAGGCAAAAGTGCTGCTGGACGCTTTCGACGAGGAGCATTAATGCGAGTCCGCAACGGTTTCACCAGAGCATGGCAATGCAAAGCAGCGGCCCCCTTGGCGGGAGCCGCTGCTTTTGGCTTCACGATTAAGACGAACGGCCTTGCGCCCCTCTCCCTCAGTCCGCATGCTTAAATCATCCTTAATGACCGCCGCTCACTACCTTAAGTCCGATGACGCCTGCAATAATCATCGACAGAAACAGCATTTTGCGCCAATCCCGCGATTCCCCGAACACGAGCATCCCCAGCACGACGCTGCCGATTGAACCGATTCCCGTCCATATCCCGTAAGCCGTGCTTATCGGTATCGTCTGCAGCGCCTTCGATAAAAAATAGAAGCTTATGAAGCCGGCGACGATTGCGCCAACCGTCCCCTTCCACCGTTTGAAGCCGTCGGACAGCTTGATAAACGTTATGCCGCCTACCTCGCCCAAGCCCGATATGATTAAGAAAATCCACGCCATGATTAAGAACCTGCCTTTTCGACTTCTTGAATGCCCATACTATCGTCAGCCGACTTTTCCTTGGATACCAGCTTCAGGCCGACGATACCGCCTACTAGCAGCGTAATGAAAAATAACCTCCAAAAATCGGCCGGCTCGTTCAGCACGAATATACCGGCAATGACCGTACCTGCCGTACCGATTCCCGTGAACATCGCGTACGCGACTCCAATCTCGATCGTCCGTATCGCCCGCGCGAACAGCATGAAGCTGGCGGTTAGCAATACGACCGTAATAAGACTTGGCACCAGCTGCGTGAAGCCCTCCGAATATTTCAGTCCAAATGTCCAGCCGATCTCCAGGAAGCCGGCTAACAGCAAATATACCCACTGCATCGCTATTCAATCCTCTCTCGCTGTCAACGTCCAAAGCTG
Source organism: Paenibacillus alkaliterrae (assembly GCF_021532375.1). Lineage (GTDB taxonomy): Bacteria > Bacillota > Bacilli > Paenibacillales > Paenibacillaceae > Pristimantibacillus > Pristimantibacillus alkaliterrae. Next base: position 98,619 of record NZ_JAKGAP010000014.1, read on the forward strand.
CCATAATGATAACCAAACCATTTGCTTTCTGCTGCCGTACAGCTCTTCTTCATATAATTGATTTTCCACTAGCAAACCATCCACGCACACGTAAAAAGCCGCTAACATTCGCTCTTCGTCCTGCGAATGAAAGATCCCCTCTGCCGCTCCCTTGCGCCATACTTTCAGCAAACCGTCCGAGAGCTCATGCTCATACCGCAAAAAATCCTGCCTCAGCCGATCGCGCAAATGCCGCGGAGGCACAAGAATCGTACGCTTCAAGAACGCCTGTCCCGTCGTTAAATGACTAAGATCGGTGAAAAAATCAAATAATCGGTAGAGCTGGCGGTGAGCAGGCTCTTCCCTGACCGCTTCAAGCATCGCTGTATATTGTTGTCTTTCCTCAGCTATCACTTCATTGATAAGCTGCAGGAACAGCTGCTCCTTCGACTTATAATGAGCGTAGATCGAGGGCGTCTTAATGCCTACCTCCTTTGCGATCTCCGACAGCGAGGCACCTTCATAGCCCGATTCGGCGAACATCTTAAGCGCGGCCTGCTTGATCCGATCCGCCGTGGAATTTTTTGCATTCATGATCGTCACCTCCGTGAAGCTTCATCCGTTCCGTTCCCTTGACTAACGAACATTAGTTAAACGTTATTTTAGGACGAATCGACCAAAATGTCAACACCAAAAAGGACCATCCTCTATGGCGTAAGCCTTAAGAGAACAGTCCCCGATTCCTCCATTACGACCCTGCAATTTCTCGCAGCGCCGCGATTAAGGCATCCATTTCCTCATCCGTACCGATGCTGACGCGCAAATATTCATTGATTCGCGGCTGGTCGAAGTAGCGAACGAGCACCCCTCTGTCGCGCAGCTGCTGGAAAATCCCTTTTGCCGCAATGGACGGATGCGAGATAAACACGAAGTTCGCTTTCGACTCCGTTGCTTTGAAGCCTAGGCTAATGACTTGCTCCGTGACACGTTCGCGAGTTGCGATTACCTTCGCGGTTGTTTCCCGGAAGTAAGCCTCATCCTCGAAGGAAGCGACCGCTCCAGCCAGAGCTAGACGGTCCAGCGTATAGGAGTTAAATGAATTCTTAATCCGATTGAGCCCCTCGATCAGCTCCTCGCTGCCGAATGCAAATCCGACGCGCAAACCGGCCAAGGAACGCGATTTCGAGAGCGTCTGCACGACAAGCAGATTCGGATATTCACTTATGAGCTGCACCGCGGATTCCCCGCCGAAATCAATATAAGCCTCGTCAATAACGACCGCTTGATTCGGATTATTTTCGAGCAGAGCGCGAATTTCGTCAAGCGGGAGCAACTGCGCCGTCGGCGCATTCGGATTCGGAATAATGACGCCTCCATTATCGGAATGGAACCGGTCTACCTGCACGTTGAACTGCTCGTCCAGCGGTATGAGCTCCGTTTGGAGACCGTAAAGCTTCGCGTACACTTTGTAGAAGCTGTATGTAATGTCCGGGAACAGCAGCTTCTTGGCCGGGTCGAAGAAGGCTGCGAAAGCGAACGCCAATATTTCGTCCGAACCGTTGCCTGCGAACACCTGCTGCGCAGGCAAACCGTAATAAGCGGCCGCAGCTTGTATAAGTCCCTCGCAGGTAGGATCGGGATAAAGGCGCAAATCGGCGTTTGCAGCGGCTTTAATTGCGTCAATAACCTTCGGGGAAGGCGGATAAGGATTTTCGTTCGTATTCAGCTTGATATACGTTTTATCCTTCGGCTGCTCGCCAGGCACATAGGGCACCAGCGATGCAGTCAGCGGACTCCAAAACTTACTCAATATTCATCTTCCTTTCCTTTTCACCATTGCACGAATTGCATCTATTTTAACACAAAAGGAACGGTATAGGTTTTAAAGCTGCGTTCGCTTCATACGCGCCTCCCCGCGATGATCAAATCCCGTTCCACGCCGTCAAGCACCGCTACCTTCGGCAAATGTCCCCACTGCTCGAAGCCAAATTTGCGGAGCAGCGCCAAGCTAGGCTCGTTATGCCCGAATACAAACCCGAGCAGCGTATTCAGCTTAAGACGGGGGCACTCCCCGATCGCTTTCTCGAGCAGCACGGAGCCGAGTCCGCGAGAGCGATATTTCTCCGCTATATAAATGCTGATTTCCGCGGTCGCGTTATAAGCCGGACGGCCGTAAAACGATTGAAAGCTAAACCAAGCCGCAATCTCGTCTTCCGTTCGAAGCACCCATAATGGACGAAAATCCGGTGAATGGCCGTCGAACCACGCTCGTTTGCTCTCCGTTGTCGCAGGCTCCAGGTCCGCCGTAACCATCCGGCTCGCGATGGTTGAGTTGTATATGTCGACGATATGATTCAGGTCGCTAAGCTGTGCGTCGATGATATCATAAGGCTGCTTATTGTGCATATTTGTCACCTCTTGCTTTTCTGTGCCTTGAACGTATAATTGCCTTCGATTGTTTCATTGACCTGATTTATCGCTTCGAAGAAAGCTGCATATAGGGCTCCTTCTGCTTTGCTCCACTATCCCCTTAGCTCAGTTTTCTTTAGGATCGTTCCTGAGCCGATGGGATAGTGGAGCAAAGAATAGCAAAAGCAGCTTTTCATTCTGGATAATACATGAGGAAACCGATAATCATATAGCAGCTTACTTTTTTTCGGCCACGTACTTCATGTAGTCATCAGGTGTGTTTAAGTTCGTAAACATGGAGGACAAGCCGTCGTCCAAAGCTTCGACTTCGACCGTATGCAGCCGACGAAGCAAGCCCATTACACGATAATCCTGTTCCTCGAGCGACATTTGAATGACCGGCGCTGTCCGGCTATGATATAGCGCGTGAAAGGGCTGCCCCTCATAGTGAATGACATCGGCTCCGCTCTCGATATGCGTCGTAAGCTGCTCAAACAGCGCCCCAGACAGCTGTGGCATATCGCAGGCAATGACGAAAACATAGCCATTGCGAGCAGCGGATAATCCCGCGTGCAAGCCCGAAAGCGGTCCGCAGCCGGGATATCGGTCGGCAACGAAGCTTATTTGCTCCGCCAAGTTGCCCAATGCCTCACGATACAAAACTTCACGCTCTCGCGATCCGACTGAAATGATGACGGAATCGGTCAGCTCAGAGAGCTGCGAAGCAAGCCGGTATAGAAGTGCTGTCCCGCCCACTGGCAGCAACGCTTTGTCTGACCCCATCCGCGAGCTTTGGCCGCCAGCCAAAATCAAACCATGAACATTATGCTGCACCGTAATCCCGCCTCCTCTTATATAGAAAGAAAGCCTGCCGAGTGTATGAAGCCCGGCAGGCAGCTGATTAAGCTTTGGAAGGGTCGAATGAGCTCTTCAGCGATACGATCCGGTTGAATGCCAGCTTCTCGGCCGTCGTGTCCTTCGGATCGACATTGAAGTATCCGTGACGGAAAAATTGGAACTTATCTCCGCCCGCGGCATCCTTCATGTTAGGCTCGACAAAACCTTGCAGCACCTCCAGCGAGTTCGGATTGATGCACTCAAGGAACGGCTTGCCTTCCTCTTCCGCCTCACTCGTGATCAGCGGCTCGAACAACCGAAAATCCGCGGCAACCGCTTGCGATGCCTCGACCCAATGAATCGTGCCTTTTACTTTGCGCTCGTTAAAGCCCGAGCCGCTCTTCGTCTTCGGATCATAGGTACAATGCAGCTCAACCACGTTTCCGTCCGCATCCTTGATGACCTCATGGCAAGTGATAAAATAAGCATGCTTGAGGCGAACCTCATTTCCCGGGAATAGGCGGAAGTATTTGCTCGGAGGATTCTCCATGAAATCGTCCTGTTCGATGTAAAGCTCGCGTGAAAACGGAATTTGACGGGTACCCATCGCTTCGTTCTCGGCGTTATTCTCGGCATCCAGCAGCTCCGTTTGACCCTCCGGATAATTCGTAATGACAACTTTCAGCGGACGAATGACCGCCATCGTGCGCAGCGCCTTCAGCTTCAAATCTTCCCTTATAAAATGCTCCAGGTTCCGCTCATCCACGAGGCTGTTGCTCTTCGAAACGCCGATCTCGCGGCAGAACGCGCGCATCGCCTCAGGCGTATAGCCTTTGCGGCGGAGTCCGCTGATCGTCGGCATGCGCGGATCGTCCCAGCCGTCTACGACAGCTTCGTCTACCAATTGCTTCAGCTTGCGTTTGCTCATGACCGTATTCGTTACATTCAGACGAGCGAATTCGTACTGACGAGGCGTCGCTTCCATCTCGCATTCCGCAATCGTCCAGTCGTATAGAGGACGATGATCCTCGAATTCCAGCGTGCAAATCGAATGCGTGACGCCTTCGATCGCATCGCTCAGCGGATGCGCGTAATCATACATCGGATAGATGCACCAAGCGTCTCCCGTGCGGTGATGATGCGTATGTGCGATACGGTATAAGACAGGGTCGCGCAGCGTAATGTTCGGCGAAGCCATATCGATCTTCGCGCGAAGCACGCGCTCGCCGTCCTTGAACTCGCCCGCGCGCATGCGTGCGAACAGATCCAGGTTTTCCTCCACACTGCGGCTGCGGTGAGGACTTTCCTTGCCCGGCTCGGTCAGAGTGCCGCGATATTCGCGCATTTGCTCGGCATTCAGATCGCAGACATAGGCTTTGCCTTTCTTAATCAGCAAGACGGCACGGTTATAGAGCTCTTCGAAGTAATCCGACGCAAAACGAAGCTCGTCCCACTCGAAGCCGAGCCAGCGGACATCCTCTTGAATGGATTCCACGTACTCCGTATCTTCTTTCAGCGGATTCGTATCGTCAAACCGAAGGTTCGTTCTGCCCTTGAACTCATCGGCGAGCTCAAAGTTCAAACAGATCGACTTCGCGTGACCAATATGCAAATAGCCGTTCGGCTCCGGCGGAAAGCGAGTGACAACCTCCTGCACATGGCCGCTCTTCAAATCTTCGACAACGATGTTTTTAATAAAATTCGAGGATGAGGACTTATTTTCTACTGCGTTCTCCATCTGCGACCACCCTTTCCCACGGAAAATAGTTATCCTCTTATAATACACAAAATCCCATGAAAATATAATACTAACTATCGGAAACACAGCAGCCCGCTAGTGGTTGCTGTTTAGGATCATCCTGTCTATACCATTGCTCCTCTATTCGAACGCTTTAACCATATCGCCCAGCGACTTGACGGCTTCAATCTCATCTTCGCCCTCTGCGCTGATACGCAGGAGGGCGCCTTTTGGAGCCCCCAGCTGCAGCAGACTGATAATGCTTTTGCCTAAAGCCTGACGTTCGCCGAACTGAATCTTGATCTCCGCGCTGAACTGCTGCGCGGCAAGAGCCAGCAGCTTGGCGGGCCGGGCATGGAGACCGGACTGACATTCTATGATAACCTCACAAATGAACATACCGATCCCTCCTGCCATTACCTTTGTTACTGTAAATATATACGAACGATCCGGACGGCCTCTTCTTCTGACTCGCTTTGCACCAGCGCTTTCACCATGTCCTTATTCTCGATCATAAATGCGACGCGGGACATAAGCTCACCCTGCTGATCGGCACTTACCACCGAGATAAGCAAATAAGCCTTTTGCCCATTATCGAAATCCACTCCTTCCGGATATTGAACGATAACGATGCCTGTACGAACGATGGCATTCTCCGGGACATCCACTCCATGGGGAATGGCTACTCCATTGCCGATTAAGGTCGACAGCATCTTCTCCCGTTCGATCATCGAAGCAATATAAGCATGCTTAACCAGGCCCAAGCCGACCATCAATTCCCCAACCTGTCTCACAGCCTGCCATTTATCCTCAGCTTGCGCTCCAATCAGAACATGCTTCTCCGTGAACAGTTCCCCGCTTCCGCCGCTCTCCGGCTGAGGCGCATGGCCTCTTCTCAGCGCCATCCCTTGCAATTGGAGAATAAGCTCATCATAGAAGCCGGCGTCCATGAAGGTATTGATCGATAAATGCTGCAGCCCCGGCGTCGCCTTTCTTGCTCGATCAGTCAGCTGCACCTGCGAAATGACCATATCGGAATCCTGCGGAATCTCATCGACCGAGCAGTTGCCAACCTCGACGGAAAGTCCCGCCTGCTTCAGTTTTTTGCGAAGTAAAGCGGCGCCCATCGCGCTGGACCCCATACCCGCATCGCAGGCAAAATATATTTTTCGAATCGTTTGCGATCGGGGCTGTTCAGACAATTGGATATCACCTTCAGGCGTATTTTTGAGAATGATGGCATCACTGACCGGCGCTGGTGCCTTCTGCTGTCTTCTTAAAATAAAATAGCAGCCAAAGAAGCTGATAACCGCAGATGACAGCACGCCGCTTAACACCGGTATTTGCATCCCCTTCGGCGCCATGATCATGAGTAAGATTATGCTTCCTGGAGAAGGCGTAGCGACGAGACTTGCTTGCAGCAGCTGGAACACCCAGTTGCCCGTCAGTCCTGCCGCAATCAATGGCATAATAAGCACCGGCTTCATCAGCGCATAAGGAAAGTACACCTCATGTATGCCGCCGATGCCTTGAATCAACAGAGAAGATCGGGCATTATCCTTCTCTTTGCCTTTCAATAACAAAAAGTAGGCAAGCAGGAGACCGAAACCGGGTCCCGGGTTGGATTCCAGCAGGAAAAATATCGAATGTCCGATTTCCTTCGTTTGATGGATGCCAAGCGGCTCAAGAATTCCATGATTTATAATGTTGTTTAAGAATAACACTTTTCCCGGCTCGATAGCTAAAGCCACCCAGGCCAAATAATTGGAAGCAAGCACGAGCTCAGCGCCAACTTGAATGATGTGCATCCCAATTACGAACCAATCCGCCACCACGAAAAAACAGGTTAACGCTAACAAAGCGCCGATTAAGCCTGCAGCAAAGTTATAGCATAACAATTCAAGGCCGACTGGAATGCGTTCTGCAAGCCACCGGTCCGTTCGCGCTATAATAAAGCCCGCTAAGGGACCGATGGCCATGGCCGGCATCAGCATACTATAATCTGAGGTATTTCCCGCGATCATCCCCATCATCACGAAAGAAGCGATGACGCCGCCGCGATGCCCGCCGATCATTCGCCCTCCCGTAAAGGCGAACAGAATCGGCAAATAATATTTCAGGGTCGGATCTAAAATTTGATCAATAGCAGGTACTGGAAACCAGCCGCGCTCGCTGAAGAGTACGCGTATCAAGCCCAGTACGATTAATCCCGCTATATTTTGAAACACGAGATTGCTCATAAATCGGCCGATACGATTGATCCGATTCATCGTTTCCCCCAGAAGAAGGAGCCCGTCTTGTTAATATAGCCCCTGCTGATGACCGATTTTAATTCCTTCTGAAGGGAAGGGAACTCCTGCCTTATTAGCTTATCAACGAAATCATCCTCGATCAGCATAGCGCTAATCTCCCCAATGGTCTCAATATGCTCTTTCGGGGCGGTTCGCGGAGCCAGCAGCAGCAGCACCGTTTGCACCAAAGAGTCATTGCCGGCACTGCTCCAAGGCACGGCCTTCATAAACCTCAGCACCCCTACCATCAGTACCGGCACGGCTTCGCTCCTGCAATGCAGCATAGACAGTCCGCTTGCTTCCAGCACAATACCGCCAAGCTCTTCCCTTTGAAGCAGATCGTGTACCAATTGGTCCTCATGAATGGCAGGCACCTTCAGCGCAGCCAAAGCCGCTGATTTCTTGATGACCGCAAGCTTCGATGAAGCCTCAAGCCGGTCGGCAAAAAACATATGGTTAGTCAGCTGTACAACGCCCTCGCCATAACGGTTCACGGTCATTACGGTGTCCTCGATTTCGATGTATTCTGTCTGAACCAAGCCGCTACTAAGCGGCAAACTATACAAATGCATGTTGATAAGATCAATATCCACCTGCTTCAAAAAGGAATTGACGACCACGACGCGGTGCTTCTCATGCTCGAACTGCACCGTCGATATGATTAAATCGATCGGACCCCCTCTCTGCAGCGCCGACTCCAATTGAAGCAAGGAAACCGTATCTATAATGTGAATATGCGGAAAATTCCGTTCGATTTGCGCGGCAAGGAGCTTCGAGGTTCCCATGCCGCTGCTGCACGCCAGCAGCACTTGAAAGCGCTGCGGCGTATTCGTTTTGGCACGCATAATAGCCGCGCCGAAATGCATGGCCAAATAGCCGGTTTCCTCTTCAGGCACTTCTGCCTGAAGCTCTTCCTGCAAGAAAAGCGACGCCTTGCGTGCAGCCCGGTAAATATCAGGATACGTCTCGCGGATATGGTCCAGCAGCGGATTGCGGATTTCCATGTGAAGACGGATTCGGTTAATCGCCGCTTCCAGATGAACAAGAAGCGCCTCGTTCAGGGAATGATCATTATCAAACGTTATCTTGAGCTCATTCTCCATTATGCGGACGAGACGATGGACATAAAATTCCCCGCTCGATTCGCGCTGCTTATCCTCTGATAGAAGCAGCCGTTTTCCTTTGGCACCGAGAAGATGCATCGTAATGTATCCCATTTCATCCTCAGGAATTGTAATATCCAGCTGAATGCTAAGCTCTTCCGCCATTTGCCGAGCCCATTTGAATTCACGGGTCGACTGCAGCTTATGCAGCGCTTCGGCATCCATCGCGATGCGCTCCCCGCTCTTAATCCGCTGCACGGCCAACGCGATATGCACGACAAAGCCGACATAAGCGCTGTCAGTCATTTCGTATCCTCGCTGAGCTTCACTGCGCTGCACGATATGTTCGATATCATTGACAATTGCGGGGTCGATAAAATGCAGCAGCTGATTGCGAATCGAAAGCTCCAGCTTGCTCTGGCCCCGAAACGAGTAGGAAGATAAAATATCCATCAGCTGTTCCTGAGAGACATGCTGGTACAAATGGTCGATAATCGCGCCGCGAATGCTTTTCTCATCGGCTTCGATACATACGCCTATGCCCGGCTTTCTCACCAATTGAATACGATGCTTCTCGAACCAAGGCTCCAGCTTGTCCAAATCGTTGCTGATCGTCGCTTCCGTCACTTTCAGCTTGCTGCTGAAATAATAGAGCTTCGTCCATTCCCGCTTGTAGAGCAGCATGGGAATAAGCAGATGCCTGCGCTCCTCCTGGGAGAAATTTTTTGAAGACGTACTGACGGACAGCAAATGCTGCAGCTGTTTTTTCGCCGTCTCGCTTCCTTCTATACTTAAACCGACACCGGTTTTTTTGACAAAAATCAGATCAAAAGGGACAAGCTGTTCGCTTATCCCTTCCAATTCCCTTTGAATGGTACGTATACTGAGCCCGATCTCTTCGGACATTACCTTTAAAGTGACCGGATATGCGGACTGCAGGAGGAGCGCCAAGATTTGCTTCTGCCTGGAATTGAATGCTGAGCTCGGCCCCGCCACGACGTACCACCGCCATTTCTTGAATTAGCTTTATTATAAATCCACAAATCATTATTGACTACTGTTTACATTAGATACCGGCCTGTCCTTCGCTTCTTACAGCTTAATTTGTACTTTCATCAAATCCGGAGCCTTCGGCTTCTCCAGAAATTCAATCGTTTCTTCAAGACTGATCGTCTTGGAGATTAATGGATTCAAGTTAATACGGCCTTCCTTGATCCAGTTAAAAGCAGGGATGAACGTATGATTGATAGCCATCGAGCCGAGCAGCGTCCAATCCTTGTTATACAGCTTGAACGGATTGATGCGAATACTCGCATGATCTGCCGTTACTCCGAATTGCAAATATTTGCCCGCCGGTCCGACAAAGTCCAGCGCTCTCTCGATCACGGCCGGAATGCCGGTCACGTCTACGACGGCGTCAAAGCCGTACGGATAGTTGTCCTTGCTAAGCTCGGCTTCCAAATTCCGGCTCAGCACGCCCTTGGTCGCGCCATACTGCAAGGCAAGGTCAAGCTTCTCCTGCGCGACATCAACGACTACGAGCTCGGATGCTCCCGCTCTTGCAATCGACTGAATCAGCTGCTGGCCCATCGCACCTGCGCCGAACAGCAGCACCCGGTTGCCCACTTGCAACTGCAAACGATTCATCCCGTGAACGACGCATGCCATCGGCTCGATAAACGCGCCTTCCTCGAACGACATCTTATCCGGGAGCTTCACAACATTGCCGGCAGGCACCGATACGAACTCCGCCATGCTTCCATTAACAGTATTGCCAAGCGCTCCCCAATTCTCGCACTGGTTGCCGCGGTGAGTCAGACAAAATTGACAGCTCCCGCAAAATAACGAAGGATCAGCGCTCACCCGATCGCCTGCTTGAAAGCCCGATACGTCTTCTCCCACCTCATAAATAACACCGGAAAATTCATGGCCTGGAATAATCGGATAAGGGGATATAAATTCGCCTTCAAAAATATGAAAGTCGGTTCCGCAGATGCCGACATTTTTCACTTGGATCGTAACCTCTCCGCGCTTCGGCGCAGGGTACGGTACTTCTTTAATAACGGCTTTACGCGGTCCTTCAATGACTAATGCTTTCACGGCTTTATCTCTCCATTCGGATATATCATGATTTTTGTGCTCGTTTCCTTTTGCGTTCTTGCTGTTTCTACAGCTTGTTCAATTTCATCGAGAGAGAAGGCGTGCGTAATCACTTTGGTCACGCCATTCTTTCGCCCGCTTAAGGCTTGAATAGCCATCGGATACGTGTTCGCGTAACGAAACACGCCATAGACATCAAGCTCCGCATCCACCAGTGCCGAAATATTAATCGGAATGGCATCTGCTGCGGGCAAGCCTACGAATACGATGCGGCCGCCTCGTTTGACAAGTCCGATGCTATCCGCTATTGCGCGTCCGCTGCCGGACGTCTCGATAATGATATCAATGCCCGCTCCGCCCGTAAGCTGATGGAGCTGTTCCTTCACCGGAAGGTCCGCTGCGGGATCAAGCACACCGTTAACCCCCATATCCACGGCCATGTCTCTGCGGCCGGCCAGCACATCGCTGCCGTATATTTCATTTACGCCATACAGCTTAGCAGCCTCAATCGCAAGCAAGCCAATCGGGCCAAGTCCGGTTACGAGAACGCGGTCGGAGGGCTTTGCTTTCCCCCGCGCCATAGCGTGAATGCCTACCGACAACGGCTCCAGCAAAGCACCTTCTTCAAAACTTAATGAATCCGGCAGCTTGAAGAGAAAGTCGCTGCGAACGGCAACGTATTCCGCCCAAGCGCCATCCACCGGGGGCGTCGCCATGAATACGACGTCCGGACACAGATTATAACGCCCCCCTTTGCAATATTCGCAGCGTCCGCAAGCAACGCCAGGCTCCACCGCAACTCTGTCTCCCGCCGCTACATTCGTCACATCGGTACCAACCTGTACGACCGTGCCTGCGAGCTCATGACCGAGAATGATGGGCTGTTTCACCTCGTATCGCCCAATCCGGCCGTGCTCATAATAGTGCACGTCGGAGCCGCAAATTCCGATGCAATGCACCTGGACTAATGCTTCGCCTTGCCGGGGCTGCGGGACCGGAACCTCTTTCACTGCAATCGTCAGCGGGCGGTCGAGTACGGCCGCTTTCATTGTTTTCTTATCCATACGACATCTCCCTTATCAAGGTAAAATCTCTTATGATGTTTTACATGAGTTATACTCAGCCTTTCACCGCACCCATCGTCAAACCGCGCACCAGCTGACGCTGCGTGAACCAGCCCAGCACAAGCGCCGGCAGGACAGCAAGCGTTGCAACAGAGGACATTTTCGCCCAGAACAATCCCTGCTGCGTCATGTACGACGACATAAAGACCGGCATGGTTGCAGCATTGGTCGACGTCAGGCTGACGCCGAAGAAAAACTCGTTCCATGCGAAGACGAAGCAAAGCAGAGCTGTAGAAATAATACCCGGCCGCACGAGCGGCAGCGTGATCTTAAAGAAGCCCTGCAGCCCTGTTGCTCCATCGACGCGTCCAGCCTCAATCGTTTCATAAGGAATGTCTTTGAAGAACGAGCGCATCATCCATACCACCAGAGGTACGTTCATCGCCGTATAAAGCAGGACTAAAGCGATGAGAGAATCAAGAAGCCCGAGCTCCTTGAGCACCAAATAGATGGGAATAATGACTCCTACAGCCGGAAGCATTTTCGTCGAAATAAACCAGAACAGCACGTCATCGGCTTTCTTCACCTTGAGCATCGCCAACGCGTAAGCGGCAGGCACGCCGAGTATCAAAGCAAGCACCGTAGAGGTCATTGACACGATAGCGGAATGGCCTATAAACGCACTGGCGCCGGCATCCCATACCAGCCTTAAGTTTTCCAACGTTGGCTCAAACAGGATTGAAGGAGGCACAATGATCGCTTCGCCCTCGGTCTTGAAGCCCGTTACGAGCAGCCAAAGCACAGGTGAAAAATAAAGAAAAGCAAGCGCATATGTCGCTATAGTAATCAGCAGCGGAAGTGTACGCTTCATGACAATTCACCTCCGAAGGTTTTGCGCATGATTTTGAAGAGTATCGTCATAAAGATCGTCATGATAATAACAATCAGCACGCCGAGCGCTGAAGCGCCGCCGACATCCCAGCTTTGGAAGCCCAGCCGGTAAAGGTAAAACGGAAGGTTCGTAGATGAATAGCCCGGTCCGCCGGAGGTCGTCACGTAAATCTCCCCAAAGGTTTGCATAATAAAAATGAGCCCAAGCAGCAAAGCCACCTCTATATATCTCAACAAGTGAGGAATGGTCACATTGAAAAATTGCTGGAAGCGGTTTGCTCCGTCAAGCATCGATGCCTCCATCAAGTCGGGGGATACCGACTGCAAGCCAGCGAGCAGAACCAGCATAAAGAACGGGATCCACTGCCACGCTACCACGATAATAATAGTTTCGAGCGGATATTTACCCAGCCAATCGATCGCAGGCAGTCCCAGCTTACCGGTAATATAAGCGCTAAAGCCGAAATTTGGATTAAGAATGACTGTTTTCCATACGATCCCTGACACCGCCGGCATAATAAAGAAAGGAGATACGAATAGCGTACGAATAATGCCTTTTCCGAAAAAATCGCGGTTGAGCAGCAGCGCCAGCCCCATGCCGGCCGCAAGACAAAGCAGCAGGCAAAAGACGGTAAGGAAAAACGTATTTTTCAACACTTCCCAGAAGGCGGGTTCGCTAAGGATTTGGCCGAAATTAGATAATCCCGCAAAGGTTACGCCAAGGTCCGGCCTCATCAGATTCCAATCATGAAGACTGAGGTAAATCGTATACAGAAAAGGCAATTGCGTTATAATGCCGACCATAATAATACCGGGCCAGAGCAGCCCTCTCGCTCCGGAGGAAGGTTCGAGCGCTCCACGCGCTAATTTCGAATCCGTTTTCATCGGTTTTTCTCCATTCGGTTTTATTTCTTATAGCCGCCATCTACAGCAACCTTCTGAGCCAATTCCTGACCCTTATTCATCGCTTCCTCAACCGTGATTTCTCCCGTAATAGCGCCGGCAATGAATTGACTGACTTCCGTACCGAGCTGCTGGAACTCCGGAATGTTCACGAACTGAATGCCTTGATAAGGAACCGGATTTACCGCAGGCTGTTTAAAATCAGCGGCAAGCATCGATTCAAGCACGATATCCGCAAAAGGAGCCGCTTCCTTGTACTTCGGATTCTCATAAGTCGATTGGCGCGTACCTGGCGGAGCTACAACCCAGCCCTCGGTCTCGCCGACCTTCTCGATGTACTCTTTGCTTGTTGCCCATGTAATAAATTTGAATGCTTCCTCTTTATTTTTACTTGCCGCTTCGATCGCAAGGTTCCACGACCACAACCAGCCCGTATTTTCCTTGACAGCCGTAGGCGCTTTGGCGTAACCGATTTTGCCTACTACTTGAGAGGAATTCGGATTGTTCAAGAAGCCTGCGGCTACTGTCGCGTCATACCACATTGCAGCCTTACCCGTGGACAACAGCGTCAAGGCCTCCGTAAATCCGGTCGCTGTCGCGCCAGGCTGACCAGCCTCGTTAATCAAATCCGCATAAAATTGAACGGCTTTCACCGTTTCCGGGCTGTTCAGCTGAGCATCCCAGTTCATGTCATACCAGGAACCGCCATAGGCGTTAATGACTGTATTGAGCGGCGCGAACATCTCGCCCCAGCCCGGCAGACCGCGAAGGATAATGCCCGGCACGTTGTTCGCTTCCTTCAGCTTCTTGGCAATATCGGCTACTTCCTCCCAGGTCGGGTTATCCGGCATCGTCACGCCAGCCTTCTCCAGCATTTCTTTGTTGTAATAGAGCATGCTGCTTTCGCCATAAAAAGGAAGAGCATATAATTCATTTTCATAAGAAACGCCATCGCGGATGGAAGGGAACATGTCATCCAAATCGTACGCCGCTTTGGCGTCTGCAGACATCGCATCGAAGAATGGCGCCAATGTCTCGATCCATCCGTTCTTCGCCCAGATCGAAGCGTCGAAGTTACCGATCGTTACGATATCATACTTGCCTCCGCCCGTACTCACATCAAGCGTGACTTGCTTGCGAAGGTCGTTCTCAGGCAGGACGGAAAATTTTACAGTGACGCCTGTTTCCTGCTCATAGTCTTTGGCCAGCTTTTGCATGACGACCATATCCGGGTTATTGACGGTTGCAATTGTCAATTCAACCTTCTTGCCCGAAGCTGCCGGCGCTGCAGCATTATCCGATGCTTTATTGCCGCTTGCGGCGTTGCTGCCGTCATTATTCGCCGGCGAACCGCAGGCGGTAAGCGCTATCATTAATGATAATAATAAAAGCTTCACCGGAGTAAAATATTTCTTCAGGTTCATTGCTTTACGACCTTGCAGCGAATCGGTCTGTCTCTTCACATTGATAACCTCCTGTTTATTTTCGGGAACCCCCAACCGTAGTTTTGCGCCTGGCATTTATGCCATTTGTTAATTTCAGATCCCGTTGAAGCCATTATAGGCAGCGTCAAATTCCAAAGTAAACATATACATCCAGAAGTTTGACACGATCCCATTCACGCCATTATTAAATAGTTGATGCTCCATCCTAATAAAAGCAAAAAAAGCCGAGGAGAATGAGGATCGGAATCCCGTTTCTCGTTCGGCTTTCTAGAAATCTCTGCTCGCTGGCACCTCAAGCAAGGAAACGGCGGACGTTAATGCTGCGAATGCAAGCAGTACGAAGAACCCCCCCCCAAACAGCCAGCCTAAATAACTTTGCATATTTCACACAAAACAAAAAAACCATATACTAGCGTCTTGATCATGCTTCTTTTCTATGTGAATCCCCTTACATCGTTTTGCGAAATTTTCATATTTTCACCTAACTATTTATAGATAATTTCAATTTTCTATAATTCACGAATGTAGATGAAAGTATTAATAATTAAAGGTTTATTATATTACGAACAACCATAATCCATCGAATTGCGGTCACATACTCTAATATAAAATGCATATAATCACCCTTCAATTTCAAGACTAATCAGGACGATGGACCCCAACTTAAAACCTACATATTACGCAGAAAAAAGGACAGAACGGAAAACCATTTCTATCCTTTTTCACCTATCCCCTTCAACAAAGTGCACAAGTCGACTCCCTCATTCGTCAACCTTCCCTATCAAACCATGTCTAGATCCGCCGTAAAGCGTCAAGCTTCCCCTCTAAATGACGGAAATAGCCATTATATGGGCTTTTTTTCACCCGGAAGCCGCATCTATTTCCTTCTTAAGTGAGGAAGAGTTGGAACAAGCGTTCGATATCCGCCTAGCTCCTTCTGCAATCTCATATAGTCGCTCACCATCGCAAGCCGCCATGGAATAATCATCCCGAAGGCAATCAGATAAAAGATAGCGCCCGTCTGCGGAATCGACATATATTGCTCGACGACCCCATGCAAGGATAGCCGTACCGCGAACAAAGTGATCATGATGAAAATAAACGCTTTGGAGCGCCTAACGTAAATTTCGGACGCCACCCGCTCCAATCTTGTCGTGACGATAAGCGGAAATGCGAAGATCAGCAACCCCGTCCCGAAAGCGCAAAGCCCCCATCCCCATGGGATGTGCGTTGCCGAGAAAGCGAACATGATGAAGCCTGTCGCCATCCCAAGGGGGGGAATGATGAGCTTCCGCAGATTGGTCGGTTGTTTTCCCGCTCGCAGACGAAGTAGGATTAGTGCAGTAAAGGCTAGCAGCGATACGATAATCGAACCCACCTGAATCATTTCAGTAGACAGCAGCATCGCGCGCTACCCCCGTTTTCCTGGTATGGATGCTTTTTCATCCATCGTATCCCGATCGTCGGCCAGTCGGTAGCCTGCGCCTCGTACCGTAACTATATATTTGGGCGCAACGGCGCTGTCCTTGAGTTTTTTGCGCAAGCTTTTAATATGGGCATCTACCAGATTGCTCCCTCCGTAAAACTGCAGACCCCATACCGAATCGAGAAGCGATTCCCGCGTAAGCACAGAGCCGTCCGACGAGATGAAATGAAGCAGCAAATCGTATTCGGTTTTCGTCAGGTCGATGCGCTTGCCGCCGCGGTCGACCGTCATCCTTTTCAAATTAATCTGAATATCCTTGAAGGAGCGCATGTCATCGGCGGCCGGGCTTCCTGCGGAAGCAGGCCGATTCAGAAGCATGCGGTTAATAACCTGCAGCGCCTCTTCAGGCTTAGCCGGCCAGACCAGGAGCTCAGCCGCTCCAAGAGCCGCGGCATCTCTCGTCTCGTACGATTTCGAATCAAGCAAAATCAGAACGGGCACCCCGTCCCGCTCAGCCGACTGCAGCAGCTCAGCGCCTGCTTGAAGCGTATTGCTCCCCTGCGCCTGGATGACGGGAATCGCATCGTAGACGAGCAGTTCCGGCTGCAGGCTTTGCAGCATGCTTTTGTTAAAATCATGCAGAGAGAAGACGTCAAAGCATTCCGCCGACAACGCCACCAATAAGCTCTTCACGCGCTCGGGCAATGGGCTGATAATCATGACACGCTGAGTCAGTGAGCATAACATGCCGGCTTGTCCCGGTATAACGTCGTCTAAATCCTTCGCCTCGAGTGAATCGAGGGCAGAGCCCGCCATTACTGTCATTTCGCCTTCTATATTGATTTCGTCGCGCATGATTCACACACTCCTTCCAGCACAACCTGCACATGCTCAATTGTATAGTTAGTCTCTGCAGCAACCTTCTGCAGCCAATCCGCCGGCAGCTCGGTCAGCACCTCATCCACCCGTCCGCATTTCGTGCATACGATATGCTGATGCTCATCGGTCCGTGCATCGTAACGGCTGACGGCTTCCCCCAGCTTGAGCTCATGAATCAAGCCCGCATCCGCGAGGTAGCGAAGCGAGTTATAGACCGTCCCGTAGGCGAAGTTGAAGCCTTTGCCGCGCAGGCGTTCAATGACATCCGCCGCCGTAGGATGATCATGCGAATGCTGTACCACCTCAAGAATCGCTTTTCGCTGTATCGTTAAGTTAATCTTATTCACCATGTATCATTCCTTCATTTAGTGACTTTAGACTAAGTATAAAATGGTGCCGGGTCTCGGTCAACCATCGGCATTATCCCGATCATCGTCAACGCTATTCTTCCTCCAAAACAGCGGCTCTATCTCTGTCCTATGAACTCTATGAAACCGCTGAAAATTTTTCGATAAATAATATTCAGAATATTTACAAAATTCTAATAAAGGTGTATACTATGCCTATACCTAACGAGAGGGGATAGTCCATTGGATTAAGTTAGCGATGCATGTCCCAGCAACTCGGAAAGGAGAACCAGCTGAATCATTTGGACATGCGGGGACAATAGCGAAAGGCCGCCACTCACAGTCAGATGACAGGTACTTACGGAAAGAAGGGATTTGGAGCAAATCGGAACAAATTTTGATCGAGGTCAATAACGTTAGGATCGAAATCGAAAGGGTTTGTAACAAATCGAAAGGACAAAGACGAAGCAGGGCAAGAAGCGGATTGGAGCGTTTGAATAAATTGAATAGTTGTAAACCAAGTACGTGAAGGGCTTCTGGTTATCATGGATAAGCAGAAGCTCTTCTTACGTGCGTTTATAGGATTGGACTCAGCAGCCGCGAGACCGATTCTTTAATCCGATTCATAAGCGGACGAGCCGCATAAATTTCGGCGGTCAAATGTCTGCTATTTTCGGTATCCGCCTCAAAAATGCGTTGCAGCTTAGCTGTAGTCTGCGTATCATATATAAAAGCATTCATTTCAAAATTCAATTTGAAGCTGCGAATATCGAGATTGGCCGTTCCGACCGAAGCGATTCTGCCATCGATGACAAGCGTTTTGGCATGAAGGAAGCCCTTCTCGTACAAATAGCATTTGACCCCGCCTGCCAGCAATTCACCCAAATAAGAGTGCGTCGCCCAATAAACGAAGAAATGATCCGGCTTGCTCGGCAGCATGATCCGAACGTCGACGCCGGACAAGGCAGCGATCTTTAAGGCCGTCATAAGACTCTCGTCCGGCACAAAATACGGCGTCTGCAGACAAATGGTTTCTTTGGCCGCATAGATCATTTTGATATATGCATCTTTAATTTGCTGATATTCGGTATCCGGACCGCTCGCCACCAGCTGCATGCCGATCGTCCCCGTCTCGTCGTTCATAACCGGAAAATACAGCTCATTCAATAAAATCCTCCCGGGAGCCGCTAAGTTCCAATCCATGAGAAACTGCGCCTGCATTTGCAGAACCGCATGGCCTCGCACCTTCAGATGCGTATCTCTCCATTCGCCGAAATGCTCATTCAGCCCCAAATATTCGTCTCCGATATTGAAGCCGCCTATATAGCCGACTTGTCCATCGATAATTACGAGCTTGCGATGGTTGCGATAATTAATCTTTAAATTAAGATATGGAATTCGTGACGGGAAAAAAGCCGCTTCTTGGCCTCCCGCCGCCCTCAGCTCATGGAAATACCGCTTCGGCAGGCTGGAGCTTCCTATGTGGTCATACAAGAACTTAACCTCGACGCCCTCGGCAGCCTTGGCAGCAAGCGCCTTCACCAGCCTTCTGCCCAGCTCATCGTCTCGCACAATATAATAGATGAGATGTATATGATGCTGAGCCGCCTCGATATCGCGGAGCAGCGCATCGAATTTCTGCTTGCCCTCCGTAAATATTTCAACCTCATTATTGCTCGTATATACCGCGTAGCTCGATTTCAAATTCATATAAATCATGTCCCGGTAATCCTGAACCGACGGATCCTTAAACGACAATACCCGGTCCCTAAGCTGTCGCATCTGCCTCTCTACCGTATGTTCAATGATACGCTGGCTGTCTCCGAGCAGCTTATAGAGCTTTCTCTTGCGTATCTTCTGACCCAGTATCAAGTATAGCACGAAGCCAATAATGGGAATGAAGAAGAGAACCATGACCCAAGCCCAGGTCGTGCTCGCGTTGCGCCGCTCAAGAAAAATGACGGTGATCGCCAAAAAAATGTTAAGCAGCGTAATAAATGCGTATGCATTTTCCATAATGGCCATCCGTTTATAGCACCTCAGTCATATGTAAAAGCTAATGCGATCATACTCCATGGGTGAAGTATGTTCAAGCCTGAAAGTATGCTACAATTTCTAAAACACCCGCGGGAGTGGCACTGGAGGAACGATGATGGACATACGAAAACTGCGGCTGGATGAGAAGACGCTCGGTACATTCAGCGAAGAGCGCGATGAATACGAACGGGATTACGCACGGCTCATTCAATCCCCGGCCTTTCGGCGGCTGCAGGGCAAGTCGCAGGTGTTCGGTGCAGGCTCGGGCGATTACTATAGAACAAGATTGACCCACTCGCTTGAAGTATCTCAGATTGCCCGCGAGGTCGCCCGCCGATTGGGGCAGCAATATGATTTTCTCTCACGCAAGGAGCATCCCGGTCTCGTTCTGGATCCGGCTGTCGTGGAAATCGCCTCGCTTGCGCATGATCTTGGCCATCCTCCGTTCGGCCATAAGGGCGAGGAGGTGCTCAATCGTCTCCTGATGGAGGAGTACGGTATTCCTTATGAAGGAAATGCGCAAAACTTTCGAATATTGATGTTTTTGGAGAAGCGCGCGGGAAGCGGCAGCGGTCTGGATTTGACGGCAGCGGTGCTGCTTGCCGTAAATAAATATCCGTTCGGGCTTGATGAGCCGGGGCGGCTCAAAGGGCTTTACAGCACGGAATGGGGAGAAATCGAGCAGCTTCGCCGCTCTTGGAAGATTCCGATCGGATGCTCGACCCTTGAAGCTCAGCTCATGGACCTATGCGACGATATCGCTTATTCCACCCATGATATCGAAGACGGAATCCGCGCGGGCAAAATACAAATGAACCGCACCTTTTTCGAGGATAGCAGGCTCATTAACCATCTCGTGCAAGAAATCGTCGACGATAAGGGCAACACCGGCATCGGCTGGGGGGAAGTGGACATTCCTGCCATGGTGAAGCGGGTGCTCGCCTCGTACCTGGAGCAGTGGGAAGCCCTGTACGTAAGCTGCGACCGGGAATCGTCCCGGACGAGACGAGAGATGAAGGCGCGCTGGGTCAGTATCTTTGCCGGCAAGGTCGGCATCATCGACGATAAAACGCGCGGCTGGAAGCAGGTCACGTTCGTGGGCAACGGGCAGCAGGATATCGAGATGCTGCGAACGATGGAAATATTGAAGAAGCTTGCTTGGGTAACGCTGATCAAGGATTTCCGCGTGCAGCGCCTGCAAATGCGCAGTGAAATTATGATCCGCCGGCTGTGGGACAGCTTCAAGGTGCCTGAGTACGGCCGCCTCATTATCCCGCCGGATTGGATCGAAAATTATGAGCAGCACAAGAGCAAGTGGAGCTGGCCGCGCTTCGTGGCGGACTATATCTCAGGCATGACCGACGCATACGCCGAAAAGGTGTATGCCGAGCTGTACGCCAGCAAGTCCGGCTCGATCTATGAGATGGATTAATTCCTAGATCTAAAGAAGTGCTTCACCAATAGAAAGCGGCTCAAGCGACTTGCGAATATCGTCCGTAAGCCTTGTGCCGCTTCTATTGCTTCTTAATTTGTGACTGGAACCGCATCATAATACTCTTCGAGCGTTTCGCCGCTTGCCGCAAGCTCAGCAGCCAGCTCCGTTCCCACATACCGCAAATGCCACGGCTCATATTGATAGCCTGTTATCGCTTCTTTACCTTCCAAATAACGGATAATAAATCCGTATTCATGCGCATGCCGCTCCAGCCACAGCGCTTCCTCCGTATCCGCGAAGCAATCCGCCGCGGCGCATTTGCCGTCGCTGCCGGACACGTCAACGGCCAATCCCGTTTCATGTTCGCTTGTTCCCGGAAAAGCGCTGTACGTTCTTGCCTTCTCCAGTCCGTCCCGCTTCACGTAACGCTCAAACAACGTCTTTTGCGTGCTGTGAGAGCGATAAGCGGAAACGCCAGCAAGCAGAATGCCCTCATCCTCCGCTGCAGCGAACATTTTCTCAAGCCCCCCCGCCGCTTCCTTCCGCAGCTTGCGCTTGTCCAACTTTTCCGAAAATATAAAACGCACGTCCGGATAAACTAAATCGGTCGGGTTATAGTTCTCAGGCAGCATATTCTGCTTATTGACCAGCACCGTCATGCTTTCCGGCTGCGCAATAACAGCCAAGCCGTCCCCGGTCTTCTCCGCTTGTCCCGTCTCCGCTGTGCCTGAACCAATTTCCGGCTGTACCTCTCCTCCGCTCTGGGCCGCTCCGTCTTCCACGACAGACTGCTTCGGAGGAAGAGTCGTCGTTTCTTCCGTCTTGATAAAGGCATTGTAACCAATGACCATAACTGTGCATACCATAACAAAAAACAACAGCCTACTTCTTTTTTTCATGCTGAGCCTCCAGCTTATATTTTACATAATTAACTTGTAAATATTTCTGTTTCTTTGCTTTGTTTTTTTGCAGCTACTTAATAGACTACTAAAACCGTTGCAATGTTTCAACTGGACATGAAGGAGCCTTTTGCCTTTTGACATCGGACTGCAATTAGGAGCATAATGGATATAACTTTACAGTACGTATATATTATGAATCTGAGCGGGCTGGCTGGCTCTTAGGGACGGCCTGTTTTTGCTGTGAAAGGTAGGCAGTTATATGACATTTCTTACTCCCAAACGATTGCTAAGCACTCGTCCCATCCTATTTTTCTCATTTATTATGCTGCTCAAAAGCTATCTGGCTTGGATGGTTATATTTGAGGACGGGTTTTCCTGGACTACGATTTTGAAAGAAATTCCTTTCGTGCTGATCGTCTATTGTTTTATAGAGTGGTTCGCTGCCAAGCGAAAGCTGCTTTACTATTTAGCGGCGAACCTGGTCATGACTTTGATTTTATTCGCGGTCATTATGTATTACAAGTATTATGGCGTTATCGTAACCTATCTCGCTCTGCAGCAGGTGAATCAAGTAACCGCGGTCAAAAATAGCGTATTCTCGCTTATGGATCCTTACTACTTGCTGATCTTCACCGACATTATCATAATGGCTGTCATCCTTTTTCGACCCAAGAAAGCACTAAATTGGAAGAAGGAGGGCGCGAAGAAAGAAAACAAACGTCTTGTCGTTGCTTTATTTACCATCTCGATCGCTCTTTGCTTGTTTAATATTCTGCCTAACCGCGCGAGCATGAACGAGATTGTCAAAGCCGAGCAAATGGGTATCCTCAATTACGAGGCTTATATGATTTTCTCAAATAAAGACGTTGAATACGTGGATCTAAACCATATTACGCAGGAAAAGATTAATTCGGTCAAGAAGATCGAGCAGCCTTCAGCGCCGCAGCTCCGGGAAGCGGCAGCCGGGAAAAACGTCATTATCCTGCAAATGGAGTCGTTCCAAAACTTCCTCGTTAATTTGAAAATCGACGGGCAAGAAATTACGCCTAACATTAACAAGCTGGTGAATGAAAACTATTATTTCAAACATTTCTATCAGCAGGTTGGACAAGGAAATACGTCTGACGCCGAATTCGTCGTCAATACGTCTTTCTATATCCCGCCGCGCGGCGCCGCTGCGATGACCTATGCGGACAAAGAGCTTCCAAGCTTGCCGAAGCTGCTCAAATCGCATGGCTATGATACGACGACGTTCCATACGAACGTTGTCGAGTTCTGGAACCGCGGCGAGCTTTACAAGGCGCTTGGCTTCGACCGCTACTATGATCATAAGTTTTTCGGCGATGAGGATACGGTCTTCTTCGGTGCCTCGGATGATCAGCTTTATGCCAAGACAGCTGATGAGCTAGAGCGTATGTACCAAGCGGGCAAGCCGTTCTATGCGCATGTCTTGTCCATGACAGCTCATCATCCATTTACGATTCCGGCCGAGAAATACAAAATGACTTTGCCGGAACGCTATGAGGACACTTTTGTCGGCGACTATATCCGCGCACAAAACTATGCGGACTATGCGCTAGGCTTATTTATTGAAGATTTGAAAGACCGCGGCATTTGGGATAACAGTTTGATCGTGCTGTACGGCGATCACCTCGGTCTTCCGATTTACTCGCTGGACCGGGACGACGAGGAACTTATGGCTGAAATTTACGGCCGTGAATACAGCTATACCGATATGATGAACATCCCGCTCGTCGTAGCATCGGAAGGCCTTACCGAGCCGAAGGTATTCGATCAGCTTGGCGGTCAGGTTGATATCCTGCCAACAATCGCGAATCTGCTTGGCTTCTCCTTGGATGATCATATCCACTTCGGCCAAGACCTGTTCAATCAATCGTATAATGTATTGCCCCAGCGTTATTATTTACCGACAGGCTCGTTCTTAAGCAGCAAGGAGCTGTTCCTGTCGGGCAGCGGCTATGAGGACGGCAAGCACTATTCCCTGGCGGGCGACGGCGTTACGGAGCAGGAAGCGACCGAGGATGAATACCAGCGATCCCTGGAGCTTCTGAAGCTGTCCGACAGCTACGTCAGCCAGCTGCCTGGCTGGAAGAAGGAATAAAGCATAATGGCTCACCTTAAGCTGCTGCAAGCAGCTTAAGGTGAGCCATTTCTATGTTTGCGTCAAACGTTTAGAGGCTCTTGACCGCCTCAAGCACTTCCTTCACATGCCCATCCACGCTGACGCTGCGCCATTCCTTCACGAGCGTGCCCTCCTCATTGATGAGAAACGTCGAGCGTTCGATTCCCATAAACTCCTTGCCGTCCCAGCTCCGCAGCTTCCAAACGCCGAACAGCTCCGATACCGTATGCTCCGTATCCGACAGCAGCAGAAACGGCAGCTTGTGCGTATCCACGAATTGCTCATGCGAAGCCAAATCATCCGGGCTAATGCCAATTACCTCGGCATCATACGTGCCGAATTCGCCATTAAAATCGCGGAAATCGCAGGATTCGGTTGTGCAGCCGGGCGTCATATCCTTCGGATAAAAATAAATGACGAGCTTCTTCCCCGCGTAATCGGACAGCTCCACATCCGTGCCGTTCGAAGCTTGCAGCTTAAAGTTTAGAACCTTGTCTCCCGCTTTCAGTTGACCCATTGTCCATTCTCCTCTATTTTATCATTTCAATCGCCAAACCGTGCTCGCTCTCATGCCGTTACAAATAAAGCTTGTTTAATAATCATTTTACCCCCCGATACGCTCGTAATACAAATAAGTATTGGTTACAAAAGCTATCGCTTCCGCTTTCTTATCATGCATTCCATACGCAAGCATAAGCTTCGCGACGGCTGCTTCCATCGACATATTTTCGATCACGATCGCGCCCGCTTCAATAAGACGAAGAGAAGAGGAGTAAAGCGCGGCCGTTCGATCTCTGATCGGGCAAATATAGACGTCGACGCCAAGCGACAGGCAGCGCGCAATAAATTGCGGGAGCGAATAAGGGCCCTCCGGGATGGCGCAGGCCGTGCCCGAATGATGCAGATCATGCAGGACGGCCTTCGGCTTCCGCACCGAAAAATCGTAATACGAATAGTTCAAGCCCGGGTAAGGCTTTATGTATACGATGTTATCGTCCAGCTTCAGCGTCTCGGGCTCCCATGCCAGTTTTGGATTCGCCGAAGGCTTTAACGCCTCCGGCCGGGGATTTTGCGCATTCGCATGCCATTCAAACTGCCGATTAACCATCATGCCGTAAGGCACATCGTAAGGGCTGCCGAATTGGTCTGTGAACGACAGCGCCTGCGTAATCCTCGTTCCTAAATAAACGAGCTGCTCTCTCTTATCATTCTCGTAAACGACAAAAACCCCCGGCAAGCTGGCACCCGCAATAAAATCGATGGCACCCGCAAAATTGCGAAGGCCGTTGCTGCGCTCCTCCTCCAGCGGATAGTTGCTTGCCGTCAGCACGATTGGAGCCTTCGTACCGGCAAACAAATAACTAATCATCGAAGCGCTGTATGCCAGCGTATCCGAGCCGTGCGTGATTAGAATGGCGTCATAGACGGACAGATCCGCGCCGCGAATCGCCGCGGCAAGCGCCAGCCAATCGTCAGGCGTCAGATTTTCGCTTAGCAAATTTAGCGGCTGCGCGGCTTGAAGCGTGACATCGGCTCTATATTGGGAGCTGTTGTTATAAGAGTCTATTAGCGCATAGGAGCCCGATTCATTTACATCGATGCCGTCTCCTTGTTTTCGGCTTCCGATCGTGCCCCCGGTGAATAAGACAAGCAGCTGCTTCATTTTTGATGCCTCCATTCTGCCTTTTCCTTTTATTAGGATTCCCTTGCCGCTTCAGTTGATACCGGATCTCACTTCTCCATTAAAGCCTTGCCATGCGAGTGATCGGCCGCACTGCCGACGCGGTCCGCCGCCTGTATGCTGCGTCCCATGAACGGCCACCAGTTGGCAGGCCCGAACATACGCACCATAACCGGGATGAACAAAGGCAGCATCAGCATCGCGTACATGAACAGGCCGCATAAGACGATCGTTGCAATCTGCAGTAATGACATGACGCCCGACGGGAGCATTGCCGCGAACGTTCCTCCGAGGATAACCGCCGCTGACATAATGACCGTGCCCATATTTTTCATCGCTTCCAGTATAGCATCCTGCGGCGATAAATGACGGTATTCCTTGAAGCGGTCCATCAAGAAAATACTGTAGTCGATCCCGAGCGCAACCAGCATGACGAAGCCGAAGAACGGCACTGCCCAGCTAATCCCCGACTGTCCGAGAATGCGTACGAAAATGACCTCCGCAATCGCCATCGAGGAATAGAAGGTAACGAGAAGCGACGCAATCAGATAGAGAGGCATGACGACCGAACGGAACAGAATGATCAGGATGATCGAAATCCCGATCAGCATTAGAACGACCGTGCGCGAATAATCGGCTTCCGAAATGTTGCTTAGATCGTTGTTCATGCTCGTAACACCGCCGATGGCTGCTTGCACTCCGCTGTAATCCGTGCCGTGGACGGCCCGTTTCACGGCAGCCTCCAGCTCGTCGATCTGTGCCATCGTTTCCTGCGAGTACGGATTGCCGCTGAATACGACATCGAACTTCGCGGTCTGACGATCCTCCGACATGTAAACTTGAAGCGCCGATTGGAACTCTTCGTTCGCAATTGCCTCCTCCGGAATGTACCAGCCCGTCATTTGCTTGTCAGGCGAATCGGCCAGACCGTTCAAATAACCGCCGGCGGAAGCGAGTCCGTCGGTTACCTGAGTCAAGCCGTTCACGCTCTCATTCAGCCCGCTCGTCAGCTCGCCAAGCTGATCGTTCAAGGAAGCGAAGCCCGCTTGCAGCTCCTGCTGGCCGTTCGACAGCTCGCCCAAGCCATTCGTGACGCTTGGCAGCTCAGAGACGATTTGCCCTTGACCTGCGGCCGCTTGCGCAATGCCTCTTTGCAGCTCCGCGATGCCCGCGGCAAGCTTGCCGAGGCCCGATGCCAGAGCCGACTGCCCTTCCGCTGCCTGCAGGAAACCCGCGTTTGCTTGCGTCATTCCGGCGGAAATGCCGGATAACTGCTCATTCATTTGCGACATTTGGCCGCTGATGCCGGCTGCTCCTTGCTGCAGCTGAGTCAGCGTGCTCAGAGCCTCCTGAAACGTCTCATCGCTTTGCAGCTCCGGGTAGCTGTCCTGCAAACTGCTGAAGCTCCGCTCTACGCCGGCCAATCCTTCCGCGAGCTTCGCTTGCTCCGCGGCAACCGCCTTGTAGCCATCGGTCAATTGTCCAAGACCGCCTCCAAGCTGCCCGTAGCTGTTCAGCAGCTCACGGCTCGCCGTCGCCAGCTGCTCCGCGCTCGATTGCGCCTGCTTCAACCCTTCGCTAAGCTCGCCTGCGCCGGCGGACCCATCCAGCAGTCCCTGCTGAATTTGCTTCAGTCCGTCGCTCAGCTGCACGATGCCAGCCTTCAGCTCATTCGTGCCATTGACCAGCTGGCCTGCGCCGGCTGCCGCTTCATTCAGCTTAGGCGCGTTTTCGCTTAGGGCACTGCTCGCCTCAGATAGTCCATCGCCGATTTTGCCTAAGCCTTGGCCGCTCTGTTCAAGTCCGTCCTCAAGCGTCAACACTTGATCGGATACGAGGAACTGCTCCATAACATCGCCTGTCGGACGAGTCGCGCTGCGAACAGCCTTGACGCCTTCCGTCTTCGCAAGCTCTCTGCTCACCTGCTCCAGAGCAGCCAGCCCTTCTGGCGTATCCATAGGCCGGTCCGCTTTAACGATGACCGTCGTCGGCAAGGAATCGCCAGGCCCAAACCCATCGGAAATCATATTAAACGCTTTGACTGAATCGTATTTATCACCGATCTCGTCAAGCGAGTTAAACGAGATTGTGCCTTTGTAGGCCGCCAGGAACGGAACGATGATGACCGCCAAAATAAGCAGCGCCCAAACCGGCCGTTTTAACGAAAATCTCCCTGCCGTGCCCCACAGCTTGCTCGGCTTATGCTCAAGAGAGCCCTTCGACGGCCAAAATAACGCTTTGCCCAGCACCATCATGAAAAACGGCACGATCGTATACAAAGCTATAAGCAGAACCGCTACCCCGACCGCAACGGCGACCGCCGAGCGGTACAGCATGAAGGTCGAGAAGCCGATCGCCGCGAAGCCGACGAGCACCGCAAGCCCGGAGAACAGCACCGTTTTGCCCGCTGTGCGGTACGTATGGAGAATCGCTTCGGTCTTGTCGCCGCGGTGAGCGAGCTCTTCCTTAAAGCGGCTGATAAGCAATATGCAATAGTCCGTACCGATTCCGAACAAGACGGCTACGAGGAAAATTTGCGTGAAATTCGATAACGGGAAGTCGAAATATTCGACGAGAAACGCTATGACCGATTGCGAGACTACATAAGTAAAGCCTACCGCCACAAGCGGCACGAACGGCGCAACCGCCGAACGAAATACCAGGAATAAGATGATCAAAATAAATCCGAGCGTAATGAACTCCGTCTTCTTAAGCCCCTCCTGCGAGCTTTGTACGACATCCTCGGAAATCAGCCAATTGCCGGTGTAATAGTAATCCACCTTCAAATCAGATAGAGCGGCATATAAGCCATCGCGCAGCTCGGACAGCTCGCGGTCGCCCGCCTCTACGTTAACGAGCGTCAGAATGGTCGTGCCATCTTCGGACACCATTTGCTCTTCCAGTTCCTTGGTATCGAAATGGCTCGTGACGGAGAGAACGCCAATCGTTTCCCCTTCCCTCTTCAGCTTATCGACGCCGTTCCGCACTTCGGTCAAATCCGCGTCAGACAGGCCTCCTTCCTTATGAAAGAGGAGCACCGTCGCCATACCGCCGCTGGCGCCGGCTTCCTCTCCCCCTCCAATTGCTTGCTCCAGCTCGCTTGCTATCGTTGAAGAATAGCCGTCCGGAACGTTGATTTGACCTTTCGTCCGAACAAGCTCCTCCATAGCGGGCGCGCTGAGCATCAAGCCGACTGCGGCTGTCAGCCACAGCGCGAGCACCAGCCATCTAAGCTTCAGTACCGTTCTCATCTCTGTACTCCTCTCCTTGCATCATTCGGTTAGCCAGCTTCTCAAACGTCGCGATAAAACTTAGCGCTTCCTGCTCGTCAAAATGCGTAATGAATTTCGCAAGCAGGATTTGGATCTTCTCCTCCATCAATTCACACATTTGAAACCCTTCATCGGTTAACGCCAAATAAGTGACGCGGCGATCCTTGTCATCCGGCAGCCTTTGAATGAGGTTTTTATCGAACAACCGCGTGATGATCGCGGTGATGGAGCTTTTGCCGACGCAAAAAATATCCGCCAATTCGGAGGAGGTGCTCTTCTCCTTCATTCGCAAATAGCGGAGCGTGGAGAATTGATCAATCGTCAAGCTATCGGGCATGAGCTCGCGAATCATCGCATTCAACCGGCGATGGACGATGAAATCCGCCGCCTCGTACCGGTCGATGATTTGCTTCAATAGCGCTCGGTCCACTTTGTCGTCCCCCTATTTAATTCTATTGTTGAATAGTTCTATAATAGAACTATAGCAAAGGAGTTAGCCAATATCAACGGTTTAGTAATGTAGAAAAAAGAAGGATTTTAGATTCAATTTTCAAATACTGGGGAAAAAACGGATGATTTCATATTCAGCAAGCCAGCCAAAAAGATAATTAGCCACGTAGCTTTGATTGGTTTACTATCATGCAACATGTAAGCTGTC
This sequence comes from Paenibacillus alkaliterrae, assembly GCF_021532375.1. Taxonomy (GTDB): domain Bacteria; phylum Bacillota; class Bacilli; order Paenibacillales; family Paenibacillaceae; genus Pristimantibacillus; species Pristimantibacillus alkaliterrae. Next base: position 128,159 of record NZ_JAKGAP010000014.1, read on the forward strand.
ACTGCCTGAAAAGCAGAGTAATATAGTGAGCTCAAAGCTCTATCGTATATTTGATTTTCTATATCGGTCTTGGCTGATTGAAACGATCCTTCAGATTTCTTCAACATTAGCTTGGTCGCTTCACTATATCTCAATTTCAACACCTTCGCTTTCAATATTATCCTTGAAAGGTAGGGAAATATCTTTTTCTTCAAGCCAATTTTTATAATTCTCAATTGTGCTCATTAATGGAGCGTCTTGTTCCATAATTACTTCAAATTGTAACTCCGACAATTTTTCTCGCATCTCTGTTGTCTTTGGATCTTCAACTAACACCATTAGATCTACATCGGAATGTTCATTGTGATCGCCTCGGGCTTTAGAGCCAAACATGATCAGTTTTACAAGTTTAAAGTTCTGTTCGAGCCGTTCTTTTAATAGTATGATTGCTTGTTTTTCATTGTTAGACAATGTAGTAATGTCCGCAACCTTTAAACTTCTCATGGACATTCTCCTCTGTTGTCTCATTATCATTCTATTTTAGCCTTAAATGATCTTGAGTAAAAGCACTTATTGAAGGATTTAGGATTACGCTATACTGCCAGTTAGATTAGCGAAGTGCTGCCACGCGGCAGCACTTCGGCATTGTACTATCGTCAGCAATAGGTAAGCGTTTGAAGTGATCTCCGGCTTTTCCCCTGCTCCACACGGAGCGTGCCCGTTTCCGGGCACTCCGCGTTCCCTCTAACTGAATTTAATAGTTCATAAGTTCCTCGTTACTCATGGATTTGGGATTGTTAGATCGTCTCAAGCTCGCATTTTCGGCGGTATTGATTGATCTTGTCAATCATCAACTCGGAGATTCCAAGTTTAGATATGAGTATATCAATCGTCTCTTTTTGTGTAAGATGGATTAGTTTATGTACCTCTTTATGGAGGATGCGTAAATTACTGAATTTGTCGCTCCCTCCAAGGTGCAACGGGATATAGTGGTGACAGTGAACATCGGCAGCGAATAGATAAATCCCTGTAATTTCGCAGTTTCCCATCTTCATACTGTAGCGACTAATCCGGTTATCCATATATTCTACACTTCGGTTCGGGATGTTAGATTCCATCAACAGAGATATTTCATGCTGAATATCCGGGCGAAGTTTTTTGTGTATTCCTTCTCTTCCTTCAGTCGTGTATAGTGTAAGGTTTTGGCTAAAGTTCATCGTGTTTTTTGTTTTCACATTCGCAAGAGGAAATAGGTACACATTCGCTACTTTGAACGTTCTGTAACCCAAGCTGTAAAATTTCATGTAAGTTGGCGGCGGGTTTGCAGGATGTTCATATTTCCCGACTGGTTTGAGACGATTGTACATGAAGGCCCGTAGATCGTAGGCAAGACGTGCGAACTCTATACTGACATGGGTTGCCCGATTGAAATAGTTATGGATTCCTAGAACAAAACTGTTGAAGAGTATAGCATTTTGAGCGGTTGGTGAAGTTCTAAGTTTCTGAATACGTTTCTTTGCCTCAACCTTAATTTTCCGCTTTTTATTGGCTTTAATGCCCGTGTGTGCTACTCTCTTTTTACCTTTTTTATTCGCACGGAAGGTGAATCCGAGGAATTCGGATTCTCGTTTTCGCAGATTGACAATTTGCGATTTTTCCGGCGAGACTTCCAGTTTCAGACGGTCTTTTAGGTATAGCTTTACGGCGTGGTACCACTTCTGGGCAGTTCTCCAGTCCCGACAAAGGACTTTGAAGTCGTCCGCATAGCGGACGATGTATCCTTCTTTGAGCGTGGTACGATTTTTTGCGTACAATTCGCCTGATCTTGTCGTATATTGCTGACTGAGGGGGAAGAATTCCCATTGGCCGGCAATCCATTGATCTAAGTCATTGAGGACGACGTTTGAAAGCAACGGCGACAACAAGCCCCCTTGGGGTACGCCCTTAGAAGGTACACCTTCTCCGTCAATTTCCGCTTTTAGCATTTTGGAGATGCACGTTAAAACTCTTTTATCCTGAATCCCTATGTTCCATAGTTGTTTCACCAGCAGAGAGTGGTTCACGTTATCAAAGAAGCCTTGAATATCGATATCTACAACATAATGCAGTTGCGCGTGATTAACGAGAAATTGTACTCTTGCCATCGCATGGTGGGTAGACCGAAGTGGTCTGAAACCATAGCTATGTTTGTAAAATTGGGCTTCTGCTATCGGTTCTAGGACTTGCTTGAAACATTGCTGAATGATTCGATCCAGGATACAAGGGATTCCGAGCGGTCTTAATTTGCCGTTATCTTTTTCAATGAACTTCCGTCTGACTTTCTTAGGGCGATAATTTTTCAGGTTGTTCTGGATTGTTGTTACTAATTCGTCCTCGGACAGTTTTTGAATGTCAGCGATGGTTTGCCCATCAGTTCCAGGGGTCTTAGATCCTTTATTAGATTTCATGGTTCGATAGGCGAGGAGAATATTTTCTCTGGATGTGATCAAGTCGTATAAGTGCGGAAAAGATTCCCGATTCGTAGCCCTATCGTATAAATCCGTGAAGGTATCCGTCATGCCGTAATAATCCCAATATCTCAAGGCTTGCACTGTGGCATCCCTCCTTATTAGAGGTAATGTTCCCACGTTCTTACCCGATCGGTGCAATTCACGTTTGGAAAATGATCGTTCTTTTCAGTTAGACTTGGGGCTTTTCCTCCGCTCCCATTACAGGAGGTTCTTCGGTCGTGCCCCTACCCTCACAAGAATAAATGCATTTCGGCTTTTGCCTTATAGCAACCACTTCGGGTGACAGCCCTTATTGCAGCGTTCCTTGTTTTCCAAGTACCTTACGTCCTAGCTATCCGTACTGGACTTAGGTGCTCCCTGTGAGCCTGTGAGCTGGATGCCGCCATAGTTCGGCATAGCGTATTTCAGAGGATACATTTTTACTTTACGCCACTCACCCCATCGTCTGATGGTCCATATGTTTCCATATGTTCTAACTTTAGACCCGTACATTCGGTTGTTCGTCAGTTCCTTTATAATGGAACGATTCTCACCATATCCAGTTTTTCAGCCACGCGGCATATCCGTTGGCATACCTTTTCCTTTAGAATGGCTCCAGCCATCGTTCTGCCGAATCTACCTGTTCTTCACACCCCATGACCTGTCAGCCATAACGCATGCAGGAGTATTGGTGGGATGGTTTTGGGAAACATGGTTCCGTCATTCCCATCCTCGGTCGTAAAGTTAAGATCAATTACTTATAATCTCCTGCTTTTCACACTTTCAGGCGCTTATAGCAGAACTTGTCGATCGGTTACCCGTTAGTTAAACGAAAAATTTGAGCAGGCGTTATACTGATGCTTTAGTTGATAATGACTGCTTTATGAACACTTGTTTCGTTATTTGTTTCTGAAGAGAGGGCGACTGATGAAAGAATTCATCAGCCTTGAATAGCTCAATCAACGCCTGAGTTGCCGCTTCTGCTGCCAGAGTTTCATTTTCAAGCAAGTAATAAGCGATTTGGTATCCGTAGACTTCGTATTGTTTGAGCACATCTGCTTTCCGCAATAGCTCTTGTCTCTTCATCGAAATCATCTCATATACTCTCCTGCTTCAAAGCATCAATGATGTTATCTTTCTTTACTTTCACGCTGGAGTATAACATGGCTGAGCTCACAATAAGGAATACGGCAGCAATAACAAATAAAAGGCTTTTCCAAGGAAGAACGAACTTATAGCTAAAACTGTTCATCAATGCGCTGTGAATCAAAACCATCACGACAATGCTGATCGGAAGCCCGTAGAGCAATGACTTGATTCCGTAAAACACACTTTCATAATTAATCATTTTATTAAAGCCCTTTGGCGTCATTCCAACGGATTTCAGCATCGCGAATTCGCGTTTTCGAAGCAAGACGCTTGTGGAAATGGTATTGAAAATATTTGCAACCGAGATCGCGGTGATGAGCAAAATAAAGCCATACGTAAATACAGACATGATCATAATCATCTGCTCTTCCTGCTGCCTGCTTTGATACACATTGTAAATATTAATATTGCTCTCTTTCATTTGCTCGATTTCCTGCTGCGTTGTCATCGGATCTGAGCTTTTCAAGAAAAGCATTGATCGAAAACCAGCGTCGATCTTATTCTCAATCTGATTGTCAATCAGCTGCTCCATGACCTGTCCTGAGGTAACGATATTTAAATTGCCGAGCCCGGCAGGATGAACCCCCATAGGAAACTGATCTGTCAAAGCGGTGATTTCTACTTTGTTCAAATCTGTCACTTTTCCTGTTTCCCAGTTCTCATGGTACAAATCGATACTTTGACCAATTTCAGCATAAATAGCTTTCGTTTCGATATACTTTCTTGCTTCCTGATCTTGATAAGGAATCGTATCAATTACAATAGCAGCTGGATTTTCCGGGTCAACTAACTGTTCATAATCCGTACCGACCTTTTGGGCATAGGCTTGCAGACTGATCTCATCTAGTGCATGTATTCTAATAATGTACGGAAATTTTCCATTTTCGAGCATACTCTTATCCTGCTCCACCATGCTTTGCAATTCAGCGGCGATGGATGTCTCATCAATCCATGCATTTACATTCATTTCATTCATCACAGTATATTCCGTTACATCCTCAATAGCAGCAATCGAATGGATCAACTGTTTATCGTCTTCACTATTTTCATTGCCAATCGTTACCTGGATATCATAATTCACGCCCTTCAGCGACAGCTCCAACGATTTTTTCAAATTGCCGGTGAAGAAGGATACCGCCAGAAACAGAACGATGCTGATCACGAGCGAGAATACCGTTGCCTGGTATCTACGTTTGTTTCTTTTCAAGTTTTTTAAGCCGATTTCTGCTTCTATCCCGAAAAGCATCCTAACAACCCTCGACGTTTTCATCTTCTTGCTCGTCAGCTTAATATCGGTTGTTTGTCGGATCGCATCAATGGCCGAGATCCTGGATGCTTTTCTTGCCGGGAGATAAGTTGAGATGAAAATGGTCATGATCGAGACGGCGCAGGCCACCAAGATCGACCATGGCGTCACCGTCGCCGTCAGCTTCTCCGTCACACCTAATGCGCCTTGAATGATCGAGTTTATAAACCAAAAGGTAATACCGATCCCAACAAAACCGCAAATGAGGCCAATCGGGATACTGATAAGTCCGATGACCGCCCCTTCGAAAAACACCGAGTTTTTCTTCTGCCTGTTCGTAGCCCCCACACTCGAGAGCATTCCCAGATGGCGGGAGCGTTCCGAGACAGAAATAGCGAAGGCATTATAGATTAACGAAACAGAGCCAACAATAATAACGGCCATAATAATTGCAGATAATGAAAATATCGTACTGCGCAAGCCGTCGTTGTCCGTCACGCCATAATAGCGCAGCAAATTATTATTATAGTTTATTGATTCTAATTCTATCTTGTTCTCCTTGGCGAAATCCTCCGAATGAGAGTATAAGGAGCTTTTCACTTTTTTTAATACAACCGTTGCGTTGACGGTATCGTCTGCTCCGATCAAGCTTTCATCCACATAGGATAAGACCGTATACCCTGGCGCCCATGTCGGTTCCCATGTCGGACGATTGATGATGCCTACAATCGTGTAACTTTTAGTTGTTTTGTATTTTAACGATTCAAATATCTTATCACTTTCTTCAAATAATGAATCGTACTGGTAAAATTTCTGGCCCTCTCGTTCAGCTATGAACCGTTCACCAACATCAAGTGTAAGTACATCGCCTATTTCGTACACAACTTTAGCGTTCGTTGCAATATGCTCCGATATAACCACTTCATTCGCCGCTTGCGGCAGCCTTCCCTCGCGGAGTTCAATCGGAAACTGCTTAAAGCCTTGTGTATTGTACTCTTTAATAAACAAATACGGCTTGTTGTCATTTTGGCTCCCTTCCAATAGCGCATAGCCAAGATCTCTTGAGATAACAACGGATTTGCTGGCTTCATCCTTCTGAACCGCTTTAAGCTGCGCCTTGTTTACATCCTTGTAAAAAACATGCCATTCTCCCTCGTCTGCAATCGTCTGCTTTTGCATTAAATTCATAAACGATACGCCAAGAGTCGCGACAGCCGTCACCATAGCAACTGAAATAATGACGCCAATGATCGTAACGAGCGTTCTTCTCTTGTTTTGCTTCAGATGCCTGATCGTCAGCTTGTTAACGATGTTCATGGCCGGATCACCTCGTCCCTTGCGATCCTTCCATCTTCAATTGCAATGACTCTGTCCGCTTGCAGTGCAATCCGTTCGTCATGGGTGATGACAATCAATGTCTGATTATAGGTTTTATTGAACATTTTGAGCAGATCAATGATTTCACCGCTGTTCCTGCTGTCCAGATTGCCGGTCGGCTCGTCTGCCAGCATCATAGCCGGATTGCCGATCACCGCTCTGCCAATGGAGACCCGCTGCTGTTGTCCGCCCGAAAGCTGATTGGGCAGATGGTTTAAGCGATTTTGCAGATTCAAAGTCTTCACAATATTATCCAGTTGCTTCTTATCCACTTTATGCCCATCAAGCAGCAATGGCAGCGTAATATTCTCTTCAACCGTCAGCACAGGGATAAGATTGTAAAACTGATAAATCAAACCAATTTGTCTGCGTCTGAAGATCGCCAACTGTGTTTCATTCAGGTTATAAATATCTGTGTTATCCACGATTACCTTACCGCTTGTCGGCCTGTCCACACCTCCGAGCATATGCAGAAGCGTCGATTTCCCGGAGCCGGATGGGCCGATAATGGCGACAAATTCACCTTTTTCCACCGAGAAAGACACATCGTCAAGCGCCTTTACAGCCGTTTCGCCTTTTCCGTACATTTTAGACAGATGCTCTATCCTTAAAATTTCCATTATGAAAACCTCCATTAGTACCTGATAGTGATAGTATATCTGCCTAAAATGACTTTCAAGTGACTGTAAAATGACAATCTAGTCACTTGTAAAACTTAATACAGAATTGGGTGCCTTTTTCCTGCTCACTCTTCACTTCGATATTTCCATTTTGGCTTGTGATGATGCTATGAGCCATAGCAAGACCAATACCGATGCTGCCTTCACTTGCATTTTTCCCTTTATAGAAACGCTTGAAAATATAAGGCAGATCTTCCTTCGCGATCCCTTTCCCGTTATCGGCGATCCTAATTTCCGTGAACAGCGCGTTTTCTTCAAAAGTAATGGCGATGACTCCACCTTCTCCAGTATGCTCCACGCAGTTTTTGAGAATATTGATCACGGCTTCCGCTGTCCAATTCAAATCGCCCAGAAAAGAGACGTTGCTCTCTCCCTGTATCGAAACGGTTTGTTCCTTAATGTCCATCGGAATGAGAACGGGCTCCAATGCCTTTTGAATAAGCTTCTCCACCCATATCCGATCTTTTTTGAAGAGTACCGTTCCCGCATCGATTTTTGAAATCTTCAGCAAAGAGGAAATCAGCCATTCAATCCTCTCAAGCTGAATGCGAATATTGCTTGTAAATTCCGTTCTTTTCGCTGCAGGCAGTTCCCCATCGCCCAGCAAATCTGCCATCATTATCATGGAAGTAAGGGGCGTTTTGAGCTGATGGGATATGTCGGAAATCGCGTCAGTAAGCTGTATTTTATCCTGCTGCAAAAGTGAGCCATGCTCGGTTAGCATCAGCGTCACTTTATAGATATCGTTCTTCAGGATACTAAGCTCGCCTTCATGATTATCGCGGACATCAAGAGAATAATTGCCGCTGCTGATTTGACGCAAATAGCCGGAAAGCTTCTCTATTTCGCGATATCTCCAACTCGTGAATATTAAATTGCATCCAATCAGCAGAACAGACGAAATAAAGACGAGGACTGCGGCACCGAGTGAAAAAAAAGCGGCTGCAGCTGCCGACAAGAGACTAATCGAACACATCGCAAACAACAGATATTGAATCTCTCTATTGCGCAGCATGCTAATCACCAACCTTATAGCCTAATCCGCGTACGGTTTTAATAATCGTTGGATGTTGCGGATGATCCTCTATTTTCTCCCGCAACCTTTTGATATAAACGGTTAATGTATTATCATTCACAAAGTCCCCGGCGACATCCCAAATCTGCTCTAAAAGCTGGCTTCTGGAGAGGATCTGCCCGATATGATTAGCGAAGATGAGCAATAAGCGATACTCTAAAGCAGTCAAGATCATTTCCCCGCCATTTTTATAAACCTTGCCTTCAAGCGTATGGATCTGAATATTTTCAATTTCAATGACCGCTTTGGTCTGAGTCTGCTTTTGGTATCTGCGCAAAACCGATTTGATCCGCGAGAGAAGCTCACGAATGCGAAAGGGCTTTGTTATATAATCGTCTGCTCCCATATCGAGCCCCATCACAACATTGACCTCGTCATCAACCGCCGTTAAAAAGATAACGGGAATATCGCTCCGCTCCTTCACGATCCCGCACAGCTCGTAGCCGCTTCCATCGGGCAGCGATAAATCGAACAAACATAAAGCAAATTGATCCAGTTGTTCTGCCAACATCTTCTTCGCAGAAGCGGCATCATGGCAAAGAACGGTGGAATAGCGATCCTGCTGCAGCGAGTATTCAAGTCCTGACGCAATCGTTTTATCATCTTCCACAAGCAATATTTTCATCTGGTGATCATCCTTTGTTTACCTTTTGATTGATGAAATTAAAAAAACGCCATTGAGAATAAGGCGTTTTTAATAATGAACTTTTGTAGGGATCATGCTCAATCATACCTTAACTTGTCGACCATCTAAAGCGAGAGGGGTTCATTTCCGGCTGTTTGACCTTGTTATTGAACTATCGTTTCTTAGTCTATATAATGACAGCCTGTTGCTACACTCACTTCTGTAACGACCTCTGCATCTTGCTTAAGTACGACGTTTGTTCGAGCATGTTGTAACCTCTCGTCAAATGGTGCGGGACTAATATCGGTGAGATTCCTTTCATAGTCATGCAGTTGAACCATTTTGTGAAATGCAGCATCATTCGCACCGAATTGAACCGTCACGAGATCTGGATTATGAATTATGACATTTTTCTCAATTCTCTCAATTGCATCGAATGTATTGTTGCCATGTAGCGAAAAAAAGGATTAACTAATTCAATCGTCATATGATTATGAAAGAGCTTCAAGTCCGTATTTTTTTTCTAATTCTTGTCCAATGGTCATTTTACCAACTGCTTGCGGACCAAATATCAAAATAAATTTCATACAATCCTCCCTGTCTTGGTTGAATTGTCGTTACTCTTTAGTGGAATGAGCAATTTAACTCAAATTATTAAAACTTACGTTTATGATAAGGGAGACCATCACCCTCTTCACAATAGGATTTGAGACTATAAAGGAAAATAGCCCAGTTGTAGTTACAAGAGCGATAAAATGGCGTTACTTCTTTCCAGTTCATATGACGTAAAGTAATAAAAGACTTCCCGTTCTTCTCTTCAATATCAAAGGAAATAATCGTACCAATCCATTCTGGATCTGAGTCTATACACTGCCACACGACTTTTTTATTAGTTATCAACTCCTCTATTCTCATCTTAGTTATGTCATTGCTGCCGAATCGAAATTCATTAATAAAGCCAATCTGATTATTGATAATGAGTTCATTAGTCCATATTTCCGAAAGTCCCTCAGCGGTGGTTAAAGTTTCATACACCTTCGACGCTGGAACATGTACGGTTTGCAAGTGCTCGATATTTGCCATGCCTTGCCCCTTCCTATACCTTGGATACTGATACTAACAGTTGATATTTACCTGTCTGCAATAATTTATGTTTGATGCTTATGATAACATATGATGAATATAATAGTTTCTTTTGGATTGCTATGTCGCAATTATTGAATTATTTTTTCACTAAATTGAAGAACATGGCTATTGTTATTCGTTTCTAAATCCACTGTAAAACCCAATGAACGATAAAATATATCTGCTATAGGATTATCCGTTTTGAGCACAAGCCTAGTGAACTACCCCTGCTTAGCTACGCTTGAAGTAGGGGCTTCCTGGTCAATATCTCTACAGAGACAAGTTTCCCCAGGCTCAAAAGGTGGAACCCACCTCTGCCTTTGCGG
>NZ_JAKGAP010000140.1 GCF_021532375.1 Paenibacillus alkaliterrae
GGGTGGTAACCAGACCATCAATGTGTCAACTCCACTGGTGTTAAGCATCCTGAAATAAGTAAGGACGATACATCAGAAACCCCCACTTCAGCCGAAACGTCTGCATCGGTAAGTGATGGGAGTATTCATTCGTAATGGGAATGCACATAACTTTTCCTGAGGGCTATTCATTTATACACTGTCTTTTTTGGACGTTTGAGGCTTACTCATAAAAACCGGTCAGCTCCCGCACCAGCCTGCTCATCTCTTGTTTCAAATTCGACGGCTCGAGAACGCGGACAGCGGAGGCGTAGGACAGCAGCAGCCGGGGCAGGTACTTCATCATCGTTTCTTCGTCAATCCGCAGCGTTAGTGTTTGACCATCATGCTCCGGCGAGCAGTTTCTTAAATACCAGTGATCAGCCAGTCTGCGAATGCTGTCCGCATTCCCCTCGATCCGTACATAGCAGCCGCCATGCCCGCTATCCGATTTTTGCACGAAAGCACTCTGCTCAAAATAGGACTTTGCGGAAAAATCGAGCGGGACTTGGAAGCGGTGCCCGGTTAATTCCAGCTTCTCGATACGATCAACGCGAAACGTCCGCACCTCCTGCCTTAGGTGGCAATACGCTGCGACATACCATTTGTTTGTTCGATAAGCGAGCCCGTAAGGATCTAATTTTCGCAGCTGCGGCTCATCCTCTGCATTCTTCGCATACTGAATGTGAATCGTTAGGCTTTCGGCAACGCTTTTCTCCATCAACTGAAGCATAGGCTTAAGCGCATGGTTGCCCGCATGAGGGATCACATCCATTCCACGCGTTTGACGCTCCCAATCCTCTTGCTGCGTCTCGCCATGATAAAGCTGTATCTTTTGCAGCGCCCTCTGCAGCTCTTCCTCAAAGGGATATCCCGCTCCTTGAGCGAATAAAGCGGCTTGCAAGACAGCTTTTAATTCGGCTGAGTCGAAAAATAAGGGGGCCTGCTTGAACGTGCCCGGCAGCGAATAGCCGCCGTCATGACCGGGCTCCGCGATGATGGGCACCCCGCTTGCGCAAAGAGCATCGATATACCGGTAAACGGTGCGAACGCTCATTTCCAAGTCCTCGGACAGCTGTTCGGCGGTCATCGTGCTTTTTGAACGCAGCAGCCATAAAATTTTCAGCATATTGTCCCATTTTGCCATATTCGACTCACCTCTTCAGCCATTATAACGCAGTGACTCAGACAAACGTTGCAATATATTTCAGCTTCACTGACAGCCTTTGTCAGGGGACCTGGTTTATTCTGAGTACATGAGGAACAAAAAAATGCTGGAGGGGTTCATATGAAACAAGTACTTGTATTTCTTACGGATGGTTTTGCAGATTGGGAAGCCAGCTATGTATGTGCAGAGCTGAATAACCCGCAATCGGGCTATGAGATAAAAACGATTGCAGTGGATCTTGAGCCGAAAACGTCGATGGGCGGACTTAAGGTGCTTCCGGATTATGCGGCGAGCGGCAGCGAGTGGAGGCAGTTGGATGTCGCGATGCTGATTTTGCCAGGCGGCACGGGCTGGAACGATCCGATAAATGAGCAAGCGAAGGATACGATTCGTCAATGCTTGGATCTTGAAGCGGGTATAGCGGCGATCTGCGATGCGACGACCTTTCTCGGCCGGCACGGGTTTCTGGAGGAACACAAGCATACCGGCAACATGCTGGTTAATTTAAAGCATGGGGCACCGGATTACAGAGGCGACATTCTTTATGTGGATGCACAAGCGGTTGCCGACGGGCCGCTCATAACGGCTAACGGCAGCGCGGCGGTTGAGTTTGCGAAGCTTATTTTGGAGAAGCTTGGGGTTTACCAGGGTGAAGCGTTAGAGCAGTGGTATGACGTATTCAAAAAAGGGTATCTACAAGATTTCACCGAGATTCGAGCCTGTTAGGGGCGAATAAGGATAATTTCTACCCCATAATCGGTTTCTTTCCATGCACGATCTGCTGTTATGACAGGACAGGCCAGTTGTTTTCCTAAAGCCATACAAGCCAAATCTCCCAGAGACAATCCATATGGCTTTGCGCTCATTCTCATTATGCCGATTTGAATGGCTAAATCTTGATTTAAATCGAATATTTGCACGCCGAGCAATTGCAGATAAGACAATAATTGATTTGGAGCTAATCCGGTAGGCTGCGTTTTTCCTATTATCTCTGCCAAATTTACTGCTGATAATCCACTATGTGTATTTAAATATTTTGAAACGACTTCATGTCCTGGTTCTTGATACAGTAATGCCAGAATTGCCGATGCATCGAATACCAAAACATCATTCATGATCGATTTGTTCCTTTCGCTCAGATATCAATTCATCTGATAGTATTCGACCGTCGGTCACATATCGAGCCATCTGCTCCTGCACATACGCAATGGCCTGCGAGCGGTTCATGATTATGAGTTTTCCATTTTCCATATGCAGAAGAAGTTCGTCGCCAATATTTAGTCCAAGTGCTTTCCTATACTCGGATGGAATGACGATCCTACCGCCTTCACCAAGCTTGATTGGCGTTTGTTCCATATGCCAAACCTCCCTTTTTATGGTCAATAATATTTTTGTGACATATTTATTTTATGATGGCGATTAAGTTTAGTCAACGCCATAAAGTGAATTGAAATGACATTTCACGAAAAGCACGGCAAAATGTTAAGCTTTTTGAAAAATATAGCTATTGCACAACCCCGCTTTTTGGTGGTATCATTGGTAAAATTTTAAATAAAGACGCTGTCGGTGGTGGAGCTTATGGCTGACCAGAGACAATCTTCCGGTAATCGTCGATTCGATATTTCAAGTTGAATAGCATTACATTCGATGACGAGAAAGAGTACGCTGCACGCCTGATCGAACAGAGAGTTGGGGAAGCTGAAAACCAACGTTCGGGCGTTAGCGGAAAGCCATCTCCGAGAAGCAGGCTGAAATACAGTAAGCTCTGCCGCAGGTCCAGCGTTAACGGGAACGCGTATTGATGGATATGTGAGCGGAGTGTCGTGCCGTAGGCGCGGAACTAGGTGGTAACACGGGTGGAGACTCGTCCCTTTATAGGTAATCTGGACCCTATGTCAAGGACACTTAAAAAAAGAGTGGTATTGAACAATTAGGAAACCAATAATAGATGATTCCTGTACTGAACAGGGGTCA
>NZ_JAKGAP010000141.1 GCF_021532375.1 Paenibacillus alkaliterrae
TGTGTAATAGACGCGCTCTCTATTACATCGGGCAGAGAGGGGAGACTCTAAAGTTTTATTCCGGCTATATTCTTAATTTTACACTCGGCTTTACCAAGTTCGGCGAGGAACGGTACGATCTCACGCTGGAGGACTTTCTTACGCAGATCGATGAGTATAATTAACAGGGTTGGAATTGCAGAAAGCGAAGAGACTGGCGGAAAAATAAGTTACCTGACGACAATTAATTCCATTTAACATATAGCTGGAAGGATAAAGCTCTCCCCGAGTCAATGATGATATGGTCGCCGTCCTCAACCAGGCTGGCCGCCATTTTCCCAATACGCATTTTCTGATCCAGATTTTGGCTGGATCTTTCATTGAAGGGAGGCTCGTCATTCGTCCATTCCTCCATAATGACGCCGCCATGGGTTCTTTTCAGACTCCCCTCCAGTTCGATCTCCGACAAGTCGCGCTGAATCGTCGCTTCATGCACATATGGGCACGATGGGCTAATACAATGTTCTTCATACAAAAAAAGCTCCCAGCCGATCAAATCCGGCTGAGAGCTTTTTTTAAAAGAATTCCTTATAAGTATGGATCTGCCAAGCGCCCGCTATGTTTTGTGGAATGCTTGATTGTAGCAGCGTCTGCAAACCGGCTTATATTCCTCATTGCCGCCGATTTGAATCTGCTCGCCTGTATTCAGCGGCTATCCATCGTTGAAGCGGATAACCATTGTCGCCTTCCGGTCGCAATCGCCTTATCGATGAGCTGTGCCAATTGAATCTCCTCCAAAAACAGTTCAATACTCCTATTATGCAGGAAGAAGCTTTGGCTAAGCACGCTAGATTCGAACAGCTGCGACCGTTTTATTAATGAGCAGTCTCGGCTACGCCTTCCTCATCCTTCTCTTTGTCGCTCGACAAGAAGTAGCCAAGCACCGCGATCAGAACAAGAACGATGTAGAACGTAAGCTTCCAAGCTGTGGAATGGGCAAACTCGTATGAAATGATACCCACCGCTTCATGCGATAATGTATATACGGCCAGCTTCACCCCGACCCAGCCAACGATAACAAACGCTGCAGTTTCAAGACCCGGCTTGCGGTGAAGCAATTTGACGAATACGGTTGCCGCAAAACGCATAATGACAAGACCGATAAATCCGCCGAGGAAAATAACCGCAAAGTGACCGCCGTCCATACCTCCGATTGTCGGAAGATTGGTTGTCGGAAGCGCTACTGCAAGCGCAACGGCCGCGAGGATAGAATCGACTGCGAAAGCGATATCCGCAATCTCAACTTTTATGACAGTAACCCAAAAGCCGCTTTTCTTCTTTTCTTTCTTCTCGTTTTCAGCAGCTTCGTCTTCAGCTTTCTTCACCAAAATCTTTCTAAAGATATGATTCAGCGCAATGAACAACAGGTATAATGCACCGATCGCCTGCACCTGCCATACGTCGACCAAAAACGAAATGGCAAATAAGGAACCGAACCGGAATACGAATGCTCCTGCCAAGCCGTAAAACAAAGCTTTCTTGCGCTGCTTATCCGGTAAATGCTTAACCATGATGGCAAGAACCAGCGCGTTGTCTGCCGCCAGCAAGCCTTCAAGAGCAATCAGGACGAGCAATACCCAACCGTACTCCATTATTAAAGCGAAATCCATCTTTTTTCCTCCTTGTTTGTGTTCGTTTAGCACCAAAAAAAAGAGACCTTTGCCTTGGGTAGGCAAAGGTCTCGCTAACAACGCTGCAACGTTGCCAATAAAGCCGGAGAAGGTCATTCTCGTATTGACGACTTTACTGTACCAGCTACTCCCCTTTGGAGCTTGATACTAACCGTTATATAATACTGCTACGTGCATACATGTTGATACGAGCCCACTTATAAATAAGTTTCACTTTCTTCAAAAAAAATATTCATCGTCAAATCGAGAGCCTAGTTATATTTCTCCAAAATAGCCTCCGCCTTCTCCGAGCTTGCGACAACGATCAGCACGAGCAAAAGCGAAGCGAGAATAACAGCACCCAGCATAGACAGTCCACCTCTTTTTTTTCTTTAAAGCTATGCTGGGCATCCTTATTTTATGAGTAATCGAGTAGGCGCATAACTTAGTTATCCGCCTCTCACAGATCCGGACGTGTAGGTCGTCGCATCCGCATCTTTGATTTAAAAAAGCTGAACTAATCAATTACACAAGTTCTCGGCTGCACCGGTAGCACGAACTTGAAAAACCCATACGCTACTCATTTGAAGTGTGCAATTCAAGAGCCACAGTATTTCTGAAGTCAGGATCCTTAAATAATTTGATTAAAAAAGAATCCATTTTGTCTCTTAGCCAAATATGGTCGACCCGGTCTTTATCATGCACGAAAACCGCCAATTCTGTTCTGTTTCCTTCAAGATCTTCCGCATACATGGCATTCGTAAGAACAAACATCGTTGATCCTCCTTTAAATCCAACTTTCGTAAAGTTGGATTGGGAATCGGGGACCCTCCCAAGGATAGATTCGATTATACTTTGGACTTCCGGATTGAAGTGCTGGCGGCTATTTATTATGTTCATGATGTGCGCATACTCCTTCGTAGTTGAACCGGGGAGTCTGCTGGATATAAGATACTGTATTTTTGTGCTTAAAAAATTTTTTTGAGTTGAGATAAATTCACTAGCATGATCGTTTTTGCAGATTTCATGAATTTTAATGCTCAGCTCTATGTACTCTTCTTGTGACATAGCTTCAATTCGTTGTATTATCTTATTTTTGGTTAATCCCTCGAATCTGGATAAATAAGCAGGCAGCAGAAAGGATGACCCAATAGGAAAGACAGCTTGATGACTGTTTAAATCGGTTCTTCCCAGTTTAGCATGACTATTTGCTGTCAATCATTGTAGTAGAACCCTGAAGGGAGATACCATTGATGACGGAAAATGAGATATTTAAT
>NZ_JAKGAP010000142.1 GCF_021532375.1 Paenibacillus alkaliterrae
CCAAACACCAATCGCCGCCCCGAATGGTGTCTCATCTCCTCTAAACGTGCCGATTGACACCGATTCCCACAAGATATGCCTCCTCCCCAAGCAGCAGGACGCTGTGAGATACTCCCGGAAGATGAACGGAGAGGAGTCCTATTCAAATGAATGAACAAGAACGACAACAAATGGCTAACTTCCGCTACGGTTTGATCGCGCCACTGGTCAGCCGGAAGCTGGAGGCTGGCGAACAGATGGCGCTCATGCGAGACATTGTGAGCCACGTCTATGAAACACCTGCGGGCGAGCAAAAACAGATTAGCTTACGGACGCTAGAGCGCTACGTGCAGGCGTACCGCAGCGGCGGCTGGGAGGCACTTCTCCCTTCGCCTCGAGCAGACAAATTGCAAGCACGAGACATTCCGGAAGATGTACTTGCCAAAGCGATCGCCTTAAAGCAAGAGCAGCCAGGTCGCAGCGTCCGACAGATTATTGCCATCCTGGAGCTTGCCCAGTACGTGAATCCCGGTGTGCTCAAGGAGAGTACACTGAGCAAACAGCTGCGCCGTCGCGGGATGACGCGCAAGGCGCTTCTGACTACGGGCTGGAGTGAATTCCGCCGATTCGAGGCCGTACACCGCAACAGCGTGTGGCAAGGCGACGTCCAGCATACGCTTTACCTGCCCCACCCGGATAAGCCCGGAAAGAAAGCGATGGCTTACTTGGTGATCTTCATCGACGATTATTCACGTCTTTGTGTGCACGGCCAGTTTTACTTTGAAGAGCGGATAGCCCGGCTCGAAGACTGCCTCAAAAAAGCGATTCTGAAGCATGGCGTGCCCGAAATGATCTATGTCGATAACGGTGCTATCTATTCCTCGCACCACTTTGAGCGGATCTGCGGACGGCTAGGAACCGAGCTTAAGCACACTCGCCCCGGGCGTCCGCAAGGACGCGGTAAACAAGAAAAGTTCTTTCGGTTCGTTGACCAGAGCTTTGTGCCGGAGGCGTACGATCTCATGGAGCAAGGGAAGATCCAGACGCTCACCGACTTGAACCGCTTCTTCGCCGCCTGGCTTGAGGTCGCTTACCACCAGAAGGTTCATAACAGCTTCAAACAGCGCCCGCTTGACCGCTACCAGAAGGATGACCACCCGATTCGCACGCTTCCTCCGCATGAGCTGGCGGAAGTATTCTTGCTCGAAGAGTCGCGCAAGGCGGACAAGACAGGGTGCATCTCATTGCTAGGCACGACCTATGAAGTGGAGGCGAAGCTTTCCGGCTCGCAAGTTCAAGTGCGATTCGATCCTCACGATCTGAGCTTGATTCAGATCTGGAAGGATGGCGTTCGATTCAATGACGCCAAACCGCTGGTGCTGCGTGATCCCAAGCAGAAGAGGAAACCGCCTGAACCTGCAGCTGTACAGCAACAGCAGCCCAAGACAGGACTAAACTATGTGGAACTGCTCGCCGAGGAACATAACCGGCAGCTCCGTCAGACGCAAGCAGCCGAGCTCTCGCTGGCACTGAAAGAGGTGAAGCATCCATGATTCGGAGTTACTTTGGCTGGGAGCGAACCCCGTTTACGAGAGAGATTGAAACCCGGCATCTGCACCGCTCGAAGCGGTTTGAAGAGTGCGTAGCCCGGTTGCAGTACATGGTGATGACAAGGTCGATTGGCTGCGTGACGGGTGAGATTGGCACGGGCAAGTCGACCGCCATTCGTTCCTTGAAGGACCAGCTAGATGCGAACAAATACCGATTCATGTATGTGTCCGACGCGAATTTGAAACCCCGCGATTTTTACCGCGAGCTGCTTCACCATTTTGGGCTGCCTCCCAAGTTTCTCCGCAGCGAGGCCAAACGGCAGTTCCAGCATCTCGTGTGGGATCTGTACGAGAACCAGCAGAAGGTGGCCGTCATTGTCGTAGATGAAGCTCACTTGCTTTCCGGTGACATGCTGCAGGAAATTCGCTTTCTTACGAACTTCCAGATGGATTCCGTGTCGCCGCTGGCTCTTCTCTTAATTGGTCAGCCGGAGCTTCAGGCTACGTTGCAGCTTCGGGTATTTAAACCGATTACGCAGCGAATGAATGTGAGATTTCATCTGGAAGGCTTATCGCTTGCGGAGAGCCGGGACTACATCTCGCACCAGCTCGAGGTTGCCGGCAGTACTCATCCCATCTTTACGACAGAGGCTATGGATGCGATTTATGCGCATACGCGCGGCGTTTGCCGCGAAATGAACAATGTGTGCACAGCCGCGTTGCTTGACGCTGTACTTCGGAAAGACAAGCTTATTGACGCGATTCACGTCAACCGTGTCTTAGGCGAGTTTAAGGAACAGTGAGGGGGCAGCGCTATGTATGAATTGCGATTTCACCAAGAGACTCGGCGCTGGCGCGTCTACGATGGGGTGAGACTTCTATATCCCTTGCATTGCGGCGATCCGATTATGTTCGAGCTCGGCAACGTGTTTTGCCCGGCGAATCTGGAGCTTGATACGGAGTGGTATGTTGCTTTTGGGGGCGTGAAGTTCTGGCTCCATACTAAAACCAAATACCGTGTTCTGATTCTGAATTGACCTGCCAATGGCGGGTCTTTTCCTTTGTCCGTCATTCTGTAAGCCTAAATCTAATCGCCAAATGCTTGTCGGTGGCGAATGAAAAAAGCCACCGTCATTGGCGGTTCCGAATTCACCGACAATTAAAGTGGCTGATGACA
>NZ_JAKGAP010000143.1 GCF_021532375.1 Paenibacillus alkaliterrae
ATTGGAGCGTTTGCATCTGAAGCGTCATCGCCGAATCAAAGACTTGTTCCACAAAGTAAGCCGTTATATCGTTCATTTGGCAGTGAAGCAACATATCGGCACGATCGTCATCGGGTATAACGATGGATGGAAGCAAACGTCTGCGAACGGACGTCGAAACAATCAGTCCTTCTGTCACATGCCACACCGGATGCTCATTGCGATGATCCAGTATAAGGCGGCTGAACAGGGAATAACGGTTACGCTGACCGAAGAAGCGTATACCTCGAAAGCCAGCTTCCTGGATCAAGACCCATTGCCGCGTTATGACGAAGAGGGGGCATGGACCTTCTCCGGCAAGCGGATTCATCGAGGGCTGTATACGAGCACGAAAGGCTTGATTCATGCCGATGTGAACGGCGCCGCCAACATTATGCGTAAAGTATTCCCAAACGTATCCGCCAAAGAAACCGATGGGATAGAGGGGTTGGGTGGTAACCAGACCATCAATGTGTCAACTCCACTGGTGTTAAGCATCCTGAAATAAGTAAGGATGATACATCAGAAACCCCCACTTCAGCCGAAGCGTCTGCATCGGTAAGTGGTGGGAGTATTCATTATAGTAACTGTATTTATTAATCAAATGTGAGCGGAGTGAAAAGCATGAACGCAGAGCCATTTCAAATCATATATGAAGAAACGAAGGATCAGTCCATTATTCACATCAGCGGCGAGCTTGATCTATCCGTCGTGCAACAGCTGAGAGGGGCGCTTGAGCCTGTAATGAACCGCACGGATAAGGCCTTGATACTCAATCTTAAGCAATTAAAATATATCGACAGTACCGGTATCGGCATTATCGTTTCGGTATTGAAGCTTCGTGACGAAATAAAGGCGCCGTTCTTTGTGCGCGAAATTCCGCCGTCTATCAAACGTTTGTTTGACATGACGGGCATTTCGAGATATTTAACAGAAGGGACAGAGGCTGAAGCATGAACGCCATTCACTTACAAATACCGGCCCATGCAGACTATATCGATATGGTCAGAATCTGTCTATTCGGGATTGCATGCAAAATGAAATTCGCTTACGAAGATATCGAGGACATGAAGGTAGCGGTGTCGGAGGCTTGCAATAACGCCGTCCTCTACGGTTTCCAGGATGCCGATAGCGGCATGATTGACGTTAGCTACGAATTCGAGGAACAATCTCTGACGATCAAGGTAAAAAATAGCGGCCCAGAATTTATGTACACGGATGCCGTAGGCAAAGCGGCGCCGCTCCAAGCGGCTGAAGTGAGCGACCTGCGCGTCGGCGGCCTCGGCATCTATCTGATGCAGGCGCTGATGGATGACGTAGTGGTGAATACGGCAAGCGGCGCTACTGAGGTTGTGATGACGAAGTATTTGGCGGCGGAGTAAGGAAGCTTATCGACGAAGGGAATACAAGGGGACTGTCCTCATAGGTCTAAATAGACCTGAGGGACAGTCTTTTTGTGTGATTAAAGGTTATTAATATTAACGAATTATCCAAACAGTATGTTTTTGTTTATTTGATTTTGACTCGTTATTTTATACTATGAGTATGTATAAATTCAATAAATTATACAAATAATCCGATGAAAGGATGACTGTCTATGAGTACGAATCAATTGAGTAAACGATTTTGACTGTATGCGCTTTAATTGCGATATCAATCGGTCTCAGATTAAAGCGATTGCCAAAAAAACAATCGAACTGAAATACACATTTGTATTCACAAGGCCATTGCGGCTGATCTCCGCATTAGTTGCATACGGAATTCGTTCCGCTTCGATAAACCCGCGTTCGCGCAGCCGTTTCAAGACGATATCCGTAAAGTACTTTCCTGACGGAAAATCTTGATAGATATTCATGATTTCTTCCGCGATGTTGTAACCTGCGTTCCCGAAACCCATAACGAGGAACGGTGTTGAATAGATGCGAAAGCCTTGATTTTATTGGATTTTGTTGGAGAAAACGCTGGCCCCAATCCTCGTTATGTGTTATAATACATAACGAGGATTGGAGGGGGACACCATCGCGATTATTCGTCAAAAAGATAAACGATCCGGGATTACATACGCCTATGAGTCCATTTCCTACTGGGACCGCGAGAAGCAGCAATCCCGTTCCAAACGGCGTCTCATCGGCCGGATCGATGAAAAAACCGGAACGATTGTCCCCACGCGAGGGACGAACCGAAAGAAAACGGAAACGCCTGCATCCGCAGCGCGGCGCGGACCCGTTCCTCATGTCGATGTCGCTCGATGGTTCTACGGAGCTACATACTTATTTGATGTGATTGGCGATAAATTAGGTATTGTCGACGACTTGCAAAAGTGTTTTCCGAATGACTATAAAGCGTTACTGTCGATCGCCTACTACCTTATCCTGGAATCGGACAGTCCGCTCAGCCGCTTTTCGAAATGGGCTTCATTGCACCGTCATCCGTATGGCGCGGACATTCCCTCCCAACGCAGCAGCGAACTATTTGCTTCTATCACGGAAGAGAAGCGGTACGACTTCTTCCGCTTGCAGGCCGCGAGACGAATCGAAAATGAGTACTGGGCGTATGATACGACCTCCATTTCTAGCTATTCAGAAGGCCTGCAGCAAGTGAAGTATGGGATGAACAAAGAGCAGGACGGCTTGCCGCAATTCAATCTG
>NZ_JAKGAP010000144.1 GCF_021532375.1 Paenibacillus alkaliterrae
GGATTAGGCTATTGTCGGTTGTATATGAATATTTTCACCGCCAATTGAATTGGCGGAAATCGCTCTTTTCGCCGCCATAAAGTGAGGCGGCGAACAACATCGAATCATCAATATGGTGTTGGGTTTGTTTATATTATGTAATGATATGCACGCGACGGCTGTCTATATAACGATCGTTTTTTAGACTTTATATACATCAGCTTAAAATGCCCTGTCACTTTAAGCGGTAATTTGCGCTGTTTTTAAGCGTTATTTTGCACATCTAACTTTAAAAACCCAGCTACCTTCACATGAGAAGATTAGCTGGGTTTCTTAATTATTTACATCCAATCATCTATAGAACTATTCTAATCGGTTTAGTAAAAAAGCGACTGCTCATTATTCAGCAATCGCGCACGATTGCTGAATAAGATTTTTTCAACATATTCTTAAGGACTTTGCTCCGGTGTAAAAAACGTTGGAGCGTAATCTACATTTTTTAGCCATATATGCTCTTGACCATTTAAAGCATTTTTTACCCATACATCACCTTTAGTTTGCTCTGCCTTTCGAAACCAACTAAGGTAAGGTCCAGCAACTTGAGGATCATCGTCAAGTTCATTCTTCCCTGGAAATGAGATTTGTTTTTGCTCTCCTGTTCTTATGTTTATAGCGTAAAGTGATGTGTACATAGTTGGTACAGGTCCTTCTTTCCACTCCTTGTTCTCTTTCGCACGAGCCACAATTACCAAATCTTTAACGTACCATTCCAGATCAAGGTCTACAAATCCTTTAGGTGTGTATTCTTTTTGTTGTTTAAATGTTGGTATATCGGCAATCGTCATTTTCTTGTTTTCAACAAAAAATCTTCCTTCCCCTGAAATATAAGCCAATTGATTGGCAGAAGGAGCCCACTTAAACCAGTCTTTAAACCCTAACATTTTTCCCACTGCTTTAAATTGTTTTCCTTGTGATGATAAAACACTTAATGTATTACTGTCCATGGACCAAGAAGCTGTAGGAACAACTAAAAAGCTAACCCACTTCCCATCAGAACTCCACTTAAAATAATCGGCATCAATCCCAAACAAGTCAGGTTCTTTAGTTTGAATCGTATAAAAAGGCTTTATTTTATCTTTAGCAAGATTTGCATCTACTGGAATTCTATAAAGTGGAATTGGGCTCCATCCTGTAGGAAGTAAGTTGGATTGTGAGGAAACAATAAATTCTTTCCCGTTCGGAAACCATTCAAAACCACTAACGCCTAATGAGACATTTTCAAACCCTTGCGGCCGGCCATTCTTTATTTTTGTTACATTTAATATACCTTGATCAGTGTAGGCCAACTGATTTTTGTTCGGGGACCATTTAAAGTCAGATGTCACGACCCTTAAGTAAGGTTGGTAGCTTTCTTTTTCCTTTGTATCATAAATGAATAAATCTGATTTTTCTCCCTTTTCATCACCATCAATAAATCCAATGAAACGACCGTCATATGACCATTTCGGAGAATACACATATCGGTCTTTTGTGAGTTGTATTTCTTGGCCACCCTTTTTGAGCCACAACTGATGATCACGGATAAATACAGCTGTTAGTGGGGCTTCTGCATTTGCTATCGACGAAAAATTAAAACAGATGAGCGTTAGTAGTAATAAAATCCGAATTCTCACGTCAATCCCTCCTACTTAAAAGATTTACCAAATCATATTTTGCCCAAGTTAATAACAACTATCCTTATTCATGGTCCGATTGCTGAACAAAAAAAACACTCTTTAGCTACTTGCTAATTTGTGTTCCAAAACTCGTCCTTTTCTGAACACGCTTAATTTTGATTAGAAAGGGGCGTTTGTTATTGTCTTAAATGTAATAAAACCCTGTTCATTATTCTGTGTTCAATAACCTATTAATTTTCATCTTATGTTACAATAAAATCAGAGAAAAAATGAGAAAGAGTGATAATTGGTGTTTATTGGATATGCACGTGTGTCGACAGGATTACAAAATTTAGATTTACAAACAGATGCGTTAACGCAACTTGGTTGTACGAAAATTTTTCACGATAAAATGAGTGGGGCAAAAAAACAACGTCCCGGTTTAGAGGAAGCACTTCATTATGCACGTGAAGGCGATACAATTGTCGTTTGGCGATTGGACCGACTAGGACGCAACATGCAAGATTTGATTCAAATTGTGAACAACTTAAATGAACGTGGTGTTGGTTTTCATAGTCTTCAAGAAAATCTAACAATGGACAAAAATAATGCAACGGGTCAATTAATGTTTCACTTGTTCGCAGCGTTTGCGGAATTTGAACGTAATCTGATCGAAGAACGTTCGGCTGCAGGACGAGCAGCTGCAAAAGCGCGGGGGCGTCTAGGTGGGCGCCCGGAGAAGTATGGACCAAAAGATATTGAAATGATGAAGGCTTTAATTGAAGGTGGTACACCGATTAAAGATGTTGCGGAAAAGTGGGGTGTGTCTCGCACTACGATTTATCGCTATTTAGAAAAACAGTAAATTGGAAGGGTTGATGTCTATGCAAAATGAATATCCTCCATTACGGTGTTTGTCAAGATAGTTGTCGCGAATATATGAAAATAAGATAGCTATGTTTAAGCTTTTTGCTCAGCTTGAATAGGGGTCGCTTTTTCCGG
>NZ_JAKGAP010000145.1 GCF_021532375.1 Paenibacillus alkaliterrae
GTACAATTTCGCTGAAATGATAACCTCGCACGTCGTCATTTCACAAATGGATAAACAGCACCCCTACCAAGTCAACTTCACGGTCGCCGTTCACGTGTGTAGACATTTCCTGCGCTCAAGGAACAATGGACCCCCGCCTGATGTTGAAGCGCTGATTCGTAAAAACATTTTGCCGATTCGACCCATTCGCCCAGGGCAGAAGAATACGCGCAAAATCCGTTCGAAATCAACTGTTAGCTTCGTCTACAGAGTAGCATAGTTCAGTTCACATGAACATTTTTTTAAGTGGATATTCCATCCGCTTTGTTTGCTGTGCGCTTTTTTCCTTGCTGGCACAAAAAACAAACGGCACAGGACTTTTTTTCCATGCCGTTTCGGATTCCATTTTTATTCCCGGCCTTGTCTTTGAGCTTATCTTAATGACATTGCCTCATGCGGCGCTCTTTTTGCATTTACCATTAGTGTATAATCAGTGCAGATGAACATCGGCCATGGCCTTTCGATTCATGCTAGTCTAATGAATGACGTTCAAAGATATATTTCATCAGCGGTCAAATGTTTTTCGGAACAATGAACCACATGATAATCGGACTTAATAAGGAAACTGGTCAGTGAAAAGTTTTTGTAGAAAAATAACCCAATCAAGCGAATAGATGATATCCTAAGGTTCCAACACCAAAAAGGAGATCCAATCGCTGAAAGGGTTACAGCTAATAGATAGTATACCCGATTTCATTACGATTGACCATAATTATGCTGAAATTCATAGATTCCGTGTTACGTTCTTTTCGTCCCTGCTTTTCCAGAGCGGCCACCTTCGAGTGGTTTGTTGTCATCTATGAATCCCCATGTTCCATAAATGTTTTACCAGCAGTCTATGGTTGACGTTGTCAAAGAAACCTAAAATATCTATGTATACTACATAATGAAGTTTCGCATGGTTGACCAAGAATTGTACTCTTGCCATGGCATGATGCGTAGACAGTAGGGGTCTAAAACCGTAGCTATGCTTGTAAAATCGGGTTTCTGCTATGGGTTCAAGTATCCGTGAAGGTATCCGTCATGCCGTAGTAATCCCAGTATCTCAAAGCTTGCATTGTGGCATCTCTCCTTTTCGAAGCGATGTTCCCACATTCTTACCCGATCGGTGCAATTCACGATTGGAAAATGATAGTTCTTTTCTGTTAGACTTGGGGCTGTTCCTCCACTCCCATTACAGGAGATTCATCAGTCGTGCCCCTGTCCTCACAAGGATCAATGCATTTCGGCGAGTGCCTTATAGCAACAGCTTCGGGTGACAGCCCTTGTTACAGTGTACCTTGTTTTCCAAGTCCCTTAACTACCTAGCTTTCCGTTCTGGACTTAGGTGCTTCCTCTAGGCCTGTGAGTTTGATACCGCTTTATAGTAGAACGATTCTCACCATATCCAGTTTTTCAGCCGTGCGGCATATCCGATGGCATACCTTTTCTATTCGAATGGCTTTAGCCTCCGTTCTGCCGAATCTACCTGTACTTCATACCCCATGACCTGTCAGACATGACGCACGCAGGAGTTTTGGCGGGATTTTTCAGGATACATGGTTCCGTCATTCCCATCCTCGGTTGTAAAGTTAAGATTAATCATTTTAATCTCCTGCTTTTCACGCTATAAGTCGCTTATAGCAGAACTTGTCATACTGTCCCGTTAGACTAATGATTAGGCAACAAGTCAATAAGTGCTTCAACTTCTACAATAAAATCTTCCAGGTTCTGGCACTCAAATCAACCACTCTTTCATTAACTGCTTGCCATTTTCCTAGATGTATTCCCATGAGCGATCCAGACTTAGCCTTCCAGGACCTGTACCTGCCAAGAAATGACTTACCGCCAGCCGCTCTACATAACCGGATTCGATGTTGTCGAGCTCCCCAAAGGACCACCGCAGAGTAAACATTCCCACTAGTTCGCCTTCGCTTCTGCAACGAATAACTCCCGTTCCTTGAGAAGCGTCCCGACATACTGAGAGGGAACATGTCCGGGTTCCACTGTCCCTATAATCCCTATATCTGAGGATTCTAACAATTAGTAGCAACTTTTCTCTTGGATGCAACGTCATTAAAGGTGAATTCAAACGACTTGCGCTCATAATATTAACTTATCGAGGAGGATGTCGAATGAGAAAAATGTTAATATCGGCGATCGTGCTTCTCTTGGTCACATGGACCGCTGCGTGCGGTGAGGGAGGATTGCCCTTGCCTGCCGGAACTGAGAAAACCGATTCTCTGTGCCCGCTTGAAGCTCTCGCTGCGGGAGGAACCTGCTACAAAGTTCCTCTGTCCCATTATGAAACAATCACATGGTATGAAGATACAGCAGGGATTGAAGGCTGGTCCTTACAGTGGGCGACCGATGACGAGCCGTTCCTGGCTTACCTGAACAAGGACAATAAAAAGGCTCACGTACTCTTCTACAGACAGCCCGGTGACCAAATAACCGGGTTATTGGTGAGATATGATTAAATATGGTTCTTCCCAGTTTAGCATGACTATTTGCTGTCAATCATTGTAGTAGAACCCTGAAGGGAGATACCATTGATGACGGAAAATGAGATATTTAAT
>NZ_JAKGAP010000146.1 GCF_021532375.1 Paenibacillus alkaliterrae
CTGTCTCTTGACCCACGTCTATTCCTCGCGTGAGAGCTACATTCATATTCTCATGAAACGGATCTTACTTCCATGTGTGCAGGATTTGACGCTTACGTTGTAATTCTAGAACCTTATTTCTTAAGGTAGAGCTTTTATGCATTATTTCATCATTAATTAGCGCAGCATCATTTAGCTTTTGCAAGCTGTCAGAGTGTAAAAAAGATACAACACCTGTATCAAACTCTTCAAAAATGTTATATTCGATTACCCAATCATCCGAACTTAGTAAGTACATTCCACACTTACGAATCGTATCCACGTATAGTTCATTGAGTTTTTCTATAGAGATATTCTCAATCATTTAAAACCACCTTGCACAAGATAATTTTAACTTAGTTGGTTTTGAACTATCGTACCCGTTAGCGGAATGGTTACTTACTAATTAAGTGCAATCAATTATTATTTGCTATACTTGAAATGGCTTGAGCTAATATTTCTGCAGTTCGATATTCTTCCTGA
The DNA here is from genome assembly GCF_021532375.1 of Paenibacillus alkaliterrae. Lineage (GTDB taxonomy): Bacteria > Bacillota > Bacilli > Paenibacillales > Paenibacillaceae > Pristimantibacillus > Pristimantibacillus alkaliterrae. The sequence goes on from NZ_JAKGAP010000146.1 coordinate 502, forward strand.
AGGCTGTTTTCTAGGCCTCCACTGAATCAAACTGTTTTCTCATAGCTCCAACCGGCATAGGTCCCATATTTTTTACCGTACATACTCATGAGGTGCGTTTGATAATCAATAAGCGCTAAGGCTTGCGTTTTGGTAGCTAAAAACGTGACCCGGTCATCCGTTATGGAAATCCGCCGAATCGCGAACGACGTGAGCGCGATTTCTATTGCAAACTTATCGGCGTTCACGGACGGAATCTCGAAATGATGCGATATGTGACAGGTATTAACTCGCCTAAGATTGATTCCGGAATCAGTAACTTTTTTGTCGTTAAATTCCCATCGAGTCTTTCGTTCTTCGTCCGTTTCAATGATACCGGCGAGTCCTTCACCGAAAAGGCTGTCAATTTCGTATCGGTTAAAATCTAGGATCCATTTTCGGTGTAGATGGTAGAGAGGCAAAAGAGTGCCTTTGTCGGAACTGAAAACATCACAGCCGCGATCGTCATACATGTGAAACAAAATGCCTTTTGTTTTGTTATACAGGTAAATCCGACCGCCGGAGGTCGGTTTACGCATGAAATCGGCATTTTCAATGGATTCAAGTACATACGGCATTCGGATTTCTTTCGCTTTAACTTCAATGGTCCATTCTTTAGTGTAGAGTTCGTCATCCGATTCATCAAACTCATATGGCAAAGTGCACGATCGCGTTTGCTTCAATCGCTTTTTGAAAAAGCGCTTTAATCGTATTTTACTGACTCGTTTTTCATTCGTACCATAGCTGGTGCGATGCATAAAAATCACATCGTCTTCAGGATCGAAAATTGAACGACAAATGGCACTCGCGCGACGTAGACCTTCGCACCGATACGCCTCACCCATCAAATTTTCGAGTCCTAGTTCAAAACGAATGTAAAGACCGTGAGCCTTCATTTCTTTTACAATATTCACTGCAAATATTCCCTTCGTATAAAATATAAGCTTTATTTTACCATGTCGTACTGGCCAGCCGCCTTCATGTCCCGATTGAGCTATCGTACCCGTTAGCGTAATGAACATCGGGTTGAAATGCTTCCCTGGAATACCTCAACCGAGGGCCGAATGGAACCCGAAGCGTTGAATACAGTGTTATCTGACGTAATTCGACCTCTTCGATTATTCCTTCTAAAGATCGGTTACTTTAATATCTCTAATTGAGTTAACAATAATGTCTGCCTTTGATAAATCTTGATTCCCTGAGTTTTTGTTTATAAATCCAATACATTTCATTCCTGCGGATTTTGCGGATTGAATTCCATTTCTTGAATCTTCAAGAACAATACATTCAGACGGATCGACTCCCAAAAGTCTTGCAGCTTCTAAATAGACATCCGGTTCTGGCTTGCCTTTTGCTACTTCTTCACCGCTAACTATGCAATCGAAATAATCCAGTATTTTAAACTTTAATAAGACTTCGTTAATGAATTTGATCGGAGAAGAAGAAGCTATTCCTAATACAATATTGTGCTTTTTAAGTTCTAAAATTAATTCATATATACCATTAATTGGACCGATTTCATTTGTTCTTATCAATTCAATTTTTGATGAAAGTTGATATTCGATGATATCAGATACTGAATGTAAGAGATTGAATTTTTGTTTCAAAATCTTCCACATTTCTGGATTGGTCATTCCTACAAATTCATCTAGTTCATGAGGGGAAATAGTAACCCCAAAAAAATTCATTGTCTTAACATCAATGTCAAAATGTATTGGTTCACTATCAATGATGACGCCATCCATATCAAAAATAAAAGCTTTCAATATTTCATCTCCCTGCAATTCGAATTATGTGAACTTCTCCAACTTTCCATTTATGAGGTATTCGCCGAAGTGATTAAGTTATCCTGCCCGTTACTTTAATGCCGAAAGGGAGCAGCTGACACAGCAATTGCTCCCTTGATCGTTCAAACTAACGTAGCAATAGGTAAGCATTTGATGTGATCTCCAGCTTTTCCCCTGCTCCACACCGGACGTGCCAGTTTCCCAGCATCTCGGCGTTCCATCTAACTG
>NZ_JAKGAP010000147.1 GCF_021532375.1 Paenibacillus alkaliterrae
ACCGATACCAGCAAATGTCTGCACTACTACTTCTACTTCATCGATCCGGATTTCGGACTATGTTATCTCCGAGTTCCTACTTGGTGTCCGTTTCGTTTGCAGTTCTACATGAACGGACACAATTGGCTCGCCTCCCGTTTAACCAAACAAGGCATCGAGTATCGGATGCGGGATAACGCATTCCTGCACATCGGCGACTGAGAAAAGGCGCAACAGTTGTCCGATCATATCCGCGTCGAAGATCTCCATCAGGTGTTCGACATCTTAGCCAACCGCTACTGCCCGGTGATCAAGAAACTGGGTGTCATGTATCGCTGGAGCATCATGCAGGTCGAATATGCAACCGACGTCGTATTCCGAAATCCCGATGATCTGGGACATCTATACGACGCGGTCGTGCATACCGCCATTCATTCCGTGAAACCGGAAAACATCGCCACGTTCCTGGGCCAAAAACTCCATGGGAACTATGAGGGCGAAATGGGCAATCGATTCAACAAACGTATTCTCGGTACGAGAATCAAGCACCAAATGGGTGCAGTCACCATCAAGATGTACGACAAATTTGGTTACGTGCTGCGAATCGAGACAACGGTGAATAACGTCTCGCAATTCAAGCATTCGCGGGAGGTTCAGCAGCGCGATGGAACCGTGACGCAGAAGGTCGCTCCGATGAAGAAGAACATCTACAGCCTGTTTCTGCTCAGTCAAATCCTTAAGGCATCCAATCGTCGTTATCTGGCGTTTGTTTCTTCGCTCGATGATCCGAGTGACGGTGCCAAGAAGCTCGATGAGCTTTCCAAGTCCAAGAAAGTAGATGACAGGAGCTACAAGGGTTTTAATTTCTTCAGCCGGGAAGACCATCAGTTGTTTCAGGTACTGACGCATGGCGAGTTTAACATCAGCGGATTGCAGAACAAATCGATCCGCAAGCTGCTCCCTGATCGAAGCCCAGCTTCCGTCTCACGCCCTTGAAACGACTGCGAATTCATGGCCTCATCAAGAAGGTATCCGGCACACGCAAATACTACCTGACCAAATTGGGTAAAGCCGTGATTACATTGGGACTGAAAACCAAAGAGCTCTTCATTGTTCCTGGCCTGGCTACAAAGTAAACGCGAACTGACTCTAACTACCTGGACGCGGGGCTGTTTTTGACAGTCCTTGGTTTCCTGCTGCCTTTTCGCGGATTTACCAAGTTTCTTTCCACTTTTCAAAGATATCTGGACTTAAGAGTCTAAACCTAGTTCAATACTAAGCCAGCATGCACTGGTCGCAGCGTTTGCCGCCAGCGACAAAGGAAGGCAAGTTCAATCTACTAGGACTCAAGTACTGGTCTCGACCGATAAAAATCCTGTAAAAATAGATATATATTACCATTTTACAAAATAAGATAGAAATCCATATATTAACATGATAGAGTGTTAATCGTGCTACAAAAATCATGTAAATATAGAAGGATGAGTTTTATGAAATTCAAGAAAATCATTGCAGGGGCTGTTGTTTTTTCTATTCATTCGATATTGGCTATGAGGTAAGGGGAACTAATGTGCACACACTTGCTAACAAATCAACTTCGACTACGGCTACTGCAGATTCTTATTAT
>NZ_JAKGAP010000148.1 GCF_021532375.1 Paenibacillus alkaliterrae
TATTCATTCGATATTGGCTATGAGGTAAGGGGAACTAATGTGCACACACTTGCTAACAAATCAACTTCGACTACGGCTACTGCAGATTCTTATTATTTCAATTACAATGTGCATCCTCAGAAAGATAACTATTCGGTACAACTTTACAAAAGCTGGACATCATATTACACCGTATCTAACCTTATAGCTAACGGTACTACCCAAACGAAGAACTTCGGTATCATTAGCGCAGGAAATTATACGATCAACGTTACTAAAAATGGCGATAGTGCCGATAAAATTGTCGGTTCAGGGACAATTAACCAGTAATGAACGTGTAAAAACAAACCTCGAAAGGGGTTTGTTTTTGAGCGTTTAAATGTCTGTTTAATGGCGAGCAAGTAAGTGAATTTTTGAATGATAAAACTCGGAGGTCAGAATGCGGTTATTATTAGACGTATTATTATTCGTATGCCCGGCTATGTTCGTGTATCTAGCGGTTAGACTTATGTTGATCCGTAAGATTAAATTTCATTTTAAAAGAGAAGTTTTAATGGTCACTTTTATGGTTTATATCTTCGCTCTTATCTTCATCGTTTGGATTAGAGGAAGCAGACCTGCGGAAGATTTAATGTATAACTTTATTCCGTTCCAGACAATATGGGGTTATCTGCAATTTGAATTACCCTTTGTTGCTGTACAGAATATTGTAGGGAACATAGTGATTACAGCTCCTCTTGGCTTCTATGCCGTTTTTAATATACGTTTGTTTAGAGGTATGAGTATCGCTGCCTATGCGCTGTTCATTCCAATCACCATTGAGTTTGTTCAGTTTCTGCTTTTCAAGTTGAATATTGGTATGAGATCAGTAGACATTGACGACGTGCTGTTGAATTCAGCCGGCTGTTTGATCGGATATTATATAACAAGGTTCTTTTATAACAGATATGCTAGACCCAACGGTTTGATTGACTCGAAAAGAGGGATATAACATGACTGCCATTATGAAAGCAAGCATGATAAGCAAGAAGTACATTCCGGGGAGCGCTACTATGGAATTGGCCCCGTGTTCCTTGGTGCTGGAGAAAGGTATGATATACGTCATCAAGGGAAAGAGCGGCTCCGGAAAGTCAACCTTGTTGAATCTATTAGGCGGAATCGATAAGCCGAGCTCAGGCAGCGTATTCTTTCAAGGAAACTCCTTTTATGAGTTGTCTGACAAGGAGCAGTCCAAAATAAGAAATGAAAATTTCGGATTTATTTTTCAATCCTTTAATCTTATACCGGAGCTTACCGTTCAAGAGAACATCGAGCTG
>NZ_JAKGAP010000015.1 GCF_021532375.1 Paenibacillus alkaliterrae
ACACCCTTGCTCTTGGCTAGTGGTTGGCAACTACAAGCCCCCACAGTGGACTTTCACCACCTAGTTAATCGCCATGCGTGGCGCACACAAAAAAACCCTTGCTACGCAAGGGTTTCAAGGTTTTTAAGTTTGGTGGAGCCTAGGGGGATCGAACCCCTGACCTCATCGCTGCCAGCGATGCGCTCTCCCAGCTGAGCTAAGGCCCCAAATAACGACAAGATAAATCTTAGCATAGGGCCGTCAGCATTGTCAATCTTTATCTATCATGCTGTTCAGAGGATGCTTGGATAACAAGTTATTAAGCTCCTTCATGAACATGTCGATGTCCTTGAATTGACGGTAAACGGATGCGAAACGGACATAAGCTACTTCGTCCACTGGATAGAGCTCTTTCATGACGATCACGCCGATGCCGCTGCTGTCTACTTCGGCGTGGGCCGTTGTGCGGAGCTCCTTCTCTACCTCGGATACGATAACCTCGAGACGTTCTATTGGAACCGGGCGCTTCTCGCAAGCCCGGATGAGACCTCGCAATATTTTGTCGCGGCTGAATTCCTCGCGGCTGCCGTCTTTCTTGATAACGATCAGAGGTGTTTCCTCAATCATTTCGAAGGTCGTAAAGCGGCGGTTGCACTTCTCGCATTCACGGCGGCGACGGATGGATTTGTTTTCGTTAGCCGGCCTGGAGTCTAATACTTTCGTTCCGGCATAGTCGCAGTATGGACATTTCATGTTGCGTATTACCTCCTTTCTTGCTCGTTTCAGATACTCATTAAGCTAGATCTCAAACAAAATAAAATTCCATCTAATTCCTGTAATGAAGTTTTGATTTTTGCGCATAATACATTTACCAACCGCAAGGAGGTGAACATACATGAGCGCATCCCGCAGCAGTAACCAACTGGTTGTACCGCAAGCGACAGCTGCACTTGATCAAATGAAATTTGAAGTTGCTCAAGAGCTAGGCATCGCGATTCCTCAAGACGGATACTACGGCAACATGGCTACAAAAGACGCAGGCTCGATCGGTGGATTCATTACCCGTCGCCTGGTGCAAATTGCCGAGCAATCCCTTGCTGGCCAATACAAATAATGATTCATTACATGTTGTATGAATGAACAGAAGCTTTGGCCGGGCTCGTCAATGATGTGACGAGCCTCCAAGGCTTTATTGTATTTTTCCTTCGTTATAAAAGATCAAAAGCTCGGATACAATGCCTTGTACTTATTATAATAATAAATGACGCGCTGTACATAGTGTCTGGTTTCCCCGAACGGAATTTTCTGCACATTCTCAAGCTTACCATCCCATACGCCCGTATCAAGCCATTTGCGAACATTGCCCGGACCTGCGTTATAAGCAGCTACGGCAGCGATTGAATTTTTATCGAATTGATGAATTAACGAATTCAAATACCATGAACCTATCTCGATGCTAACGTCAGCCCGATGGCGCAGCATGTCCTCCGTTACTTCCTTAAAGCCCGCTCTCTGAACGACCCAATCCGCCGTATCCGGCATAATTTGCATTAAACCTAAGGCGCCCTTCTTCGAGTCCAGGCCTGTCCGATAATTGGTTTCACTGCGAATGACCGCAGCCACCAAGTGCGGCTCTACGCCGTAATTTGACGCGCTCGCGCGAATATCTTCCTTATAATAAACCGGGTACATCCATGTGGCAAGCCAATCCGATTTGAGAAAAAGAATGGTTATAAGGCCGAGCAACAATAGCAGCAAGACTCTCTTCTTCAAAATAACCTTCATGGCAAACACTTACTTTTCCAAAAATCGTCAAGCTGCCGCTTCGTCTCCGCAAGCGATCCGCTGTTATCGATGACCCAATCGGCGCGCTTCCGCTTTTGTTCGATATCCATCTGCAAGGAAACCCGGCGCTCGGCCTCTTCTTCAGATACGGTATTACGCGCCATAAGACGTGCAATCTGTACTTCGGCGGGCACATAAACCACCATTACACCCTCGTACAACTCTTGCTGCTCCGTTTCATATAAGAGAGGAACATCCGCCACGACCAGCCGCTCCGGATATTGCTCTGCATATTTATGTATGCGCTGCTGCATACGCTCGCGAATAGCAGGATGTGTAATGGCTTCAAGCTGTGTAAGTTTGGTCTTGTCGCGAAAGACGATTTCGCCAAGCGCTTTTCGATTCAGCGTCCCGTCTGGCTCCAGAACAGCTTGTCCGTACGTAGAGGCAATTGCCTCCAGCGCCGGTTCACCCGGAAGGACGACCTCCCTTGCGACTTGATCGGCATCGACCAGCAGCGCACCGCGTTCCACGAGCATGTTTGCTATTGTGCTTTTACCGCTGGCAATACCGCCGGTTAATCCGATTATCATCTAGTTCACCTCAAATTATAACAGCTTCATGATTCCCATCATGATTAATAATATGCCTGGAAGCAAAGATAATGTTTGCATTCCCTTCCAAGCGGAGAAACGAAAGCCGAAACGAATGCCGCCTACGAGAAAAATCGCACTCGCTAACGCGATCGTCAAAGCAGTAAGCAGCGCAGGCAAACCGATCATTGCCGCTCCTAACCCCGCTCCGAACGCATCGAGCGACAACGCCACCCCGAGCATGACCGCTTCCGATGCGGAAATGGTGCCTGACTTGTCGACATCGGCTGCTTGCGGCGTTCGTAAAATCTGAATGACCAAGCCCAGACGCTTGAGCTCCACTATAACGACAAGCGCGGCTCCTGAAAGCTCTCCCATGCCTGGACTTACCATAGCAGATGTTGCTTTGCCTTCGCTTTGTGAAGCATCCGCCGTCTCGCCCGCTTCACGGGCCTGCTTCCCGCGCCTCAGCTGGAGCAGCGCCCAGCCTCCGATCACGATTAGCACGCATGAGCCGATAAGCCTAGCCAAAAATTCCGATAAAAACCCGGTCAGCCAGCTGCCCGCCTGCATCGACAGAAAAATAATCAATCCGGAGCAGCAAGCAATAATGAACACAGACAGAAACGGAATGCGTATCCGCCGCAGACCATACGTAACCCCGACGCCGAATCCGTCCAAACTAACAGCAAATGCGAGCAACAACAATGATGCAACATGCGCGAACAATCGTAAAGTCCCTCCCCGCACGGCGGCTGCGCTGCTCACCTGACGACCATGAGTAGTCATCCGCCTATTGTTCGTAACAGAACCATCATATGCAGGGAGTATTTGTCTGTGCATGTCGATCGGGAATTGCTATTGCGTTCTTGACTTCGCGGACAAAACATACGGCTGGCATTTGCTGCAAATATGCGTGCCTCTGCCCCCGACCGTAAACTTCTCGATAGGTCCGGCGCAAGCGGGGCAAGGCTCGTCCTTCTTTCCATAGACGAGCAGCTGATGCTGGAACATGCCCATTTCACCCTGACCATTGACATAGGATTTAATCGACGATCCGCCCGCTTCGACAGCAAGTGCAAGCGTGGAACGAATCGCTTCGTAAAGCCGCTTCCACTCGGCAGGCTTTAACGTATCCGGCGTTCGTTCCGGATGAATTTTCGCTTGAAATAATGCTTCGTCTACATAGATGTTGCCCAAACCGACAATATGCTCCTGATTTAACAGCAGCGGCTTGATCTTCGTCGAGCGCTCCGCCAGCTTGCCGTGTAGCGCCTCAAGCGTGAACGTCTCCTCCAAGGGCTCGATTCCGAGCTTGTTTAGCGGGGGCAGCTCAAGCTCTTGTCCAGAACGGAACAGATGCATCGTGCCAAACTGCCGCACATCCTTGTAGCGCAGATCCGTCCCGTCGTCGAAATGAAAGATCACATGCGTATGGAGCTCTATCTGCTCCTCCGACTTAAACACGCCGTATCGGCCCTCCATCCGCAAATGAGACACAAGCACAAGCCCGTCCAGCATAATGCGCAAAAACTTGCCTCGCCGTTCTACCGTTTCGATGGTATGGCCGACGAGCGCGTCCGCGAATTGCTCAGGCTCGGCAGGACGCTGTATAATACGCGGGAGTCTAACGGTTACCGCTTGAATTCGTTTTCCCACTACTAGTTCGATTAAGGTTCGCCTAACCGTTTCAACCTCTGGCAATTCAGGCATTTCTCCTCACCTCAACAACCATTATACCCGAAACGGCCCGCCAGCGGGCTACTTCGCTTCATACCAATTCAATCCGTAGCTGACATCTGCCTTGAGAGGAACATCAAGCTCAAGTGCGCCAGCCATCACTTCAGGAACTAGCGTTTTCATCTGCTCAAGTTCTTCTTCCGGCACCTCGAACACGAGCTCATCATGTACCTGCAGCAGCATGCGGCTCTTCAGCTTGCGTTCGCGCAGCGCAGCATCCATTTGTACCATGGCCAGTTTAATAATATCCGCAGCCGTTCCTTGAATCGGCGTATTCATCGCCGTCCGCTCCGCAAAGGAGCGAAGATTGAAGTTGGACGCGTTAATGTCGTTCAAGTACCGTCTCCGCTCTAGCAGCGTCGTCACATAACCGTCGCGGCGGGCATCCTTCACAATATCCTCCATAAACTTGCGCACGCCCTTGAACACTTCAAAATATTGCTCAATGAAATGGGCAGCTTCTTTCCGAGTAATCCCTAAGTTTTGAGAAAGGCCAAAATCGCTAATTCCGTACACGATCCCGAAGTTTACCGCTTTCGCCTGCCTCCGCATGTTCGAATCGACCTGATCCGCCGAAACGCCGAATACATCCATTGCCGTCTTCGTATGAATATCCATGTCATGAATGAACGCTTCCTTCAAATTCTCGTCGCCGGAAATATGCGCGAGCACGCGCAGCTCGATTTGCGAATAGTCAGCAGCCAGAATGTACCAACCCGGCTCGGACGGCACGAAGGCTTTCCTTATTTTTCGGCCTTCCTCAAGTCTGATCGGTATGTTTTGCAGGTTAGGGAACTGACTGCTCAGACGCCCCGTAGCCGCAATGGTCTGGCGATAGTAGGTATGAATCTTGCCCGTCTCCTGACGAATTTCCTTCAGCAGCCCTTCCACATACGTCGACTGCAGCTTCGCAAGCTGACGATAATGCAGAATCAGCGGAATGATATCGTGAAATGGAGCCAGCTCCTCCAACACCTCTGCATCCGTGGAATAGCCTGTCTTCGTCTTTTTCTTAGCCGGAAGCCCGAGCTTCTCGAACAAAATCTCGCCAAGCTGCTTCGGGGAACCAATATTGAATTCGGTGCCTGCATGTTTATAAATATCGCTTACGATGGTCGACAGCTGGCGCTCCAAATCGTTGCCGAGCGCTTCCAGCTCTTCCTTCTCCACTTTGATTCCGAAATGCTCCATGCCGGCAAGGATGCGGGACAACGGCTGTTCCAGGTCAAAATAAAGCCGGCTCATGCCTGAATGGCTCAGCTCTTCGGTTAGCAGCGGCGTTAGTCTGCGAATCGCCTCCGCTTTCAGCGCCAAATGACGATACAGAATGTCCTCCCCAGGCAGCTTGAACTTCGCGCCTTTGCCGTACACCGCTTCGTCTGGCGGCACAGCTGGCAGACCATGCCTCTCATTGATCATGCTCAGCGTTTGACTCGCTTCCGTCGGATCAAGCAAATAAGCGGCAAGCTGCACATCGAAGGCCGCTCCATTGAAGCTGATTCCGCGCCACAACAGCGCAAGCTCTAACTTATGCAGATCAAAGCCGTATTTCGGCTTGTCCAGATGCTCCAGCCATTCACGAAGCTTCGCCGCGAAAGGCTGCTCGAGCACGGCTATCGGAAGCGCATAGACCGCCTCTTCCGTCGCAACCGCCAGACCGATCAGCTCCGCATGATGAGGATTCTCGCCTATGGATTCTATGTAAAGTCCGTTCTTATCCGTCTTCTCCAGCGCCCTAAGCAGCTGCTCCAGCAGAGGCGCGTCATTGTCTGAAGCAATCACATGAATATGGAGCTCTGCGGCGGATGCCTGGGCCGTTTCTTCCGCGTCACCCGCATTGGCGCCAAGCTCCAGCCGCTCGATGAGCGATTTGAATTCCAGCTTGCGGAACGCCTCCGCCAGCTTGCTTCCTTCATAACCGTCATAGCGAAGCTCATCCGAGCTTTTCTCAATCGGTACTTCCCGGAAAATCGTGGCCAGCTTCTTGCTCATGATAGCATCATCTTTGTGCGTTTCAATATTTTCCTTCAGCTTGCCCTTCAGCTTGTCCAGGCTGTCCAGCACGCCCTCGACGGAACCATGCTCATGCAGCAGCTTCAGCGCCGTCTTCTCGCCGACGCCAGGGACGCCAGGGATGTTATCGGACGCATCGCCCATGAGACCCTTCAGATCGATAATCTGAAGCGGCAACAGCCCGTATTTTTCTTGAATGGATTCCGGAGAATACAGATCAACCTCGCTAACGCCTTTGCGGGTAACCGCAACCGTAACCTTGTCCGAAGCAAGCTGCAGCATGTCTTTATCGCCCGTTACGACAATAGCCGGTACGCCTTTCTCATCAGCAGCCTTCGTTAATGTACCGATAATATCGTCGGCCTCATAACCGGGAAGCTCGAACTGTGCGATGCTGAAGGCTTGCAGCAGCTCCTTGAGCACGGGGAATTGCTCGGAAAGCTCCGGCGGCGTCTTCTGCCTGCCGCCCTTATATTCTGTATAGCCTTCATGGCGGAACGTTATTTTGCCTGCATCGAATGCCACCAGCACATGAGTCGGCTTTTCTTGCTCAAGCAGCTTAAGCAGCATCGTCGTAAAACCGAAGATTGCATTCGTATGCTGCCCGGCCGAATTCGTAAGCGGCGGCATCGCGAAAAATGCGCGGTAAGCTATACTGTTTCCGTCAATCAGCATCCATTTTTCCATATGGCATCAGCACCTTCTTTTTGTAGCATATACCTTTCATTATACCACAAATTGAGCCTTCCCCAAGCATCGCCAGCTTTAGGAAAGCCCCCTGTCTGAAAATGATTAACCAATGGAAGAGAACTCCGAAGGTCTTCCGAGCAAATAGCCCTGAGCGTAATGGGCGCCCATTTCCCGCACCTTAGCAAGCTCCGCTTCCTGCTCAATCCCTTCTGCAATAACCGATATGCCCATCTTGTCGGCTAGCTGAAGCAAGGTGTGCAAAATATGCTCCTTCATCTCGTCGAGATGGATGTTCTGAATGATCGAGCGGTCTACCTTCAAGTAATCCGGCCGCAGCTCGACAATCGATTGAAGGGAGGAATAGCCAGCGCCTACATCGTCAATGGCTATCTGATAACCTTGACTGCGATAATGCTCGAGTGCCTTCTTCACAGAGCCAAAATCAGCGATCGAGCTGCGTTCCGTAATTTCGAAAACGACATTGTGAGGCGATAATCGGTGCTGCTCGAGCAAACTAAGCGTTTGACCGGGGGAAAAGCCCGGATCCTCCATAATTTGAGCCATCACGTTAATGAAAAGCTTCTGTCCTTGCCCGAGCGCTATGCAGCCATCAATCGCCTTCTCCCTTGCCAGCCGGTCGAGCGCATATGTTAAGCCTTCTTGTTCGGCAAAGCCAAACAGCTCCATCGGTCCTGCGAACCACGTCCTATCCGGTGTCCGCGTCAGCGCCTCATAGCCGAATATCCCGCTGTCATCCTGCAGTGAAACGATCGGCTGATAAACGGGATTAAGCTGCCGCTGCTCCAGAAGCCGGTCCAACGCCCGCCGCTTCAGGCTGCGCTCCATCGAGTCGGCGGATTGGCCATGCAGCAGCGCCTTTTTTATCGCTTCATACCAAACTTCCCCGCCCGTAAGGGCAGCGTCCGCTGCTACGACGGCAATACCGGCATGCAGCCTTCCGGCGAAAGGGGTGTTGTCTTCCTTATGCTGCCCGTCTAAAAACCGTTGACTCCACTCTTCCGTATGCTTATAGGCAAGCTCAAGCAGCCAGCCCTCCAGCAGCTCCTGACGACCGCTCGGAAGGTTCATATGAATGAATAAATCTTCATTCATCCATTGCAGTCCCTCATATAGGATGGAGCTGTTGAACGCGTCATGCGCTTCATGCTCGGCAAATGCGCGCCAACGCTCCTGATGGAAGCCTTCCTGTTTGGACTGGGAAGGAGAATGAAGATGCCATGACAAATAAATAATACCCAGATGGCCTGAGCATTCGTTTTCCCTGCCGCTTAGCTGCTCTATCGTCCGAAGTTGTCTCACGTTCACTTTCGTTCCTCTCCAAGATGCATTCCTGTTATTTGATCCATCACATATACGCTGCCCTTCCGAGCTTTTGCCTGCTTCTTAAGCTTTGCTGCGAATTTCGATATGTACTCAGGGGTCACGGGAACCTCGCCGTCCCAAATCATGAGCGACAGGGACAGCGTCACCCCCTCCTGCTCAACGATATGGCCGTGCCGGTCCCGGATAGTCGTCACCTCAACACCGCCATAGAATGCTTTTATACCGCTGTCGAATTTCACGATCAATGCTTGGCAAAGCTTCTCCGCGCAGGCCGCGCAGGTCACAGTAATAAAATCATCGCCGCCGATATGCCCGACAAAATCGCTTTCGCACCCCATCTGATCGAGCTCCCTCCGCAGCAGCTCGGCCAAATAGCGGATAAGCTCGTCGCCGAGACCAAATCCGAAGCAATCGTTATACCATTTGAAATAATCCAAATCCGCATAAATGACGGCGAAAGGCTTCCCAATAGCAATCTTGCGCCGAAGTTCGAGCTGAATCTCCTCATTGCCGGGCAGTCCCGTAAGTGGATTCGCTCCTCTGGCCGCCTCCGTACGCAGCGCAGTCATGCATTCGAGAATCGAGCGTATCGAAGCTGCGCCCGCCATCTGGCCATCCTTCGTAATTAGGACGACATCGTACAGCTGAGAGAAATCTCTGGACATCGCAAGCTGCGATACCTGCTCGACCGGAAGCTGCTCATCTACGATAAGCGGTTGGTTATTCATGATCTTTTCTACCGGCCTGTTCCAATAGAGCGGAAGCCCGAATTGACCGGCCAACATTTGATGAAGCTTCTCCTTCATTAATATTCCGATCGGCCGTCCTTGATCAACGATTACCGCCCCCTGCGCTTTCGCATTCGTATCAAATAGATAGGCAACCTCGGAAACACGTGCACGCGGAGGGAAAATGGGAAAAGGAACCGCCAGCGCGCCTATTCGCACAGTTTTGTCCTTCAGACGCAACGAATGCTCTTGCATTCGGCTATCATCGGCTGCCGCCGCTTGTCTCATTGCCGGTCTGGCGGGGTCCCGCACCGTCTCCACATTCGTCTCCTTGCTATTCGCATGCAGCGAAACATGATAGGCGCTTTGCTCCATCGCTTCAAGCATCATTCGAAAAAAGACCGTCTCCGACGAACGTCCCAAAACTGAAGGATATGCTGCTGCAATGCCAATATGAACATCATAATCGCCGTCGTTTATCTCCTCGGGCTTACCTTTGGTCAGCGCCTTTGTCAATCGGCTAAGCAGTCGTTCTGCCGCTCTTTCCGTCAGCGTTACGATAGGCTCGTCCTTATGCTGCCGGTAAAATAAATAGAAATAATCACATTCCAGCCGCTGCCGCCAAAAAAGTCTTATCTCTCCGCTCTCCCAAAGCTGCAGTGCCGTTTCGGCGGCTGCATTCCCAGACTGAAAACGGACATAAATCACTCCGATACCGCCATCATGCCAGCGTTCCTTCATGCTGCGGATCATATCACGATTGAATAAGCCAACCCCAACCTCGCCCATCTGGATCCCCTCAATCAACCATCGTCAATTTCAGAAGCTATACCTGTAACTGTAACAGTCAATTGTGAATTAAGTTGCATAATATTGTAAACCTCCGGTAAAATTCGACAAAAGCATAGTCCTTTAGACTTAATAAACAAAAAAACCGTCAAAGCATCGCTGCTCTAACGGTCATTACTCTTTAAATAAAATTACTAAACATTCAAATCCGGCCTGCTGCCCGTTACGAGGTAGACGACGCTCTCGCCGATATTCGTTGCATGATCGCCAAACCTTTCCAGGTAGCGGCCCACTAAGCTAAGCAGCGACGATTGCGTAATATTCCGCGGATTTTCCATCATAAGCGAATAGAGTTCGCGTGTAATTTGTCCATAGAGTGCGTCAACCTGATCGTCGTCCTTCGCCATTTTGTAAGCGAGATCCACATTCTCTTGGATAAACGATTGAATAGACTCATAGGTCATCGTCTGTACGATTTCTGCCATACGAGGCAAATCGATCAACGTTTTAATAAGCGTTTGACCTTCCAAGCGCAGCACTACCTTCGCAACGTCGACCGATAGGTCACCCATCCGCTCCAAATCGCTGGCGATCTTGAAGGCAACCAGGATGCGGCGCAAATCCTTTGCAACCGGCTGCTGCGTTGCGATAAGCTTCGAGCCAAGCTCGGTAATTTTTTCTTCCATTTGATTCAGTTTCGAATCTTCCGTTATGACCTGCTTCGCACGATTCACGTCAACCGTCTTCAGCGATTCGATCGATTCAGCCAGCGCCTTCTCGACAAAAGTACCCATATCGATAATTAAGTTATGAAGCTGCTCCAAGCCTTGGTCAAATTCTTTGCGTTTTGTCATCACAGCGGCATTCCTCCTCAAAAGTTCAAATACGATTTAACCGAATCTTCCGCTAATGTAATCTTCCGTACGCTGATCCGATGGATTGGAAAACAGCTTCTCCGTATCCGAATATTCAATGACCTCGCCGTTTAAGAAAAACACCGTTTGGTTCGATACACGCGCGGCTTGATGCATGTTGTGAGTAACCATAACGATCGTGTACTTATCCTTAAGCTCTTGAGCAAGCTCTTCGATTTTCAACGTAGAGATCGGGTCAAGAGCAGAAGTCGCCTCATCCATTAGCAAAATATTCGGATTGACCGCTAGCGCACGTGCAATACATAAACGCTGCTGCTGGCCGCCGGAGAGACCAAATGCGGAACGCTTCAGGTGATCCTTCACTTCATCCCATAAGACGGCCGACTTCAAGCTCGTCTCAACGATCTCATCAAGCTCTTTCTTGCTCGTAATGCCGTGCAGACGAGGTCCGTAAGCGACATTGTCGTAGATTGATTTAGGGAATGGATTAGGCTGCTGGAATACCATACCCACTTTTTTACGGAGCGTCTCGACGTCCACTTCATCGGAATAAATTTCGGTGCCGCCGATCGCGATGCCGCCCTCAATGCGTGTGCCCGGAATCATATCATTCATCCGGTTAAGCGTGCGCAGAAGCGTCGATTTGCCGCAGCCGGACGGGCCGATAAAAGCGGTGATCGCTTTCTCCGGAATCGTGAGCGATACATCCTTCAAGGCGTGGAAATCGCCGTAAAACAGATTTAATTTATTTATGTTAATGAGTGCTTCCATATCGTTTTCTCCTCCTAAAGGTTTAAACGTTCTTCTGATATTTGTTGCGGAGCAATATAGCCGAGAAATTCATGAGCAGCAATAGGACGAGCAAAACGATAATACCGCTGGCCGCAAGCTCTTTGAATTCTATCTGAGGCTTGGACAGCCAATTGTACACTTGAATCGGAATAACAGTAAACGAATCTCTTAGACCATCCGGTAAAAATGCGACATACGTTAATGCGCCGATCATAACAAGCGGCGCCGTTTCCCCGATCGCCCGCGACATCGCCAGGATAACGCCGGTTAATACGCCTGGAAGCGCAGAAGGCATAACCGATCTGGATACCGTCTGCCATTTGGTCGCACCTAGCGCGAATGAGGCGTCGCGGCGTGATCTCGGAACCGCCCGAATCGCTTCCTGCGCTGCTACGATTATAATCGGAAGCACCAGCAGCGTCATCGTCAATGCGCCGGCAATAAGACTGCGGTCAAGCGCAAGCAGACGTACGAACAAGGCCAAGCCCAAAATGCCGTATACGATCGAAGGAACGCCCGCAAGCGTACTGATATTTAACTGAATCAAACGCGTCAAACGGCCCTTTTTCGCATACTCTTCTAAATATATCGCTGCTCCAACACCGAATATGAATGAGATTGGCGCCATAATAAGCAGCATGTAAATCGTTCCGACCAAAGCTGATTTCATACCTGAGCCATCCGCTTTTCGGGAAGGAAAGTTATTGAACAGGTCCGGCTGCAAACGGACAATACCATCGATAAGTATATCTATGATCAACGCGCATAACGCGAGAACTCCAATAGAGGTAGCGATAACGAACAACATGTGCAGCAGCCAGTCGGTCCGGCGTCTGCCCGCTATTTGCTTGCGATTAGCGTCTTGAAAAATGTTCATCTTAGTACTCCTCCCTGAATTTTCTCGCGATATACTGAGCAAATATATTAAGCAGGAACGTAATGACGAACAACGTCATGCCGACGGCGAAGATCGATCCATACTCAATGGATCCATGCGGCGTATCCCCAAGACTGACCTGTACAATATAAGCTGTCATCGTCTGGATACTGTCGAGCGGGTTAATCGTCATATTCGGCGTCGAGCCTGCAGCAAGTGTAACGATCATCGTCTCTCCGATCGCACGGGAGAAAGCCAGCACCGCTGAGGCTACGATACCGGAGAAAGCCGCCGGTACAACGATTTTCAGCGCGACCTCAAATCTGGTTGCGCCAAGCGCATACGCTCCGTCGCGCAAGCTGCGAGGTACAGCAGACATGGCATCCTCACTGAGAGAGCTCACCATTGGAATGATCATAATGCCGACAACGATACCGGCACTAAGCGCGTTGAAAACGCCCGCGCTGCCAAATACGCTTTGAATCATTGGTGTTATTAAGCTGAGAGCGAAGTAACCATAGACAATTGTCGGTACACCCGCGAGCACCTCGAGTATCGGTTTTATAATTTTACGAACCCGCTTTGGCGCATATTCCGACAAATAAATAGCGCTGGCCAATCCCAGCGGAATCGCAACCAAACAGGCAATTACCGTAATCAACAACGTGCCTGACAGAAGCGGAAGGACGCCGAAGCTTTTTGGCGGTATCAACGGTGACCATTTGGTTCCGAACAAGAAATCAAAGATCGGTATTACTTTGAAGAAGTGGTAGGTTTCTGTAATAAGCGTAACAACAATCCCAAATGTAGTTAGTATGGAAACGGATGCGCATAGTAACAATAGGACTGGCATCAGCTTATTCATGATGCTTACTCGTTTATTTTTGAACTCATACAATTCCTTGTTTACGGTTTGCGCCTGATCCATCGTTTTCAGACCTTGCCTTGACATGCCGGCGTCCTCCCTCTTGCCTTTACAAATCATTAACATATTTGTCGTGAAAAATGTGATGTCCCGCGAGACATCACATTTTTCAATCAAGTCTTGTTAAAGATTTACTGCTTATTGAATTTTTGCTGCTTCTGTTGCATATTGCTCGTCCGGAAGAGCTACATAACCAACTTCGCCAGCCAAAGGTCCAATGTTGTTAATGTAATATTTCACGAATTCCTTTACTTCTGGACGCTCAAGCTCTTTGTTGCTTACATAGATGAATAGCGGACGGGACAATGGAGCATAAGAGCCGTCTTTGATTGTGTCATAAGTCGGTGTGATTGCTCCAGTTCCGCTATCGACTGGTACAACCTTCAGCTTGTCCTGGTTTTCTTCATAGTAAGCAAAGCCGAAGTAGCCAATGCCGTACTTGCTGCCTGATACGCCTTGAACAAGCGCGTTATCATCTTCACTGAAAGTGATAGCTGTATCGTTGCGGATACCTGCTTTATCAAGAATCGCTTCGTTAAAGTAGTCGTAAGTACCAGAATCAGCACCTGGCGAGAAGAAAAGGATGTTTTCAGCAGGCCATGTATCGCGAACGTCTTTCCATGTTTTTACCGTGCTGCCTGTCATGAAGATTTTGTTCAGCTCTTCCACAGTCAGGTGATCGACGAAGTCATTTTCTTTGCTTACGACAACGGACAAACCGTCAAATGCGACCGAAAGCTCTGTGTACTCGATGCCAGCTTCTTTACAAACCGCAGCTTCTTCGTCTTTGATCGGACGGGAAGCATCTGCAATAGCGAGCTCGCCTGCACAGAATTGTTTGAAGCCGCCGCCTGTGCCGGATACGCCTACAGGTACACGAACGTCTGGGTGCTCTTTATTGAATTCTTCAGCAGCTGCTTCTGTAAGCGGGAATACGGTGCTGGACCCGTCTACTTTTACTTCGCCTGACAATTTAACTGTTTCTTCAGTTGGAGCATTCGTTGTTGAATTTGTTGCGTTACCAGTTTCATTGTTCGTGTTGCCGCCATTAGCATTGTTGCCGCATGCAGCCGCGAATAGGAGAACCGCCAACATCGACAACATCAAGATCCCCTTAAAGCTTTTTTTCTTTAACAACTCTACCACTCCTCTTTAATTGTCTATTCGGGTTAGCCCCTATGCCTATTATACTACTAGCCATTTGTAAATCGGGTATTCTGTTTTTGTAAACTCTATGTTAAAAATAAGAATTCTGTAATTTTTTTATTTCTTCTGCGACATGAATCGACTGCTGATGCGCTTGCTCCGACAGCTTGCCGATCTTCTCCGCGCTGCCGCGATTGTCCGCTGCCGCCCGGAATAGGCGATTAAAAGCTTCGGTCGCCTCCTGAACATGCGCCTCGCTGGCTTGCGTTTCCGATCGGCCGGCATGCGCAAGCGATGTCGTTTGGGCGATGGCTTCAACAATGGTCCGCGTCAAAGTCGTAATATCGTTCGCGGATTGCTTCGTCTGAGCAGCCAGCTTCATTACTTCGCCCGCCACCACTGCAAAGCCGCGGCCATGCTCGCCCGCGCGCGCTGCCTCTATAGAAGCATTAAGAGCGAGCAAATTGCTTTGCTCAGCGAGCTCCTTAATTAATAGAGATACTTTGCTGATCGAGCCCGCTTCCGCATGCAGGTCGTTCATCTGCTTCTCCTGCAGCTGCGAATTAGCCGCGATTGCGCCAAATACTTTGATCACCTTGTCCAGCTCGTTCTTCCCGGTTAACGTCAAATCCACCATTTCAACGGAAAGCGCTTCTCCTAGTACGGTAGATTGACGCACGCTGCTAACGGCTTGCGCGATTTCGTTAACACGCTGCTCAGCTGAGCGGATCGTCCTCATTTGAGCGTCTACCGCCTCCTGCTGAAGCAATCTGGACAGCTTAAGCAAGTCGGATACCGTTAATACGCCTGCAAGCCGGCCGCTTTGCGTTACGATAACGCAATCATACAGCACGCTGTCATGACGGCTTAAAGCACTGTCAATAAGCTGTTGGGGCTCATTATGATAATCAATCATCAACGGATCGGCATCCATCAGATTTGTGATGGGCTTGTCGTAATACAAATCAGCGCTAAATCGATGCCCCAGCTTTAAGAAGAAGCGATTCCGCATCATCAATCCGATCGGAGCCTCTTGCGCACCCGTCACGATCACGCATTCACAGTCCGGATGGCGTTTAAATACGGAAATCGTCTCTCTGCAGGTCTGGTTGGCTGTCACCGTCGGTATTTGACGCATAAAATGCTGTAGACGAGCAGTTGGGCGCTGCCTGACCGATACCTTATCTTTCTCTAAAATAGCTTGTGTCATTCACTCTCACCCTCCTTGAATTACCTTTTTTATTCACTATAGGTCCAAAGCATCAACGATATTATGTGGATTTGTTATCGCAATGTTAAATTCGACATTTTTTTGTGTGAGTCGCCTCATTTCCTGAACGACAAAAAAGCTGCGTGATACGTACAGGCTTCCGTACGTTTCATGCAGCTTTCTAATAGAAGAACTTTTTATTTCGATGAACGCTTTAAAATTCGGCAGCTGTAAGCGGCTAAGTCCACACGGTTGCTAGCGGCAACTCCGGTTAACAAGTCGGAATAGCTTCGTTCATCTAACGGCACGGTCACAGCGTTAGCGCTAAAGTTGGATACAAACACGTAATCGCTGCTGCCATCCGTACGCAATTGAGCGGTTACGCCATGCGGCAGCTCGGATTCAATAACGCGGGCGATACCTGCTTGTTGTACGATGCCAGCCAGCAGCCCGTTTGTAAAAGCTGCCTCATTGCGCGAAGCGATATAATACGCTTTGCCCTTGCCCAGATGATTGACCGTCAACGCCGGACGGCCTGCATAGAAATCCTCGCCGTACACGGCGAGCGCCTCGGCGCCTTCGAGATGAATCAGGTCGCAAAGCTCACGCGCCGTGAATTCGCCGCTAAGTCCCAGCGAGTTGCCGTCCTTCATCACGACCCGATTGGAATCATGGTCATGCAGCGAATCGATCTCCTCCGACCAAATACCCAGTGTCTTGCGAAGCGGTCCCGGGAATCCGTTCAGGAAACAAAGATCGTTTTCGTCGACGATACCCGACCAATAAGTAGCCACGAACGTGCCGCCATTTTCTACAAAACGTTCAATTCGCTCGCCCACGCCCGGCCGAACCATATACAGCATGGGTGCCACGAGCAGCTTATAGGAATCAAAATTACATTCCGAATCGATGACATCGATGGGAACGCCAAGATCCCAGAACGGACGATAGTGACGCTTCGCCGTCTCCTCATAGTGCAGCCCCCCGTTGCGGGGACCCTGCGAATCCTTCACCGCCCACCTATTTTCCCAATCATAAATGATTGCAACCTCAGGCTTGACCGTCGTGCCGACAACCTCAGTCAGTTTCTCAAGCGTTGCGCCCAGCTCGGCAACATCGCGGAAGACGCGCGTATGCTCATGGCCGACATGGTCGACGACCGCGCCGTGCAGCTTCTCGCTCGAGCCTCTGCTCTTGCGCCACTGGAAGTATTGTACTGTATCGGAGCCGTGCGCTACCGCTTGCAGCGAGGACAGCATGTGCATGCCCGGGCGCTTCACCTTGCTGACCGGCTGCCAGTTCGTCATGCTAGGCGTGCTTTCCATCAGCATGAAAGGTTTGCCGCCCCCCAGCGAACGGAAAACATCGTGGTTAAAACCGATCCAAGCCGCCTGCTCGCTATCGTCCCCGCCGTTATCATGCCAGGTCGGATAGGCATCCCATGATATCATGTCCAGCAAATCGGTAAATTTCCAATAGTTTAGCGGCTCGAAATCGAGCATGAAATTCGTTGTAATCGGAAGCTCGCTGTTTGCCGCGCGAAGCGGCTCGATTTCATGGCGGCAGAAGTCCACCGTTTGATCCGTTACAAACCTTCTCCAATCGACGTTTTGACCGTGAACGGCGTTTTCGCCGCGCGGCGTAGGAGATTCCACTTGACTCCAATCGGTATACGTGTGGCTCCAGAACGTTGTCCACCAAGCATCGTTTAGCGCTTCGAGCGTGCCGTATTTGTTCTTCAGCCAGCCGCGAAATGCTTCCTCGCAATATGAGCAGTGGCATTCGCCTCCGTATTCGTTCGATATATGCCACCCGATAACGGCGGGATGATTCGAGTACCGTTCGGCAAGCTTCTCGTTCATGATCTTCACTTTCTCGCGATATACTGGAGAAGTGAAGCAATGATTGTGACGGGCGCCATGCAAATTGCGAATGCCGTTCGGTGCAACGCGCAGAACCTCAGCATATTTCTGGGACATCCATACCGGACGCGCTCCGCTTGGCGTAGCAAGCAAAGCATAAATGCCGTTGGCGGCGAACTTGTCCAGAAGAGTATCCAGCCAGTCGAACGTAAACACGCCTTCCTCCGGCTCAATCGCCATCCAAGCGAAAATGCCGACCGACATGACGTTGCAATGCGCGAGCTTCATGAGCCGGATATCTTCTTCGAGTACCTCAGGATACTTTTGCCATTGGTCCGGATTGTAGTCTGCACCATGCAGCATTTGCGGTATTTTACTGCTGATCGGCGGGAATTTTAAGCTCATAGGAAATACCTCCAGGTTCGTCTTGATTATAGCCATTATTGGATATACTATAATGATATTCATATTATATCTCGTTAAATGGTCTAACAAAATAATAGTATTTTCGCATTTCTTATAAAATATGAAACTGGAGGCGGTTGAAATCGATACGATGGTTTTCCCAATCCTGACCGAGACGGATATGACGCTTCCGCTGTATCTGACCAGCAACGGGCATTGGAGCAATCAGGAGCCGATTGACCGTCCGGGCGGCTATCCGCATTTTCAATGGCTGCAGGTCATGACGGGCGCGGGCGAGCTTCACGTCGGAGATCAGAAAATGACCGTGCGCGCCGGACAAGGGTTCTGCCTTTTTCCTAACGAGCCGCATCAATATTTTGCTGTACAAGAGCCTTGGGAGATTCATTGGCTTAGCTTTCGGGGCGATCTGTCGGAACCGCTGTTCAGGCAGGCGGGCATTACGCAATCCGGTGTTTATTCTACCGCTGATCATGATATGATCGTAACCCACATGAAAAACATTTATGCCATGACGCAATCCGGCCGCGCTTTCCTTGGTCTCGAATGTTCGAAGCTCGTTTACATGTTTCTGCTTGATTTGATGAAGGTTATTATGGTCAGCTCCCATTCCGTCGAGCAAAATTACGTAAAGCTTCACCCGGTCTTTCAGTATATTGAAGCGAATTATACTAGGCTAATTACGATCAAGGACTTGGCCCGCTGCATTGACGTTACGCCGCAATATTTGTGCTTGCTGTTTAAGAAGGCGCTCAGAATGCGGCCCATGGAGTATGTGAACAGGGAACGGATCAACCGCAGCAAGGAGCTTATGTTCCACGAGAGCGATATCAAAATGCATGAAATCGCTCAGCGCGTCGGCTTCGATTCCCCCAGTTATTTCAGCTCCGTCTTCAGGCGGCTCGAAGGGCTTAGCCCCGAGCAATTCAAGAAGATTCACGGGATTCGTTAAACCATTACCCGAATTGTAACGATAATCGAGCAATCGCGCATCTCATATTGCCTTTGCCGGTCACCGGCACTACAATAAAGATAGTGCCTAAGAAGTTGCTGGGAGGAAGCGGTAATTGGAAGTCTATAATGAAAAGGTCGCATACGAGAACCCGCTGCTGTCACTGCGCATTTTTCAAACGATGCGCGATGATGACGGTTACACAAATTGGCACTACCATAAGCAGCTCGAGCTGCTCCTTATTCTCGAGGGCAGCCTGGACGTTTACGTGGACGAGGAGAGCTTTCATCTGTGCCCCGGAGATGTCGTCTTGATCGGGGCATCCGAATTGCATCGTGACCGCAGCGCAAGATCGCTTGATTATATTGTGCTTCAGTTTGATTTAGAGCCATTTTTCGATCAGAGCACGATTCCTTATATGCGTTACTTCTCCGAAACTCAAAAGCCGCTAAGCAAAGCGAACTATATTTTCGCGGAGAGTAACGCCGTTAAAAAGCAGGCAGCCTCCTACATTCGGCAAATCCTGACGGAGGCCACGCGCAAAGAAACCGGCTATGAGCTGGCGGTTAGCGTCCTTATCAAACAAATTTTGCTGCTTCTGCTTCGCAATGACAGCCGAAAGGTGCTGATCGAGCAGGATAATTTCGACCGCATGCGGCTGAAGCCCGTAATCGATTATGTAGAGAATCATTTGATGGATCGGATTCAAGTCGAAGAAGTTTGCAAGATCGCCAACATGAGCTATTATTACTTCGTCAAATATTTCAAAAAGACGATAGGCCTCTCGTTTACGGAATATGTCAATTACCGCAAGGTGAAGTGGGCAGAGCGAATATTGTTGACGAAGGATTTAAGCATTTCGGAGGTAGGAGAGCGGATCGGCATGCCAAACATGGCTCATTTTTATAAAATGTTCAAAAAATATAACGATTGCTCCCCGAAGCAGTTTCAACGTAAAATGCTTGTCTGGAATCGGCAATAGCTTGACCATGGTTCCAGTATATGTCATACAAAAAAGCTCGTCCGCCCTATGCTTTCGGGGTAACGAGCTTTTTTGGCATAACGAGCTTATAGCCTACGCCGCGAATCGATTCGATCTGCACCGATTTCTGACCAAGCTCCAGCTTCTTCCGAAGCGAGCTGACATGCACGTCAACCGTCCGCTGTCCGCCGATGTAATCGAAGCCCCATACGACATTCATCAGGTCATCGCGCGTAATTACCATGCCCGGACGTTGAACCAAATAGAGGAGCACCTCAAATTCCTTCGGACGGAGCGGAATCGTCTCTCCATTCAAGATGACCTCATACTTTTCCGGATAGATGGACAGGTCGCCTGCAGTAATCACCTTCTCCGACGCTTCTGCCGGTTTGCTTTCATCCAGCTGCGTGCGCCGCAGCACCGCCGATACGCGTGCCAGCAGCTCGGCAACGCCGAATGGCTTCGTAATATAATCATCGGCACCGTGCTTTAGTCCCTGCACGACCTCTTCCTCTGCATTGCGCGCCGTCAGGATAATGACCGGCGTTCTAACGCCATTCTGACGAAGCCGATTCAAAATTTCAAAGCCGTTCATGCCGGGCAGCATGATATCCAAAATGACCAAGTCAAAGCTGCGCTGCAAAGCCGTCTGCAGGCCTTCCCCGCCATGATCGATAACAGTCGTTTCGTAACCCTCTTGAGTCAAATTGTACGACAAGAGTCTGGCTAATGTCGGTTCGTCTTCTATAACGAGCACTTTATGCGACATGTTGACCTCCAACCTTGCAATTAGCAGCACCGCGGCGCTGCCTTCGCGTATTTAAGCATTATAAGTGTAGTTTATCATGCTTTCACGAAGAATAGGTAAATCTTTTTTTATTGAAGCACTGGCAGCTCGATGACAAAGGTAGTGCCTACTCCCACAGAGCTCGTAACCGAAATCGTTCCTTTATGCAGCTCCACGAGATGCTTCACGATCGACAATCCAAGCCCCGTACCGCCTGAGCTGCGCGAGCGCGCTTTATCGACTCGATAAAACCGCTCAAAGATCCGCGGCAAATCCTTCTTCGGAATTCCAATGCCCGTGTCGCTAATGTGAATGCGGATATGGTCGTCGCCCATTCCTTCTACCTTTAGCGACACTCTTCCGCCCTCCGGCGTATAACTAATACCGTTCGAGAGCAAATTCATAATAATTTGCCGCAGCCGATCCTCGTCGGCCTCGACATACAAACCAGGCTCGATATTCATGCTAAGCTCGATGCTCTTGCGGGCCGCTTCCGATTCCATTAGTTTGATGGACTTCGTGAAGAAGGTGTCGATCTCAACGGGTGAAAATACGAGTGGCACGCGGCGGGATTCAATCTTCGACAGCTCCAATATGTCTCCGATCAATCGATTTAACCGGTCGCTCTCATCGAATATAATTTGCAAAAAGGAGCGTGCAGTCTCTTCATCATTCACCGCCCCGCCCAGCAGCGTCTCCGCAAACCCCTTAACCGCCGTAATCGGCGTCTTCAGCTCATGCGAGACGTTCGCGACGAATTCGCTGCGCATCCTCTCCAGCCTCCGTATCGCCGATACGTCCTGCAGAACGAGAAGTACGCCGGAAAACTCGTCTCCTTCCGGCTGAATCGGCACCAAATTGAGTTCAAGAAGCCTTTCCTCCGGGAAGTAAAACGTTATTTCCTCACGCAGATGCTTCTTGCTCCTCATGCCCTCCTGGATCATTTGCGACAGCTCGTATTGCTGCTTCGCTTCAGCAAAATGCCGGCCTACAAGCTCACGGGCCGAGAAGCCGAGAACTTCCTCGGCGCGTCTGTTCATCAGGACGATTTTACCGCCCCGGTCAATCATGACGATACCGTTAATCATGTTGTCCAGTACGCTTTCAAGCTGATTTTCATTTTGCTGTATGCGTGTCATTTGAACCTGAAGGCTGTCAGCCATTGCATTAATAGCATTTCCCAGCTCGCCAATCTCATCCTGTTTTGTCACTTTTACTCGCGCGCGGTAATCCATATTTTTGATCCGCTTGGCTACTTTCGTAATTTGCTCCAGCGGACGAGTCAAGCTAAGCGCAATCCGGTAGCTGATCAAAGCGGCAATTAAGAACAGGATTAACAATCCAACCACAAGCACCATTGATAAATTGCGAATGCTTTGATCCACTTCAATCAGGCTCATGGACAGCCGTATAATATAAGGCGGTTGATCGGGTATAATATCAACCGGCACCGCCACGTACATTCTATTTTCGTTAGACGTATCGCTGGTCATGACCGTTCTTCCGATCCCGGTTCGCAGCGCCTCCTTCACCTCGGTACGGTCCAGTTGGTTGTCCATCTCCTTCGGATCCCAATCCGAGTCTCCAAGCACGACGCCATCATTGCGAATAAACGTTACGCGCGCGCCCGTATAACCCTTGAGCTCCTTCGCTTCATTCGTATAATGAGCGTAAAGCGAGGAAAGCCCGCCCGCCCTCCATTCCATCTTCGCCGAAATAATATGCATTTCACGAACCATATTATCCTCAAGCGCATTAATATGGTTTTCCTTAAACGTTTTTGCCATGAATAAGCCTGCCGCTCCAACGGACAAAGCGATCATCGCGATCATAATGAGCGTCAGCCTCGTACGAAAGCTGTTCATTCGTGTCACTCCCTAACGTTTATTCAAGCGTAAACAGCTTACGTTTTTTGCTTAATCATACAACGTTTATCGTACATGCGGCACCGCGGTTTCGCCAGCTTTGTTTTTGTTAAGTTTTTGTAAAACGTAGTGGTGAAGCTTTTTCTCCTGCATCACCTTCTTAATGTACGACAGATAGATCAAATGCGATAAATTCAACGAACAGTTTATGGAAATGAGTATTTTTCAACAACTCCGTTGAACATGAAGAAAGAGCGCCTCTCGCGGCGCTCTTATTCGGTCTTTGTCTACGTTCTAGTCAGGACGTTTTCAGTAGTGAAAATATTGCGCATCTTAAACTCCGGGGGGCTTTCCACAAGACAAACTAATTGGAGTAAATCCGTAGTTGCCCCTGGAAAATAGGGTTCGTCCAATATAAGAGATTTGTCTGTAATCCATTCCGGCAGCTCCAACCCGTTCTCTCTACACAATTTATGAATGCCTGCGGCACAATAAGATAAATGACGACGATCATCCAAGCATTCAGGAGCGAACTTGATCAGTTCTACTCTGAACTCCCTGGTTGAGGCATAAAATCGATCCAAAAAAATGCGCCATGCAAAGCTAAAATCGCGCCCTGCAGAAAATTCCTCTTTGAATATTTCATGTATGGTCATACAAATAACGCCTCCGCAAAAGCTACCGTTTTAATGCTCAGATACTTGGGCGGGATGTACTTCTCCACGATATCCAGCACTTGATTTCGGTCTGTAAGTCTAAGATGTTCAACTAACACTTTGGCGTCATTGAGATCTTTATCCATTTTCTTATTGTCATCTTCTGAGATAACCATTATTCAACCACCTTTTCTGAGAGCTTCATATAGCGGGTGGAATAGTGACTTTCAATTTGGGGATCGCCTGTTTTCGAAAAACGGATTCCCATGAAGCGCCCGCTCCAGATTGGCCAAATTCACAATTAGGTGCTCCCGTATGCTCCTGAGCATATTCCATTTTACTTTTGAAGATTTGATTATCATTATATCATAATGCACAAGAATACAGTGCCATAACATAACGCGCTTACAAGAAACCACTAGGCCTTCGCGCTTTGCTGCAAAGAGGTCCTCTCTTCATAGAGCGACGGGTCAGCGCTTACTTTATTGAAAATCCGTTCTTCCGCTTGCTTCGCGCCGCGATCTACTTCATAAATGACGAACTGGTTATGGAACTTTAGGATGTTCGAAGCCGGCGGCAATACTTCGCTGAGTTGCGGAAAGAGCAGCCAGGACTGGCACACGAAGATCGAAGGAATGCCCCTGAAGAATGTTTTGGCCTGTTCGAAGGATTGCCCGACGCTATGCTCATCCAGAGGCCCGCCTTCCGGAATATGAACGTTGAGAACAAGCTCACCTTTGCCGAATTTTCTTCCCTCGACCACAGCTTCATGATCCAGCGCAATAGGCTGGAATTGCAGCCTGCCCAAGCGGAATAACCGAAGCCGGACATGCTCCTGCAGCCATTGGTATTCTACGATGCCATAGACGCCGTAATCCTGATAACATTTGGCGCTCCAAAGCCGCAGGTCGGAGAACGTATCGTAATAAATGTCGTCCGAAATGCCTTTGGCTGCATACTCTTCATAGGCATCCACCGCAAATCTGGCGAACAAGGCCAAAAACATCTGGCGGTAGGACAGCGATTGCTTGACGGTCTCGAAGAAAGCTTGCCGGTCGCTTATCAAACGCCTCTTAAGGCTGCTATAGCTATTATCGTCGATTTGAATCTGATTGATAGTCTGCCTGGCACTCTCATCCAACCGGACGCCTTCGCATAGTTGATCCAAGTTCATTTTGCTATTCTCCTTACTAATCTGCTCTCTAGGTACAAGGATATTGCACCATATTCTACCTAGTCCACCACTCACCCTAATTAGTCTAGAAAATAGATCTAATCCGACCAAACTAACCCATTCAGCCAACTTAGGTCTAGAAACTAGCCTTAATACGTCGCACCATCCGCTATTC
>NZ_JAKGAP010000149.1 GCF_021532375.1 Paenibacillus alkaliterrae
GAATGGGTTTGCTCTCGGCTAGTCGAGCGGTATAGCGCTGCTCCGGCGTGGCGTCCTTCCACTTGCGCTCCACCGCAAAGAGGGCGTTGCAGAAGGAGAGCCCCTCAGCAGCAGCTGTTTGCGAGCGCCCAGCTGCAGGCACCGCTTGAAGAGCCTCATGATAATACCTTCGCCTGTGACTCCAGCAGCCGAGCCAGCGTGATGTTCTTCACCTTGTTGTAGCCGCTGAAGCCATCGGTGTGTAGGTATCCCTCGAATCCAGCAAGAAATGCCTCGGGATGCTCACCGCCTCGTCCGGGCTTATAATCATACAGGATGATGTCGTGACCGATCCGGCCCGTGCGATAGAGCCACAGGTATGATTTCGTTTGTGCAGCCCGTCCCGGTTCCTTGAGTACCTGCAGGGTGGTTTCATCGGCATGCGCGATGTCTCGTTTCAAGAGCTCCGCATGCATGTAGTCATACAGAGGAGTGAGCCACCGCTCGCTGCCTGTAATTAGCCAGTTCGCCATCGTCTGTCGTGATAACTCTACGCCTAAACGCAAGAATTGTTGTTCCTGTCGGTAGAGCGGCAAGCTGTCCACGTATTTCTGGCTCATGATATACGCCAGGATAGACGGTGACACCAAACTGCTCGGCACGACAGGCGCCGGCATCGGGGCTGTGATGATCGGGGTGTGGATCGCTTCCTGTTCACAACGGCGGCAGGCATACACGTGGCGCACATGCTCCACCACTTTCACCTCCGCCGGAATGATCTTCAATTCACGTCGTACTTCCGTGCTCATCCCATGCAGCTTGCCTGCACAGCAAGGACAAATCTGCTCCTCTTCGCTCAGCCGGTATTCGATCGTCTCTACGGGCAACGCATCGAGCTTCGCTTCGCGAGTTTGCACGAGTGCTGCAAGGCCGTCGATCGATTTACGCAAATCCGTAAACCCTGTTGCCAGGTAGACACGCTGAGAACTCGAAAGCGTCAGCATGTCTCGCTTAACGCCTCGACAGCTTCACGAAGCAGCTGTGGGTCAAAGCCTTTTTGAAGCGTGATGCTGGCGTGCCCAACATGAACGACAAGCGAAGTGGAAATGCGGGGAAGAACGGATTCAGCTACGGAGACGGGGATAAAGCGGACAGTCTCGGGCGAAGCATCTCTTGATGCGACTTTTTTAAGTTTCCGCGTCCAATATTTTAATTGTTCCAAGGTGACATGATTGGCTGTACACCAAGCGGCCATCGTAAGACCGCTTGCTTTATAGTCGGCGATGCGTATCATCCACTCGCGCTGGCGTTGATCTTTTTTCGTCATGAGACAACCTCCTGTATTTCTTAGGATGCCTTCATTTTCTCATGATACGTTTATGTATAATAGGTGTGCGGGATTTGACGCTTACGTTACATCCCAAACGTCATTGATATCAACAACGCCAAAAAGAAGAGCCAGAATTGCGCCGCCAGCAGCCGAATAGCCAATATTCAAGCCTTTAGGCTGCCAAATAACGAAAATTAAGGTGATTAGAAAAATAATGGATGTGATGACTAACATAATTCCTCCTAAAAGGTTTGTGGTAGCAAACCTACTTCGTAAGGATGAGCTTTAATTACAGCATTCGGGACTTAATTTGTTTAACTGTTCTTTCATCGAAGGAAGTTGTTCGAGAATTCCGTGCAGATAATGCTTATCCTCTAGATTTAAAGAATAATAAATCCATTGGGCCCGCCTTGTTTCATTTACCAAACCGCAAATTTTTAATTTTCTCAAATGCTGACTCACATTAGGCTGTGTCATTTCGAGAACGGTTACGATATCGCATACGCACATATCTTGTACCTTTAGAAGGGCAAGAATGGTTAGGCGAGTCTTGTCGGACAAAAGCTTCAATGTCTCAGCAAGGGCTTCTATCGGTTGGCTCATGCAATCACTCCTTTCAAAAGTTTGGCTGCATCTAGGATCACTTCTTCCATTGATTATTATACACAGCTGATTATATAAGTAAATTATTATATGAGTATTAACTTATGTAAAAGAAAAAGAGAATTATAACTTGCAAGTTGCAAATATTATTGATATAAATGATATAGGGGGGATCGGGATGAAAAATCCACGTGAATTGCTTCAGGTATTGGCAAGACAGTTTGGTTTGTTGAATAAAAACTGTTGTCAGATTGGAAACCAGGATATATCGCTCGTTCACAGTCATATTCTATATGAAATTGACCGCGGGCAATCGCCTTCTATGCAAAAGATCGCTGAAACATTAGGCGTAGATATCACTACATTCAGTCGGCAGGTACAATCTTTAATTAAACGTAAACTATATATTCGGCAAAAATGATTTACATCTGAACGCATAACCGATCAACCGTAACTTCTGGGGTCTTATTGATCTCATTGACAAAGCCTTGAACAG
>NZ_JAKGAP010000150.1 GCF_021532375.1 Paenibacillus alkaliterrae
AAGCTTTGCAAGCTTATTTGCACAGGATTCATCGACGGTGTTGCGCTCTGGACTGGGTTGGAAGCCGGGCTTCCTGATCCAGAATTCATGACCTGGATGCGGGGATTTGCACTCGGCTGTTGCCGATAACCGATGCCCACGATCACGGGTTTGTTGTCCACAATGTTCGTTCTGACATACGCGTTCGGTCCGGCTTGTCGGGCCAGTCGCTCGACTTCCCGCAAGACGTTGTTCATCGAGGCTTCCGAGAGAATAAGCGTATGCCCGGAGATGTCGCCTGGTCGGGACTGCTTGGCGCTTTGAATGGCGGCGGCCTTGATGGTGTCGCTCGCATGGCGCGTGGAATCAGCCGCTCCCAAGACGCTGAACGTCTGGTTGCCTACTACGCCGTCGGCTTTGATCCCGTAATCACGTTGAAATTGTCTAACAGCGGCTTGCGTCTGCGCACCGAATTGACCATCTGCAGCTATATTATAACCTAACGTTCGCAGCTTTTCCTGCACGGCTTTGACGGATTCGCCCTGATCGCCCATGTCGATCATTTTATTGCTGGCATTGGCACGCTGCGCTTGCAGGGCAGCCAGCGCTCGCGCTTCCTGCTCTCTTCGGCTCATTTCCGTTCGGGCCATCCGGCCTAGCGGATCGTTGCTTTGGGCAAGCTTTTTCAAGCTAGTCTGGTCTTCGGTCCGGAACATGCTGTTCAGTTCTTGGCCGGCAGTCTTGCTTCCTCGCTGGGCCTTGTCGAGCAATTGTTCCCGCTGCTCCGTGCGCTCAAGCTCCTTCAGGCCCGACTTCGCCCATGCAGCAGCTCCGGAGCTGTCCAAATCGAAGGTTCTACCGACCATTTGAGCAGCCTGCTGAGCCGATGAGGATGGTTTTGGAGTCGAACTGGCACTATTTAGAAGCCACCGCTTGTTTCATCTTGTTCAGTTCTTGCCTGGGCAAGGCGGCTAGCCTAAAACGTATCCTTACCTGTATATGTTGACTGGTCGTCATTAGATTACACGATAATCATCGTACAACGGTCAGTTAAGTTGCTGACAAAATCCTCTTCTTTGTTGACCGTAAGTAAACGAAGATAACAAAAAAACAGGTCAATCATGGTAGTATCTGACCATAATCGACCCGTCATTTGTATCGTTAAACCGTTATTTAGATTATACTTTTCAAGCATATTTTATGCGTACAGATGAAATGAAAAAATTCTTGTACAGGTATTACATGGTTTATATGTGTTATTGGTAGAATGATGGGTTCATTCGGCACTGGGTAGCTCCCAGTTTTTAATGAAAAAATTCTTTAAGCATATTCTCAGCCTTCTCCATTTCACCGAGCATCGGATTCATATAATCGCTATACGATTCCAAGTATGCCCTTACTGAACCACCAATTTTAAACATATCTTTTGTCAAATCTTCAAGATTATTTTTCTCCAAAATATCATTAGCATTTTGATAGCGTGATATAATCATTTCTAGCATGGGTGTAGGTTGAGTACTATAATGTTGTTCTAATAGGATTAATACTTTTTTAAATTGCATATGCAACCTATCTTGCTCTGTATTATTTAACATATTACACCACCCCTCCTTATCTGCTTGGAACTTCCCTGATTTCTTTAATCCATTCTTTGGGCCAATTTTGTGGTAGTAAAATTTGGTCTCCGCCTCCTTGGAGAATCGTTCCTGTCTGGGTCTTTTGTAGCTCAACTTTACCAATATTTAATTCTGTACCTATGGGAATTTCAATAACTGCTTCATACTGTCTACTGTTCTTCCATTCCGGTAAAAGAGCAGAGTTAATTTTACTAGTAATTCTGTTTGCGGCAGGGACGGTAGTAGCAAAAGCCCCATTTTCTCCTGCATTTCCACCGAATGTACGGTATACAGAGATACTTTCATTTGTAACCACTGTTCTATAATGGCCATCCGTATATGTTTCTTTAAGCCATGATGGTAGTTCTACTTGTTCTTTCAGAGTTACTTTGTTGTCAATTGCTGTAGCATATTTGGGAGTAATTTCAGGTATACCTACATTACCCGAACCCTTAACAGTTGTTGTTCCGGAGGAACCGGGTTTGGTAGGGGAAATGACTTTCGCTCCTCCGGCTAGCGCAGTGGCTAAACCGAAGCTGTTGAGCCAATG
>NZ_JAKGAP010000151.1 GCF_021532375.1 Paenibacillus alkaliterrae
CAGGTGGAGAACAATCTAGCGATTTGAACTGAATACGATTCCCTTGTCCAAGTTTTATAGATTTACACAACCCATGCTAAACTGCGAATAGCCTTAAATATGGAATATTATAATAAAACTATTGAAATATGGTATAAGAAATAATAGACTAAAGATGCAATATATTTCAAAGGAGGTATTATATGAGAAGATATTTATTGGTTTTTACCCCGTTGGTTGCATTGTTATTTGTTATTTCCATCAATTCCATCGTCGCAGCATCTGAGCAGGAGGAAGCCTTTCCGAATACATTACCTCCAGCCAGTACAGTAGAGGAGCAAGTGAAGTGGAAGGATCAATTCAAGGATTGGGCGGAGAAGAAGGGACATGTCAAGCATTTTGCAGGAGAGAAGACGAAGGGCTCGGCGATTACAATAGCAGGGAGAAGTGTCAAGCTCCCGGGTGATGCTTTTGTTAAAGCATACGTCGTAGACGATGAGCGCCTGGAGCTAAGTGAGGAAACGGCGACCAATTTGCCCTTTTACGCTATTCAGCGGGGGAACTCCACAATTATGATCGCGGAGCATACCGGAGTCGTCGTGAATTTGGTCCTTGATGAAGCCGACAAGAAGCCTTTTGAATTTCTCAAGGGAGATGTCAAAGGATACTTGAAGGGGGTGGCTAAGGATGAATAGGAGGATCCTCTACCTTTTCTCCATCATTGCGGTATATATCCTTGTGCTGGCACCTGCAGCATCCGCGAATCATCATGTTTGGCTGGTTATGGACAGCAACAAGCAGCTGTCCGGCATGACGGGGGACGAGTCCCGAGCAAGCTGGTGGATGATCAACGGCGCGGTAACCACCTATAAGTCCAACTCGACGACGATCAGCTCCAACGTAACGACGGCGGTCAACAATTGGAATGCGCAAATCCCCCAAGTAAGGATAACCGGTACCGGGAGCGATCTTGTATTTGATTACTCCGATTCCGTATGCGCGGTGGGCTCGGGAGGTTGCCACTCTATAGCATCGGTATATAATGACACAACCAGAAAGGCCAACTTCACGCTAAGCTCCAACATCACTATTACGAGCAGCTCTTCAAACAAGACAAGAACGGCAGCACATGAGATCGGCCATTACCTGGGTCTCCATGAAAGATACCGGGACGACGGCTCCACCGGAGATTTATGCAACTCCGAGAATACAATCATGAACGGCGGTGGCTGCGATACCAACACAGGTCCCACTTCCTTGGACAAATCCCGCATGGATAACTTCATGGGTAGCGGCTATGCGAACAATGTCCTTCCGGTGTTAAATGCCTCGGGCATCGTTACCGTAACCTGGGACGACTATGCCTACGGGGAGCTACATTACCGAGTCAGATATCAGAAGAATGTCTCCGGAGCATGGAGCACCATCTCGACAAGTGAAGTGACTATGAATACCGGTCTCGTGGCGAGCGCCTCATGGAAGTCTCCGCCGCTTAAGCCGCAATCATCATTGAGTTTATCCAGCTATGGTAAAGGCTCGTACAGGGTGGAGATTACCCCCTATTTCAAGAGCTATGACAAGTACGGCGTTGTAACCTATTCATCCTCATTCACCTATTATGGCTAAGAAAAAAGAATTCCTGCTTCTTGGTGGGTCACTGAAAAAGTCTCTTTGAGTTACAAAGGGTACAGCCACTCAAAAAAATGAGTGGGCTGTACCTTTTTCCTTTAAAGGTACACAATTCCTCTTTCTACCATCCAAGGGATGGTGGTTCTCGTAGGCGATGGGATGAAGCAAACCAAGGAAGCCCGCTGGATGCCCGGCGTCAAGAAGCTCCATCAGGAATCTGAGAATTCCTCCAAGTCCGACTATATTTTCGGGCATTTGTTTGGCGCCGTCGGCTTTCTCGCAGGAACTAAGGCCATCGAACCTGCATTCCCGCCAACTCATAACGAGGACGGCGGGGTGACTCCCAGCTTTTGAAACAGCTCGCGCTGTTTTTCGGTGATTTCACCGATTCGCA
>NZ_JAKGAP010000152.1 GCF_021532375.1 Paenibacillus alkaliterrae
GCCTCCACATCGTCTATAGGACTCTGTGGTTATATCGGTTTTAGTGGGGGAGTTTTAAATGATTACGCTGGCGTACTTTTAAGTTAACAGATACAAACTATCATATTCATTCCGACATATTGAGCATATTGTACCGAATACAATGTTTTTTCACCTGTTATGTATGCATCGCATCAATTTTAACGCGTCGAGGATATTGTTAGTTGAGTTTCCGGCTCCCGTAATAATGCCCACTTTGCTAATTCGTTTTTCAGAATTCTTCCATGACTTAACACTTTCTTTTAATACGGTTGTTACCCTTTCACTCAACGCTTCAAACGAGCTTGACGTACGATATCTGGTGTAAGTAATTACTTCCATAATCTGTGGTGTTTAAATGTCGAAGGGGCTGCCGCGTGGTAGTCCCTTCACTCAACTACTATGAAAGAACGGATTGACTTTCATTCTCTGTGGTGCCGCGCTGTTCTTCCATGGGAGTGTAATAAAGGTTTGTTGTTCTTTTAAATTAGGCTATGTTAATTCTTAATGTAGATTTTCGACCAAAAGAAAACCGCCCACTGAAATGGAGGTTATTTGAACTATTGTTTGGTTATTGGCCAAGCACGTTAAAGGCAAGTTAATTTTGTCTTTTACGCTTTAAGATACGGTAGATAAAGAATATAGTAGCAACAATGCACCCAAGAATAATGGATGTGTTTTTTAAAGTTGTGAATGTTTCCTGTTTTGCTTCAACAGCAGGCATTGTTTCCCCGTTATAACTTATCATTACTGGCATGCTGGTTACGTTCTTATCATTCATTTTATCACTTGTAATTTGTGAAGATTGTACATCTAAGTAAGCTTTATAGGTAGACTCATATTTCTCAGGTGTAAACTGTCCCATGGTAAAGCCTTTATATAACCTAACATTATTATCATCCAAAACAGCAACTGCATTGGCATCTCCAGTAAGAGTTAACTGGTCATTTTGCTGTAATAGTACCATAATTCTTGTTCCTTGTTCGGGAAAGTCGAATCCAAGCCATCCGTACATTGGTGGTTTACCACGCTTTAAATAAATATATTTTTGCTTAATTTTTCCTTTTATAACTGTTTCAACCGAAATAACGACTTGCCTTTCTTCTTCGGAATATTCTTTTTTCGTTACATGACCAATTACAATAAGACTTGATTGCTCAATCATATCTTGAGGTGGAATAATGCTTAATTTTGCTTCAGTTGTATTACTAAAAGGCAGTAAAAGAAATAACAACACTAATGCCAATAATCCACATTTTTTCATAAGTGACCTCCATTTCGATAACTGCTACAAGTTCATAGACGAACTTGTAACTAATATTGTTGCGTTATCCTCCCGTTACTTCAATAGATAAGAGGAGCTGCCACATAGCAAACTCCTCCACTATCGTATCCGTTAGCGTAACACCTTAATTTTTGAAACCTAGCATGCTATTAATTTCATCAGCTAGTTCAAGCACTTTCCTCCATTGAACTGAGTGTCTTACTGCATTGATATTCCACTCATCACCTTGTTGTAATGTAAGCGTCAAATCCCGCACACCTATTATACATAAACGTATCATGAGAAAATGAAGGCATCCTAAGAAACACAGGAGGTTGCCTCATGACGAA
>NZ_JAKGAP010000153.1 GCF_021532375.1 Paenibacillus alkaliterrae
AATGTAAGCGTCAAATCCCGCACACCTATTATACATAAACGTATCATGAGAAAATGAAGGCATCCTAAGAAACACAGGAGGTTGCCTCATGACGAAAAAAGATCAACGCCAGCGCGAGTGGATGACACGCATCGCCGACTATAAAGCAAGCGGTCTTACGATGGCCGCTTGGTGTACAGCCAATCATGTCACCTTGGAACAATTAAAATATTGGACGCGAAAACTTAAAAACGTCGCATCAAGAGATGCTTCGCCCGAGGCTGCCCGCTTTATCCCCGTCTCCGTAGCTGAATCCGTTCCTCCCCGCATTTCCACTTCGCTTGTCGTTCATGTTGGGCACGCCAGCATCACGCTTCAAAAAGGCTTTGACCCACAGCTGCTTCGTGAAGCTGTCGAGGCGTTAAGCGAGACATGCTGACGCTTTCGAGTTCTCAGCGTGTCTACCTGGCAACAGGGTTTACGGATTTGCGTAAATCGATCGACGGCCTTGCAGCACTCGTGCAAGAAGGTTTTGGTCTGGATCCATTCTCTCCGAGTCTGTTCGTGTTCTGCAATCGCGAGCGCAACAAGCTCAAAATCCTCTATTGGGATGTCAACGGCTTCTGGCTCTTTTACCGAAGGCTGGAACGAGGAACGTTTCAGTGGCCGACCGGCAGTGAACAGGTTGTAACGGTCTCTTCCCGCGAGCTTCGTTGGCTGCTCGACGGACTTTCGCTTCACCAGCGGCAAGCTCATGCCAAAGTGGCAGTGGAAGCGGTCGTTTAGCAGCCATATGTTCGCCATTTCGCCATATCATCGAGCAGGGAACAGCCAAGGACATGACGAAGACATACGTTATGGAAAATCGAACGGAAACCAACCCTTCAATTGAAGAACTGCATCAGAAAACAGCGAAGCTGGAGCAACAAAATGCGGAGCTGTCAGCCGAGCTCAAGTGGTATAAAGAGCAGTTTCGCTTGGCACAGCAGAAACGCTTTGGCGCTTCCAGCGAACGGACGCATCCGGATCAACTTGCCTTGGATCTCTTTAACGAGGCGGAAGCCGAAGCCAATCCGACCCTGCCGGAACCGACGGTCGAGACCATCACCTACAAGCGCAAGAAGAAGGTCGGCGCTCGCGAAGCGAAGCTCGATGCGTTGCCCGTAGAGACGATCGAATACCGGCTGAGCGAAGAGGAGCAGATTTGTCCTTGCTGTGCAGGCAAGCTGCATGGGATGAGCACGGAAGTACGACGTGAATTGAAGATCATTCCGGCGGAGGTGAAAGTGGTGGAGCATGTGCGCCACGTGTATGCCTGCCGCCGCTGTGAACAGGAAGCGATCCGCACCCCGATCATCACAGCCCCGATGCCGGCGCCTGTCGTGCCGAGCAGTTTGGTGTCACCGTCTATCCTGGCGTATATCATGAGCCAGAAATACGTGGACAGCTTGCCGCTCTACCGACAGGAACAACAATTCTTGCGTTTAGGCGTAGAGTTATCACGACAGACGATGGCGAACTGGCTAATTACAGGCAGCGAGCGGTGGCTCACTCCTCTGTATGACTACATGCATGCGGAGCTCTTGAAACGAGACATCGCGCATGCCGATGAAACCACCCTGCAGGTACTCAAGGAACCGGGACGGGCTGCACAAACGAAATCATACCTGTGGCTCTATCGCACGGGCCGGATCGGTCCCGACATCATCCTGTATGATTATAAGCCCGGACGAGGCGGTGAGCATCCCGAGGCATTTCTTGCTGGATTCGAGGGATACCTGCACACCGATGGCTTCAGCGGCTACAACAAGGTGAAGAACATCACGCAACTCGGCTGCTGGAGTCACACGCGAAGGTATTATCATGAGGCTCTTCAAGCGGTGCCTGCAGCCCAGCGCTCGCAAACAGCTGCTGCTGAGGGGTTGGCCTTCTGCAACGCCCTCTTTGCGGTGGAGCGCAAGTGGAAGGACGCCACGCCGGAGCAGCGCTATACCGCTCGACTAGCCGAGAGCAAACCCATTC
>NZ_JAKGAP010000154.1 GCF_021532375.1 Paenibacillus alkaliterrae
AATCGGGTAGGAGGCTACTCATTATTTGAGTAGCCGACCTCCCACACCACCGTACGTACCGTTCGGTATACGGCGGTTCCCTAGTTTACGCAGTGACTTGTCGGTAATAATCAGAGAAGAATAGGAATCCAAGTGCTTTAATCTTGTTATTTCCGAGGGATTTGGAGAGGATGGGGCTATTGGAGGTTCTCCAGTAGCTCTTTCTTGTGTTCGCGTATTCCCACGCCTTCTGTTCTTGGATACCGAGTGATTTTAGTCTTTCGAACTTCGTCCTTACTCGCTTCCATTGCTTCCAGTAGATCATGCGAATCCGTCTTCTCATCCATTCGTCCGTGGATTGGAGCAGTGTCTTCATGTCAGCTATCTTAAAGTAGTTGATCCACCCCATGATATACCGCCTAAGTTTCATTGCTCGGTTATCATTTCCCATTCCGTTGCTTCTCGACGTAAGCTCCTTGATTTTAGCTTTCATCTTGGTAACGGATTTGGGATGGATTCTGACCCTTGTTTCTCCCTTACGCTGATAGAATGAGAAGCCAAGAAATTTGATCCTCGTCGCCTCGTCCACGACTGTTTTCTCCTGATTTACTTTAAGAAACAGCTTCCTTTCGATGAAAGGGAGTATGTTCGTTAAAGTGCGCTCGGCGCTTTTTCTGCTCTTGCAAAAGATCAGGAGATCGTCCGCATATCGGACGAATCGGTGTCCTCTGCTTTCCAGTTCCTTATCCAATTCGTTTAGCATGATGTTGCTAAGTATTGGACTAAGGTTTCCGCCCTGCGGCACGCCGATTTCCGTTTCCTCGAATTTGTGTTTGACTACGACTCCTGCCTTCAAGTATTTGTGGATTAATGATATGACTCGTCCATCCTTTATGGTTCTGGACAGCACTTCGATTAGTTTACTTTGGTTGACTGTATCGAAGTATTTCTCCAAGTCCATATCCACTACATACTTGTAGCCATCGTTTATGTTCTCTTGACTTCTTCGAATCGCATGGTGTGCGCTTCGCTTCGGTCGGAACCCAAAACTGTTCTCGGAAAACCGCTTTTCGTAAATCGGAGTGAGCACCTGGGCGATCGCCTGCTGGATGACTCGGTCTACAACAGTGGGTATTCCCAAGTTTCTCTTCTTTCCGTTCTCCTTCGGTATTTCTACCCTTCGAACGGGATTTGGACGGTAGGTTCCGTCCAGAATGGATTGCTTGATGGCTTCCCCGTTTTCTTTGAGATATTGTAGAAGTGCATCTACTCCCATCCCATCAATCCCATGAGAGCCTTTGTTTGCCTTCACACGCTTGAACGCTTGGTTCAGGTTGTCTCGGCTCACAATTTGCTCAAGCAGTTCCTTCTCCGACTCGCTTGCGTTGGTGTTGTCGGTTTCGGCTATCTTCCCAGAATTGTACGCTCCCGCGTATTCTTCGTGTTCCGCACTATTCTTCGGCGTGGAGCCTTCCATCTCTGGAAGTTGGCTGTATTTTGCTTCTGGCTCAGTAGCTTTCATTGACTGGACACCTCCTAAGGTTCAGCCCTTCCCTTATACTGTCGACAACACAAGGTACTATGGCGTCTGCTGACTTCTCATGATAAATCTTGTTTCAACCGTGACTTGAAGTTCATCTCCTCACGTCCATGAGACCTCCCACGGTAAGACGATTCACTTTCCTTCCATGTACCCGCATCATTTACACCGGCACGTCTGTGTAGTTAATTGGACTTCGTTTTGTTGTGCAAACTCATCCCATGCCATATGCCTGATGATGTTCGTGTTCCTCGGGTCGGAATTTTGCCTCCAGCTTCCTTCAGATTCCACCTCACGATGGACACCCTTGCTCTTGGCTAGTGGTTGGCAACTACAAGCCCCCACAGTGGACTTTCACCACCTAGTTAATCGCCATGCGTGGCGCACACA
>NZ_JAKGAP010000155.1 GCF_021532375.1 Paenibacillus alkaliterrae
AAGGAGCCATTCCTGTAATGAAGTAATTTGAGCTTTGAGCAAAAAAGCGCCACTTGCTATACTAGGAAGCGTTCCGGACAAGAACAAATCCCGTATACGAAAGAGGCGCTCAATATGAAGTATAAGATGAAGCAGAAACAGAATCAACGCATTACCCGAATTAATGAAGCCACATTGGTTGTCGGCGCAGATATTGCCAAAAAGATTCACGTGGCTCGTGCAGTAGATTTCCGCGGTATTGAGTTAGGCAAGGATTGTGTATTCCATAATGACCAGGAAGGGCTAATGAAACTCACGACGTGGATGAAGGAACTTGGGCAAGCGCATGCCAAGACGGAAATCATCTTTGGCATCGAGCCTACCGGACACTACTGGTTCCCGTTAGCGGCCTACCTGGAAGAGCAAGGCATCAAGGTCGTTGTCGTGAATCCGCATCATGTGAATAAAGCCAAAGAGCTAGAAGACAACTCACCGACGAAGAGTGACTACAAAGATGCGAAAGTCATTGCCGACCTGATTCGCAACGGGAAGTATTCGGAACCTAAGCTGCCGACAAAGGAATACGCTGACCTGCGGATCCTGATGAATCTTCGCGAGAAGGTATCGGCCAGCCTGACGCAAGTGAAAGGGCGAATCAGCAATTGGTTCGACCGTTTCTTCCCGGAATACGCAGGCGTGTTTAAAGATTGGGACGGCAAGACATCGCTGATGACCATGCGGAAGTTCCCGCTACCTGCGGAGATTGTCGCTACCGGTACCAGAGGCGTCCTAGCCCATTGGAAGACTGAAGTGAAGCGTGGCGTAGGGATTAAGCGTGCAGAGAAGCTCTGTGCCGCGGCCGAAGCATCGATTGGACTTACTGAAGGTACAACAGCAGCTCGAATTGAACTGACCACGCTGCTGCAACAGTTTGACCTATTCAGTGAGCAACTTGAAGCGATCATGGTGCAGGTGATGCAGATCTTGGAGAACATTCCGGGATCGGCTCAGATGCTAACCGTGCCGGGAGTTGGAGCGATCACCGTGGCAGGATTTCTGGCCGAAGTCGGGGATATCAACAACTACGATCACGGTCAACAAATCATCCGTCTGGCCGGCCTGAACCTCAAAGAGAACAGCTCGGGTAAGCGCAAGGGCAAGACAGGGATTACCAAGCGAGGACGGTCTCGCCTACGAGCGTTACTGTTCCGTGCGGTACTGCCGATGGTAGCGAAGAATGAAGCCTTTAAGGCGCTGCATCAGCATTACACGACACGAAGTCAGAATCCATTGAAGAAGAAACAATCCATCATTGCCTTGTGTGGAAAACTGATCCGCGTCTTGCATACGCTAGGGACCAAGCAACGAGAGTACAACGCAATCGACGTCATCGGACCAGTTCAGCAAGCCCAGATC
Source organism: Paenibacillus alkaliterrae (assembly GCF_021532375.1). Lineage (GTDB taxonomy): Bacteria > Bacillota > Bacilli > Paenibacillales > Paenibacillaceae > Pristimantibacillus > Pristimantibacillus alkaliterrae. The sequence goes on from NZ_JAKGAP010000155.1 coordinate 1,396, forward strand.
AAGCAAATGGCCGCTTAAAGCGAAGAAGCAATCTATTACCTGTATCTCGCGTTATTCACATGTGTACAATTTTGACAACAGAAGCACCGGAGAAGCCGAAGAACTACATTCCATAAGGGCTACGACCCCGTAAAGGAGCAAGAATCGGCATCCACCCCTTGAGAGGTAGAACGAAGGAATGTAAGGGCATAGACCCAGCGTGACATGGGAGGGTAAACCCCAAGGGTGAGTGTGGAGATCCACTGTGCGATCATACTCATTATCCACAGTTTTGGAACCAAACGATCCTAAGCTCTGTTCCCGCCTACGCTCTTACAGGAAATCGGTGTGCAGACTACATTCTCCACCTGAACCTCTTAATCAGTCAAAGTTGAAATATTGAGAATGAGCGAGAAATCAGGAGAAAACATTACTTTATAGTGGGAG
>NZ_JAKGAP010000156.1 GCF_021532375.1 Paenibacillus alkaliterrae
GCGTTCAAATGCAGAAGGTTAAAGCCTTTTGTGTTCGGTTGACTTTGAAAATAGGTGTCCTTGTCCGCAGGGTCTGTTGCGATATTTAAATCCGAAACGTCAACGGCAAGTAATCGATACCCTCGGTAGTCCTTGATATCCGTATACGACTCTGTAAATGCGTGAAACAAGAATTCCACAGCAGACGGCAGGATTTTATTCCTTTGCTGAACAAAAGCAGACGTCGTTGCCGTGTTTACGTCATAGCCCTGCGATTCCAAGAGTTCCTTATATAGGCTGTTGCCACCCATTGAGATCAGGAGTTGCATAACCGTTTCAAAAGGCAGCTTTTTCTTTCGGGTAAAATCTTTTTCAGGATTTTTGACATAGGGTGCTGTTGCAGATGACATTTCTCGTATGAGGGATGTCAGCGTTTCTTTTAGCGAATTCGCGTACTCATTCATTGGCGAAACCTCCTCGTTTTTTCAAGGGGCTACGCCACACATTTTTATCTGCTTGTCAAGTCTTTTTTTCATTTTTATGCAAAAAAAAGAGCGGGTTATCTTTTTGATAACCTGCTCTTTTTCTTGATATTTGGCTCTGCGCCTTAACTTAATGACATTGCCCGGAACGCTGGTCATCCGCTCCTGAACTGCCGCTTTTTGTATTATCTCAGTTGAACGGTGCAGCTGCCCACTATCTCCTCTGCCCAGAGAGCTTGCAGCTGGTCGCCGTCTTGCAGCGCCGCTACGCCTGCCGGCGTCCCCGTGTAAATGATGTCGCCGGGACCTAGTCCGTAATGTTTGCCCACATAATGAACCAGCTCGGAAACATTAAACAGCATATCGGAGGCTTCAGCTCGCTGCACTGCTTCTCCGCCCCGCATCAGCACAAACTCTGTCTCCGCAAGCGCGGCAGCTCCCGGGAATGGAAGCCATTTGCCAAGCGGCGCCGAGTTCTTGAAGCCTTTGGCTGCCAGCCAAGGCTGACCCTTCGCCTTCAGTTTCGATTGCACATCGCGCAGCGTTAAATCCAGCCCAAGTGCCATGCCGTCAATCAGCTGATCGGCATCCGCCCCCGGCTCATACGTTCCACCGATACGAAGCACGATTTCCAGCTCGAAGTGAACCTCGCCAACGTGTCCCGGCAGCTCGATGATGTTCCCGTTCATCGGCACAACGGCGTGTGAGGGCTTGGTAAAAACAAGCGGCTCATCGGGCACCTCGTTGCCCAGCTCCAGCGCATGCAGCCTATAGTTTCGGCCAATGCAATAAATGTTGCGAATAGCATGAGCGTCCATTGGTCTTTTCGCCTCCTTAACTATTAAACAGCCTCTCGGCATTTACCGAGGCAGGTAGGTTAAGGGTTCCCCTAACCTATCAAATGAGCCTTACTCCTCATCACGAGGATTTATTTACAGTGAACTACCCCTACTTAGCTACGCTTGAAGTAGGGGCTTCCTGGTCAATATCTCTACAGAGACAAGTTTCCCCAGGCTCAAAAGGTGGAACCCACCTCTGCTTTTGCGGCCTAACCCGCTAGTTTAACGAGATTTTGAGCAGCATTCACGTCTCGGTCATGATGTGTGCCGCAAACAGGGCAGCACCATTCACGAACCTTGAGGTTTTTAACTTCTGCGTTTTTATAACTGCAAGCGCTGCACAGTTGGCTGCTGGCATAGTGTGCGGGAGCGATTATGGAGAGTTTATGCAGGAAATCTTGCCGCTGATTGGCGATCTTCTCATGAAGTTTTGCGACTTTCAGCCGTGCTTTTTGCCTGTTTTTAGAGCC
>NZ_JAKGAP010000016.1 GCF_021532375.1 Paenibacillus alkaliterrae
GCTCGAAGGAGTGACGCTATTTTGTCAACATGCTTAACGCCGCCGACTGCCCTTTTGACGGCGGGTTATGATTCGCTGCAAGCGGGCAAGCTGCTTCTCGCGCTTGTGCAGCCACTTGGGGTTCGCGATTGCGGGGCCGTCAGAGAGCACGGCAAACGTCTTGATGCCAAGATCGACGCCTACCGCACGATCGATTGGCGGCAGCGGCGTGACTTCTGCCTCACAGAGAATGCTTATGTAGTATTTTCTGCTCGGCGACATCCGCACGACAGCATTTATGATTCGCCCCTTAAGCTCGCGGCTGTTCGCATAGCGAACAAGGCCCAGCTTTGGCAGCTTGATATGCCTCTCTCCCACCGCAATGTTACCGTTCACGCATTTGTAGGAAATGGTTGAACACATATCTCGCGCACCCGATCGTTTTACGAATAAGCGTGGCTTGTTCATTAAGTAGGATATAGACGATAGCGATAAGCTTTATGCACATTGACCACTTAGGACGCCTCCTTGCAAAAAAAGAGTATGCGCTCATTGTACAAGAACATACGTTCTATTTCTAGAGAAAACGATTTATCCTCTCCCTAAAACGACTTCGTTTTTGAGGAAGAGGTCTTCTCGCTAGTGTTGATAAAATCGGTTATACGGCTGCGCTTTCGCTGCTTCATAATTCCTTTGGGTTATTTTTCTACAAAAACTTCTCACTGTCCAGTATAGTAATTAAGCCTTATAATGACATAGACAGGGAGTGAAACGATGAAAAACGGGAAATTTACCAGCACGATCATCCGCATGCAATATGTGCCCCGGTGGAGCGAATATGCTCCCCGCTTCGAGGATAATGCCGCAAGTCACAGCTTCAGATGCGCGGCGCTGTCCATATTGATCGGGATCATCGAGGAAAAGGCGTTCAAGCAGCCGGTTGACAAGTTATCTCTGCTGGCCAGATGCCTCTGGGCCGACCTGAAAAATACGGGAACAGGCTCGATTAAACATGTGACCAAAAAAGAATCGCTCGTTATGGATCATATACGCGACTATGAGACGGAGCTGAGCAAGGAAATCGTATCGTATCTCTCAAAATCGCTGCAGCCCCACGTTTACGATTACATCGTGAATGCTCAGGATCATACTCCGGTAGGGCGATTGGTTGACGCCATTGATACGCTGGATGCATTCCTCTATTGCCATAGAGAGTCTCTTTGCGATACTAACCCGTTCTTCCATACCAAGCATCAGGAGCTTAAACAGCAATTGCTGAACGCAGAGCTGCCGGCGATCGGCTGGTTCCTGAAGGAATACGACAAGCAAGAAGGGTTTTATGAATTTATACAATACATCATGAATCTGGATACAGTAAAGCGGTGGAATGGCAACTACAATCTGGTTCCCGATAATGATGCGACGCATTCCTTCCGGGTCGCCTCGCTCGCTTTGTTCAATGGCTTGCTTGAGATCGAACGCTTCGGCAACAAGAGCATCGATTTATATAAGCTGCTGGCAAGAGCCGTTCTTCACGATTTACCAGAGGCGTTGTCCGGCGATGTCGTAACCAACTTCAAGCATAACAATGCCGATATTAAACGGGCCTTCGAGCAGTACGAGCGGGAGACGGCGCAGCTTATGATCGACAAGCTGCCTGCCTTTTTTCATCAGGACCTTACTGATTTTATTGTGCACAGCAAAACCGGCGATTACGAAGGAGAAATGGTGGATGTTGCCGACAAGCTGGATGCCTTAATTAAAGCCAGCCTTGAAATGCGCAACAATCCTCATTATGCCGATACCTACTACAACCAGCTCGTCAAAATCCAGCATCGCTACGAAAACCCCTGCGTCATTTTCTTCCTTGCTTACATTCTTCATGATTTGACCTACTCGAATTTGATCGGTTAATAAAAGGAAAGCCTCCTTCCTATTGCGATTAGGAAGGAGGCTGGCATTTGCTGCGGTAATCGGTTGGCTTATCCCCTGTGTACTTCATGAATACTTTCGTAAAATAACGCCGCTCCGCATACCCGACTTCCTTCGCGATTTGAGCAACGCTCTTCAGAGAAGTCGCCAGCATCGCCTTTGCCCGCTCCATCCGCTGTCTGGTTATATACTCGATAAAGGTTTCTCCGAACGTTTGCTTAAACAGCAAGCTGAAATACGAGGTGCTTAAGCTCACATGCGACGCCGTTTCCTCCACGCTAAGATCCCGATATAGATTTCGATCGAGATACGCCTTCGCCTCTATCATGGAGCGCTCCGATTGCTTCTTCTTATCCATTGATTTCTCCGCTACTGTATTCGTGACCTGACGAATAACGGATAGCAGATCCTTAATGCCGAAGCGGCTGTCAAGCCTGCGCCAAAGCATCTCCTCCTGTTCCTTGGAGAATGCCCTCATCTCCTTCATTTCCCGCATCAAATGCAAAACAAAAAAATGTAGCAGCGGCTTCACCCGGTTAAGCGACGGTTCATTCATTTGCTGCAGCTGCTTCGTGATGCTATGGAGCTCGATGTCAACGGCCAGCGTATCGCCGTTCTTGACAGCTCCAACGATTTTTTCGGCGGTATCCCAAAATGCTTGATCTGCTTGAGATGTTTTCAGCCGCTCCGATGGATACACGGCTATGTTATCGTGAACAGGCGTCAGCTGCATGCCTTGCTGTACCTGTTTGTATGCGGCGGCTAAATTGCTGACCGAAACGAATTCACGGTAAATGCCGGCGAATAAAGACAGCTTTACATGATTTTTGACCTCGGTTAGCAATGATGTCGTCCATTCCTGAATAAGCAAAATATCGAAGGCTGCCGTTTTATCCATTTCAAGGAGTACACACCATTCACCGTCACGTATTTGAATAACGGCATGATGATGACCATTTTGCATCAGCTTCTCGCGAAGTACGTTGCAAACGGCAAAATTCCAGAGCTTTCGCTCTTTATCCGACCAGTCGCGCCAATCCTTCGTTTTCTCGGAGCTGACGTCCAGGTCAAGTACAATGAAGACGAACTGCTGTTCCTTAAGCTGCTGTTCATCTCCGGTAAGCAGCCAGTTAGCGCCGGATACCTCGGTGTAGTCCATTATAATGTCATACAATATTTTTTCGCTTGCCAAATTAATCATGCGCCCCAGCTTCTGCTTCTCCTCTTGCAGGAGCTTCTGCTTACTGCGCTGATTAACCATAATCCGCGCGATGACGCCGGTCAGCTCATCATAAGGAATTGGCTTCAGTACGTAATCCTTTACGCCATATTGAATCGCCGCCCGCGTGTACGTGAAATCCTGGTAGCCCGAAAGCATAATGATATCACAAGAAAGTCCCTTATCCCGAATGTGACGCACAAGCTCCAAGCCATCCATGACCGGCATGCGAATATCGCATAGCAACAGGTCAAAGCTGATCTGGTCCATAAGCTCAAGCGCTTCAACGCCGTTTTTGGCCACGCCTGCAACGGTAAGTCCTAACATTTCCCAGGGAATAACCTTCTCCAGGTTTCTCGTAATATGCGCTTCATCGTCGACTAGGAGAACATTGCCGGCCATCACCCTTCACCTCTGCTTTTTGGAATGACACATCGTATAACCGTTCCGCTGCCCTCTTGACTGCAAATCATCATTCTGTATACGAGGCCGTAATGGATGCGAAGCCGGTCGGCAACGTTACGAAGGCCAAGGCCTCTTCGTTCTCCAAGCTCCGCCTCCGCCTTGTGCTTGCTGGAAGGGTTTGAGCCCGTCGCAAGTCTGCTAAGCACGTCTTCATTCATGCCATTGCCGTTATCCCGGACCATGATGACAATTTGCTGCGGTTCGACGGTTACATCGATCGAAATTTCCCCTTCTCCATCCGCATAACCGTCAAAGCCATGCTGGATGCTGTTTTCCACGAGAGGCTGAAGCGTAAGCTTCAAGATTGTATAATCCAGCGCTTCCGCCTGGACAGTCAATTCATAGGAAAAAAGCTCTTCAAAACGGTACTTTTGAATTTCCAGATAGCTCCGAACATGCTCGATTTCTTGACTAATCCTAATTTCTTCGGAATGATGCATGCTTGTACGGAGCAGGTTGCTTAACCTGCGTACCATCAGCATAATTTTTCCGCCTTCGTTTTGCGCGGCAAGCGCATTAATCGATTCCAGCGTGTTAAATAGGAAATGCGGCTTGATCTGCGCCTGCATCAGCATCATCTCCGCATGCTGCTTGCGCGCCTGCTCTCTGCGCACATCGCTGAGCAGATTGCCGATTCGCTCGACCATGCTATTGAAGCTGTTTGCGAGCAGCACGGTTTCATCCTTGCCCTGGGCGGTAACGCGGATATCCAGCAGCCCTTGCTCGACCAGCTTCATTTTGCGGACGACCTTAATAATCGATTTCGCTACGCGGTTGACGAAGAATACGTTAAACAGAACCGCCGAGAGAAGTCCAAGTACCGTAATCATCCCGATCCATTGCACGAATCTGACGTTCTCGTTCGTGAGCGCGTTCCATGATTTCACCGATATGAGCACCCAGCCGTTGCGATCTAATTGATAGGAGGAAACGAGGCTGTCGACATCGCTGAATCTCTCGCGCGAGCTGGCGTAGCTAACCGTTTCCTGCGGAAGCGAATCGGTATATTCATTGATATTCAGCCCTTCAATTTCCTTGCGGCTATCCAATAAAATAAGCCCTGATTTATTTACGATCACGTAACGCGTTTCCTCGCCGTCCGCCTTCGGATTTTGGAAAGCATTCAGCATGCTGTATACCTCTTCCGTCTTGTACTGCGTGACCATAACGCCCAAATCGTTAAAGGTCTCGATATCCTTTACCAGCCTGAGTTGCGTGAACAGCGGCGGCTCGACGCCGGTCAGCTCCCTTTGCTCATAAGGCCCGATCCACAGCGGCCGCCCGCCAAGCTTCATCACGTCATTATATAGGGAGTGCTGCTGCAGCAGATCAAAGGAGATCGGCTTGAATGTTGTCGGGTCGTTGCGGAAGGTTCGGAACATCGTTCCGTCCTTCGCGTAAAGCACGACGAAGCTGACTGAGGGATGCTGGAACAGGATCCGGTTCATTTCCTTTTCCGCTTGATTGATTTTGATTATGGTACTCGCATCGCTAGAAGAATAGGTGCTGTATTTAAGCGTATCCTGGACTTCGGGACTCGTCAGGTTGCCATCCGAGAGCTGATCCAGCTCCCGAAAGAAATACCGGATATTGCCTCCGATCGCCTTGAGCGAAATTTCGGTCTGCTGGCTGTATTTTTTTTCAAGCAGCGTCTCCGAATGAAGAAACGAAAATAGGCCTAACCCAATCATGGGGATGATGATGAGCAGGATAAAGGCGAGCATCAGCTTCGGTCTCAAGTTCAAAGGATAAATCCCCTTCCGGCGTATGGTCTCCCGGCAATCGCCCTCGCGCGGGCCCTTACCCTTTAACGCTGCCTGCCGTCATCCCTTCAATGATTTGCCGCTGAAGGAAAACGTATATGGCCAGCACGGGAACAATGCTGATGATGACAGCGGCGGACAGCGACGCGAAGTTGGTGCGATAGCCGTCGTTGAAAGTCGCCATGCCGGTAGGCAGCGTTTTGAGAGACTCGGATGTAATGAAAAGCTGGGATAAAATATATTCGTTCCAGTTTCCGATAAAATTCAATATAAATACCGTAACAAGCGCCGGCAGCGAGATCGGTACGATGACGCGGAAGAAAAGGCCGGATGCTCCGAGCCCATCGATAATACCCGCTTCCTCGAGCTCGTTCGGAATGGATAACATAAAGGCATAAATAATAAATACGGTAATGGGCAACGCATAAGTGCAGTATACCAAAATAAGCGACCAATGCGTATCGTAAAGCGGATGTCCGAACACTTCGATGCCCTGGATCAATCGGTACAATGGAATAAACAAAGCTCCCGGAGGAACGATCAGGCCGAGCAAGATGAATTGATAGACCGCTTTGTTCGATCTTTTAAACTTCATGCGGGAAATGGCAAATGAGGTCATAGCTGCGAACAACAGGGTGAGCACGCAAGCCGCAATGGTCACATAGGCGCTGTTCAGCGCATATTTGCCGATATTAGCGGTTTCCCAAGCCGCGATATAGTTATCGAAGCTGAAGCTGGTTGGCAGCCCCCAGGTGTTCGCCGTAATTTCACGATTCGTCTTGAAGGATGACAGGAACAGCCATACGAGAGGGAAGAGCAATACGACGACATAGCCAAGCAGAAAAAGATGCATCCACCACTGTCCGTTACGTAAACGCGCTGTCATTAGTACTGCACCTCCTCGCGCTTCGTGATGCGCTGCAATAGTCCGGTAAGAACAAGGATGATCATAAACATCGCGACGCCGATCGCGCTTCCATAGCCCAGCTCCATTGAGCGGAAGCCTACTTTAAGCATATAGGTCGACATGACCTCGGTCGATTGAAAGGGACCGCCGTTCGTCATAATTTGGACGATATCGAGCACCTTCATCGTTCCAGAAACGGTTAGAAGAAGCATAACGAACAACACTGGCCTGACGAGAGGCAGCGTAATCGCCCAAGTCTCCTGCCAGCCGTTTACGCCGTCGATCTTGGAAGCCTCCACGATTTCCTTCGGAATGTTCAGAATAGCGGCCAGGCACAATACGATGAAGAAGCCGATATTTTGCCAAGCGTTCGCGATCAGGATGGACAGCATCGCCAGCTTAGGATCGGACAGCCATTCCCGCGCCCAAGCCTCTGGCGCAACAAGTCGAATAAATTGATTAATCATGCCCGAGTCATAGTTGTATAACACGCCGAACAATATAGCTACCGTCGCAGTCGATATGACGACCGGTACGAACACGGACGATTTGTAAAAGTCACGCATGCGTCTAACCTTGCTGATTATAATCGAAATCAGGAAGACGAGCGGAATATTCACGATTAAGGAAAACGCCATAAAATAGAAGTTGTTCACTAAAGCCTTGCGAAACACCTCATCCTCCCACAGACGAGTAAAATTGTCGATGCCGATAAACATCTTGTCCGTTATGCCATCCCATTGAAAGAAGCCGTAATAAAACGATACGATAACCGGATAAACGAAAAAAACAGCGTATAAAGCAAGCGTCGGAATAATGAACGCGATATAGGTGATTGGATTTTTGAGCGCTTTGTTCATGGCTTCCCCCTCCTTCTCTGGTGAAAGAGGGTGTCCTTCTGAAAGGAAGGACACCCTCTCGTCCATCAGTATCGATTGTAATGTCAGCTCTTATTGAGCGGCGTTCGCTGTTTCTTGAGCCGCTTGAATTTTCGCCGCTACCTTATCAGGTGTGCTTACTTTACCGATCAGCTCTTGGATGCCGACGCCGATTTCAGCGGTTACGGCCGGCTGCGTGATCGAATCGAATGCAGGCCATGATGTCGAAGCGTTAGCCATGACGGTCAGAACCTCAGAGATCAGAGGATCTACGCCGGACAAATCAGACAGTTTCATGGAAGGCAGCAATTTGTCTTCAACCAACGTGCGTTTTTGAATTTCTTCATTAAAGAAGTTGGCGATGAATTTTTTCACGCCGGCAAGCTGGTCCTCGCTTAGATTAGCCGAGAAGCCGAAGCCGTTCGAGTAAGAAGCGTTGATCGAAGATTGGTCGCCCGCTCCGCCAGCGATCGACGGGAATGCGAAGTAACCGATTTGTCCCTTCAGTTCGCCTGCTTCGTCGCTTGTAAAGCGGTTAGCGTCCCATGAGCCTGTGAATACCATGGCCGCTTTGCCGGATAGCAATTGCGCCCCTTGATCTGCGTAAGCAAGCCCTAGCGCGCCTTTCGTGAAGTAATCCTTGTTAACGAGATCGGCATAAGCCGTGAAGCCTTTGATGAAGTTTTCATCCGTCCATTTTGCTTCGCCCGTTACAACCTTGTCAAGTGCGTCCATGCCAACGTTTCGCTCCATGACGGTGTTCCACATCATGCCGTTAACCCATGCGTCTTTGGCGGCAAGGCCGAATGGCGTGTAGCCGGCAGCTTTGATTTTCTCAGATATGTCTAGCAATTGCTCCCACGTTGCAGGAATCGATAAACCAAGCTCGGAAAATATTTTCTTGTTGTAGAAAATCGCCTCGCTGTAGCCGCCGAAAGGCAAACCGTATACTTTGCCGTCGATCGTAAACTCGGACAGGCTTGCGAATTTATCTTTGATTCCAAGCTCATCAATGATCGGTGTCAGGTCAAGCATATGTCCCGCTTTTACGTATAGCTTTAAATCCGCGCCGCCGAATACTTCGAAAATATCCGGAGGATTGCCGGCAGCCATTTCAGCCTTCAGCTTTTGATCCCGGTTGACGATCTCGTCGATGCCCTCCAGCTTGAACGTCAAGCCTTTGTTTTCCTCTTGCGTTTTTGCAACGACATCCTCTAAAATTTTCAAGCGGGTTTTGCTCGTTTCTTTAATTTGCGTATGGCGAAGAGACAGCGAAACCTCTTTTGCTTCCTCGGCAGGCGCTGCAGGTTTGTCTGTGCCTTCGGCGCCCGTACTGCCGGGCGGTTCAGAGCTATTCGAGCCGCAAGCCGAAACGACGAGCAAGATGGATACCATAAGAGCAGCGATCAGTGTGAAACTTTTTTTCATTGTGTGTAGACCTCCTTGTTTATAATGTTGCTTGTTTGCCTCGCATCCTAATTATAGTCTGCACCGTTTATGCAAAAGGAGGTCCAAAATACGACGAGTTAGGGATACAATTCTCTTATTTCCGGAGACAGGGGGAAATTTTTATAGCCCGCCGGGACATTATTCCCGACGGGCTGTATCATAAACATTAACGTGATTAATAACGCATATCCATTGTTATTTCTTTAATGATCTCATAAAACCGCCGCCATTCCTGATTGGCATCGTCCAACTGGCGGTTTGCTGCCGCTTTTCCGTTTGAATCATCCGGGCTTTCTTGCGAAGCTTTGCTTGCGGCGTTCATGGGCTGCCATTTTGCTTGCTTGACTTGCAGGCTGTCTCCTGACATTTATCCACCTCATCCCTTTAACCAGCTTTTCCTTAATGAAAAAAGCTCTCTCAGATCATCCGTAGACATTTCGGTTATCCATTGCTCCGACTGTCCGACGACCTGATCGTTCAACGATTGCTTCCGATCAATCATTTCATCGATCTTCTCCTCAAGCGTGCCCAGCGTTATGAATTTATGCACCTGTACCTTCTTCGTCTGGCCGATCCGAAACGCCCGGTCCGTCGCCTGGTTTTCAACCGCCGGATTCCACCAGCGGTCGAAATGGAAAACATGATTCGCGGCAGTCAGGTTAAGTCCCGTTCCGCCTGCCTTCAAGGAAAGCACGAACGCGCAGCACGGCTCCTCCGTATCCTGAAACCGGTCGATCATCTCATCCCGCTTCGCCTTCGGCACGCTGCCATGCAGATATGGAACGGGCAAGCCAAGCTTCTGTTCAAGCAGCTTTTGCAGTTGATGCCCCATCTCTATATATTGCGTGAAGATGAGACAGCGTTCCCCCTCCGCAGCAATTTCTTCGCACATTTCAAGCAGCCGCTCCACCTTATTGGAGCGCTCAATTTCCCATAAATCCGCTCTAACCTCGCCTGCCAACAGAGACGGATGATCGCATAGCTGTTTCAGCTTTGTCAGCGCCGCAAGAATAAGGCCTCTACGCTGCATGGGACCGAGCTTATCCAGATTATCGAGCAGATCGGCCACTACATTTTCGTACATGGCCCCCTGCTCCGCCGTTAACGTCATATAGGTTTTCGATTCATATTTATCCGGCAGCGACAGCTGAATGGACGGGTCCTTCTTTATTCTTCTGAGCATAAACGGCTTAACCCAGCGCTGAAGACCCGCGATCAAGCTCTCATCGCGCGTTTTCTCGATCGGAGTTACGATCGCCTGCCGGAATTCATTCAAATGGCCCAAGTAGCCGGGATTAATGAAATCATAGATGGACCAAAGCTCTGTCAGACGATTCTCCATCGGCGTTCCCGTTAATGCTATACGATGGTTCGCGGGTAAGCGGCGGATCGCGGCCGACTGCTTCGTATACACATTTTTAATGTTCTGGGCCTCATCGAGACAAAGCGCGTCCCAATCGACCAAGCTCAATTCCTCTTCGTCCAGCTGCGCCAAAGCGTATGAGGTAATGACTAAATCCGCTTCCTGCACGGCCTCCCGAAACGCCTCGCCTTTATCCCTCCGATTCCCGTAATGCAGCATGATGCGAAGCGAGGGAGCGAACCGCTCCAGCTCCTTCTCCCAGTTGCCGATGACGGATGTCGGACATATGAGAAGAGATGGACCGTCAGACTGAAGCTTGCGCTCCTTTATATAAACCAAATAGGCCATGAACTGAATCGTTTTGCCTAATCCCATATCATCAGCCAGTACCCCGCCGAGACCGAATCTTCTTAAAAACAGCAGCCATGATACGCCCTGCAGCTGATAGGGGCGCAGTTCGCCGAGAAACTGCTCCGGCACTTCCGCCAGGGGAATCTGAGAGGTTTGCTGCAGCTGCTCAAGCCATGAGGCCAAATGCTCGTTCAACTCCACTTCAGCCCGCAAATCCGACACCAGCCCGCCATCGTCTGTCAGAGGGCTTCCTCCGCGGAGATGCATCTCCAGCACATCGCGGAACGACAGCCCCTTGCGCTTGCCCATTCGCTTCAGCCATTGCTTGATTTGGGTAACGTCCTGCGGGTCCAAATGCACCCATTCGCCTCCAACGTTGAACAGACGCCGGTTTTGCTCCGCAAGCTGGAGAAACTCCGCTTCCGATAAATCGACGTTCCCTAGTGCAAGCTTCCAATCGAATTGAACAATCTGATCGAGACCGAACATCGGCTGAGCAGCCGAACCGACCGAAGATTTCATCTTCGCCTTTAAACGCAGCTTGCGGGAGCGGACCGCCTCCCACCAGCCAGGCAGCAGAACGGGGCAGCCGGACTCCAGCAAGCGAACGCTCGATTCCTCGAGAAATTGCCAGGCTTCGTTGTCCGTCAGTTGCTCTCTAAGCATCCCTTCCTCAGCCGGATCTTGCCACTCGGGCAGGGCAGCCGTCCATTTCAGCTGCTCCTTCGCCAGCTTAGCATCGAGATACGGCAGCCATTCTGCGGGAATTGCCCGCACCTCCCGAGCAGCCGGCTCCCAGCCATTCTCCCCGGCCTTTCGTTGAATCGGAAGCCATGCACCGCCCTCGCGATGCTGCAGCACAGGACGAAGCTGCCACCCTGCAGATTCATTCGGCTCAACGAGCTGTATGGCAACGCGGAATGGAAGCGTATCTTTGCGAAGTCCGATCGCGATCATCCAGTCTTCCTCATCGGACGATTTCCTTCTTAATACCGCTTCCCCGGAAGCCAGGCCGATCGCGCGCCATGCCTGCCCGGCCGGCTCATGCTCCCCGATCATTTGCTCAATCGCGCCGCTTAGCCACTCATCAATCCCTTTATCGCCATGTTCTATGGCTGCTTGCATCGTTTCCTTCCATTGCCGCTGGAGTTCCTCCTCCTGCTCCGGGATCGCGAGCCGCCAGCTGCGCCGTTCGTCCGTCCACCTGTTCCAATCAGGAGAAAACCAACCGTTCAATAAAGCATAGCGGATATGATCGGCCATTTTCATCAGCGTCTTGAGACGCTCGGTCCACTCTAATTGAAGCAGCCGTACATGCATAGGCGAGGATAAATAATCAACCGCCAGCAAAGGCGGCACTTTCAGCAGCTTTCGGTCACCCAAGCTGATCTCTTCAATTTCAGCTCCGTACCAGGAGGCCTTATGCCATGCAAATAATAGAGGGCGCAGCCTTCCTTCTGCCGCGTCCTTCCGGTCGACTGCGCCTATCAATACGGAAGCGCCGCTCTCATCCACATGCCAAAATCCATCTATCACCATTTTTCGCGCGCCAATGTAAGTCCTCATGTAACAATTTTCCCTTTCCACAGCTCTTCCTGGAACGCCCTTAGGCGCTGATGCTTATGAACAAGCGCCGCAATATACTGCTCCCATCTCGGAGCATCCTTGTCGGTTTTATATAATCGTTCCAGCTTCTTCAGCTGTTTTACAGCCATGCGGTAGCCCTGGCGGTTGCGGGTTTGTATCCAAGACTCCACGGATTGATGGTACAGCGGCATTAAAGCTCTCGGTGCTTGCTTGGCAATTTCGCGCAAGGCGGGAGCGCCGACATCCTCCGGCCGCGAGCCGATCAAGAGCTGAAGATCCGCCCACTCGTCATAGCGCTTCTGGTCAAGCCAGTGATCGGACAATTCCGAATACGAGTGCGGCAGCAGCTGCGTCATATAATCCGTCCATATCGTCAAGTCGGGACGATCCAGATCCGCCCTTCGGCATAAGGTAACGAACGGCCCTACCGTACGGCCATTTTTCACCTTATACACGCGCTCGAACAAGAAGCTCATCCAAAGCTCCACGAGCTCCCATTTTTCTTCTTCCATTCGCTGTGCCGCGCAAGGATACATAACCCGTTGCGAACGTTCAAAGCTCGTCATGGCAAAATGCTTTATAGCCAGCATATCCTGCATATCAAGAAAGTACATCATCCCGATTGCGGTATGCAGAAATGCGGAATTTGCGCTATCCTCCTCTTCGCTGCCCGCGAGCTTCAGCAAGGAGTTTAACTCGCTTTCATACCAGCTGCGGCTTTCCGAGAGCTTCTCGCACAGCGCCAAATACATATAGCCCCAATCAAAAAGCTGCTGCTCCGCATTCGATGCACGCCTCTTAACATGCGCTACGATCGCTTCGGTCCAAGCTGCCTCCGAAGGCTCCATCGCTTCGGGCGTCAGCTCCGACACTAATGTATTCAAATGCTCCACCCACGGCTCCGCCATGCGAATAAAGGACATTTCATGATAATATCTGCTGAACGAGTCGACCGTCGTAATGGCATGTTCTGCTTGTTCTAATACAAACACGATTGCCGTTGACCAATGAAGCCGCTGCAGCGGCTTCTCCCAATCCCTAGACAACCCTTTCAGCGAGGACAGCACAGGCTGCAGCGCATGAAGGGAATGACGGCATTTCCGCCAAACATCGCCATGCTCAGCCTCCATCCATTCCAACCACTCCGCGGCGCTCGCCAGCTCTCCCGGCGGGTGCAGCGTTTCGATAACCGGCCGTTCGCGTTCAGGCTGATTCCCAAGCAACGTGCTGGCGGATTTAAGCCCCAGCAATCGAAAATAAGCCCGTTCCGCTTGCTCATGTCCAACTTCCTGCTGGCTATATTGAAAATATACAGCGGCCATATGCTTGCAAAATCCGTTAACCGGGCAAGTGCATGAGCTGTATCGAAATTGTCCCGCATCAAGGATGACCGCATAAAGATCCGAGCCCTGAACGACGCCATATACATTATCATGGCCTCCAGCATTAGCACTATTAACATGACCATCCAAATAATACTGCCAGCCGCGCTTCATTACCGCAATGGATCCATGATCATTCAACTGCTGCGCGAGAGCCGCTTCCAGCTTTTCACTGAGGCGCATTTCAGACATTCACCCGCTTCCTTTCCGTTCATCTGCATTCCTTTTATTATAACAAAAAAAACGCCGTGCCGACGAATGGAATTCGCAGTTCAGCATGGCGCGTTCTTTTCTTATAACGGAATTTTCAAAATAAACGTTAATTTCCCGTTCGGTTCAGCTTTAACGTACACATCGCCTTTGTATTTCTCGACGATCGACTTCACAATCGAAAGGCCCAGGCCTTGATGATCCAGCTCCTTAGTCGAATAACCAGCTTCGAAGATCGGCTTCAATATAGTCTCTTCCGCCTGCTCGCATGTGTTGGTGATCGTAAATTCAAGATGATCTGCCGTTTGCTTGCCGACAAGCGTAACATGGCGTCGATCCTCCGAATATTTGAGCACCTCGTCGAACGCATTGTCGATCAAATTGCCGAGCATGCGATTGACATCAAGCGTCTTTACTCCCATCTCCTGCATGTTTAAGCCTGTGAACGAGCAGCTAAATTGAATTCTATAGCTTTCGGCCTGTGAAATCTTCGATCTTACAAGGGCAGCGATTGCCGGGTTGCCGATATTAATGATGTCATTCATCAATCGAATGTCACCGGTCAGCTCCTTCGTGTATGCAACAAGTTCCTTGGATTTCTCCAGCTCGGCAAGGGAATGGATCGTCTGGACGTGATTGACGAAATCATGGCGCTGAGCCCTGATGGATTGGAACAATTGATTTATTTCTTCAACATACGTTTCCTGCGTCACTTTCACGGCCTTATCTCGGGATTGCCTGTAATATCTCATAGCTGCGACTGCAATTAAGAGACTTAAACTTGTCAAAACAATAATGATTAAGCCAAGGTTTAAAAACTGAGAATCCAATTTTTCTTGAATGATGTGATAATCCGACGTCAGCATCAGCACATAGCTGTCCATAGGCTTTCCGTCTCTGTTCGTAATGTTAATCCCATTATCGTCTGTAAACACCGGAATGAACATTTTAAAAATTTCTTTACCGTTAATGTTTTCTTTTGCGGTAACGGTTTGCTTCGTCAAATAGGCCTTCTGCACCCATTCCGTATCCTTCTCGGACTTAATCGTATAGGAGCCGTAGAATATCGGTTCCTGCACCTTATGTCCTTGCACGTCGCCGTTAGGATGAATCGTATTGATGCCATCGGGAAACGTCTCCGGATTAATAAAAGCAATTTCCATCAGCGAATCGCTGCTTTGCACCGAGCTTTCGATCATGCGGTGTACGCCCGTTGCACGCTCATATTCCTCTTGACGTTCATAGCCGACGTAAGGGTCAGTAATGTAATTTGTCGTCCCGTCGTAATAGTAGCCCCATTTATTCACTTGATCCAGGCTGGTGGAGGAAACCTCGAACGGGCCGCTCCAAAAATTCGGTAGCGTTTGTCCCAACCAATCTACCGATGCGGTTTTCTCCTCGAACAGCTGATTGAAAACTTCGTACCATGGCTTCCAGCCCTTAGTGCTTTCCCCCAGCTGCGATTTATCGGATGATTTATACAGCACGATATCATCGGGCAGCTTCTTCAGAAGCGTAATATGACTGACCCCCAGCTTCTGGCTTAGCTCGACCAACTGCTCGTTCGTTACCTTCTCCACGTCAGGATCAAGCGCATATTGCGCCGCTATTGAAGCCATACGCAGCTCCCGCCCAATCTGATCCTGGAATAATGCCGCGCCTTGGCGAGATTGCTCAAGCGATACTTCCAACCGTTTGGCATGGGTAAGAAGCTCTTCATTGAAAGATCTCTCAAGCGTACTTTTCGTAAGAAAATAATAAGCTGTGTTGTTTAATAAAATGAGTACGACGATAACACTGATCGCCATTAGCCAAATATTGCGCTGCATGTCCCGCATCTTGCCCTTCTCTCTATTATGGTTCTATCATACCATAAACCATCTGATTGATGACCAGATATCGCTAATAATTCCGTTTCTATGATTTGAATAATAAGTGGAAATAAGAATCATAATAGTCGCGTGCACGCCTGTATACATGATAACAGAGGAGACTTGAGCTGTGACAACAAATGAAACGACTGATCAAACCCTAACCAACCGGCAAGGTCACCCGGTCACCGATAATCAAAATATTCGGACGATCGGTAACCGCGGTCCATCTACGCTCGAAAATTATCACTTTATCGAGAAAATATCCCATTTTGACCGAGAACGCGTTCCCGAACGAGTCGTGCATGGCAGAGGAGCAGGAGCACACGGATATTTCGAAGCTTACGGCAAGCTGGGTGATGAGCCTATAGCTAAGTATACGCGCGCGCGGCTGTTTCAAGAAGCAGGCAAGCAGACGCCTGTATTCGTTCGCTTCTCCAGCGTTATTCATGGCGGCCATTCACCGGAAACGCTTCGCGATCCGCGCGGCTTCGCTACGAAGTTTTATACGGAGGACGGTAATTGGGATTTAGTGGGGAACAATCTGAAAATATTTTTTATTCGCGACGCGATGAAATTTCCGGACATGGTCCATGCTTTTAAGCCTGATCCCGTCACTAACGTCCAGAGCATGGAGCGCTTCTTCGACTTTGTTTCCCAGTCGCCTGAAGCTACCCATATGATTACATTCTTGTTCTCGCCATGGGGGATTCCCGCTAACTACAGACAGATGCAAGGCTCAGGCGTCAATACATATAAATGGGTGAATAAAGAAGGAAAGGCCGTCCTGGTGAAATACCATTGGGAGCCGCTCCAGGGCATTCGCAACTTAACGCAAGCCGAAGCCGAGCAGCTTCAAGGCAAAAACTTCAATCACGCAACGCAGGATTTATACGAAGCGATAGAGCGCGGGGAATATCCCGCCTGGGAGCTTCAAGTGCAGTGGATGAGCGACGATGCGCATGACGAGCTTGATTTCGACCCGCTCGATGACACAAAACTATGGGATCCTGAACAGTTTCCAATGCTTCCGGTTGGCAAGATGGTTTTAAACAAAAATCCGGAAAACTACTTCGCCGAAGTGGAGCAGGCTGCCTTCGGAACCGGCGTATTGGTCGACGGGCTCGATTTCTCGGACGATAAAATGCTGCAAGGCCGCACATTCTCTTATTCAGATACGCAGCGCTACCGCGTCGGCACCAATTATCTTCAATTGCCGATTAACGCGCCTAAGAAGCAGGTCGCTACCAATCAACGCGACGGACAAATGGCATTCCGCATCGACATTGCAACGGGTCAAAATCCGCATGTCAATTACGAGCCGTCTACGATGGGCGGCTTAAGGGAGGCCGATCGTCCCGGCGAGCCGCATGAGCCTGCCTATTCAGCTAAGCTGATACGCGAGCCGATCGACCGGCAAAACAATTTCAAACAAGCAGGCGAAACATACCGCAAATTCGAGCAATGGGAGCGCGACGAGCTCATCGATAATTTGGTAGGCGCGCTTAGCACCTGCAGCAGCGTCATCCGCGATACTATGATCAAGCACTTTACCGAAGCGGATGCCGATTACGGAAAACGCATTGCGGATGGACTAAAGCAAGCCGATCTGCATGATACGGAAAGCCGCCACGTCGGTACGGACCCTGCGAACGAAGGTTTGGAGCTTGCCGAGGAGCTTGGACATTCAACCGACGGTTACTAATTCCTGAGCAGACTGTCATGTATGAACAGTCTGCTCAGCTTTCCCATCCGGTCGCATTCCTCTATTTTTCATAAATTTTCTTGAGTACCACCTCTTGACGAAAGCGCTTTAAATTAATATGATGTAAATGTTCGAAAAAATGATTTTAAAAATCATTTATAAGTTGTTCAGAATCATCCATATACGCTTGGCGTGTTACTCCGAATACGAGGCATGAGCCAAGAAAAGATTACCTTCTAAGTTTATTGATAGAAGGGTTATCTTTTCTTGGCTCTTTTTTTGCCTATTGGGCAACTTAATGTCAAAGGAGGGATTTCGAGTATGGCTCGCGCATTTCGGGTAGAACGTACGATCGGCAATAACGTACTATTGACGGTCGATCAGCAAACCGAAACCGAATATGTCATCTTCGGCAAAGGCATCGGCTTCTCGCTCAAGGCAGGCGAAACCATCGATAGTACGGACAAGCGCATCGAGAAACGGTTTCGGCTCGACGATACCGAGCAAATGAAGAAATATCATTTTTATTTAGAGGAAATCGATCCCTCCGTCATTCGGATTACGGAACGAATCGCCGCTTACATCAAGCTAAAGACGGACGTTGACGTGAACCCGAAGCTATATTTAGCATTGCCGAGCCACATCCAATTTGCCGTTTACCGGCTGCGTCAAGGTATGGATATTGTCAATCCCTTTCTAGACGAAACGAAACAGAGCTTTCCCGTGGAATATGAAATTGCGGCCACATTAGCCGAATGGATAAGCGAGCAATTTCATATTGCCATTCCAGAGGCTGAAATCGGTTTTTTAGCCTTCCATGTCTACTCCGGCATACACAATGTACCGGTAGGTCAAATCGTAAAACAAGCTGAACAACAATAGGAGGACTGCAGCATGCTGTCAAAGCTATTCGGAAAAACAAAATCAAAAACGATTGAAATTTTAGCCCCTTTATCTGGTGAGGTTCTAGCGTTAACCGCTGTACCGGACGAAGCCTTTGCAGGCAAGCATATGGGTGACGGTATCGCCATCGAGCCAAGCGAAGGGAAAATTGTCGCGCCCTTCGATGGAACCGTTGCTCATCTCATTCATACGAATCATGCCATTATCGTAGAGCATAATTCAGGCTTACAGCTGCTTATTCATATCGGAATTAATACGGTAGCTTTAAACGGGAACGGCTTCCGAGCTCATGTAAGCTCAGGGGATTCCTTTCAAGCGGGCGATATCCTTATTGAATTTGATCGCGCCGTCATTGAAGCCGCAGGCTGTCCCTCCATCACGCCGATCGTCATTGCGAATGAGGACGAAGTAAAGCAGCTAGAGCATATCGTCTCCAGCGGCAGCGTCACCGCAGGCGCCGAAGCCGTTCTGCGAGCGGAAATGAATGAATAATTAACATAGGTTTATCATGGACCAGAAAAGAGGATGATCGATTATGCTAGCCTTCCTGCAAAAAATAGGTAAAGCTTTAATGCTTCCGGTTGCCGCGCTTCCTGCGGCTTCCATCCTGCTCCGTTTTGGCAATATTGATTATGTGAAGGATATTCATCTAGGCGGCGCAGGTGAATTTATCAATCAATATATCGCACCGTTTCTGGCCGCCGGCGGATCCGCCATTTTTGACCACCTGGCTCTTATCTTCGCCGTTGGCGTAGCTATCGGGCTTGCCGGGGATGCCGTTGCGGCGCTTGCCGCCGTCATCGCTTACCAAGTGCTTATTACCGTTCAGCTTAAGGTGCCCCTCGTCTTTAGCGGGATCGTCGGCGAAGGCGTTGTGCTTAACATGGGCGTTCTAGGCGGCATTATTGCCGGACTTATCTCCGCTTTCCTATACAAACGCTATCATACGATCAAGCTTCCCGATTGGCTTGGCTTCTTCAGCGGCAAGCGGTTCGTACCGATTATAACTTCACTTGTCATGGTTATCGTTGCTTTGCTGCTCGGGCTTATCTGGGGCCCCGTGCAAAGCGCACTGGATACGTTCGGCCGCTGGGTCGTCGGCTTCGGAGGCATAAGCTCCTTCGTATTCCTAACGGCGAATCGGCTGCTCATTCCGACGGGTCTGCATCATGTAATCAACTCCATCGCCTGGTTCCAAATCGGAGATTACACGGATGCCGCAGGAAAAGTGGTGCACGGAGATTTGACACGGTTTTTCGCCGGAGACAAGACGGCGGGCATGTTCATGACCGGCTTCTTCCCGATCATGATGTTCGCCCTGCCGGCGGGAGCGCTTGCTATCATCCACACGGCGCGCAAAGAAAAACGGAAGCTGGTCGCCTCCATCTTCATCGGCACGGCATTCGCCTCCTTCTTGACCGGTATTACGGAGCCGCTTGAGTTTGCTTTTATGTTCGTTGCGCCTTTCCTATTCGTCATTCATGCTTTGCTGACAGGATTGTCCGGCTTCATTCTTTATGAGCTGGATGTCAAGCATGGCTTTGGCTTCTCGGCAGGCTTTATTGATTATGCCGTAAACTATCAGCTGGCGACGAACCCGCTGATCATCATTCCGGTAGGTCTTGCTTTCGCATTGTTTTACTATTTCTTGTTTCGCTTTCTCATCGTCAAACTCAATCTCAAAACGCCAGGCCGCGAGGATGAAACCGCAGAGGCGGAGAATGATGAAAAAACGTCTGCCTCCTCAGCTGGAAGCGGCAAAGTTGAAAACGTGCTTCAGGCGCTTGGCGGGTCGCAGAACATCGTTTCGCTTGACGCATGCATTACTCGCTTGCGCTTAGTCGTAAAGGACGAAACGGTTGTTAATGATACATTGCTTAAGGGATTGGGAGCCGCAGGCATCATTCGATTAGGCAAAGGCGCCGTTCAGGTTATTTTCGGAACGCAATCCGAGCAATTAAAGGATGAAATCAAAAAAATACTGTAACGATACAGAAAACAGGAGTGAAAAACCGATGCAAAACAGCTATGTCATACAAAATCCATTCGGTATACACGCAAGACCGGCACGGAAAATCGTAGAGGCTGCTAAAGCCTCCAAGGAAAGTGTAACCCTTGTAAAGGATGGAAAAAGCTTTAACGCGAAGAGTCTTGTTCATGTCATCTCGGTTGGCGCAAAATTCGGCGACAGCATTACGGTGAATGCCGATGGCGAGCAGGCGGAAGACGTCATTGCAGCTATCGGAGCGATTCTTACAGCTGTGGAACAGCATGCGGAAAAGGAGCAATAATGATGATGCTTCAAGGTATTGCCGCATCGCCTGGTTATGCGATCGGCAGAGCAAAGGTGTTATCAACGAAAGCACTGGAAATAGATAAAATTAAATTGGACTCCCATCTGCTGGATGAAGAGGTTGCCCGATTCGAAGCTGCGGTTGCTGCTGCCCGCATCGAGCTTGAAGCCGTACTCTCCAAGCTCGTCGCGCAAAATAAAGAGCATGAAGCCGAAATCTTTGAAGCGCATGTTATGCTGCTTGAGGATGAAGAGCTTATCGATCGTTCGAAAGAGCTTATAAAAGAGGAGCAGTTGAATGCGGAATATGCTTTCTACTCCACCTCAGAGGATATTGCAGGGTTGATCAGCGGGCTTGACGATCCTTACCTTCGCGAGCGCGCCGCAGATATTCGCGACGTAAGCCTCCGCGTTTTGAATAAGCTTCGGGGTGTTGCATCGGCTTCACTTGATGATGCAAGCCAGCCTATCGTGTTATTTGCCGATGATTTAGCACCGTCGGATACCGCTCAGCTTGATCCCGGCAAGGTCATCGGCTTCGCGACCAAGGCAGGCGGGCGCACATCCCACTCGGCTATCATCGCCCGCTCCATTGGCATACCCGCAATAGTCGGTATCGGTGCCGCGTTGGATATTTCTGTGAAAGACGGTCAAACAGTCATCATTGACGGATCGGAAGGTCATGTATACATTGATCCGGATGAAGCAACTCTTGCCCGTTATAGACAGATGCAGCAAGAACAGCTCAAGCGGCAAGAACAATATCAAACCTATTTGAACCAGCCCTCAATGAGTGCAGATGGCGTACAAGTAGAGCTCGTTGCCAATATCGGTTCCGTGAAGGATGCCGAACAAGCAGCGGCCTCGGGAGCAGAAGGCATCGGCTTGTTCCGCACCGAGTTTCTATACATGGACGCAGAGGAGCTTCCTTCGGAGGAGATGCAATTTGACGCCTACCGGAAGGTTGCCGAAGCATTCGGTCCCGAGACGCCTATCGTCATTCGCACATCCGATATCGGCGGTGATAAAGAGCTTGCCTATTTGAACCTGCCGAAGGAGGACAATCCCTTCCTTGGCTACCGCGCCATTCGTATTTGCCTGGATCGGGCCGATATGTTCAAAACGCAGCTGCGGGCGATTTTACGGGCAAGCGCCTTTGGTAATTTGAAGGTGATGTTTCCGATGGTCGCGACGCTTGGCGAATGGCGCCAAGCAAAGTCGATTCTGGATGAGGCAAAACAGGAGCTTACCGAGGCGGGCATAGCCTTGAATCGCAATATCGAAGCCGGCATTATGATCGAAATTCCGGCAGCCGCCATCCTTGCGGACAAATTCGCGAAGGAAGTCGATTTCTTCAGCATCGGAACAAATGATCTGGTCCAGTACACGATGGCTGCTGATCGCATGAATCCTAAGCTGGGTTATTTGAACGATCCTCTCCACCCTGCTGTTTTGCAGCTCATCGACCGTGTCATCGCTGCCGCTCATGCTAATGGCAAATGGGTCGGCATGTGCGGCGAAATGGCCGGACAGAAGCACGCGCTTCCGATTCTGCTCGGCCTTGGGTTGGACGAATTCAGCATGAGCGCCAGCGCCGTATTGCCTGCGCGCGCTTTGCTTGCCAAGCTTTCCAAGCAGAATATGAAGGCTATTGCGCAAGCGGCGCTAGAGCTAGGATCGGCTGAAGAGGTTCGTGCTTATATTGAAGAGCATGTGAGTGAAATCCATTAAGAGTTGCGCTCCTTTTAGACGAGGTTGACGAAAATCATTAAGGCAACAAATGTGAAGGGGTTGTCCCATAAGGTTATAACCTTGAGGGACAGGCCCTTACTGATAGATCTAACATAATCGATCATAATCACAATTCCATTTGCCGAAAAACTCGCGCGCATTCAATATTGAACGATATACTGAACCAAGGAAATCATCAATATAAATCATGACATCTCGGATATAGATCTAGAAACTAGATCTAATTCCCTCAAACTAACCAATCTTGCCGAAATAGATCTAGATACTAGATCTAATATTTCCGTATCTCCCTCAACTGGCCTCAAGCGGGCCGCAGCTCCGGATATAGATCCAGAAACTATACAAGTTGAACTGTTTGCTTATATATTTTCCCTTTAAAATAGCCTTCGGAAACAAAAAAGCTTCGAACCAAACAGCATAGGTGATTATCCCAGCAGTTCAGGCGGTGCTTCATCCAAAAAGACTTAAAGTGCTTATTCACAGCAAGTTGGCATCGTGGTATCATTCTCTGCGTCTTGCTTGTATAATGTTTCTTTATCTGCGTTGTTCACACAAAGGAAAAGCACTCCACAAGGCTCTCCTTGTCCTTATTTAAAGTGACCCCGCGGCTTTTTACCGCTCCACCTTTCGTCCACCTTCTCGTTTGCCGATTGGTATCTCGCATCTACGCTGATCCGATACTGGTTCGTTGTATTCTCGAGCGAACAATGAAGCAAATACATGCCGAAAATGAGAACATCTCCAGCTTGAAACGCCGTTGTCGCCCACTTGCCGCCGAATTTTTCCGTAATCACAAGCGGATCATCTGTATAATGGCCAATAGCGTCCCGGTCTGAATCCTTTGTGCCGTAAGAGCGTTTTAATTCTTCAAACCGGTGCGAACCGAGACAGATGGCAAGTCCGCCCATCTCGAGCGGAACATCCCCTATAGGAGACCATACGGTGTAAACGTTCTGTGTGCCCCTCCCCATATACACGATGTCATAGTGAGCCCCTGTGAAATCTCCCTTTCCAACAGCTCTGAGCCATTTATATTGGTAAGTGAGAGAATGCTCGCGAAGGTAGTCATCGAAGAAGCGCATCACATGCTCCCCGTTCAACACATTAAGCAATTCAGGCAAATCCTCATTCGTACCGCCCATAAAAATACTTTTGCTGCCATCGGCCATGACTCCTTCCTCAAGCAGCGTATCCCGAGCGATCTTCCCATTCCTGTCCATTTTCTCCAAAATAGTCATTCTGGCACGAAGCACCTGTTCCCGGTCATGAAACCCGCGAATCAGCAAGTACCCGTCATCCACCATCCGCTGTTGCAGCGCCGCCATATCATGCAATATATCGTTTGAACTTCTTAGTTCCGTTAAGTTCGGACCATTCATCTCTAATTCACGACTGCCTACTTTGACCATCATTGCGCAAACACTCCTCTGCTAGTTTATCACCAAGCCATTTTCGATTTGCTTGCTGTCTATATGTTGAGTGTAGGTTAAATCAATGCGTTCATCCATGGATGGCCGTATTTATTTCATGTATAATCGTACATCATTTGAATTAAAATTATTTATAATACCTAAGTTTTGATGTATATTATAACAAATCAAATGTTTGGAAGGCGGAGTTCGGTGTCTTACATGGATATCCCTTACGGGTTAGGAGAAAAGTCGGTTGTCCCCCTTTGCAAATTTATATCCATTTGGAAAGTGCAAGCAAACGACGCATACCAAGTAAGCAAAGGAGAGGGGTTCAATGCCCCAGGCCTGTTCATCACCTATAAAGGAAAAGGAACCCTTTCTCAATCAACAGACCGACATGAACTGCACGCAGGTACATATTTTTTCGTTCAGGAGGCTGTTCCGTCCACCTATAGATGTCAAAATGATGATTGGAAGTTTTATTTTCTTGACTTCAGCAGCCTGGACATGGCCCGTTTTCTCCAGCTTCCCGTCTGTGAGGTCGTTTCAACGGGTAAACTGGCTGAGGCCATTCAACTATGCGAGCGAATGATCGACAACCTGATCGCACAGCCGACCGGATACGCTTATTCCGCCAACATATTGCTGCAGGAAGTACTGCTCCTCTTCGCGCGGGAACAGACGGTTGCGGACAATTTTCGTCATACGGAGTTGAACAAGATCCTTATCTATATGCATAAAAATATTGACAAGCCGTTCCGGGCCGAAGAACTCGTGCAAAAAAGCGGCTTGTCCCGCACGTCCTTCTTTACCCGTTTTCGCTCCATTACCGGGCTGTCCCCAAGCAGCTATATGTTAAAGCTAAAGCTAGAGTCGGCAAAAGCATCTCTCGAGACGACAAACTTGTCGGTTAAGGAAATCGCATCTGGCCTGCATTTTTATGATGAATTTCACTTTTCCAAGCTGTTTAAGAGAAGCTACGGCCTGTCCCCAAGCGCATTTCGCCGCCTGAAAGATTCCGGAAAGCTTCCACCGGAGTTGTTTTCTTAGGAACAATTGATTTTGAAATACCAAAATCGCTCACCCGCCGGCATTGCCGACGAATAGGCGATTGCTGCTGGTCATGAGGTCGCTTGCCTGTCGCTTTGGGCGAATAGCGATTTTTCATTAACGATGCCATCTGTGAAAGATCGATGGAAGTGATCCAGAATATCTGGTCAGCAAGGAAGTCTTGCAGGAAGGTCTTTGATGAAAGCCGCGAACTTAGGGCAGAGATTTCAGCATCATAAAGAAGCAATTCTCCGCTTATATTAGATAGATAAGAAATTCATTTAGGGTGTGATTGTTATGTGGGTTTACCCGAATAATTGGATCCCGGACAAATCACTGGAACAAATGGCCAATACGAAATATGATGTTCTGATCGTCGGAAGCGGTGCAGGCGGGGGAGCAACACTGTACCGATTATGCGAACTGTGGAGGAATCAAGGCGCTAAGCGTATCGGTATACTTGAAAAGGGGAATAAGCTATTTCATTCACATGCACTAAATATCCCGACCATGAATGTCAGCCGCATGCGCGATCAATTATGGCCCGATAATTCGACTCACGTGGGGGCGCGTCTCCCCCAATTTCCAGGTGCCAGACAGACGTTTGCGCTCGGCGGCAGGACGTTGTTCTGGAACGCGGGATGCCCTCGTCCTCCTCAGTTCGAAATTCAACAATGGCCTGTCAATTCTGAGGAAATGGATGTATATTTCAGACTCGCGGAGACGATCATGAACGTCACAACTTCTTATGCTCAAGGCTCGTCTATGCAGAAAGTACTTATGAATCGGCTTCATGCAAATCACATTCCTGAAGCAACTGATTTTCCGCTTGCCATTGATATGAGGGGTTCCCGAAAAGGAGAAATTCACTCCAATGCATGGTTCAGTTCTGTCTACTTTCTTGCCTATGCCATGAATGACAGACCGTTCGATCTTGCTTTAAACGCTTACACTACTCGAGTTCTTCTTGAGAATGGAAAGGCCGCTGGCGTTAATGTGATGTCTCCAGACAAGAAAATTCATACCATTCGGGCAAAAAATGTAGTCGTTTCAGCCAGCACGTTGGAAACACCTCGTCTTTTTCTTAATTCTGGCATCCAAGGGCCGGCGATCGGGCGCTTTTTGACCAATCATTCGTTCGTTCTGGGAACGGGCAAAATCAGTCGCAGGTTGTTCTCGGATAATATCGGCAATTTGGCCATTTTGAAGCGGGAAACGCGGCAAGCTCCGTATCAGATTCAAATTTTAGGACCTGATCAATATATTTCATACCAGCAATTTGAAGAAAAGGTACTTCAGGAGGAGTTGGGCGTAGTATTAGTGGCTTTCGGCAGGGTGGAGCCGCGATACGAGAACAAGGTTTACTTGGATCCGTCCGCACGGGATGAATATGGGGTGCCTATGATCCAAGTCAACTTTTCGTACAATGAGAGGGATAATGCGGTAATCAACCAAATGCGTCAGGGAATTATTCAGTCTGCCTCAGCTATGGGAGTGACTTTGGATGGTGGGCCTACCTTGTTGCCTCCGGGAAGCGACCTTCATGAATCCTGCACATCCCGGATGGGCAATGACCCGGCTACTTCCTCTACTGACCGTTTTGGCCAAATTCACGATGTTTCCGGCCTTTATGTGGCCGATAACAGTGTTCTGCCTACTCTTGCTGCGGCTAATCCGACTCTTTCCACCATCGCTCTTGCGATAAGAACGGCTGATCATATTGTTCGGCAGAGCGGCTGATAGGAACAACATGTTTCCAGGATACGCTTAACATATCTCATGCCTCGAGGTTATCGTTTAGTTGGATATCGACATAAATATATCCATCATCAATCCTTCAGATGTAGTTGCCAATATCAGGGTTCGATGACGTTTACGTGAAAGCCCGTACGTACAGGGTACTCGTCATATCGGGGAACTTTATATAAATAGCCATCGTATCCATAGGATTCAACTCCTTCGAATGCATTTCAAATAAAGTTCCAAATATGTATTCAGAAAAGCGGCTCCCGCCGGCGCCCCCTCATCTTCGAGGGTCGTCAGCGGAAGCCGCTTTTGTCTCTGCTTATTATTGAAACGCTTTATCGTACAGGTTCTTCAGAATATGCGCCATTTCGGCGCGGCTGTTTTCCCAGTAAACGGTACTTTTTTTCATTCCAAGAAAATGAACATAGTCTTGCTTAAGCTGGGCCTGCTTGAACCATTCCGATTGACGGGAAGCCTCTTCAAATTCCTCCAAATTACTCAAGTAAGTATACGAAGCTTCATCCTTGAAAAAAAATTGATGGATAATACATTTTTTGATACCGATGATTTATGCTTGCTTAATATTTTGTACATTCCGTTAATATTCGTCTGGCGCTCGGCTAAAGAAGTTTTATCTATTAACGTTACTGTGGAAAGCACGTCAGGGTCCATTCCGACGGAAGCAAATATGCCAACCATTTTATTTATTTCTTGTTTTGTTGAATAGGCCAGTGTCTGGGAGGTTTGAATCGTACGTTCCGTCGCTTGTTGGAGCAAGTCCTGTTTGTACATGCGCAATACAATCGCGCTGATGACCATAATCGGAATAATGACAATAATAATGAAAAAAAGACGTAATATTGTAGATAGTTTCATCCCGCTGATTTTTGCCATAATAGCTGCTTTCACCGAATTCCCCCTTCCAATTGCAGTCAAGCACGATAACCGCTCGGTGAGATGCCGTAATAACGCTTGAAGCTTCTTGTAAAGGCGTAAAGCTCTGTATAGCCTGTCGTTAAAGCAATCTCGGTTACGCTCAGGGCCGTCTCTCTAAGTAATCGCGCACCCGTCTCCATTCTCAGTCTTTGCAAGTACTGTGATGGCGAAAATCCGAATTGCCGAGTGAAGGCAAAGCTGAAATGGGAGCGATGAATACCGACCATATGCGCCAAATCTGATACATGAATGTCTTCTGCAAAATGCAACTCCATATACTTCTTCGCCAGATGCGCCCAATCGCCCTGAGACCCTGGTAAAGCATCCGTTTCCCCCCTTGCCCTTGCACTTAGCTTCCAGAAAAGCTGGTATAGCAGACTCTGCGCATGGTAGCAGTAAGCCGACTGCTTAAATAGCTGGGACAATAGCTGCTTTAGGAGGGCTCTAGCCCCCGTATTTAACAGTGTTTTAGCGTAATCGCTCTCCCTCGTTATTCCCATCCCCGCAAGAATCAACGGTGTTTGCTCTCCATCCAGCGCGAGCCAGATCATTTCCAGAGCCGGACCGTCTCCCGATGCCGTTTGATAGGTATATAACTTCCCCGGGAACAAGCAAAACAAATCGCCCCCCTCCAATTCTACGGAAGAACTGCCGCTGCTCACTCTGACTCTCCCGTTCAACACAAAATGAAGACCGTATTGTCCGATCATTTTTGGACCGACCACATAATTCGGTTTCGCCCGATTTCGTCCGGCTCGAACGATCCAGCAGCCGCCAGCTGCCTGAACGGAGGACGGAAAAGCATACCAACAGTCCGAATACTCGATAGGAAGCTCTTTCATAACCGTATCTCCCTCCGATTATCAATGTCAACACACCGATCTTACCCGACAAAATGACAAATGACAACACAACATTCAAGCATTCCAACGCAACGAATATAATCTTATTATTAAAGAGGATTAAATACTTATAGAAGGAATTGATCTGAATGAAAAAACCAAACATTTTGCTCATTACGAGCGACCAACAGCACTGGGATACGATCGGCGCGTTTAACCAAGAGCTGAATACCCCAAATCTTGATCGGCTCGTTAACGAGGGCACTGCCTTTACTAGAGCCTATTGTCCAAATCCGACGTGTACGCCAACACGGGCTTCCATCATTACGGGGATGTATCCGAGCCAGCATGGGGCTTGGACGCTTGGCACGAAGCTGCTGGAGGACAGGCATACGGTTGGAGAAGATTTCGCAAAGGGCGGGTATCAGACAGCTCTTGTCGGAAAAGCCCATTTTCAGCCGCTTCGCGGGAACGACGAATACCCTTCGCTCGAAGCCTATCCCCTCTTGCAGGATCTGGCGTTCTGGAAGGACTTTCATGGACCGTTTTATGGCTTCGACCATGTAGAGCTGGCGCGCAACCATACGAATGAAGCCCATGTTGGACAGCATTATGCTTTGTGGATGGAGGAGAAGGGCTGCTCGAATTGGCGGGATTATTACCTTCCTTCTACCGGTACCATGGATCGCTCCACCCTTCATAAGTGGCCGATTCCCGAGGAATATCATTATAACACCTGGATCTCGGAGCGCAGCAACGCCCTCTTAGAGCAATACAAGCAAAGCGGAGAAAACTTCTTTCTCTGGTCAAGCTTCTTTGACCCTCACCCTCCTTATCTGGTGCCCGAACCTTGGGACACGATGTATGATCCCGAGAAGCTTACTATTCCCACGCTCACGCCAGGCGAGCACGAGAAAAATCCGCCTCATTTCGCTATGACTCAGATGGAACAGCCTGATTTTTCTCATTTGCTGGAAAGCGGCTTTGGCATCCATGGGTATCATTCGCATACCGGTCTGCCTGAGAGTGAACGAAAGAAGCTGGTCGCCACTTATTACGGCATGATAAGCTGTATGGACAAATATATCGGCCGGATTCTCGACAAACTGGAGGAGCTTGGGCTGGCGGACAACACGATCGTTGTATTCACGACGGACCACGGCCACTTTTTCGGTCAG
The DNA here is from genome assembly GCF_021532375.1 of Paenibacillus alkaliterrae. Classification (GTDB taxonomy): domain Bacteria; phylum Bacillota; class Bacilli; order Paenibacillales; family Paenibacillaceae; genus Pristimantibacillus; species Pristimantibacillus alkaliterrae. Next base: position 29,174 of record NZ_JAKGAP010000016.1, read on the forward strand.
CACGGCCTGCAGTACAAGGGCGGCTTCCATTATGAGGATCTCATCAAGCTCCCTTTTATCGTCCGTTATCCGGGACATGTGCCGGCAGGCGTTCAATCCTCCGCCATCCAGTCCTTGGTGGACCTTGCGCCGACCTTCCTTTCCTTGTCCGGCCTGCCTGTTCCGTCAGCAATGACCGGTGTAGATCAAAGCGAAGTATGGCGCGGGCAAAAAAGCGAGGCAAGAGACCATGCCGTATGCGAGTTCCGTCATGAACCGACAACGATTCATCAGAAAACGTATGTGAATGAACGATATAAAATCACAGTTTACTACAATCAAACGTACGGCGAGCTGTTTGATCTTCAGGAGGATCCCGGTGAAGTGAATAATCTTTGGGACGATCCTGGCAGCGCGGTGTTAAAGTCGGATCTTTTCTTAAGGTACATTTGGGCGGAGCTCGGCAAAGAGCCGCTTGCTATGCCAAGAATTCATCACGCATAAGTGCAGCAACATGCACAGAAAGAGCAGCCTTCAGATAAGGCTGCTTTATTCCCTCTATTTATTTTTATGTGAAGTCCTTAAAGCTGCCGCCCTCTCTTCTTCCCAGTGAGACGGGTCCTAACTGTCCACAGCCCGTAACAGGCATGTACACCCCATCCTTGTCCGGGTGGATGTATATCTGTACAGCTCTTTTTCCATGATGTTTACGATGTTCTCATAATCAGGGTCGTCATAAACGTTTATCATTTCATAGGGATCCTTCTTCAAATTGAACAATTCCCACTCCGGCGTCTTCGGCTCGTCGATCGATCCCGACGTTCCTAAGGCGTCCGCGTAATAGTAAATCAGCTTGTATTGGTCCGTCCGTACGCCATGTCTTCATGTACGATCATCCCCGCTTCCTTGTATGCTAGCGATTAATCCATTTTCCATTCGTGAAGTCAGGTATAGCAACCGGTTGTCCGCCCATTGCGATCGAATCTTCAGACAAAGCAGAAATGCACATCCAAGAAGCCATGTCATATACATCAATAGGCGTTTGCGTACCCTTCTTTACACTTTCAAAGAAGTCTGAGAATACAAGCCAATCCATGCCGTCATGGCCTCCCTTTACGCCTTCTTCTACATATTTTTTCCAAATGGGATGCTCGTATTGTTCTCTAAATTGTTCAACATTCCCCCATTGCTCTTTCCATGAATCGTGAAAATCATCATGCTGTCCATCTATAAAAACAGAACGATTGTCCTCGAAATACATGCCCTTTGTCCCTCTTATCGTAAACCCTCTTGAATAATATCTTGGCAATGTCGTATCGAGTGTAATCGTAATCGTCTCTCCGTGTGCACATTTTATAATAGTTGTAACAATATCGCCTTGCATAAACTCCGTATTTGCTAATTCGTCAGCTTCACCATTTTCATTCTTTATATATTCGCGTAAACCTTTTGCCTTAGAAGCCATTGAGACAAGAGATACCATTCTATTTCCATGATTGATATTGAGAATCCGTGCTATAGGTCCGATTTCATGGGTTGGATAATTCTCGCAATTTCTGTGGATATAATTATTTAATCGATAATGTCGATTTTCTTTACCGTTAGAAATCTCCTTTCTCAAATCATGATGATAGCCTCCTGAGGCATGCACGATCTCACCCAATATGCCTTTCTTCACCATATTTAGAACCATAAGCTCATCTCTTCCATAGCAGCAATTTTCCATTATCATGCATGGTACTTTGGTTCTTTCATACGCTTCTACCAATCTCCAGCACTCTTGAATAGAATACGCTCCGCCTACTTCACTGGCCACGTATTTTCCTGCCTCCATAGAAGCAACTGCAATTTCTATATGGTCGGTCCAAGATGCGCCAATCACAACGGCATCAATATCCGCAATAGCCAAAAGCTCCGTATACTGCTTCGTAACGAATGGACGAATTTCTCGCGCTTGTTCAATCATTGCCGCTGCGTCTTCACATCTATTCTCATATAAATCGCATACTGCCGCAACCTCTACATCCTCCATGTTCAAAATGATGCCTTTCAACAGCCCCATGCCGCGGGCACCTAGTCCTATCATTCCAATCCTTACCTTCTCTTTCATCATAGCCTCCCATGAATTTATCGCATCCATCAAAGCAGGAGCTCCCTCTTAGCTAATTCAGCTATATTGAATAACGATGAAGAACATTTGATAATAGCTATATAATAAATGAATTTTCATGATATTTATTTAGCTGCAAAAGTGATTATTTGGACAATTCCGTTATGAAATTGCAAACGCATAACAAGGAGCACAAACTAGCTTCATTAATGTAACCGCTGTTCAATTTCTTTTACCCAAGCAGGTCGAGAGGCAGCACGATATTTAATCGCATTACGTTCATAGTAACGTCACATAGTCCCCATCTTAGTGAGAGGACGGAGACTATTTATGCTTATCGGCCTCTTTCCTGCAGCCTCAGGGAGATGATTTCCGAACTTTTTGGCGTACAAATCTCTGACTCACTCTAGTACCGGCGCTTTCCATTGTTGCGATTTGCTTGGTATATTTTTTAGCAGACTCTTTGGCGCCATCCCCAACTCTTTGGCCATTCGAATCTCGGTTTCACTGAGCCCGCAACGCTTCTTCGCTTCGGTTCAAACGGCATCTTTCGCGGATTTATTCACAATAAAGCCTCCTCTAATCCCGGCAATGCGCTGTTCCCATTGGTCATCCATAAGTTTCCCACCTATTCTACGATTCAATATCAACAAGGACGAAACGATAAGCCGACAATTACTTCGCCTTACTTACCCAGAACTTCGAATGATCCCCAAAGTGTATGTTGATTTCGCCCTCAACCTTGTCGCCTTCCAGCATTTTAATCCATCCAGTTCCGCAATTACGATCGCCTTCATCAAAACCATCCCAAGTAAACTCATAGCGTACCCCTCCCAGTGCTCTCTTTGATGGAGGCAAGGACACCTTCAAACTGTTTCTGGTCGCTGCTGCTGTTGCTCATTTTGAGCCCAACAATGATACCTTGGTCTTCGTCCACAGCGATCTGGGGATTGTATCCTTGGATGACGCCTTGAGTTTTGGTATCCATGATCCGAGACTCCTTCATCGTAACCTGAAGCCGGCGGTCGGATGGCCCAGTACGGGCGGCTGCACTTCAGTCGTTGCCTTCATTTTCTCATAAAGGAACCGGACCTTGAAGGTGCGCTAGCAGCTGGTTTAGTTTAGAAAATAAAAAGAGCAGCTGCCGCGGCTAACTGCTCCTCTTTTTAAACTGGTTGACTTGGGATGAATCCGTCCTGCCTTGCTATTCGATTAAATCCTGCCTGAGCGGAGTGAAAGTGTCCAGCAGCTTGCTCTTCTGAAGGGCGCGGCAGCCATGCTCGGCAAGGCTCGGAATGTAGATCGTCTCTCCCGCCGAAATGACGGCTTTCTCTCCGTTGACCGTAAATTCCAGCTTCCCTTCCAAACAGTAAGAAAGCTGCTCATGCACATGACTGTGCAAATAACCTTCCGCTCCTTCCTCAAAATGAACCTCCATCATCATAATCGTCTGGCCCGGAGTAAATATTTTCCGTTTTATGCCCGGTTCAGCATTTTCCCATACGTTCAATCTGCCCATTGCAGCGTCCTCCCCTTCTATTTTATTTATAGTCATTCGCTTTTACCTATACGTACTGAGTTTTGTTTTCGCGCCTGATAGATGACAGAACATACCCATTTGAAGCAGATAGCTTGAGTTTTGAATGATCGAAAACAGGAGAGAGCAGTTATCAATAGTCTTTAAAATGATCCAAGCATTCAAATTCCTCTTTTGAGCCGCACTGGCAAATATACGCCATCCTGCTTCCATATACCCGATATTCGCAACCAATCAGGCGGTCGTTATACGGCACCATCACATCGCTGCACCATATCGCTGCGTACCCGCCATCCTTTTGTCCAAACAGCCATTGCCCATCCTGTAAAACTGAATCAAATTTGCTGGCCGGAAAAAACAGATGGGTAAATGCAATAGGATGATCTTCCCCAATGTCATAAATGGCGCCAAGCAAATTGCCCTGTTGTTTGATTGCCGGCATGATGCCGTTCCCGTACCAATAGCCTGGGCGCATGCCGCAATCGTCAAACATCTCCCCGGATGGTTGGTAAACACTACCGTATCGTTATCGAGCGCAGCGTACCACATATGCTGCTGATAACTATGCACCCCCGGTTCAAAGTGAGATGTTCCGTGAAATCGCTCGTTAAAGGATTTGATATAAGAATTGGATTCAACGTCGGCGGAATCGTCAAAGCCGCTATTTTCCCAGAACGAAGGATTCTCGTCGTATCTCGGCGACTGTACCGAGGTCAGCATATAATCCTGCTGCTTTTTAAGCTTAACCCAAGCGTTTCCGGTCTGATACTCCATCTCCAAGGGCTCGTCCATAAGACTTGCATAATGATGCGGCAGCCGGTACTTGCTGTTCATTAAAAAGACCATCCATTCGCTGTTTCCGACCGGAGTCTCGGCATTTAGCAGATGGATCAAGAACTGGGCGGACTGGGTAAACGGCAGAATGACGGAACGGTATATCCTCGCCTGCGGCGCAATGATGGAGCCTCTGAAGGTATGGCAGGCAAATGATTTCAGCATCTGATCGATCAACCGGGCAGCCCTTGCGGATTCTTCTTCCTCCATGTAGTCAACGACATTTAATAAAGCGCCAAATGTTACTGACCTTGGAAATCGTTTATCCGGATATTGGTTGCCCGCCAACACCTCGAACTCAAACGAATGCCCCATTTCAACGTAAGGCACCGTTGTTTGTGGTATAATAAGCAAAAGCGAGGAGGTAACTCATATGCAAATCAAAATCGAAGGTTTCGATGGAAAAATGCTCGATGTTAGGCAAATGGATCAGGATACCTTTATCTTCCGCATAGATAATCAAGAATATAAAATTTTGATAACTGAAGATCGTCACGGCGAAAACGATAAAATAACAGATGCGATCTTCTCTAACGATGAAATTTTGATGCAACTGCATGGTTCTGAAATGGAATCGGATGAGGATCTGATCATGAGCAAAGACGAATTTTTGAAAGTTATTAGAGAAGCACAATAATGGCAAATAACGATAACGGGTATCTTGTTGGTTGGAGAAGAACCGCAACCAAGGGATTAGCAAAAATCTTCAATGTAGACCACGAAAGGGTTTACGACGCTTCAATTTCAGTTCTCTCAAGACCTTACAAAAATTCTATGGGTGTAGCGAATTACCCTAACTTCAAATTTAACGGGTTTCATTGGACTGAAATAGGAAATGTGATTGTTGTTTATAAAATCAATGATGAAAAAAAGTTAGTATCTATCCAAGCTGCCTTCTCAGCAGTTACCGGATTTGCAATGAAACGCTTTTATGGCGAATACGATCCGATGGATTAACCCCTAATACAGAGTCCACAAAGCTTGTATGGTAAGTCCTTGGAATTCATTTCATCTTCCAGTTCGCGAAGATTCGTGGAACACAGCTTAGGATGCTAAGGTGTAATAGGTCTGTTGCGGTTGAGTATTGGAGGAGTGTCTAATGAAGAACACCAATTTGCCGAGTGAATGACGTTCTTGGTGGTCGTCGACTTTGAGTTCCAAGTGTTAATATTCAGGACAAAACCTTGTGGATTTTGTTTTCGCCAATCCAAGTATCGTTTAGTATCCTCTTCCTTTTCAAAATGAATTATGGTCATAGACCGCATCCTTCTCTTTTAATCCCATTGCTCCCTGAATCATTTACTGGTACTATCTCACCATCTGGATATTCCTTTACAATCTGACCGTCACTTTTCTTATATACAATGTAAGTCCCGTTTGCTTTGGCATCCAGCATTGCCCGCTCACCTGTAAGCTTGATTAATTTTTGCAATTCTTGAATACGAAACATGAGATTTCACCGTCCATCCCGTTTGCAATCCTGCCAATATTATAGCATAATTGCTTTCGTTAAAATACAAAACCGGCTCCCATTGAGCCGGTTTTGTTATGGGATGTTAACGTCTGCTAAACCTCCACAAACCTCTTTTCGCGATACTTGCCCACTTTCTCTAGCCGCACCCTGAATTGAATCACGTAGGTTTTACGTCTGACTTTGTTCATATCATCTTGACGATATACGCCACAAGCCGATGTTGAAATGCTTCTATTGAGGTTCTAGAGAATGGCTTCACCCCCCTCCTTTACGCCAATTTCGGGAATGTCCCGCCTCGCAGCAAGTCTCCCTGCTTCAGACCCAAACCGTCCGTGCATGCATGGGGCGCGCCGCTGTATGTCGTACCTTCCGCCATGTAAATCATGGCCAGCACCCGGCGGGGAAGATCCGTTTGGTTGGCATGCGCATAATGGAAAGTAAGTCCATCGTGGAAGGTACAGCTGCCTGCTTTCATCCTCACGATTGCGGCCGTGTTGCGATCCAGCCCGGATGCGCCTTCATCGTTGAAAATATCATGCGGCTGGACCAGATCGACGTGCCTTAAGTTCATAATCTTCTGGGATTTCGGCACGAACATCATACAACCGTTGTTTACGTCCACATCGTCAAGGGCGATCCAGATCGATAAAGCGCCTGTCTCGTTCATCGGCCAGTAAGGGTGGTCTTGATGCCAAGGCGTCGGTTTGGAATCCTTAGGCATCTTAAATAGCGCGTGGTCATGGAACAAACGGATTCCATCGAAGCCGGTAAGCTGCTTCGCCGCATCGGCAAACCGGCGGGAGAGTACGAATCTGGCCATCCCGCCGTGGTCTCGCCACGTATTTACGCGTTGATTAAGCACCTTATAGTAAGCGTTTCCTTGCCCGGATGTTTGCAAAGACTTGCCGTCTTGTACGCCCATCGTTTCTCCGAGGTGGCAGCGCAGCTCTTCCAATTCCTCATCAGATAAAATGTTGTCGATTTGGACGAAACCATTGTCACGATAATATCGAATTTGCTCCTTGGTTACGTTCACGGCCGTATCCAACATTCCGATCCCTCCTGTCCGGAATTTCAACGAACGGTACCCTATTGATTATTTTATCGGATATGCCATCACCGACATCAACGCGTTCTCCGCCTGGGTCGCATCAAGCCTGCTGTACTGTACGACGACCGGAATATCGCTTGTCACTTCAATAGCGTAGGGAATACCGACCGGAATCGGTTCACCGTTCTTAAGCAAAGAATTCGTTCGGATATGATTCGTTCGCCTTGGCGGAACGACAACCACAATATCCTCCAACGGATCACGGTCCTCAAAATAAATCGTCAACCGCACAGATGCTTCTTCGGAGGAACAGTTCAGCACGCATACCGACTCATGACTGACCAGCGCTCCTGAGCTTATTTCCGGTATGTACCCGTCCGGAATAAACCAATGCTTTTCTCCTCTTGCCTCGTACATGTACGACACCCTTTCATTCATGGAATCAATGCTGCCGATACGTGTTTGGCACCTTTTAAAAGCTGCCTTCGCATCCATTCATTGCCGACAATCGCATCGCCGTTTCGCGTCACCCTTTCCTAATGTCCCGTACGGTACTGGCGCGGCGAGCATCCCGCGTGCCGCGTAAACAGCCTGCTGAAAAATGAAGGGTCTTCGTAGCCAACCATCGTTGCCACGGAGATTACTTTCTCGTCCGACTCGAGCAGCAGCCGCTTCGCGCGTTCGATTCGGATTTCGTGCAGCACGTCGAATATACTCTTGTTGAACTCCTCCCTCATCATACGGTTCAACTGCCGGGTGCTGACGTTGAACAACCCGGAGAGGGATTGCAGCGTAATCTTCTTATCGAAATTACGTTCCAAATAACCGTAAATCCGTTTGGCTGTCATTTCACGGTCCAACTGACGCGGGGAGGAATAGCTTCGTTGATGCTGCATAAAGGCGTAATATCGGGAGAGCAGTACGAGCAGCTCGATCATCTGCAGTCTGATCAGCGTGGTATGACCTAATCCGCAGCAGCCGATTTCCCTGATCATGCTCTCAAGCAGCATAAGGACGGAAGCCGCATCCTGCCCGTGCAAATTAAGGTGGTGATTGAAACGAATGTCGTGCTTTAGGAACGGGTGAACGTAGAAATAGTCCATCGATCCCGTAATTCCGAGTTCACTCAGCAGGGCATCAGGAATAAAAGAAGGCATAAACAAGCAGTTGATGATCTCCATATTCGCGCCCGGCTCCACAAAATAAGCATGCGTTTCACCGGGATTGATAATAAACACGTCTCCCGCGTGAATGTCATACTCGGTACCCAGGAAGATATGAACACCTTTCCCGCGCACGACATAGACAAGCTCGACGAACTCATGGCCATGCTCGGCGAGTGATCCTTGTTCCGTCCGCGTAATCCAAAAAGGAAACTCATCCTTCATATACCGATTGCTTCCGTAAATTTCCTGCACCCGTTCTTCACCTCCCGCCTGATAATACCCCGAAATGACTAAATCCGGGATCTTCTTATCGTGAAGTCGGAATCAACTTCGTAATGCGCCCCACCGATATCCACTCCGCCACATAAATGCATCCCTTGGAATCCGCACATATCCCATGCGGTGAACTAAACTCCGTCGGTTTCAGTGATGTCAGAGGTAAATTGGGCCAGCCTTCCGTCTTGTAATGGTCTGATTCCCCTAAATGGATAATCAGTTTATCGTTACGATCCAGGATGGTGATTCTGCTATACAGATCGGGAATGTATAATTTTTCTCCCCACTGAAAAAAAGAACATGGAAACTTTAACTCATCGTACTCGAATTTGACGTGTTCTCCTTCGAGTGTGAAGACTTGAATTCTGTGGTTGGATCGGTCTGCCACATAAATCAGAGGTTTATCCCCGCGTGTGTCAACGGATATTCCGTGCGGACCGTTTAATTGACCGGCTCCCTCACCAAGTCCGCCCCAGGAGCGCTTGTACGCGCCATTTTTATCATAATGATGGATCCAACTTTGTCCATATCCGTCTGCCACATAAATATCACCGTTCGGGGCTACAGCCACATCTGTCGGGACGTATTTTTTATCTGCGGTATAAACTTCAGGCAGGGATGGCGCTTCCATTTTGAGAACAATGTTTCCATCGAGAGCAGCTTTCACTACTTCACTACTAGCCGTATCGACCAAGTAGAGAAATTCCTTTCCTTCCTCCGCATGAAGAAGCATCCCATGGGCCCCTTCGCTGAATTGTTCTCCCCATGAACTGATAAATTCCCCATCCTCGGATAAGATAATTACCGAATCTTTGCTTGTATTAAATATGTATACTCGGTCTTGTGAATCCGTTACAATACCATGGGTATATCCGTATTGAATTCCTTCGGGCAGCTTGCCCCAACCCTCTGCAATTTTATAGGTGTGTTCCCCGCTGCCAATGATCATTATATCAAACCCTTTCCTTGTTGGTTGTTTTGTCATATACAGTAAAAATAGTTAATGTTACCGACCTATGGGCAGGAATAAGCGCTTCTGCGGTCGAAAACCGCAGTCCACCGATCAGAAGAAGTACAACTTGAGTAAATAAAAGCAGAAGAACCAGAACGGCATTTATCAGCGTGAACATGTTCCATATTTGTCCTTGAATCCCGCTTTTGTATAGCTTGAATTGAAAGAAAAACACGCTTGTCAGCCATAGCAAGCCGAATGAGAGAAAAGCGAAGGACTGAATTGCGTCCCACGACCAGGTACTGATTCCGCTTATGATCAAGATTTGGGCGACCAGTGTGCGCAGTGACAGCCAAAGGGCTAGACCAATCAGAGACGGCAATATGGTTAAGAGACAAGATAAGAGCATAGCGTGCGCTTTACGCCGTTCTTTCTCGATAATTGAATCCATGATCGATTATTCCTCCACCTGTACTTTCGCTTTCTCCAGCTTGGACAGCAGCAAAGCACGGGTTTCTTCACTGTCGACAAACCTGGTTTTACGAGCATATTCCATTAATTTATTTAATTTCTTCTTAACACGTACAGAGTCCCTTCCCTCATTCAACCATTCTTCCGGCAAGTTACCCGTTTCTGTGATGTGCTCGAGGATCCGATGCTTCCGCCCGACCGTGTGGTTGACTAAAGTCCGAATCATCCATACGGTTCCCAAAATGAAAGCAATCATCGCAATCAAGTATAAGAGAATAGCAACGACAAACGGAGTCATGATTTCACTGCTCCCTGGAGCGTCAACTCATCGGCCAGGTGACAGGCGACAAAATGATCCGGTCCGACCTCTCTCCATTCCGGTTTTTTCTTCCTGCATACATCCTGAGCATACTGGCAGCGGGGATGGAAGTAACACCCTGACGGCGGATTGGCCGGGTTAGCGACTTCGCCGGACAATACGATCCGCGCAGCTTTCTTGCGCGGGTCCGGAATCGGCTTTGCCGAAAGCAGTGCTTCGGTGTAAGGATGCTTGGGCTGTTTAAACAGATCGTCCGTTTTCGCAGTTTCGACCATGCGTCCGACATACATGACGCCTACACGATCCGATATATGCTGAATGACGCCCAAATCATGGGATATAAACAAATAACTGAGGCCTAGTCGCTTCTGCAAGTCCCGAAGCAGATTCAGAATCTGGGCCTGGACCGAAACATCGAGCGCGCTAACGGCCTCATCGCAGACGATAAATCGAGGATTAGTCGCCAATGCGCGGGCAATACCAATCCGCTGCCGCTGTCCTCCGCTGAATGCGTGCGGGTATCTTTCCAGGTGTCTGCTGCTTAAGCCAACCATCTCCACAAGTTCCTTGACGCGCTCCCGAAGCGCTTCCCCACTGGCCATGCCGTTGCAGACGAGCGGTTCACCGACGATATTCTCCACCGTCATTCGGGGATTCAGAGACGAATACGGATCCTGGAAGATCAATTGGATATCCCTGCGAAACCTCCTAAGCTCTTTGGAATCGAGACCATTCAAATCCTTCATTTTCCCGTCCCGATCCCTAAACAGCGTTACGCCCTCTGAAGGCTCGATCGCCCGCAGCACACAACGTCCAAGCGTTGTTTTACCGCATCCCGATTCGCCGACAAGACCGAATGTTTCACCTTCCCGAATGTAGAAATTTACGTCGTCAACCGCTTTTACATATCCTGCAGTCCGCTGCAGAAACCCTTTTTTGATCACAAAATATTTCTTCAGGGATTGGACATTCAAAATCTCTTCGCTAATGCTCATTGCCGACACCCCCGGGGTTTTGTTCTTCTGCAAACAGACATCTCACGTAATGGTTTTCGCTCACCTTGAATAGAGGGATTTCCGTCACATTGCACAGACCGTCCTCCGCTCTCGGACACCGGGAATAAAATCCGCAGCCTTCCGGAAGGTTCATCGGAAAAGGTACGGTCCCTTCAATGGATTCCAAACGTTTGTTCCTGCTGGCAACGGAAGGAATAGAGTGAAACAAAGCTTTCGTATATGGATGCCGCGCGCCGTAGAAGAGCGTATCCACATCGGTATATTCTACGACTTTACCTAAATACATAACAGCGACATCGTCGGACATTTCTGCGATTACACCCAGATCATGGGTAATGAAGATAACGGATGTCCCCGTTTTTTCCTTCAGCTCGTTGATTAGTTGCAGCACCTGAGCCTGAACGGTCACGTCGAGTGCCGTAGTCGGTTCGTCTGCAATGAGTATATTCGGATGGGACGCCAGGGCCATAGCGATCATCGCCCGTTGTCTCATCCCGCCGGACAGTTGATGCGGAAATTCATTCATCCGCTGCACAGGATTGGACATGCCGACGCTTTGAAGCGTCTCAAGCGCTATGCGTCTGGCCTCCGAATCGTCTTTTGTCCGATGGAGGAGAATGGCCTCCATGATCTGATCGCCGACCGTATGAATAGGTGAAAACGCCTTCATTGGCTCCTGGAAGATCATCGCGATCTCTCCGCCCCGGATACTTCGGATTTCTTTTCCCTTGTCATCGAGCTTAACCAAGTCGACCGTCTCCGAATTGCCGGTGTTGCCGCGCTTTAACAGGATCTGACCCTCCACTGTTCCAGGATGCGGCACGATGCGGAGCAGCGCCTGGGAAGTGACACTTTTGCCGCACCCGCTCTCTCCGACGATGCCCAGCGTCTTCCCTTTTCGAATCGTGAGGTTCACGCCGTCTACTGATTTTAGCTTTCCTTCATCAAGATGAAAATGGACCTTTAAGTCTTTGACCTCCAGAATGACGTCCGCATTTGCAGCGCCGGCGCCGGCGGATTGTTTTTTTATATTCACACTCATGGATAGCCCTCCTTATTTGTAGGGGTCGGCTGCATCGCGAAGGCCGTCTCCGAGAAAGTTGAACATCAGCACCGTCAAAATAATAAGCGAAGCAGGCCACAACAACCAAGGATGGTATGCCAGCGTCTCCAGGTTCTGTGCATCCTGAAGAAGGACGCCCCAACTGACCACCGGCGGCATCAGTCCGATTCCGAGAAAGCTGAGCGCGGTTTCACCGAGTATGGTAGCCGGGATTGATAACGTTATACTGACAATGATATAACTGGCAAAGGAAGGCAGAAGGTGTTTGGTCACGATCCGCATGTCACTCGCTCCTGCCAAACGAGCCGCCATCGTAAAGTCTTCTTCCCGCAAGGATAAGATTTTACCCCTTACGACCCTGGCAAGTCCCGTCCATCCGATGATCGAAAAAATGATGATCATGCCGAAATAAATCTCCAGCGCTGACCAGTTTCGCGGCATTGCCGCAGCCAAGGCCATCCATAATGGGATGGTGGGAATACAGATCAGCAGATCGATCGTACGCTGTATGACGGTATCCGTAAAGCCTCCAAGGTAGCCGGAAAGGCCTCCGAGCAGCAATCCCAATACCAGAGTCAAAACAATTCCAAGGATACCGAAGGCCAGGGAGATCCTTCCTCCATAAAGCATTCGGGACAGGAGGTCACGGCCGAGATCGTCGGTTCCCGCCAGAAACATCGGGGCATTAGGATCCTTGGTCCCGAATAGATGAATGTCCGAATTAAATAAACCCCACATTTTATATTCCGAGCCTTTTACGAAAAAATAAATGTAATACGGCTTGGATTTATCTTCCTGGAAAGTGCGGCGAAACGTCTTTTGATCCACCGTCATTTTCATGTCGTATACGAAGGGACGGAGGCTGAATCCCGTTTCCTTGCTGTAAAAGTGGATGCCCTGCGGCGGCGTATTCTTGTATTCGGAAAACCGTTCGAGCGGAACTTTCGGTGACAAAAACTCACAGAAGATGGCGGACAGATACAAGAGAATCAGCACGATCGCCGAAAACATGGCCATCTTATGTTTCTTGAATTTCCACCACATCAGCTGCCATTGCGAGGCAACTTCGAAAGCTTCCGTTTTTTCAGGTTTCTTAGTCGTTTTTGATCTAATCCGGTACGATTTCCATTTCTCTACTACTGTATTCAATCCGCAACCCCCCCAAAACGAATCCGCGGGTCAAGCCACGCCAGCAGAATGTCGGACAGCAGCGTTCCGAGAACCGTCAATACACTGACGATGAGCAGGAAGCTGCCGGCCAGATACATATCCTGGAACATCAAAGCACGCAAGAGGATTGGCCCCGTCGTCGGGGTGTTCAGAACAATCGATACGATCGCTTCACCCGAAATGAGTGCGGGCAGCGTCCAGCCGATAGTGCTGATCAGTGGATTAATCGCCATCCGGACCGGGTACTTATACAGCAACCTCCCTTCTTCGACCCCTTTGGCACGCGCCGTTATGACATACTGCTTCGATAGTTCGTCAAGCAGCATGCCGCGCATGACCCGGATGAGTCCCGCCGTACCGGACATGCCGATTACGACGACGGGCAGAACAAGTCGGGGAAGCATGTCGAGCACTTTGGCCATGCTCCAAGGGGCATCCACGTATTCCGGTGAGAATAGTCCTGTTATCGACACGCCTGTATTGACAAATACGACATAAAGGACAACCAAGGCAATCAGAAAACCGGGTACCGCGAGTCCGATAAAGCCGATGAAAGTGAACACATAGTCCAATATCGAATACTGATGGGTGGCAGAATAAATCCCGATCGGAATGGCAACAATCCAAACGAAAATTAATGAAATGACTGAAATGACCATCGTCAGCATAAGCCGGTCGCCAATCACTTCGGACACGGGTTGGTTCCATTGGAAAGACCGGCCCAGGTCCCCTTCCAGCAGCATGTTTTTCATCCAGATCAGATACTGCATAATAAAAGGCTGGTCCAGCCCGTATTGTTTCTGCAGATTTAGAATGGTGCCTTCATCCACGTCCGTACCTGACATCTCCAACTGCTGAATATAGGTATCAAGAAAATCTCCAGGCGGAAGTTGGATAATGAAAAAGACAATAATGCTGATCGCGATGAGCAGCGGAATCAACTGCAGCACGCGGTAGCCTATGTAGTTGAGCATTGTTTTCCTCCTTTGGCGGTTATCGGGCTGCGAAGAGGGTAAGCCCAGGCGACTGACGGCTTTCGCAGTATCTGGGCTTTATGGGCTTGTTTCCTATTCGGCGTAGAAGAACTGTTCGCCGCTGAAGTTGGCTGCGATCGCGAATGCTTGATCATTCGGGATGTTTTTCAGCTTACTGTTCACGATCAGCGGCTGCTTCACATTCTCAATGTGAACGAAATAATAATTCTTCTCGCCCATAACCTTCTTCAGTTCCTCGAACGTCGCTCTCGCGTCTTCGGGATTGCTGATAGACGCTTTATCAATCGTACGGTAGAATTCTTTTGCTTCATCCGACGGCTTTACGCCTTTTTTGCCTCCCGACGTATGATACATCTCCCATGCGGGGGCCCATATGGACTGACCCCAATCGCCCATATACCAAAGCGGGGTGTGGGTCCAAATCATCGTGGCCTTCAATTCGTTAGCTTCGCGGCGTTTACCCCAAAGCGTCTGATCGATCGTTTTCATCTGAACATCAAGCCCGAGCTGCTTCCACATCTCTACGATCAATTCCGTCAGCGGTACGATATCGGGCGCCTGAGCTCCGATTTCAAAAGGAATCGTAAACTTCTTGCCGTCCGGGCCTTGGCGAAAACCGTCCGGTCCTTTCTTCATTCCCATCTCATCCAACAACTTATTGGCTTCTTCAATGTTATAAGTCGGGTCTTCAAATTTGGAAGGCTCCGCAAATCCGAAGTAAATGGTGTCAATAATTTCATCACGGTTAATCGCCATGTTCAGAGCTTTGCGGAAACGAACGTCCTGCACAACCTTTTGCCAATTCGTGTCTTTATGCGAAAAATTGAGGAATATGTCGCTTGGCGTTACGTGCATGTTCGACAGCAGCGCCGAGTATCCGTTCTTCTCGTTTTCCTTGTACAGAGGCATCTTTACCAGAGCAGCTGATTCACGCGAAAAATCGACTTCACCGGCAATGGTTTTGAGCGTGACCATTTCGATGTCCTGCACGAGCGTGCTTTGAATCGTGTCGATATAAGGAAGCTGATTGCCTGCCGGATCCACTTTGAAGTAATAAGGGTTCCGTTCGAACGTAGCGTTCGTTTTCGTTTTCTTCACGAACATCCAAGGATACAGTACGGGGAATCCGACGGCTTTCGAGTTGGTCAGTTCCCAGTTCGTAATATCTTTATCATTGAAGAGGTTTATCCACTCGCCTTTCTGGAAGCCTGACTTTTTGATTTCCGCTTCCAAGGCAGCCAAGTCGGTATATTTCTTGTGGAACTGCTTCAGATAATGCGACGGTCGAAGCAGTTCGGAGTAACCCCTCCAGCCTTGGATCGCAAGACGGATCAGCAATCCGCCATATGGCTGATCATAAGAGATCTTAAAGGTATACTCATCAACGAGTTCAAATTTCATAGGCGTTCCGGAAGCGTTTCCACCCGAGTTCAGCCAAGCAGGGAAAATCGGAGTAAGCTCCTTGTTGAACAAAATGTCTTCAACGGTAAACCGGACATCTTCCGTCGTTACCGGCTTGCCGTCCGACCACTTCAAGCCTTTGCGCATGAAGAAAGTGAACGTCTTCTCGTCCTCGCTCATTTCGTAGTCCTTCAGTACGTTCCCAGTAATTTCTTCGCCCAAAATACCAGGGGTGTTCAGCAGCGGCTCATTGTTCATGACGAACACATCCGCATCCCAATCCACAGCGGACGTTACGGTCCGAAGCGTGCCGCCGTATTTGCCGATTTCGTATTTGAGTTGGGAAGCCGGTATTTCATTCGTGATTTTATAGTCTTCCGGCAGCCTTTCTTTGACCGGCGGAAGCGACTTGGAATCTAATATGGGAGACTGTTTGAAATCTGTAATTACCGCCGGTGCTCCGGCAGTGTCCCCGGTACCGCCTGCGCCTGCCTCTTCTGCCGGTTCTTCATCGGCCGCAGCAGGTCCGGTTTCCACCGTGTTCGCAGCCTCGTTCTCGGGATTGGAGGACATTTCCGCTCCTCCGCCGCTGAGGCATCCGCTTAAAACCGTGGTTAAAGCAAGCATCAGGACGAAAAGCAATGACAACCCTTTTTTCATTTTCCTTTTCATAGACATCCTCCTCGAATCATAAGCTTTTGGTGGTTCCCGCCCCGCCAGTATCGTAAGCGTTTACAAACCGAAGTGAAAGTCTGTAAACGGCTACACCTCTCGATCGGAACGAACAAGGGTTACGCTTTCATCATACAAAAGGAATGTCATGGCGTATTTACAAAAACAGTAGATAGATTTGCATTTATTCTAGATTTTGATCATGGTGGAGAAAATGTTGTCGGAAGCTGCCTGAATTCGCTCGGTGTAAGTCCGGTTTCTTTTTTGAAGTTGTTGCTAAAATAATGAATGCTCGCATATCCCAGGCTTTCGGCGATCGACTCGATCGAATCCCCTTTCAGCAGCGCCTGCTTCGCTTGTTTGATTCGCTCGTCAATCAGATATTGCTTGGGATTTTTGCCGACTTCGCGAAAGAAAAGCCACGTAAAATAATTTGGATGGTATCCGCATAGCTTAGCCAGTTCCGCCACGGACCATGATTTTGCCGATTGCTCTCGCATGACGGCCAGCGCAGGCTCGATCTTGCTGATGAGCTCCCCGGATGTCCGATTCCCCAGATGCCTGACAACAACCGTAATCAGCTCCATCAGCAGAGCCCTCAATACAAACGGGTAGCCGACATACTCGTTTTGATATTCCTTCACGATTCTCATCATTAATGATTCCACCCCGGCAATGGAAAAATGATGCGGAATTGTAACATCCCCGTAGCCGGAAACTGTCAGCTGACAAGATTCGGCTTTCTCCCATATCTGATCCGGGGATGCGTCCCGGATCAGATAAGCGGGGTGAACCGGTTCCGGGGAGGATTCATGCCATGAAAAATGTAAACTGAAAAATTCAGTCGGGCGGATCACCGAGAGGACGTGAGCGGTTTTTGATCCGTAAAAGACACATTCCCCGGGCAGGATAGGGTAGCGATCCGGGCCCAGCTGCAGCAGTGCTTCCCCCGATATGACACAGAAAAATTGCGAGTCCGGAATTATGCGCGGTCCCCATCGGTCACCCGGCTCGGAGTACGAGCGGCTTGCAAAATTAACAGTAGGGGTAAGATCGAAAAAAGTCCCCATGTGCATGAATGTATCTCCTCCTACACTTCGCAAAAATATGGAATAAGTGTAAATCTCACTGTTGTTTTTCTAAATACGCCATAACGTTCCTTTGCTATATTTAAAGCGTAACCAAAAATATATTCGTTCGATGGAGAGGTGCAACCGATGTTATCTGAAGCCCAATTGGAAGAGTTCGAAAGAAACGGTTTTATTAAAGGCGATGTCATCCTCAGTGACGAGGAAGTAGAGACGCTTCGCCTGGAGCTTGACAACGTTATGGAGGGAAAATCGGTCAAGAAGCCGGTCCTCAGTCACAACATGCTGGAAGGTTCGCTGTACGATAATATGAAAATGACCGTAAACGAGAGGGTCGTCCAGATCGTTAACATCTGGATGGCAAGCGACGCCTTCTTCAATCATGCTGCGAATCAACGAATATGCGAAGAAATCGCACAAATGAGCAAAACGGATACCGTCCGCATTTGGCATGATCAGGTACAGTACAAACCGCCGGTTTCCGGAGGACCGACCGGATGGCATCAGGACCACCCGCTGTGGCCGATCATTCAGCCCGCAGATCTGGTCAGTGCCTGGGTGGCGCTAGACGATGCGGTCATCGAGAACGGATGCATGTGGATGGTTCCAGGCAGCCACAAGTGGGGGAACCACCAGAAATACCTGGCCAGTACAAAAGATTTTATGCCCTATCATAGAGAGCCGGAGTTACTGCCTGAAGATGCCGTAGTGAATGCCGTTCCATTCGAGATCAAGAAGGGACAAGTAGGTTATCATCACTGTCTTACCTGGCACGGCAGTCCCCATAACCGTTCGGAATTAAAACGGAGGGCGATCGCGGTTCATTATATGCCGGGCCATACCCGTTACGAACCTTCTACTAACCATCCGATGCATGATTACGTGACCGTGAAACCCGGAGAGATTCTCAGCGGCGATCATTTCCCCGTTGTTTATACGAAAACGGCCACACCAGCATCCGAGACCGTATGAATCGAATCCTTATCAGAGATTTGACATCCATGAAAGGTGTAGAGGATTACCCGATTTGCCTCAAAAGGCTGCCAGACAGGCAGCCTTTTTCTAATGTGAATTTACATTATCGATCATCTTATCGGATATGCCATCACCGACATCAGCGCGTTCTCCGCCTGGGCCGCATCAAGCCTGCTGTACTGCACGACGACCGGAATATCGCTTGTCACTTCGATCGCATAGGGAACACCAACAGGAATTGGCTCACCATTCTTAAGCAGGGAGCTCGTTCGAATATGATTCGTTCGCCTTGGCGGAACGACCACCAGAATATCCTCCATCGGATCGCGGTCCTCGAAATAAATCGTCAACCGCACAGACGCTTCTTCGGAAGAACAGTTCAGAACGCATACCGACTCATGGCTGACCAGTGTCCCCGAGCTTATTTCCGGTATGTACCCATCCGGAATAAACCAATGATTTTCTCCTCTTGCCTCGTACATGTGCGACACCCTTTCATTCATGGAATCAATGCTGCCGGTACGTGTTTAGCGTTTGCACAGCCATGTCGAAACGTTCGCGCTGCGGCTCCCGGCACCAATCCTCCCAAGTCATGCCTGCGGAAGCCAGAATTTGCTCGATTCGCCTCCGGAACGGCAGACCGGCCTCCTTAAGCTGGCGGTTCATCGGATCTTCCCGTCCGTTCAGCTTGCGTTCAACCCATCCGTCCAACTGGCGCTCAAACCGGTCGACCAATTCCGGCTGCAAATCAGCCAGGTTGACCGTTTCGGCAGGATCGGCAGCCAAATCGTACAACTCCCTTGGCGGACGATTGAACGGTCCCGAATCGTAGGTGCGGATAAATTTGTAGTCCGCGGTTCGTATCCCTCTCGCCGCCTGCCATGCGCATTCACTAAGGTATACTGTCCCGTGCGTTCCATCCGTCTCGCCTTGAATGGCCGGCCACAGGCTTTTTCCGTCAAGTCCGTCAGGATCGCCAAGCCTCGACCGGTCGATTCCGGACGGAGACTCGTTTCGGACGGCTTCCAAAATCGTCGGCAGCAGGTCGACCTGCTGAACAAGTCCGGAAACCCGGCGCCCCGCCGGGATCCGTCCGGGCCATCGCATAATCAGGGGAACATGAACGGTAGGTTCGTACAATCCGCAGTGATCCCAATAAATGTCGTGCTCGGTAAGACTTTCACCATGGTCGCCGAACAGAATGAGGAGCGTATCGTCCTGAATCCCGAGCTTCTTCAAATGATCGTCCAGGTCCTGCAGCCTGTCGTCCAAATAGCGGATTTCCGCATCATAGAGAGAATCGAAATAACCGCTGTCGGTAACCGGTCCTACCAGATCATAATGATGATGCTTAAAGAAAGGATAGGCCGGGTGATTGTATGCCCGCTCCATGCTTTTGTTCGCCGGGTCATAAGGGTCCCGGTCGGTTTCGTAGAAATCAGGGATGTAAGATTGCGGCGGCAGATAGGGCGTGTGGGCATCCCAATAATGCAGGAACAGAAAGAACGACTCGTCTTTATGCTGCTCGATCCAGGGCATCGCCAAGTCGTTGACGGTACGTCCGTCAATCCAGCGGTTGCCGCCGACACTGTTCATATAATAACGGTAACCTCTGGCAAACCATTCTTTTAACTGGTACAAATTGTCCACCGCCGAAGTTGTGAACCCCGCGGAGCGCAGCATGGTCGGCAGCCATGCGGTTGATTTCGGCAAATGCGTCAGCTCCGAACCATGCGATACGATGCCTGTCGTGAGGCCGATTTTTCCGGAAAATATCCCGGTGTGGGCCACTTCGGTAGGAATATCCGCCGCGTATGCCCGTTCGAACAATACGCCTTGTCCGGCTATACGGTCCAAATGCGGACTCGTCGGTTTTTTATAGCCGTATCCGCTTAGCCGGGAGGCGCGAAGCGTGTCCAGTGAAATCAGAATGATTTTCATGTTGTTTCGTATCCTCCTAAGGAACCGCCTTCATTAATAATGCCTTGTTGTTGTCCAGCCAGGACAGAATGGCCTCGCAATTATCCTGTACCGAAAATGATGACGTACAAATCGTAATATCGGGATGTACCGGCTCCTCGAACGGATCGGATACGCCTGTAAAATGCTTCAATTCGCCCCGCCGCGCCTTGGCGTATAGTCCCTTGACGTCACGCCGCTCGCATTCACCCAGCGAACATTTCACATAGATCTCAACAAAACCCGGGATTTCGCTGCGGGCGATTTCCCTCATTTCATGATAAGGCGTTATGGCCGATACCAGCACATCCACACCGTTCCGTGCCAGCAGCTTGGATACGTAGGCGATTCGTTTCATATTCTCGAACCGCTCCTCCTTGCTGAAACCAAGTCCTTTGCAAATCGTTTCACGAAGCTCGTCGCCATCCAGCAGCTCGACGCGGCGTCCCTGCTCCCGCAGTTTCGATGCGACAAATCGTGCGGTCGTCGTTTTTCCGGCGCCGGATAAACCTATAAACCATAGTACCGATCCGTGTTGTGTGTCCATGTTCGGTAACCTCCTTCGTTATAAGGCGGCCGGCACTTCCACAGGAGTCCCGCCGGACTGATGTGAACGGATGGCGGCTTCGATGACTTCCTGCGCGGCGAGCGCGTCGGCACCCGATGCCTCGATCTCCTCCGGTGCCGCACCCGCCTTGATTTGTGCGATGAAACGGTTGATCCGCTGCGCAAACGTGTCATCGAAGCCCTGCATCCCGCCGAACATCGGATTTCGGAGAACCGTGAGCTCATTGGAATGGTGGGGGTAATAGGTCATACTCTCGTATACGTTATCGATGACGAGCCGCCCTTCATGACCGGCCACCTCGCAATACTCGATCGGGTGACGCATCGACATATCGTAACTGCCCGTCAAATGTCCGACAGCTCCGGAAGCGAACTCCATATTGACGGATACGGTCGACCACGACCCCCGGCCCGGCGCCTTCGTCATGAAAGACTGCACCCGCTTCACATCCCCCGCGAAATATCGCATGACATCAATCGAATGGGGATGAAGGGCCCGCATGTGCAGCCATTCGGTATCCTCCTTCGGGTTTTGAATCGTCAGCCGCATATTGAGGAATAAAAGGGAGCCGAGTTTCCCCTGCTCCACAAATTCCTTTGCCTTGTAAGCCGCCGGCGTAAAACGGTGATTCAAATTGCAGGCAAGTCGGACACCTTTCTCCCTCGCAAAACCGATCATGCGGCGGGCTTCTTCAATCCGGTTCGAAATCGGCTTCTCCACGAGCACGTCCTTGCCCGCTTCGATCGCGGTCATGGACGGTTCGTAGTGGTGGCTGCCTTTCTCCACGCCCGCCGTCGCCACGACGATGACATCGACCGGCACCGTGTCCAGCAGTTCCCGAAGATCGGTATAGAACGGCACACCATGCTCGCGCCCTGCCGCTTCGGCCCGCTCGGCCATCAGATCGCACACGGCCGCAAGCTCCGTATCCGGATGCTGCCGGTAAGCGCGGCAATGAATTTTTCCGATATTGTTAACGCCGACAACCGCGACTTTGATCATTTTAGGACCCTTCCTTTCTTCCCGCCACCCTGCATTCCTCTATCAAATTTAGGCGAGAGGACTCCCACTTCTACAAAGTGGTGAGGTGAATCGGATCTTCCTGAATTCGCAAAAAAGATCTTTGCTTTTAGGTTGATACACCAGAAACCCCCGCTTCATCCGAAGCGTCAGTGTAGGTAAGTGGCGGGAGTGTTCATTCTGTCACCTTTACCTCTTCTTTTTCCTTTTCCTTATCTTTAGCCTGAAGGGAGCGCGCGTTCACGATCGAACCGATGTGCAGCGAATCATACGCCTCTTGGGAAGACGTGAACGTCTTGTCTTTCCCATGCCAGTTCAGGTTGGTATAGATCGGATTTTCACGATTGACTTGCTGCTCGCGTTTGGTGATATGGTCTTCCATCCGCTTTCTGAGCAAAGCGACAACTTTCGGCTCTTTATCCGCCACATTGACGTTTTCTTCCGGGTCCTGGATCAGGTTATACAGCTCCACTTCCGGCTTGAAGTGAAAATCCGGCTCGAGTGCGCAAATCAGCTTCCATTCCGGCGTTCGCCATCCATGTTTGCGCATCCAGGTGCATTCGGTAATGTAAAACTCGTTTACCCGGTTTGTTTCTTCACCGGCGATCATTCGCGTCAGGCTTCGTCCGTCAAATGCCGCTTCGCTTTCGATCTCGAGCAGCTCAAGCACCGTCGGCATGATATCCGAAATAAGCGAAACGTCGGACACCCGTTTTCCGGCGGGCACACTGCCCGGAAACTTAATGATGAGCGGAACAACCAGTGTACAGTCGTACAAACCGTGATGATCAAAATAGCATTCGTGTTCGTACAGCGTCTCGCCGTGGTCGGACGTAATAACGACCAGCGTATCTTCTTCCAGTCCTAGCGCGTTCACCTTGGCGAACAGGCTCTGGATGCAGGCATCCATATAGGCGATCGCGCCGTCGTACTGCGCCGTCACGTATTCGTGATCCGTGACGCCCGCTGGGATCCATGATTTCAGAAAATCCGCAAAAGGTTTAAATGCATAGACCGGTTCCATAGAGGCATTTGCCGGATCTTTCTCGTCATCTCCGTAAAAGATCCGTTCGTACGGCTCCGGCGGCAAATACGGCGAGTGCGGATCCATATGTCTCAAAAAAAGAAAGAAAGGTTTATCCTCGGCTGCAAGACGTTCCAGCTCCGGCACGGCCACCTCGTTCAAATTCTGCGCCTTCGGCGTACGTCCGTTTTCATCAGGGAGCCAGGATTCAAAGTCCAGATAGGTCTGAAACCCGCGTGAGGAAGGATTCCCCGTAAATCCGATACAAGTTGTATTGTAGCCGTTCTCGCCCAGCACCTCCGCCATCGTTTGCAGATGACCGCCAAGCGGTCCTTGATGCCTGAGCGCCACCACATCGGTACCGAATGCATCCATCCCGGTCAGCATCGACGCATAGGCCGGCGTCGTCGGAATACTGGGACTGAAATGATTCTCGAACAAGACGCCTTCGCCTGCAACCTTATCCAAATGGGGCGTGGTCAAACGGGAATATCCATAGGAGCTCATATGATCGCGGCGCAAGCTGTCAATTCCAAAAATGATGACATTCTTCTTTTTGTTTGCCATATTCTTTGCCCTCCTAACGAGCGTTCAATTTTTTCAGACAAGCGTTCAAGTATCCATAGGATTCGGCGGCCACGATCGACACTTGCGCAAGCGAGTGACCGGGTCCAGCGCCGATGACTTCCACCACGACAGGACCGTCGTATCCGCCGTCGACCATCGCTTTGCAATAGCCGAACAGATCGATATCGCCTCTGCCGCATGCCTGCAGTTCAATCGGTCCGGGGCCCTGCTCCCTGCCTTTGCAATCGCGGATATGAATGTGTTTCACCCGGCTGAGTACGGCCGGGAGCGCTTCCTCCGCATTTTCGCCGGCCCTGTGGATATGGCTGGGATCCATGTCGATCCCGAATGCTTGTGACGTTATTTCCTGCATGGCTGTAAGCGTCGTGGGGATATTATAGATGGCGTTGCCCACATGCGCTTTCACGCACAAGGTGACCCCATACGAAGCAGCCCTCTCCGTCATTCGGGCCAATGCCTCAATAGACGCCCGCAGGTCTTCCTCGACGCCCAGCTTGCCGCCGGGTCCGACATTGACGATCGGGATTCCGATCTCCGCGGCGGCCTCGAACGCCGGAAGCAATCGTTCCTCCTTCAAGGAAGCGACTTCCGTCGATAGAAACGCAAGTCCATTCTCCTGTACGATGGCTTGCAGCTCGTTCTTTTGCTCCTTCCAGCGGCTTAAATCCAAATGCTCGCACATTCCCTCTATGGCGGCGATTTCAACGCCGTCGTATCCGCACAGCGCGATTTGCTTCGCAGCGGCGGCAAAATCGAATTGTTTAAAAAGCACAGAGTTTATACCTAACTTTATCATGTATGGTTAACCTCCCAGGAACTTTGATATTCCGTACATAGGCAGCGGTCATTTCATGAACAGCGGATCCCCGTGCAGCGGCGGCAGCGGATGCGGTCTGACAACTTCTCCGCCGCGTTCGTACGATTCCTGGACCGCATGCACGTATTCCAATACGGCAAGCGCATCCCTGCCGCTTGCGCGCAGTTGATCCTGAGATACCTTATTGGAGACATCCTCCAGGAAGGCATGAAGCCTGTTGTTGAAGGTCCGGCTAAAATCGTTCGTTCCGAAATCGGTGACTTCCGGCTCCGGCTGGACACTGATCGCCGGAATCCCTTTTTCCGCCTTCCAGAACGAGACTTTCTCCACGCAGTTTTCGATGCAGAACGTGCCGCGGGAGCCTGCCACCTCAAGGCTCCACCAGCCGCCGAGGCCATATACCGCATCTCCTCTTTGACTGAGCAGGTAACCGACGCCTCCATTGGCGAATTTCACATGAATGCTGTTGATCGATACCATCACATCCCCTGCGCTCCGGCGAAAGCCGGGACGGTCGGAGAAGGTCTGGATGTGCGTAATATCTCCGCAGAAATGACGCATGACGCTGAACGGATGGGTCAGGAACGCTCTCATGTGAAAATACGGATGTCCCTTGATCTTCGGGGAACCGGCAAGCCCATAATTCAGTTCGCCTCCGTTAAAGCCCATCTTCGCAAGACAATACACCAGCTCGCCGATGTCGCCGCTTTCCATATACTGCTTCGCCTTCTCCGCCGGCGGCGTAAAATAGTGATTCAGGTTGCACCCCAGATAAACCTTCTGTTTCTCAGCGAAAGCTACGAGCTCTCTGCCCTCCCGGACATCGTTGCACAGCGGTTTTTCCACCAGCACGTGCTTGCCGTAGCTCAATGCCTCCATTGCCGGTTCAAAGTGCCAGCTTCCGTTGTCGATCCCCCCTGTCGTCACGTCGACGACCTGCAGGTCCGGCTCGCTCTCGATCATATCCTTGAGGCTGTAATACGCTTTCACGCGGTGCTTTTCCGCGGCGGCATCCGCACGCTCCTTGATGACGTCGCATACCGCCACCACATCGGCGAGCTCATCTTCCTTATAGCAGGCCGCATGGTTATTCCCGATCCCGTTCATGCCGACAATTCCGATTTTTACCGCCATTTGCGCGTTCCCGGCCATGCTTGTAGGTTCAGACCGGAAACTTCACCTACCTTTCGTCCCATTAAGTTTGATTTGTGCTCACACTTCTGCGATGGCAGGATCGTCCAGCCGGACTCGCCTTCCTTCGCGTGTCGATACGTAGCTGGCCAAAACCATGCGCAGTGAAGTTCGCCCTTCCTCCGCCGTCGCGATTGGGCCCCGTTCGCCCTTCATAAATTCGGCCAGCGGTTTTGCCAACCCGCGAATTCGAAATCCTTGATTCGCTGGGCTTTCGATATCGCTTGCCGTCCAGAAGCCCGCCTGAGCGTCAAACCGCTTAAGCCCTGCCGAACCGTCCGGGCGCGGCACATTACAGCTGGGCACATCCCCGTAGTTTTGAACGATCGTTCCGCGTTCGCATATAATCTCCATCGTGTTCTCCGCCGCCGTGCATGTAAAGGAGCAGTTCACTTCGGCGACCGGGCCTCCCGTGTACCTGTAAATTACAATTCCATTATTCATTGGGATTTTAGGGTTATAAAGCGATTCTATTTCTGCGGTTACCGTCTCCGGAACGCCGAGCAGAAAGTGGAGAAAATCGACCGGATGCGACGAATCGTCCGCCCAGATGTCACGGTTGTGAACCGGATTGACATGCCACGACTCGGCAAACTCGGCATTCAGTCCCATTGGAAGCCCATGCCTGCGCCGGACCATGAAGACCTGCCCGAGCTCACCGCTCTCCAGCCACTCTTTCATTTGAATATTTTGCGGATCGACCCTCATTTGCCAGGCAATCGTGAATGGAATCCCGTGCTTATGTACGGCTTCCACGATCCGATCTGCTTCAGCTAAGGTGAGCGCCATCGGCTTTTGCAGCACTACCGCTTTCCCTTGAGCGGCCGCCTGTTCCACCAGATCGGCGTGCATGGATGTCTCCGACGCCACCACAACAGCCTGAATGTCGTCACGGGCCAACAGTTCTTCGGTGCTCGCACACACGTCCAGTCCGAACGCGCTGCTCGCAGCTTCCAGCCTTTGGGCATCATGATCCCAGCCGGCAAGCACTTTAACGCCGTGATCCGTTTTTTTCCATTCCTCGCAGTAAGCATTGACATGTCCATGAGCAAATCCCAGAATCCCTACACCAATCGGTTTATTCATCGATCCCCTCCGCCTGCATGTTGATCATACCGTTATAGGAAACGTTTCCTGATTTCATCATAATCAACATGCCGGCCGGTTTCATGGTTGATAGGGACAATAACCGTTTCGATCGGGACCAATTCGACCCCTGGCAGCAATTCGTCTATCCCTTAACCGCCCCGGCCGTCATGCCCGCTACGATTTTTTTGTTAAAAAAAATAAACAGGATCAGCGGCGGAATCGAAATCAGCACAATATCGGCAAAGAGCAGATTCCAGGACGTCGTAAACCGGCTCATAAAATTGTATAAGGTAAGCTGAACCGTCGCATTGTCCGCGCCTGGAAAGAAATAGAGCGGATTGACGAAATCGTTGAACACGGCGATCGACGTCAAGACTACGATGGTCGAAGTAACGGGCCTCAGCAGCGGGAAAATAATATTGAAAAACAATCGCGTACCCCCGCAGCCGTCAATCATTGCGCTCTCGTCGATTTCGCGCGGCAGCGTAGCCACGAACGCTTTGTAAAGGATGGCCGCAAAGGGAAAGTGGAGCGCAACTTCAACGAGCGTAATGCCCGTCATTGTTTTGAACAATCCGATTGAATCGAGCACCCAAATGGTCGGTACAATGGCAGGCGGGATCATCAGCCCCGCAAGGATAAGGAAATTGATCGTCGAGGACGCTTTGCCGCCTTCCCTGCGCTGCAGGACGAAACCGGACATCGCGCTGACGACAACGAGTATGGCGATCGACAATACGGTAAGAAGCGTGCTGTTGTAGAAAGCGCGGATCAGCATGTTTTCCGAAGCCGTGAGTACGGCTTTGTAATTGGCGATGATATGAAAGGAGCTCGGCCAGGCCATGCTCATTTCCGCGGATTCCGCTTGATTCTTGAAGGAATTGATAATGACAAAATAAAACGGCACCCAAAAAATCAAAGTGCTGAGCACGAGGGAAACAGCTCCGATGACAAACTGTCTCGCCCGTTTGCTAATCCCTTCGCTCCAATCTTGGCTTATCTCTTTTCTTATGCCGCTGCTCAAGCCTTCAATCATGCCCTTGCTCATAAGTGCACCTCGCTTCTTGTCAGGAACTTATACAGCGGAAAAGCGAGCAGTGATACACAAATGAACAAAATAACGTTGCCCGCCGTCGCGAGACCGTAGAAGCCGGCCTGGTACTGCTTGTATATGATCGAAGCAATCAGGTCGGTTGTGAACCCCGGTCCCCCCTTAGTCATCGCCCAAATGAGGTCGAAGGAACGCAACCCGCCGATGAATGCCAGGATGATAACCGAGTTCATGGCCGGCCGGCTTAAAGGCACCGTTATATGCCAGAAGGCATCCCTGGAGCTGCCGCCGTCGATCTTAAGCGCTTCATAATACTCTTGAGGAATGGCCGTAATTCCGGCAATGTAGATCACCGTCGCAATGCCGACACCTTTCCATACGTCGACGAAAGCAACCGACAATAGAGCTATTTTCGTGTTGCCCAGCCAGTCCGGACCGGCAATGCCGAGTGCGGCGAGGCTCGTGTTGATCATCCCCTGCGAAGGATGCATCATCATGGAGAAGGCGATCCCCACTGCGATCGTACTAAGGAGGGTCGGAAAGAAAATGACGGATCTAAGATAGCTTTTAAACATGATCCCGGACGTGAGGAACGCTCCGAGCAGCAGACCGAGCACTACCTTCAGCACACAGGTTACGACGGCGTAAACGATCGTGTTCCGGAAGCCGATGCTGAGCGCCGTCTCCGAGAAAAAGGTGACATAATTATCAAAACCGATAAAATCCCAATCCATAAGCGTCCATCTTGTCATACTGAAGAAGAACGACAGGATCGTCGGCAGCAGGTAAAAGACGAAATAAATGATACCGGCAGGCAGCAGAAAGGCGTATGAGTATGTCCTCATCGTTATTTTGGTCATAGGTTCACTCCTCTTTTACCAACCGGGAAGATTCAATTGCTGCGCCTGCTTCTCTACGTCTTTGTCATAATCTTCGGCGCCTTTCTTGGCGCCGCTGATACCGCTGCCGACCGCAACCGTAATATTTTCCAGGTTAGGTCCCTTAACAGGCGACACGAACTCAAGGGCCGGTGCCGTTTTCCCTTCATCAAAATAACTCTGCATTTCCTTGACGCCCTGATATGTATCTTCCGGCAGCGCTACATCTTTGATCACGTAAGGTCCGACAGCTTTCAACGTGCCCGACAGGACAGCTTGACCTTCAGGCGATACGAAGTACTCCACCCACTTCTTCGCCGCGTCTGCCTTCTTCCCGTTCTTATTGATGTAAAGTCCGCTCGGCATCCATACCGTAAGGCCGTTGGTGTCGGCGCTGTCGCTTGGCTGCGCGAATACGCCGATGTCGTTCATTTTGTCCGGATAATTCTGGTTAATGGCGTCTAGAGCCGACGAAAGCATCGGATAATGCACACCGGTTCCTTCCGCGAGCATTTTCAAGCCTGCGTCGTAGGTGGTAGCGAGGAAATCTTTGTTCATGTATCCCGCCTTAAACACTTCCTCGATTTTTTCAAAACCGCGAAGTGCGGCAGGCGTAGCGGCGTACTTCGCTTTGTTGCCGGTATAATCCTCTGCAAAATTCGGAACCTGTTGCTGAACGTTATAGTAATCCGCCAGAACGAACAGCTGCGAGGTCCAAGTATCCTTATACGTTCCGATGACCGCGGTTTTACCCGCAGCTTTGATCTTTTCATTGTTGGCCATGAACTCTTTCCATGTCTGGGGTACCGTTAAGCCGAGATCAGCATAAATCTTTTTGTTGTAAAGGATGGCGCCGGCATTGGTTGAACCGACGGGTACGCCGAATACCTTCCCGCCCGATGTGACCGTCTCTTTAAATGAATCAAGGATATTGGCCATATAAGACTCGTTTGTAAGGTCCAGGAAGTTTTCTTCCGGATTGAGAGCCTGCAGGAGCGATCCCGAGTTGTAAACCAGCAGATCGGCCATATCGTCAGTGGCGAGACGCGTCTTGACCAGGTTATCGCCTTCCGTACCGTCCGGTTTGATATCCCATTCGATAGCGATATTCAGCTTCTTCTCTGCTTCGGCCGCTACAACTTTAAGAGCTTCAAGCGTAGTCCCCGTGTTGCCGACCATCAGGGTGATCGTTGTCTTTTCGGCAGAAGTGTCTGAGTTGGAATTTCCGGAAGTTTGTTCGCCGCCCGCTTCAGCCGTATTGTTCATGGCTGCCGGTTGATTGTTTCCTCCGCTGCCTCCACAGCCCGCAATCACCGCAAAGACTAGAAGGACACAGGTAACGAATGCAATCGTTTTGCTTTTCGTCTTACTCATTCCGCAACATCCTCCTTTTAAACTCTGTTATACGTTCGCGGTGAACCTAACAGAATCTTTAGATATAGTCTATCGTTATTAAATTCTATTGAATACCTGCGTTCTTGTCTTTTTAAGGGGGGTGATTTTTCTTTTTTGCATGCTTTGATGCCTTACCTTGATTGGTTGGCGTTCATTCGTTTTGCATAAGCATTTGGCGGTTCGCCTACGATTTTTTTAAACAATAGGCTGAAATGCTTCGGATCCTCATAACCTACGAGCCCGCATACGTCGGAGAGACGCTCCACCCCTCCCTCCAGCAGTTCCTTTGCCTTTCCCACGCGATACCGGATGACATAATCGGAAAAGGTGGACCCGGTTTGCGTCTTGAACAATCTCGACAAATAACCCAAGCTGACATGATTGTCACCCGCGAACTGCTGCAAGGAAAGATCGTGCTGATAATTGGCGTGGATCCAATTCAGTAAGATGGGAACAAGGCCCTTTGGCTTCAAATCCTTCGGTCCGGACTCACAGAACAAGCTGAAGGCTTTGCCTACCAGCCAATCCGATAATTCCGAATAGCCGGAGATTTCATTCAGCAATTTGATATCCTCTTGTAATTTGTTGATATTGATTTCCGTCTTGGACGAGGATTGAAGATTATACTTCAGGGAATAAAACAGATCGTTCACGAACAACATCAATTGCCTAACGGTAATTTCCTTCTTTTGCAGCTCCAGCAAGAGCTTATCGACCGTTTCTTTTCCTTTCAGAATATCTCCTTTTTTCAGAAGGGTTTGCAGCACCCGGACCTTGTCCCACACCCCGCTTACATCGGCATCTTCCGCCTTTGTCTCGGGGCCAATAAACGTAGAAACACCCAATTTCCGATGTTCTTCAATCTGTTTATTTAAGAAAATAAAGCATTTATTCGCGTTTTCCTTCTCTTTTTTGAGAACATAACTGATATGCACGCAGATATGGCGTTCATTCAGATAACGAAATAAAGACGTTAAGCCGGTTTTTATGCCGGGACAGCGGGAATCTTCATCCGCCGGAACGAGGATCGCCTTTCTCTGTGAATCGATACTGATACAGTGAATCTCATGCTCTTCGACACATCCGCTCAGGAAATGTTGTTTGATTTCGCGGTCGGTGATACCGGTCTCTCTCCAGCTTTTTGAAGCAGCCCAGTTTTCCAGCAGGAGCAGCGCCATGCCGTATTTACGCCGGAAAATGGAAGCCGCTATTTCGTTATCCTGCATAGCAGCAGCGAACAGCATCTGCGCGACGGACCAATTGATTCTTTCTTCTAATTGTTTCGAATCGTTCTCTATATTTTGAATGGCCTTATCCACCGTTTTGTATAAGACGTCCTTTTTGACAGGCTTCAATAAGTAATCGATAACGCCGATTTTCATCCCTTTCTGGGCATATGCAAATTGATCGTGAACACTTAAGATGATGCTTTTTATCGTTGAATCTGTCCGGTTCAGTTCGCTGATTAATTCCAAACCGTCGATCCCGGGCATATTGATATCGGTCAATACCAGCTGGGGCACTGTTAGGTTTGCGGCGGATAAGGCGTCTTCCCCATTCTCAAATGCGAAAATCTTATGCGACGGTTCGTAAACTTTAAACAGCTCTATAAGTTCGGCCAGGGCCCACCGTTCATCTTCCACTAAAAATATGTTCATGCACAGCAGCCTCCTTTTCCTCTTGTTCGTACGTCTGATATGGAAACTCCAATTTAACAGTTGTCCCCCTGCCGGGGCTGCTTACGATTGTTAGATCGGATTTCTCACCGTAAAAGAGTCGGATTCGCTGCCCAATGTTTTGGAGACCGATTCCGTGCATATCGTCGCGGAGCTCGTTAATCCGGAAGGGTGAATGAAGCGATCTCTGCAGCTCCAGCAATTTCTCTTCATCCATTCCTTTTCCGTTATCGGTTACTTCAATTACGAGGTTGTCCCCGTTTCTGCGCGCGCTTAACGTAATACAGCCCCCTGTCTTCATCTTCCCAAGTCCGTGATTGATTGCATTTTCAATGAGGGGCTGGATGGTGAGCTTCAGTACGGATGCCTTCCGCAGCGCCTCGGGTATATCGCAGCTAAGCTCAAAGCGGTCGCTGAAACGATGCTGCTGAATGTTCATATAATTGCCGATATGGTTCAGTTCTTCCCGGAGCGGCACGGGATGCTGCAAATTGTTCATACTGTATTGAAACAATTCCGCCAGCGATTCCGACATTTCGGCTACCTCTTCGATTCCTCTGATCCGGCTGATCGATTTCATAATGTTTAAGGTATTGTACAAAAAATGCGGATTGATTTGAGCCTGAAGCGCGGATAATTGGGCATTCTTCTCCGCCAGCTTGGACTCGTACACTTCACTGATCAAGCGGGAAATGCTGTCAAGCATATTGTTGTATATCCGGCTTAACCGGCTGATTTCGTTATTGCCCTTGAACTCCATGCGCTGATTAAGATCGCCCTGCTCCACCCGGTTCATCTTCTTCATCATATAGCGCAGCTGGAGTGTAATATGATGGGACAGAATATAGGAGACGACGGCGATTAACAGCATGGCCAGAAGGCCGACGAGAATCAGAATATATTGCGACTTTTTTTGCTTGGACAAAAGAAAATCGTTCGGAATCAGGATCATCGTGTTCCATTTGGTATAGTCCGATTTTTCATAGGTGTAGAGGTACTGCTTGCCGTTCCAGATCATATCTCCCGAGCGGCTTTCACCCGCAAAGATCGAAGTATCCAAGTCTATGTTCGTTCGGCCGGTCAGCTCGTTCTTATTGTCGTAAACGATATTTCCTTCTTCCGTTACTATAAATACACGCATATTTCTCTCTACTTCATTGCTGTCGGAATGAACCAGCATATTATCGATCACTTTGACATTGATATTGATCTTCATGTAGGCGATGATTTCCCGGTAAGGTATGCGGTTGATGTTGCGGACAAAAGAGATGACTTTCTCTTGACGGCCCCCGCCTGTATCTTCTTCGGTAACGGGCAGCAAGAAAAATTTGTTCCGCATCACGCTCTCATTGTTGTTATACCAGAACT
Source organism: Paenibacillus alkaliterrae (assembly GCF_021532375.1). Lineage (GTDB taxonomy): Bacteria > Bacillota > Bacilli > Paenibacillales > Paenibacillaceae > Pristimantibacillus > Pristimantibacillus alkaliterrae. Next base: position 62,347 of record NZ_JAKGAP010000016.1, read on the forward strand.
CGTCCAGCAAGCTGAAGCTTACCTTCGGACCGTTCGCTTTTGATACATAATAGACGACATTATCGAGTGCGAATAGATATATGCTTTGCAATTGAGGCCTCGGCTGCAAGTGCGTGAACAGCCGCTTGTTAATCGTCAATTCGATTTCGTTTTGTTCGACGTCATTCTTGGATTGGTAATGGTCCAGCAAACTTCTTTGGAGGACGGGATCGCCGAAAATGGATACGGATAATTTCTCAATATCCTGAATGTACAGCTCAACCGTCCGGCTGAATTGCCTGGTTATGGTGTCCGATAGGGAAACCGTCTGATTTTTGATATCGCTTACATTTTTGTAATAAAAAATAAGGCACGTCAAAATGACGATAAATAGGGAAACGACCGAGAAGGTAACAAACATCTTGGTCTTTAGCATGTAATCGTTCCATTTTTTCATACCGGCTCACTCCGCATCTACAGGTTGAGGACTTTGTATTCGGTCGGTCTGTCCCCATTATACAATGGATTCTGTGGATATACATTGCTTTCCTATTTGTACTGAACAACTGGAATAAGACAATGAAAATTCTCATACAAAACATAACAAAAAACGTTAAAACCCTTCGTATCTTTAACTTCATGAGATCCTCCTAATCCTCACCTGTATTATCAAACTTTTTGACATTGTGGACACGATATGATGTCATTTTATCTCACTAAAGCAATGAACCAGCTCCATATGATGGCGGCTGGTTCATTGCTTTAGAACTATTTTATTCATTTTTCTGACAATCTTATAACCGTAAAGTCTGAGTAATAAATCAATTTCTCAATGGCACTTTGAATCCTTAGTATGCGTTGCAACAGTGCCTCATACACCGAGTGAAGATGGTTAGCATTGTTCGTCAATCTTGCCGACGAACAAAAAAAGACGGCTCAGCGAGCGGGGGTCCGCCAACCTGGTCGTCTTCTATAGCCTTATCGGCATCTGAATATGATGCATCGATGCCGATAAGGTGAATATCTAACTGACCTTACCGTCTAAGACTACACTATCTATATCTACTTCCACTGCCGTTTGGATGGCGATTTCGAGTGCCCGTACAACGCTCTCGACGCTCATGCTTGGCTGACCTGGATGACGTACCGCCTGTTCCGGCAGATAAGGAATGTGAATGAATCCACCGCGGAGTTCCGGGAACTTCGTGGCAATGAGATGTGCTAACCCGTAGAAAAGGTGATTACAAACAAATGTGCCCGCAGTCTGGGAAACGGAAACCGGGATGCCCGCTTCACGCATCCTCTGCACGGTCGCTTTGATCGGAAGCGAGGACCAATAGGCAGCAGGCCCGTCCGGGATGATCGGTTCATCCATCGGCAGGTTGCCTTCATTATCAGAGATGGGAGCATCGTCTACATTGATGGCGATGCGTTCGATTGTCACATCACTCCGACCGCCTGCTTGGCCCACGCAGATCACGATATCGGGCATGACCTCTTCAATCGCTTGGCTCAAAACTTCGATCGATTTATGAAATACAGTAGGAATTTCACGGGTCACAACGGTCGCTTGATCAAATGTTTTCGCTTGCAGCATCTTCACCGCTTCCAAAGCGGGATTCACGGGCTCTCCGCCAAACGGATCAAAACCTGTAACCAGTACTTGTTTACGCATGATAACCCCCTATAATTAAAGAGTTGCCGGCTTGGTTGCTTCCACAGATTCGAGCGACCCTGCGACCCAGTTCCCTTTGTACATGACAGCCCGTCGTTTCGCTCTTCTGGCCACCGTCTCCGCCGAACAGCTGGCTTCAACCAACACAATGCTTGCCTCATCTCCGACTGCCGGCCAGACACGTTCGCCTTCTCTATTCAGAGGAGTCTTGCCGCCCGTGATGAAACCAAGAGTTTCCGCTAACGACTTCTCACTGCTCCTGCCGAAACGTTCCGCTAACCGGCCTGCCTTCTCAAGCATATCGCCATTTCCGAAAGGAGCCCACGAATCATAGAAACCGTCACAACCTAGTGCAACTGCTACCCCTTTCTCATGCAAGAGTGGAAGTGGAGGGATGGGTCTGTTAATTGGAACGGTTGACATGATTGAAATACCTAATGCAGCAAACGTATCGGCCATTTCACTGGCTTGTTCCAATGGCACATCTCCTAAAGCAAACGCATGGCTGATCGCTACTCTGCCCTGCCAGCGCGCTTCTTCTGTAAGCTCAACCAGTTTTTTCATCGTATATAACCCGATAGAACCTGGATCATGTATATGGATATCAATATCCGCATTGGCCTCTACCGCAATTTCCATCATTTGCTGTAATGATCCCTTAATATGGCCGTCGACTCCACCGGGATCCAAGCCGCCAACTAGGGTTGCTCCCTCGCGCATGGCCTGTCGCATTAAGTCAGCCGCCTGTGTGCGCAATAACCCTTGCTGTGGAAAAGCCACAATTTCATACGTCATTTTGTCACTGTACGTCTCCAGCGCCGCACGAACACCCTCTAAGTTCTTAAGACCAACATAAGGATCAATATTCACATGGGTACGTATATGGGTAGACCCTGCCTGCAGAATAAGCTCCAGCATCTTCTCTGCTCTTTGCTTGACTGATTTCTCCAGGGCAGGAAGCTCTTGCGCTTCGAGCTCCAAGCGTTCAATAAGGCTCTTGACAGGCGTACACGATTTCCAGGGTAAACTTAGATACGTTTTATCCAAATGATTGTGTTTTTCGACAAAAGATGGCAGCGCTAACAGGTGGTTTGCATTCGTTTGGGGAAAATCGCTTTGCAGCGGATTGGCTGCGGAAACGATTTGCTTTATCTTCCCCTCTTCGATGAGAATATGGCAAATTTCCGTCTCTGTCCCTATAACAACGCCATTCTCATATTGATATCCACTCTCCAAACGAACATTGGTTAACCAAAAAGCAGAGCTCATCCTCGTCCATCCTTTCACTGATCAAATATCCCCCGCGACTAAATTGCCTTTATAAAAAACTGCCCGTCGTTTCGCTCTTCTGGCCACCGCCTCCGCCGAACAGCTGGCTTCAACCAACACAACGCTCGCTTCATCTCCGACTGCCGGCCAGACAAGTTTGCCTTCTTTATTCAGAGGAGTCTTGCCGCCCGTGATGAAACCAAGCGCTTGTGATAAGGAATACTCATCGATGAAGCGGTAGAGCTCCGCCAAGCGGCCTGCCTTCTCCAAATTGTCTCCGATACCGAACGGTGACCAATGATCCGTAATGCTGTCATTACCCAGTTCAACCTTTACCCCTTTCTCATGGAGCATAGGAATAGGCATGGCGGCTGCGCCTATCGGAACGGTTGAAGTGATGGAGATGCCCAGCTCGGCAAACATCTCCGCCAGTTCAGCGGCCGCCGGAGAAGGAGATCCGGCAAAACCGAAGGCATGGCTCACCGCCACTCTTCCTTGCCAGCCTGCTTCTTCCGTAAGCGCAGCCAGTCGCTTCATTGTAAAGATCCCTAAATGATCCCGGTCATGGATGTGGATATCGATATCGGCATTAGCCTCAACTGCGATGTCCATGATCGTTTGCAAAGATACTTCAATGTTCTCATCGACGGTAGCCGGATCTACGCCGCCAACCAGAGCAGCCCCTTGACGCATAGCCTGTCTCACTAGATCTGCCGACTGCGAACGCAATAAACCATGCTGAGGGAAGGCCACAACTTCATAGGAAATTTTTCCTGATAAAGTCTCCAGCGCTTGCATTGTAGCCTCGAGATTTTTCAACCCGATAACCGGATCGATATTACAATGAGTGCGCACATGAGTAGAGCCGAAGCCGATCAGGAGATCAAGCATTTTCTCCGCTCTCTCCTTCGCCGCAGGCAGTAACTTCGGCAGCAGTTCTCTTTCTTCTTCCATGCGTCCAAAAATGCCGGATACCGGTCTAACCGCTTTCCATGGGCCGCCATAATAGGTTTTATCAATGTGGATATGCATTTCTTTAAAGGAAGGGAGCAATAAGAGGTTTTTCGCATCCTTTTTCGGAAGATCACTTTCCAACGGCTTGGCAGCGGAAACGATTTCAGAAATTTTGCCGTCTTCAACCCGAATATGACAAATTTCCGTCTCTGTACCTGTAACAACACCATTCTCGTATTGATAGCCGCTCTCCAAGCGTACATTCGTTAACCAATAAGCGGAATTCATAATTTCGTTCACCCTTTCTCTCGACTTGTCCTTATTTCATTGTACCTGGTGGGATAATTATAAAAAGGGTAGATTTATTTTTGCAAATTTCAACTTTTTCGCGGCTTTAACCATATATTTCTAAAATCGACCCATCCCTGCTCGTTAAAGCTGATGCCGCGGACGGACGGATGGAACGATGACGACAGCTTTTTATGTAGAAGGAAAATGATAGCGCTGGTCTCCTGCAATCGATGCTCTACGGCCTGCAGCATTTCCTCTCTCTTATGCCTGGACGGTTCTCGAAGCAGGGCATTCACCCTTTGATCCAATTCCGCCAGCAGATCGCACCCGAGATGTGAACGAATAAAGCTGTACGGAAACTGCAGCAGCTCCACTTGAGTTAACTGAGCCTCTCCAAAAATAACTTCAAACAAAATACAGTCAGCCTTCCGAATGTTTTCCCGCTCCATCATTTGCCCCCACGAAACCATATGGACTTCCATGGAAATGCCATGCTGCCTGCATTGCTCCTGAATCCAGTAAGCATCCGCAGCATGCCTTTCATAAGTATACAAGCAGATCGTCTCCCCCCGGTATCCCGCTACCTGCAATAACCGGCGGGTTTCCTCCGGCTGAAATGCCATGTCTTCCGCCCCCATCGCGGCATTCGGAAAAAATCCTTGAGCGGGGTACATGCGCGGCTCCCCTAGCTCGTCTATCATTCGTCCGCGATCAATCAGATGATGCAGCGCTTTACGGAAATTCGGGTGACATTGAGGTCCGGGCCTGGTAAGGTTCATAGTCAGCAGGCTGCAGCCCGTATGCAGTTCACCGAGTTCCTCCCACTCCACATTTATTACGGGCGACGGATCACCCATATGAAGCATCACCTGATCTGAGGGGTTGTCCTTCACCTGGCACGATTTATCATCCGGAATCATAATAACCTCTACCCTGTCCAGATGAGCCCTGCCTTGAAAATAAGATTTGTGCACCTCCAGCACACAAACACTTTCATTATGCTGAACAACCTTAAAAGGCCCTGTCCCGACCGGGTACCGCGCAAAACCGCTTCCTTTTTCCAGGCACACTTCCTCCGGAACGATCGAAGACGCAGGGAAAGACACATAATGCAAAAACAAATGGTTCGGTGCATCAAGCGTAATTTGAACGGCGCTGCCATCCAAAACCGCAATGTCCAACATGCCGCGAAACAGCCAGTTATGCGGCAGTGCTAGCATTGGATCACTCAATCGCCGGAAAGAGAAGACAACATCTTCCGCCGTCAGCTCTCTTCCATGATGGAAGGTAACACCCCTTCGCAAATAAAACGTCCATATGCTGCTGTCATCATTCGACTCCCAATGATGGGCCAAGGAAGGTTGAAAACGTTGGCTGACCCGATCATAACGAACAAGTGTATCGAGCACCTGCTTCATCATATGCGCATCGAAGGCATAGAACGAATACGCCGGATCAAGCGTGTTTATCGTCCGGTAAACAGGAAATCGCAACGACTCCATCCGCTGTTGTTTCTTCCCTTCTACTCTATAGCCGAAATAACCGGATGATAACCAGTCCATGAGCTGTTCCTTTACCGTAGTCCCCTCACCGTACCGACTGATTTGCTCCAGGGCTTCCATCAGCTCTCCCTTCAGCACAAGCGCTTTGGCTTCAGATAGAAGCAGGTCCCCCTTAAAAAGCAAAAACGTCAGCACGGATCGGTGGCCTCTCCCTCGTCCGGGTACCCACCTAATCCATCCCAACTCAACCATCTTGGTCATAATCAGCTTCGCATTGCGTGTTGTACAGTAAAGCAGAATTGCGATCTCCTCCATCGAAATCGGGACGGATTCTCCCTCCAGAGCATTCGGAAAGCTTTGGCGAAGTTGTAAATAATGAACGGCCAGCTGCATCGTACAAGCCCCTTTTCTCATTCCGTGTAAAGCTTGATATTCCGGAACATTATACCTTCCGTCACAAACAGAATAAATCACCCTGCGGGTAACGCGGAGAGGGCGCTGCGAAAAAAAAGACGGCGCAACGAGCGGGGGTCCGCCAATCTGGCCGTCTTTATCGGTTGCACCTTAATCTATCTTCAATGATTATACGATAACAAGATCTTTTGTGGCCCCTTGGTTTACAGACTCGCAGCCATTTTCCGTCACAATTACGATATCTTCAATCCGCACACCGAATTGGTTGGGCAAATAAATGCCCGGTTCAATGCTGAACACCATACCCGGTTGAACGATGAGCTCATTGGCGCTATGAATCGACGGCTCTTCATGAATTTCAATACCGAGTCCGTGGCCTGTTCGGTGGGTGAAATATTCGCCGTATCCGCCGTCCATGATCACTTTGCGAACCGCTTTATCGATTTTCCCGACAGGGATACCCGGTTTGACAGTTTTGAAACCAGCGAGATGGGCCGCTTTTACCAGCTCGTATACTTCTTGCTGCTTGGATGTGACTTGCTGCACACCGACCGTTCGGGTCATATCGGAGCAATAACGGTCCATCAGCCCGCCCATGTCGATAATGACCATATCGCCCGCTTGAATTCGCGTACCGCCGGGAGCGTGATGCGGGTTCGCGCCGTTCGGACCGGCGCCGACAATCGGCTCAAACGAAAGGGCGTACACGCCTTCATGCTTCCAAAGCGTCTTTAACTCTTCAACGAGATCGATTTCGCGCATACCCGGGATAACCTTCTTAACAACCGCTTCCATGACTTTGCTGGCCGTAGCGCCCGATTTACGGATGCATTCCAGCTCATATGCGTCCTTAATCAGGCGAAGCGCATTTAAAATAGCACCGCTTTCCACATAACGGACATTCGGCTTATACTTCATCAAGGTTAATAAATTGGCGCTCTGCCACAAATTATCTATTGACACGATACCCGAATCCGAGAGAAAGCCCGCCAGCTTGGCGATTGCATCTTCGCCGTCCTGCCAATAAAAACATTCCAAAGTGTTTTGTGAGAAATCCTCTCTATGCATCACGGGTGCGATGATGATCGGATCTTTGCCTTTGCGAAACACAATGGCCAACAATCGTTCGTGAGGGTCGATCCATACTCCGGTAAAATAATAGAAGTTTGCAGCCGTCGCCACGATTAACGCATCGTAACCATTTTGCTCAATCAGCTCATCGGTTCTGTGAATCCGGTTTTCGAATGGATTTGCCATCATTGTTTAACCTCATTTCAAACCATAATCCGTACTCGTTTGTTGTATATCTATTCTGATTTTGAATTGGAACTGAAAACGGATAAATACTTCACTTCTTCTGAAATCGGAGTAAAAGCATGGTCTTCAAGAGAATCGAAGTACAGACTGTCACCAGGAGATAAAGTGTAGTCTACATTTCCTACTTTGTATTTCATTTTCCCTTCAAGAACATAGATGAACTCTTCTCCCACGTGAGATACTGTTCTTTTTGGGGTTTCTCCTTTTTTGGCAATAAAAAAGAAGGGTTGCATTAACTTCTCCTGACGTTCGACGGCCAATGCAGAAAATGAGTATCCTTTTTCCGTTTTGACAAGCTTTTGCAGGCTCATCTCTTTCGTCGTATGAACCGTGCCGCCCTGATCATGATCGTCCAAGAGGACGGATATTTTCGTGCCCAGAGCTTCGGCAATTTTGATGAGCGTGCCTATAGGCGGAACCGTTTTGCCGTTCTCGATTTTGGATAACAAGCTTTTCGTAAAACCGCAGGCATTAGCAATATCTTCTAAATTTCGATTCTGTTCTTTTCTGATTTTTCTGATCTTTTTTCCTAAGTCCATTTCATCGATCCTCTAACAACATTTTGAAATTCAGCAGCATTATGATTCAACACTGTTTATTGTAATGCTATTAGGTGGAATCGTCAAATAACTATGCGCTCGAAGTTTTTATAGCCCATTCACGCCAAACTGTATGTATTGTTCTCTGCTTACCAAGCGCAAGCCGAACACTCTCCGAACTCTATGCCCCGGGTGAGCTTGGAAAGTAACGGTCACGATTTCATTCCCTTTAATGCTCTCTTCGGGAAGAACATAGTTAACATTATAAAACCTTTCCATTTCGCTAAAGCCCTCTTGGACATCTGTCAACGGTTTTCCATCTACAAGAATATCAAATTCACAAGCCGGCATTTCTTGAGCAGCGGTGTAAGTAATGACGAGCATCATCGCGGTTTCTGGACGCACCTTCAAATCATAAGAAAACCAGCCATCGAGTCCCGCATTGCGATAGGCCCGATTGTTCAGTAAACCGACGCGCGTCACATCGCCTTGAAAGTTATGATCGCGCTCCGGCTGCATTTCTCCCGGCTGAGCGTAATCAACCGTACATTGTTCCAGAATGCTTATTTTCTTTCGTGCGATAAGATACTCATTTTCGGTCTTCCCCCATTCCTCTTCCGTAAATAAATCCCAATAAACCGAGTACAGCTTATCGTGCATCCGATAGAATGGATAAAGCTCGACCTCTCGCGGATAACCGGCCTCTACTGTGCGGAATGTGTTCGTTTTCCCTTCAACAGGCTGCAGCCATTCCGTCAGCGCTTTATGGTTCGGAATCAGGACCGGCGTATAGAGAAAATTAAATGCATCCGGATCGTTCAGCGGTCCCAGCTCTCCCGCAAGCACTAATGGACCGTACAAAACAGCCGCCCGGCTCGGATTGTCCGGCATGCTCTCAAGCCGCAGCGTCATTGGAATGGTTACTTCAACTTGATCTCCATCGATCCAACGGCGTGCGATCTCCACAAAACTGCCCGGTTCGGTTTCTATTTGCTGAGCTTCACCGTTCACTTTCACTTCGATTCCCTTCTCCGCCCAGAACGGATAACGAATGCACATCGTATAGTTCACAGGCTCTTTGCATGATATTTGAATCGCAATCCGGTCATCCTCAGGATAATCTGTCTGTTGTACCAGCGTAACTCCTTTCTCCTTCCAATTCAGCGAGGATGGAATATATTGGTTCACATAAAGCTTCTCGTCACTATGGAAATAAATGCTGCTGCCGTAGCTCGCGTGATTCTCCATGCCCGTGCCGACGCAGCAAGTAAAGTGCTCGAACTTATCGTTATAATCTTTATAGCCTCCCATGGCTAATGACAAGCAATACGTTACCCCGCCTTCCACCGGATCCTGCGATGCCAATATATGATTGAATAGAGCCCGTTCATAATAATCGGCTTCCTTGGCCGAACCGTTCCATTGGAATAAATGCCTTGTCAGCTTCAGCATGTTATAGGTGTTGCATGTCTCCGTCGTATGCGGCCCAAGGCGGTCATTAAGCGTATCCGGCTCTCCGAAATATTCCCCGAAGCTGTTTCCGCCGATCGCGTAGGAATGATGGTGCACTACGCGGTCCCAAAAAAATTCCGCCGTCAATTTACGTTTCACGTCATTCGTCAACTCATATTCTCTTGCCAAGCCGATCAGTTTAGGGATCTGCGTGTTGGCATGCTTTCCTGGTAAGCAATCCTCGTGTGCGGCAAGCGGATCCAAAACCAGCTTATGCCAGAATCGCTCCGCCAATCTAAGGTATTTCACTTCCCCGGTATCGGCGTATAAATCCGCCAATACTTCGTTCATACCGCCGAACTCGCATATCATCATTTCTTCCATTTGATTGTCAGTCAGTTTGGCGAAAATCCCGTCCAGCCAATCCGCCAGTTTAACCGCTACCTGCAATGCCTTTACATTACCGGCAAGGCGCAAAGCGTCGCGTAAACCCGCCAGCAGCTTATGAATCGTATATAAAGGAGCCCATCCGCCGTTTAAATCAAAACCTTTCGAACGGATATCACCGGAAGCAACTTCCAGAAAAATTTCTCTCCCTCGCGGAATTCCCGAAACATATCCGTCTCCGTGCCCATTTTGACAAATTTCCAGTTCATCCACAATATAATCGACGCGCTCTTTAAACCGGATATCCTCTAATGACGCATAGAGCATGGAGCAAGCGGACAAGTAATGTCCGAGCGTATGACCCGATAAACTCATGGCCTCCCATCCTTCATATTGCGGCGCTTTCACCTCAAATCCTGCATACTCTCTAAATCTTGCAAGCAAACGATCCGGTTCAAGTTGAAGCAAATATTCTTTATTCAAATCCATCGCATGCTTGAACGGTCCGCCCAAAACGGCTACATCTTTCAAATCGAAAGCTTTGGCTTTCGTCCCTGCTTTCATATCTGCTAACATGTCATTTCCTCCTTGTTTGGTATATTCATTCTTTTACAGCTCCAATGGTAATGCCGCTCATAAAATATCTTTGAAAGAAAGGATAGGAAAGCATAATAGGAAGTGTAACAATCATGGTCGTGGCCGCTCTTATGGATTGGGGGGTGAGCTTTCTCATTTCAGCCATTTGCTTCTGCTCATCCGCTAATTTACCTACTTGCTCAACATCCAACAGAATCTTCCTTAAATAGACCTGCAATGTATCCCACTTACCTGAAGAATTATACAGAATAACATCAAACCAGGAATTCCAGTGGCTTACAGCGCTAAATACCGCAACCGCCGCAAACACCGGTATGCACAAAGGAGCTATGATCTTCATATAGATCATTAGCTCATTGCACCCGTCTATCCTTGCCGACTCCGCCAAAGCATCAGGCAGGTTGTACATGTATGAAGATATGAGCAGCATATAATAAGCGCTGAACAAGCTCGGCAGCCAGTATACAGTGAATGTATCCATAAGGTTCAGTTTGTTAATCAACAGATAAGTCGGCACCAGACCTCCGCTAAAATACAATGTTATCAAAAACAGAAACCTCGTAAATCTTCTGCCGGAAAACCACTTTACGGTTGTGACATACGCCAGTAGACCTGAAAAAAATAAAGTTGTCACCGTACCTACTACAACTCTTAATATGGAGATCAGTGCACCTTTTGCCAGATTACTTTTCTCAAACATATAATGATAGTTATCAAGCGTAAACTCCCTTGGCCAGAAATATAGACCTCCCCTAGCCGTATCCACTCCATCATTAAATGAAACGATAAGCTGATTCCAGAAGGGATAGACCATAACAAATGCCAGAATAACCATAAATAGGACGTTAAAAACATCGAATATACGTCCTGACGTACTGTTTTTTACATATGATGCTCTCATCAGCGTTCTCTCCCTTCCCCATTAGATGATAGAATAATCGGTCAATTTTTTCGAAAGCTTATTCGTAATTAATACAAGCGCCAGCCCTATAATTGCACTCATGAATCCTACTGCCGTTGCGAACGAATACCTTCCGAGCTGTATACCGTACCTGTACACGTATGTGTCAATAACCTCATGATATTCCCGTGTCATTGGTGTTCCCAAGAGCAGCTGTTGCTCAAATCCAGCGTTAAGCAAGCTGCCGATGCCAAGAATGAACAGCAAGATGACCGTCGGCCTTATCCCGGGAAGCGTAATGTGCCAGGCCATTCCAAACCTTCCAAGCCCATCAACAGCTCCGGCCTGATAAAGCTCTTGATCGATGCCGGCAATCGCAGCTAAATAGATGATAGACGCCCAGCCTACACCCTTCCATATATTTGAAGTCGTTAGCAGCCCCCAGAAGTATTTCCCCTCCCCGAGAATAGACAACGGCTGATTAATCAAACCTGCCTTCATCAGCACATCGTTTACAATACCCTCGCTTCCCAGCATTGTAAATATAATGCTTGCTACCACGATCCATGATACAAAGTGGGGAAGGTAAGATATCGTCTGTATAAGCCTCTTAAACTTAAAGCTTTTTATCTCATTTATGAATAGAGCTAGTAGAATCGGGGATACAAATCCTATGGTCAGACCTAATCCGCTTATGACGAGAGTATTCCTAATAATAAGCCAGGCATCCGGCAGCGTAAAAAATTCTATATAATATTTAAGACCTACAAACTCGGATTCACTAAGCTTCTTTCCTGGGAAATAATCAAAAAAACTGTAGATGATACCATACATAGGAACATAAGCGAAGATGATGACCCACGCTAAAGCAAATGAATTGATAAACCACAATTCTCTCTCTCGATAAAGACGTTTTCTAATTTTTCTTAACCTGTCCAGAAGCTCTGTATTCTGTTTAGTGCTCGCAGCTTTTGTCTGTATCTCCTGCATAGGTCTCCTTCTTTCTAATTAAAATCACTTGGATAGTATTGATAATTATCAATACTATCCAAGCTTTTTTTGCGTCTTTATTGATTTAATTTTTCAACATTTGCTTTATAGGAAGCCGCATAGAACTCTTCAAGGTCATGAAGCCCCAGTTTGTTCAGCTTATCACGGGAATTATTAAAGTTTTCCTCCAGCTCGGCTTCCGACTTGCTTGTAATCATTTTCGCCCATTCCGAAAGCAAGGAATCCTTAATCGTTTGGTTAATGTTCGTAATAGGGTCATCTGCTTTAAAGGTCACTCTATACAAAGTAGAATCCCAGCTTTTGCCTTCCACATTTGCCCAGCTCATGTTTACACCCTCGTCAAGGAATTTTCCGTCAGAAGTTACTGGCCACATGTCATACACACTTACTCTCGTAACCCTTGTGTCAAGATGCTCATCTTTAAACCAACCGGCGGGTGCAACCATCCAGAAGGATTGAGCCCCGAATTTCTCCTTGACCGCATGGTAGTTTTCATTTTTCTTCGCATAATCTAATGCGCTATCGTTGAACATCCACTTTCCGTCTTTAATATCCCAAACATTGTTCGGATCCGGTTGTCCATAACCAGTAATCATGGTCCCGATCCCGCTGAGTTCCCAGTTAAACCATTTCATAATACTTTCAGGATCTTTCGCCTTATCCGTAATAATGACTCTGTAATTCCCAAGGAAATCCGAAGCTACATCTGTCGCGTTCTCAACGTTAGGAGCTTTTACAGTTGCATTCATATAGCGTTTTTCAATATTGTATTTTTCCTGCTCCTGCTGTGACCATGCCTCTTGTCCTGCTACCCATAAATGCCACCATGTCCCAATGTTTCCGACAATTCTCTCATTCATTACTTTTGCTTGCCAGTCTTCGAATTTATTGCTCAAGAAGTCAGGATCCAGCATTCCCTCGCGATAGAAACGGTTGATATACTTGGCAATGTCATATCCTTCGGGTGTATTCATCCAATGTGTGAACTGTTCGGCACTTTCATCTACTTTATAGCCGTTCTTGAATCCATACGCTGACAGCATGGCGCCATATAAAGCTGCACCCTGGGAATTATCCGATAAAGCGTATACCTTCTCACCATTAGCATTGGTAGGATGCTTGTCCATAATTTGCTTAACGACCTGATAATACTCTTCTGGTGTCTTGTACGCCGGGGAACCTATTTCTTTCCACCAGTCATAACGTACGCCAAAGTCCCAGCCGGCTACATTCGGATTTTCGCCCCAACCTCTTGGAAGCTTATAAATTTTGCCATCATCCGCCTTAAGTAGATTCATATATTTGCCTAACTTTTCCTTAATATTAGGAGCATACTCTTCTATTAAAGAAGTAAGATCAATAGCTTTCCCCTGTCTGATAAACTTCTCCGCCATCTCATCATCCATATTGGTGATGACCTCAGGATAATCACCGCTGGCAAGCATAAGATTGAGTTTTTCATTCATATCAATGCTGTAGACAATCTTCTCGATCTCCACATTGAACTTTTCCTTATAAAACTTGGCCATTGGCTCAGCAATCTTGTCAACTTCCGCTTGATCATCATAACCTGCGTAAAAAGTTATTTTTAGCGGTTTCTCTGGAACTTCCCAGCCGTATTCGTTAACTTGAAGAGATTGTCCATTGTCCGCATCCTCCGTTACCGTTGACTCTTCCTCCTTTACCGTCTCATCGGAGTTATTATTACAGCCAATCATCCCTAACAACATGACAAGCGCCAGTATGATAATTAAATACTTTTTCATAAAAAACATACCTCCCATAATTTTTTTCATCGCTTTTATTGCAGAAACTTTATTTCTTCTTTATGCGGACTGTCACACCTTGCAGTTTTATAGCAACAGGTATAACTGACTGTTCAACACCTTTTATGTAAAATGCTTTGTTGTTATCGACATAAATTTCGTACACTCCTTCTAAGAAGCCTGAAAGGGTCAACATAACCGTGTGATCAACAACAGTAGAGCTTTCAATCTCAAAAAACATCTCCGATAAATCTTCCTTCACATAAATCGGTCTCGTGGCAGAGATATGGTCCGTATCTATATGCAGATGGATTTTTTGCCCTCCAAGCAACACATGAAACCTTCTTCTTACTCCATCCTTCATCGTGACCTCAAAGCCGCCGTCAACCTCCTTGTTATCGCCGCCATAACAGAAAAGTCCAAATATTGGATCATCGGCAAGCAACGTTGCGGCCCCGCGCAATGCCCCGCAGTACCCAAGGTCCATTTCGCAAGAATAATACCATGAGCCACGCTGATGCTCTTGATCGAGCCAAGTGTTACCGTAAGGTGATGGTTCAAACCCTCCGCCTGCGCCGCCGTCATTACCTATTCCCGGGTACCAATAACCGTAATTGCTCTCCGGCGTGCCGGTATTCATCAACGCCCATGAACTCAACATCGAAGCATAACCCAGACGAAGGTGTTCAAATGGGCTGCTGCTATAATTCAGCGCATAATCAAGCAGCGCCCATCCCCCCATCTGCGACATATAGCTTAAAGTATATTCCGCATTTCCGCTGGCCCTGTAATCGCTGCCGTACAAATAATATGCCGGTTCAAGCCAGCCTCGACAGAAAATGTTGGCTTCCATCTGTGCTTCCATAAATTTTAAAGCATTACTATATGTAATCATCGATTCAGCAAATTTATCTGTTATTTCATTCACCGACTTTACCGAATGATAAAGGGCATACTTGGCTATTGCATGGGTGCTTTCGAAGCCGGTTGAGTCGAAGGGATACTCAGAACCGAACAAGTCGGGCTTTTCGATGATAAAGGAGCTTACCTTCTTCTTCCAATGCCTTTCAAGTCTTATCGATCTTTCTTTCCAGCCAATGGCAGCTGTCTCATTTATCACGTCTTCAATAACCAATTCGTTATAAAGTCCTGTCTTATAAGCTGACCAATCGCCTGTTTCTACCGGAATCGTAAACATGGCGACAGCGGTTCTGTAAGCGCGTTCAAGATAAACTTCCTTCTTTAAATCCACTCTTATATCAGGGTGATTCTTCGCGATTCTATACATGCTCCAATAAAGAAGCATAATATGGGGATAATCGTAAATTCTCCATATATGCAGCTTTCCCTTTGGTCCTTCATCTTCGCTGGAACGGAGAACATTCCAATCAGGAATACCGTATATTCCATAAGCGTATTCTTCCTCATCCGTCCTTTGAAGTCCGCCCCAAACAAAGTGTTCTATATAATAGTCGAGTGCCTCTACTTCCTTCTGTTCAGGATATTCTGCATTTTTGGCGGCCAGGTAAGCCGGTTTGCAGAGTCCCGGATCATCACAGGTCACTTCATAAATCCGCCAGCCCTTGATCCTGTCATAATTGTCAGGTCCAAGCAAGGTTTGCGTTTCCATATTCCATTCCGAAATTAGGCCGTTATACCATTTGGATGGATCCCGGTGCTGACACTTGGCAATAAAGGCAGCTCTCTTGTTTATCAGTGTCTCGACGGGCTCCGTAGAGAAGAATTCCAACACCATATGTTTTCCATCGCCATATTTCACGGTAATGAGATTTTCACCAAGCTTTGCAAATTTCACCTTGTATAGATGCAAGTCTTCGCCTTTTTTGCCGATATAAGCAAGCTCGGTTTCTTCGGGAAACTCGGGCGTTACAGAGTCGATCGGCTCATTTGTTCTAAGGTAGAATTTAGCGAATAAATCATTAGGAACGGTCATGCCGGGGATAACCTGTACATCGATTAACCCTTCTTCAACGATAATTCGCCTTACATCATCATAGTCCGACGCCCACTGAAACTTAAACGGGTAAGACACCGAATCTCCTTCGGATCCCTTGGGAGCAAGGGTTATACTTGTATTGTCCTGGCGCCAATTAGAGCCCTTTTGTTTGGCAACCTGACCTTGCGCAGAAGAGTGAATGAATGCCCTATATTGAAGTGCCCTAAATTGAGGCTTCCCTTGTTTGGTTTCATTCTCATCGTACATGTCAAAGTATTCAAGCTTTGTATTGCCCATCGGCGTCATGGTGAGATACGGACCTACACTATTGCAGCGCATCCAGAACATATAGGAGCCATGACCTGACACAAAGCTGTGCCTGAACACGCTCTCCGTTGGTTTTTTCCCCCACTCAAATGAAGAATTCATGGGGAAAGGTATCGCAATATCGCCGATTTCAACGAGATCGCTGCCGTTATTCACAATATGGATCGTGTAATACATGCCTTTGTCATCAAGTTCATAGGAAAGGTTTATTTGAATGGATGCGGGTTCCTCTTCTTCTTCCAGAAAGCTTGCATTGTACTTTGAGCCATAATCGGAAGCGCAAGAATTGACAAGTCCCTTCTCGGCTAATTTCAGTGTATCTATACTGATCCAATCGCCGTCCGGTTTTCTGTAAGTTACGAATATGTCTCCAAACCGCTTATTCAGACCCATGTGATCGGTATCATACTCATCACGTAAATATTTGAGGCTTGTAACAGCACCATTCTTAAGCCTCAAGTCAAAGCGTCCCCTTGTCAGGATATCTTCTTGATTCCTTTGTTTTTTAACCGTTGCAGTCATTGAAATTCTCCCTTTCAGAAAAATTACACAGCTGTATATTTAAGCAAAAAATGATGTGATTGTGCGTTTAAAAGGAATGATTCGGATTCCGTTTGAAGTAGGAGGAAAATGGTATATTTATGTAGATTGTCTGTCATTGGGGGTGTTGGTTTGCTACTTTTATACTATCATTACAAACCGTGTTTGTAGGTAGACAAAAAGCAATAATTGGTGGTCAAAAATGATGTTTTTCAACAGTGTTAACTATTATTCATATGGGTTTCATAGTAGGCTTTTCGAAATTCGGAGGTCGTTATTTTCTCATATTTTTTAAATAGTTTCATAAAATATTTTTCATCTTGTATGCCTACCGCGCTTGAGATTTCTTTAATGCAATAGGTTGTTCGGGCAAGCATGTCCTTTGCTTTCGAAATTTTCAACAAATGAATATGCTCCATCAAATTTCTGCCTGTTTTCTGTTTGAATGTTCGGGATAAATAATCTTTGTTATAGTTGAATTTCTTCGAAATGGAATGCAATGAAATGTCCTCCAACACATGAATTCTGATCCACTCCAACATTTTCGCCATATTAATATCGCCTTTATCTCTCTGTTTGGACAAATAGAAATCCGTTACGGATTGCTCTGATAATTCAAGAAGCAAAGAGGTGAGTAAATAATGCGCGCAATAATTGGTATAGTAATTAGAATTCCCGACATGGAGCAGCTGGTGAAACAATATATTGATACGCTCAATCGAAGAAGGGGTCGAGAAAACAGGGAAATAGAGCGTCGGGTTGGAACGATCTGTATTGGGATTTGTTTTCATTTGAGAAACTTCCATTTCCATTTCATCATGATTGATCATTTCGAAGTCATGATGACAATAAAAATGAAACCAATAAAAGGAGACTCCCTTGGAACATACTTTGAAGCCTTGATGAACTTGATTCGGCATAATAAGCAGAACGTCTCCCGGATGCACCTCGTAATTTATGTCATTTTGTTGAATATAAAGAATATCGTTAACTCCTATGATGATTTCCAGGCTGTCAATGTTCCTTTTGGTATGTGTCCAGACATCGTCTGCGACAAATTGGCCGCCGGATATATAAGTTAACGGTTTTTGGATATCGATTTTTATAAACTTCATATTTTTCCTCCTCTCAACCACGAATACGGTAAAGCTCAAAAAGATAACATTTGATTCGGGGACGGCAGTTGAAAAGCATTAGTAGATAAAAATGACGTTTTCCTTTGACATATGGAAGTAAAGGAGCTGCATGTTGTTCCAAACGAATGGAGTACAATATGCAGCTCACGGAATCATTTATCGGATATACTGGTCTAAGACCGGATCCACACTAGCATTTCGCCAGCTCCGCGGTTAGCCCATGCGTAATACGGTACAGCCTTGATGGTAACAGGCATCTCGCTATATTTCGCCTTCTTATAAAGCTCTCCTTGCCAGTTGGAATGATCGCTGCGCACCGCATCACCGGTAATGACGGCAACGCCGCCGAGAAGCTCAGGGTCAAACTTTGCTTGAAGCTCGGCATGGTGGGACAGGCATATATCCTGCAATATTGCCCCGTTGTCAACTTCTTCAAGACAATATACGACAGGACCGCGCTGCAGCGCCACTTTACCCGCATTTACGCGTACGTTTGGATTGGCCTGAATTCGCTCCACAGGCATCGGCAGAACGATTTCCACCTGATCTCCCTCACTCCATACTCTCTTGACTTCAGCATATCCTTTGTTCAGTACAGCGTCAACATGGATTGCTTGTCCGTTTACTTTCAATTGAGCTCCGTCGCACCATCCGGGGACCCGCAAGGCCAAGGTGAATTCAGCCTCTCTCTCCGGCGAAACGGTAATCTGGATCTGTTCATCCCACGGATAATTTGTCGTCTGCGTTAACTTGACATGTTGTCCTGAGGCTTGGAACTGAGTCTCGCTGCCGACATACAGGTGCACATACGCCTTGTCCCCGCTTTGTGAATAAATATACTTTCCAATGGAAGCAATAAGTCTGGCGATATTCGGAGGACAGCAGGCGCATCCGAACCATTTTTGACGGACAGATTCCACATGCATTTTATCGGGGCGCTTGCAGGCATCCGGCCAAACTTCCAGCGGATTGACATAGAAGAAGCTCTTGCCATCCAGCGACATGCCGCTGATGGTGCCGTTATACAGCGCTCTTTCCATCACATCCGCATACTTGCTGTCAGGATCGAAGGGGAGCATCCGTTCAGTACAGGAATCATCTATTATTGGTTTCCTAATTGTTCAATACCACTCTTTTTTTAAGTGTCCTTGACATAGGGTCCAGATTAATCCTCACTCAGAGAAAAACTGCCCTAAATATAAAATTCATAGTGTCTTAATATGACAATTGATATACCTGGTCATGGTCAATCCTTTGGAACGTAAATAGGCGACGAAGCGCTGTCTTAGACCTCTTCACAGAATAGCGGTCATTTACGCTCATTGAATACCTCATTCTTGAACTTCAGGTATTCGTCGTAGCTACCTGAGACAACTCATTTCTATGGTGGGAAAATTGTTCAACCAATGAATAAATCAGCACATTAATATGAATTTCAGTCTGACCAGTGTTGCTGTTAAATATTTTTTCCAGAAGGGAATACCTGAGATCAACAACTTTGATGTCGTTCCCACATTACGGCGACTTGGAATAGGCAATGCTTTAATATAGGCGATTGAACAAATTGCGTTCAAGAAGTACGGAATCGTTGGAATCGGCGTGGGGCTATATACGAGCTATGGAAGCGCGCAACGAATCTACGCGAGGAGAGGCTTCATTCCGGACGGCAGAGGAATCACGTATGCAAATGAACCCGTCGAACCCGGCAGCTCCGTCCGCGTAGATGACGATCTAGTCTTGTATATGATTAAAGAATCTCTATTCATCGAAAATCCAAGATGAACAAGAAGCCGATGAGTTTATGGAACTGATCAAGTTGTCAACAATCCAAGCACTGCCCGAATATAATAACCGGCAAACATGGATTGAAAGGACGAAGCGGATATGCCAACCAAAAGTTCACGGTTCTTATCCGGTATGCGAAAGCTTCTGAGGGTCATAATTATCATCCTAAGCCGGATACTTGTGCTCTTATTAACCAAAAGGGATACGTTTACGACAGTTTGCGCCATCGCGTGGCTGCCATAACGAAATCCTCGCCCCCATTTTATACATTGATATACAAAACTAGAGAGTATCTTAAGGAAAAAGATACAGTCTTCCCGGCGGACATCCTGCCGTCATTAAGCTTAAACATGAAATCCTGAATAAGAACGGAATGCGGAACTATATGGTTGTTGTACATCAACGAAATACATTAAATCAGAGATTGCTGTCCAAGCGAAAGTTCGAGGCAAACCGGTCGAAAGTAAACGCCGTATTGAAGAGATTTATATGAGCGCCCGTTCTTTATGACGGTTCATATTCGAAAGGAAGGAATATAATGTCCAGAGAATTATCGATATCCGAAGTCATCATGCATTTGAAGCTGGCCTTGGAACATAAGAGACCGTTGTCTTTGATCAGAATTGGCGACGGTGAAAACATCGTACTGGCACAAAACTCGGTATGGCCGCTAGTAAAAGTTCTGAAGCAGCCATGGGCGATCAGGTCGAAAAGAGGGGAGAAAGGAATATCTCTTCCAAATTTAAAAATCAGAAACCAGATGGTTCAGTCCATTCGAAAAGCGACTATCGTTGGCATACTTCCAAATAACGATCGAATGATCGCGGCTCCCCAATATCTGAAAAGAAGATTGACCAATCGGGTTTTCCGACATTTTAAAATAAAACCGAACCTAACGTGTAATGCTTGCATAAACCGGATTATACCTCACAAGCCATCGTTCTGGAATATTCTCAAGGAAAAAAGAATCCTTATCATTAATAAAAATCCCGATCATATAAAATCAATCCTGGAGAGGCATCCCTATAACCTTCATGTGACTGCGACGATCCCCTTTTCTCATTACAGACAATTGAATCATACCTTAAAAAAAGTAACAACAATGAAAAACACATTTGACATCGCACTTATTTCATGTGGCGTAAATGCCGTAATTCTTGCACAAGAGGTAGCCGAATTAACCGGAAAAATTGCGATCGATTTTGGTAAGGCTCCTAAGGTGATGAAAGAAAAATATAAATAAATCATATCGCACTTGTTATGTTGGCGTTACGCTTACCATTTGATCAAGCTCCACACAAAACAAGACAGCATACCTCTATGCTGTCCGATAAAACTGCTATGTTAGATTTGTAACTCACCAAGCTTGATTAGCTCGACAACCGCTTGTGAACGACCCTTTACGTTCAGCTTTTGCATGACATTGGAAATATGGTTGCGGACAGTCTTCTCGCTGATGAATAGTTGTTGAGCAATATCTCTTGTTGTCTTATCCTGTACCAACAGCTCGAATACCTCGCGTTCACGATGCGTCAATAAAAACTTGCTCTTATGGTCGCTGCCCTTCAATGTTTGTCACCCCTCCTTGCGCGGGTTTTTATGGTTTAACAAGGTTAAGGGATACAGTCAAATTATAGTATGAAGGGGCAATACCATTGGTGCTGTAAACGATGAAAATGGGCGGCATAATGTCAGATCTTGGCGTGTATAATTAAACGATGGGCAGGATTACCGTATAATCTCTAACCTCCCAGTCAGACATATTCCTTCACACGCTCAGGGTCACTTTCTCCCGCAGTATCCGGCCCTTCTTTCTCCGAATAGCCCTGCACCTCGCGCACGATGTACAGCGGCCTGTTTTTGGACTCATCATAAATTCGTCCGATATATTCGCCGATAATGCCTAACAGCATAAGGATGATACCGTTAAATAATAAATTAACCGCCACAATGGAAGCCCAGCCCGCCACCGTATTGCCCGTCACTAATTTTTGAAAAATGACAACGAGCAAATATAAAAAGCTGGAGATGGACAACGTGAAGCCTACATAGGTCGCAATCTTAAGCGGTTTGTAGGAGAAGGACGTAATGCCGTCAACCGCGAAGGCGATCATCTTCTTCAATGGATACTTGGTTTCGCCGGCAAAGCGTTCCTCGCGCTCGTACTCGACCATCGTTTGCCGAAAGCCGATCCAGCTTACTAAGCCGCGAACGAAGCGATTTTTCTCCTTCAAGCCCCGCAGCACGTCGCATACTTTACGATCGATTAAACGAAAATCGCCCGTATCGACGGGAATATCGACATTAGTCAAGCTGCGCAGCGTGCAATAAAAGATTTTCGCGGTCGCCTTTTTGAAAGCTGACTCTCCATTACGCTTCAATCGTTTGCCGTATACGACCTCAAAACCTTCCTTCCACTTCGCGATCATCTCTACGATAACCTCGGGCGGGTCCTGCAGATCGGCGTCAATTACGATGATCGCATCCCCCTGCGCGTAATCCATGCCTGCGGAAATTGCGATCTGATGGCCGAAATTTCTGGAGAAGTTAATGAGACGGACATTCGGATCAAAATCGCAAATCATCGAAATCATTTCAACTGTGCGGTCATGACTGCCATCGTTTACGAAAATCAGCTCATACGGCTCCTCCATACCATCCATTACCCGCTTTAGACGGTCATATGTATATTCGATAACCTCTTCTTCATTGTACATGGGAACGATAATGCTGTACTTCACGGTCGATTGCTTCATTTCAAATAACTCCCTTTTTTAAAATAACCAGCTCGGGAACCAGCG
This sequence comes from Paenibacillus alkaliterrae, assembly GCF_021532375.1. Lineage (GTDB taxonomy): Bacteria > Bacillota > Bacilli > Paenibacillales > Paenibacillaceae > Pristimantibacillus > Pristimantibacillus alkaliterrae. Next base: position 84,947 of record NZ_JAKGAP010000016.1, read on the forward strand.
CAGCACATGCTCTATATACCGGCTTTGAACCGTCATGCCGGACAAAGCGGGATAGAATAGGATAAACAGCAGAATAGCAGCAGCCACAATGATATGCCGCACCGGCTTAAAGCTCGGACTCTTCTCTTCCAGCAGCTTGAACGTGTAGACCAGGCTAAGAATGATGAACGGCACCATCGCAAAATAGTGATAAAGGAACGTTAGCCGCGTCACCAGCATCCAAGGCACATACTGAGCCAAGAACGCAATCCATACCGTATACATAGCTTTATCTTTGCGCTTGACGCTCATCCAAATCGCAGCCGCCATTGCGAAAATTCCCGACCACCATACGACCGGATTTCCCATCGCAACGATCGTCGACTTAACCCCTGCCGGCATATGATCGCCCGAATAATACCATACGGGCCGCTTCATGAACGGCCACTCCCACCAAGAGGATGAGAACGGATGCGTCGAAACGAGATTGCTGTGATAGCTGAACATATGCTTCTGATATTCAATAAAGCTCTTGAACGTATATCCATCGTTCATAACCGTTAATACCGGTATATACGATAAGGCGTAAATCCCGAGCGGGATGACCAAATAGAACGCCAGACAAACGGCCAGCGTAATGATCGTATTGCGCGGAAACGCCTTAACGATGTGCTCAAGCTTCTCCTTCGCGTATTCCTGCCCACGCTTCAAGCCCCTCCGCAGCACGCGCTTAGCGGCCGCATATTCCTTGTAACGCTCAAATAACGAGAGGCCCAGCATGACCGCGAGGCCCGCTCCCCCATAGAGCACGATCCACTTGGAGGCGACGCCGATTCCGAAAAACAGCCCGGCCAGAAATAACGGTATAAGCGTGGCGCCAAGCCGTACCCGATAGAAGCTAAGCGTATAATAGTTATGCATGAAATAAAACATAAGCATAATGAAAAATACGCCATACACGTCAATCGTCGCAATTCTCGTTTGCGTAAAGTGCATGAAATCAACGGCGAATAAGGTAGCTGCAAGACCGCCGTACAGACTGCTCTTAAACAATTTTCGGGCGAATGCGTACATTAGGGGCAGCATCGCAATGCCGAACAGCGTGCCGGCGATGCGCCATCCGAACGGATGCAAGCCGAACAGCTTCATGCCAAGCGCTATTATGAGCTTGCCAAGCGGCGGATGCGTGTTCTCATAAGCGATGATATGCTCCAAATGCTCATAGGCCGTCCGCGCATGATAAATCTCGTCGAAATAGGAACCGTTCATGAAGCTGGCTTCATACTGCGCGAGCTGCTGCTCGTCAAACAACAGCGATACGCTGCCTCTTTTGGAATCCTTCGCATACTCTTCATCTATATCGACGATTTGAAGCGGCATTTTGTTGCCCTGCTCGTAAATAGCCAGCTCGTGCATGGAGAAGCCGGATTGCACGGCCGTCAGCTTCACATAACGCGCTTGCAAAGCAGCCGGCTGAATGTTCCACGCAAATACGGCGACATGACTGCTGTCAATCTCCATCACATTGTCCCAATCGGTACCATTTTGACTAAATTCGTATTTGTACTTGCCCGTGCCTGCGCCTCCGAAGCTAATGATTCGGTCAAGCTGCTTGACCTCGCCGAGGTCGACGAAGAAGCTTTGCGAGGCTGCTCCGGGCTGCCAGACGGTTTGCGGTCCCTTCATATCTCCCAACTGATACAAGGCAACAAGCGAATAAACGAGCGTAACGGCGCCCATCCACAACCAATCCTTGCGTACAAGCCTCCTGCTCTCCCGCTTCGCTTCCGCCGCCTGACCGTCCTTATATCCGACTAATGCATCAAGCTCAGATTCGGCTTGATCCCGCTCGGGAACCGGTTCAATGTGCATCGCACGACCGCGTATATAGTGATCATATCCGATATACAGCAAGTAAAGAAGCAATCCGCAATTGGCCATAGAGCATAATAATACGATTCCGTTAAACGGCACATTCGTGCTTACTTTACTATAATCCAGCACATAAGCGATATTGATATAGCTTGAGAGACTATAGCCGAAATAAACAAATAACATTCTGCGGTCGAGCGATTGTATGAAAGCAAGCAAGCCGAGCAGCAGAATGGGGAAAATGTACCGCTCATGCATTTTCGTCACGCCTATAAAGACGATAGCAATCAATATCATCGCTAGGAAGTAGGACCGCTTCGACGCTTCACCGTTACGCCTCTTCAGAGCGAAAAACACAGCAAAGGCTGCCGCCGCCAAAATAAACACCGCTCCCCATGTCTGGAACGAAAGCAGCAGCCAAGTATCCGGAAGCGGCTTCCAATTCGCACCGCTTAACGCGTAAAGGTTGAAAGCATTTAACGTTGCATTCGGATAAGAAGACAGCGTCCCCTTGTACAGATTAAATAACGCAGGCAGTCCGCCATTGCCCCAGAAGAAAGGCAAAGCCAACAGAATGAACGTCGTTAAGCCGTAAAAGACGCTGACCGGTACTGACTTCCAAGCGCGTCGGTAAATAAACCACAGCAGCAGCAACGGCATAAAAATAAAAGCCTGCGGTTTAATTAAAGCTGCGATGGCATACCAAATGGATGCCCGCTCGATTTTATTTTCCGAAAGGCCATGGATAGCCAACACCAGCGCGAGAGAAAAGAGAGAATCTGCCTGCCCCCAAGCGGCAGAGTCGACGATAACGGCCGGATTGAACAAGTAAAGCAAAGAAAGTCCAATCGAAAACGGGTAGCTTGTCTTTCTTTTAGCCATTCGAAAAACAAAATAAGCGGCCGCCAGATCGGCTAATATCGCCGGCATTTTAAATAACAGCCTTGCGGCATTTGAAGCGGAATCAAGGTCAAGCATGCTTTTCAGCGAGCCTAAGACATAAAGGACATAAATATAGCCAGACGGATAATCCACGAACATACCTGAATTGTAAAAACCGGAAAAACCTTGCTTTACCGCATGATCCGCCCAAGCCATGAATAAAGAGATATCATTCGCATAGCCCGGGCTCGTTACGGCTATTCCTATGCGAAGGGCAAGCGTTCCTATAAAGGCTATGGCCATCCACAGCTGTTGCAGGTGCAGCTTCTCATCCAGCCCGCTGCGGGCACGAAGCAGCTTGTTATAGATAAGAGCAAAAAACAGGCTGAACAGTATCGCGATCAATAAGAGCGTGAGAACGGATTCGCCGGAGGCAGCAGGCTCAGCGGCACCGGTGCCTGGCCCGCTAAGTAATATGTTCATCATCGTTCCGGTTCCACCTCATATCGTGATTAATACGATTTCTTACATTAAGTTACAACCTAACTCTATTAGATATCAATTAGATGGTCAATGTAATTAACAAAAAAAAGACACCTGATCGGCGCATGTTCAATTGCTTGCCATCTTTATATTTGCGTGTCTCATCTATTAACCATTTCTTGAAACCGCTTAGTCCTCGTTATCGTTTTTGCCCTTAATAATCGAATTGTCCTATCGCTAACTTTCCACGTATGCGTCCTTTGATTGGCACGTCTTATGACTGCAAAGTGATGAGGACCGGTTGACTCCATCCTATACCCCTTTTTGAGACTGTCCTTCAGAAAGCGCATGTCCGACCCTTTACGCAAATCAGAAAAAGAAACGCCCGGGTACATTTTTTTTTTGAACATAATCGTAGCTCCGGCCACCCGGTTTTTACTCGGCATTTTGGCCAACATCAACTTTGCCGATTGCTTGAAATACATATAAAACTTATGCTTCCCTATAATATCGGCATCGGTTCGGTCAAATTTTTTCATCGCTTCCGACAAATAAAGAGGCGAATAGTAATCATCGTCATCGAATTTAGCAATGATCTCATGTCGAGCCTTGCCAATCCCGTAATTCAGGCATTTTCCGAGCGGCCATTTTTCGGAAAGCTGATAGATCGACACATGACCGAGGTTCTTGGATTGCCGTTTATAGCGCCCGATGCTCATTCGGTCGTTATTTAATATGACGATGAGCTCTTTCACCTCCCACTTCTGCCTCTTAAAATTTTCAAATAAATTCCGGATACACTCCGGTCTATTAGTTGACGTTATAATCGTTACCCCTTTAGATTCATTCCGATCTGTCAGCTCCGAGGCTGTCCCGGCTTTTTTCAAGCTTCACCACCGCCAAGTCTTAGTACTTTGGCTTTACTTGTTGCACCATAAGTCACATTGCGTGTGTCATAAATGAAAGATGCGTGCTCCAATAGAAGCGGCAAAGGCAAACTGGAGTGATCGGTTGCAATGATGATGCAATCCATTTTCTTAACGGTTTCTTCCGTCAGCGGTATGCTTTCCAGCTTATGCCCCCCTGCATGTATGGAAGGAACGTAAGGATCATGATAGGCTGCGTCAGCCCCTTCGAGCTGCAGCAAATGAATGAGCTCAATCGAGGCAGATTCCCTGTAATCCGCTATATCCGGCTTGTAAGCAGCCCCGTACACTAAAACTTTCGCATTCGCCAGTGTAAGGGGAGATAAATGCCGCTTAAGCTGCTTAATAATATACATCGGCATCTTATGATTAACCGCTTTGGAGATCTGAATAAAATCAGAATTCATTCCGTACTGATTAATTTTCCATACCAAATAAGATGGATCTACTGGAATGCAATGTCCCCCGATCCCCGGACCTGGATAAAAGGCTTTAAATCCAAAAGGCTTCGAATTGGCCGCCTCAATAATTTCCCATACGTTTAAACCTAAAGCATCACAAATCATAGCCAATTCGTTGATAAACGATATGTTGATCAATCGATAGGAGTTTTCCAGCAGCTTCGTCATTTCAGCTGAGTCAGTGGAGGAAACCGAATGGACATTAACAAACAGATGCCTGTATAATTCCTCTACTCTGTTCAAGCAGACTTGCGTAACTCCGCTGACTACTTTCGGTATGTTCTCCATCTGGTACTCCTTATTACCCGGATCCACCCGCTCCGGCGAGTAAGCCGCAAAGAAGTCCTTCCCAACCTTCAATCCAGATTTACATAAATGAGGAAGCAAAACCTCTCTAGTCGTTCCCGGATAAGTCGAGCTTTCCAATATAATGAGCTGCCCCTTCCTCAAACGATAGCTAATTTCCGCAGCTGCTTCAGTCAAGCAGCTTAAATCTGGCGTTCCGTGCGAAGTTAGCGGCGTAGGAACGCATAGGATGATTGCTTCTGCAGCACTGATCAAACTGTATTGATCCGAAGGAATGAGCCGCTGTGAAGCAATTGCAGCTTGAATATCCTTGTTTGCAATATCGGTAAAATAGCTAAGTCCATTGGTAAGCATCTCGATTTTACTACGATCCAAATCAATTCCCTTCACGTGAAAGCCTTTCTGTACAAACAGCAAAGCTAATGGAAGGCCCACATAGCCAAGCCCTACAATAGCTACAGTACGTTTCAAACCATTCGTATCTTTATTTCGTACATCGCCCATATTCTATGATCACGCCTTCTCTCTAATAGAATTAGTTAGCTGTGATAGTATATGAGTATTATTTTTAATAGTTTGGACAGTTTGATAAAAAATTAATAAGAATCGCATCTGTTCGTTTGCTATTTGGCGGAGCTGCCATTTATCGGGTCCGACGGGTATTTTTTTGACGTTTAGACCTCATTTTAACGAGTCTGGACTTTCTTCTTTTGAGCGGATTAAGCCGTGTTTTATGCTTTCTCGTGTTACGCGGCTGATGGGGACCTGAATTCAATTCGAAAGAGTCTAGTACACTGCTCGTATTAAAGTATGAATTAGATAATAAAAATGGGTTCTCTATCTCAGGATTATCATAATAATTTTCGCGGAAAATCTTTTTCGTTCTATCGCTGATTCGTTCTCCGTTATAGAAAAAATCATAGCTCCATGGCATGGTTCCGATTGAATCCTGCCCGAGTTCTTGCAATTCTTTGGAATATCGGAAAAACAGGTCGTTATAAAGTTCACTTTTGCTTGTTTCCAACCAAGAGGATGCCTGTAATAAATCGCTCGTAAAATGGAGACATCGAAGCGGTTGATGGTCAATAGAATACGTTCCCCGTTCAGCTTGAACGATATTCCACCGTTCCATTATATTACAGGCATTAACGTTATAGCCGACATGGCGTAACGTATAAACGTCATCGAAGAAGTAATGGGATCTTTCCAACCATATTTGATCCGCATATTTGTTTTGCTCATGGTCATAATATCCGTGATGCTCGCTAAGCTTGCTCCACCACAACAAAAATTTTGCCGCTTCCGGATGCCTTTTTAAAGAAAGAAAGGATGAATTGCACAAACCTTCATCTGGATGTTCAGACGACCATACCAAATCAATCGATTCCGGTTTCACTAGATTTCCTGTAACCAGAATAGGATGCATCGCTGCAATGGCAGGAAGCTCATCAAATGGCGTCAGCACTTTCATTTCTGCGTCCAAATATACCAAAATATTCTCATCAACATATTTACTATATATATAGCTCATCACTATTGCCTTGCAAGCTCGTGCCGCTTCCAAAACCGTATACTGAAAAAAAAACTTGTTCGGATTATTGGATCCGCATATTTCCTTCATTAGAATGACCTCATCGAAAAAAGGACAATGAAGCGCTTCGCCAGGCATCTTATCTTCTATTATACCAACAACAACTCTAGTTTTAGGCATATGTTCTTTGACTGATCTTGCCATGGCCATCGCTCTAGGCAAATATCCGCCGCTTGCAATCGTTCCAATGATCATGCTAAACCTCCCGCTCTATTTCTTTATAGTCGATTGTCATTCACTGTTGTTTGACCATCTCCTCTAATTCCATATTTTATGTTTAGGTAGAATGATAGGAAACCCTAGTGTTCGTCTAAATTTTATATTGAAGCCATAATAGGTTAAGTATAATAGTTTTGGAAAATAAGAAAAACGGCCAAGGGAATAACATTCCCAAAGCCGTTGTATTCAAGGTCTTTTTATTGCGCCCGTTTTAGTCATAAATCATTCGTTTATCCTTGATGCTAGTGCTCTTTGCCTTATTGTCGCCGGATTTCGCCGGAAATATCCGTTCCGCCATCGCATTAAATTCAGCGATGAAACCCTGAATTGGATGTCCAAGCTTCACATCATTCATATAGGCATTCATTCGACCGACAAAGTCGGGATTCGCCGATACATATACGTGTTCAACGTTCGGTCTTAATCGTTTGACCTCATTCGCAATTTCATTCTTAATCTGATCGGTAAGCATATGATGTCCAGTGGATAAGCTGCTCATTTTCCTTTTCAATTCTACGCCCTCTTCGCCCATATACCCCGTGTTTGTACGGCTCATCAGCTTCGAATCGCCTTCAAGCCCGTTCTCGTCCAACGAAACCGCAACGTACGCATTATGATCGGTCAGCATGACGTATGATGAATGGACAGGATCCAGCTTCGTAATGGCCTCTGCTATTTGCCCGCTCATCTCCATCCGGTAATTTTTATGAGAGCCTATGACATTATTGCTGTTTAGCCTGCGGCCATTTACACGATTCTTTTCATTCATTTGATCATCCGCAAAGCGCTTGTCCATTAACAGATTGCCATTAGCATCGTATCTAATACTGTTCGAGCGGATGTTTTTATTGCCTAAATCCCCCTGATTTTCCATACAGCCTGCCAGCATCGTACTAAGCAGAACACCCGCAGACAAAGCCAGGATTTGTTTGCGCATTAGCCATCCTCCATTTCGGTTTGATCAGGCTTCAGGCCCCGATCTTAGCGTTCGCCATTACCGCTCGTCCTATTCATCTTAGCATTGACAAAAATGAATGGATCGATTAAATTAGTAGCAACTACTGAAACCTTACATTCTGCCATCCACTCGAATGCCGTCATAACAGCAATTGGCACATACGTTCCCGAACGAATTTTAACGAATGCCGGCCTCGAGAAGATGGTCGAGACGAAGACTACACCGATCGTACGACCTGCATTCTTTTTGGAGACGACGCAGGCGCATTCTTAGTCGAAGCATCAGAAGACGGTCACGGTGACATACTATCTATATATTCGAATACCGACGGCTCACAAGGCCTATGTCTCCAAAGGGATCGGTCAGTTGCTGGAGCGAAGCAAGCGGACGGTATCCGATGTCGATTGGTTCATACCGCATAGCGCAAATATGCGGATCATTGAAGCGCTTTGTGAGCGAACCGGTTTCTTGTTTGATCAAACGCTGACCAGTATTCAAGCATTCGGCAATACATCCGCTGCTTCAATTCCGCTCGCTATAGATGAGGCTGTCAAAACAAGCAGAATACAACCAGGGCAGCTCATGCTGCTTTACGGCTTCGGAGGAGGGTTAACGCAAGCAGGAGTTATACTTCGCTGGTCGCTTTAGGATATACAAAAAAACCTAAGGCCGCTGCTCATATGCGGCCTGATGGCCGTCTTCAAAGCCTTTGGCGAAGCCTGTATTGTAGCCGTCATTGAACGTTTGACCAAATCCGGCTTGCTCATTTTCTTTCTGCGTTAATCTCTTTCTGTTTGCGGGGTTGCGCCGCTGGAGCATCCTCTTGTTCCGATTTATCCGTTTACGAGGCACTGCTGCGGTATTACTTCCGTTGGATGCTGATTTACGTTTGCTCTTCGGCAACCTTATCGCCCCCTGATTAATCTCGCATCATCGTCCCCCTTACAACGTATAAGCGCAACTGAGGCTTGCAGCCACGGCTCCGCCGGTGTGCCCCGCCTTTTGACTCGCCTGCGCCAGGCTAGCCCCGTTACTGTCTCCGCAATCGTTTCCTGCAAATCTGTCAACGATCGCACATTATCACGCAGCAGCTTAGCAGACTCAGGCGAGCTATCGACGACATCGGCCATGCTGTCTAATATTCGGGCGAGAGCCTGCTGACTTTTCGCGAGCGAGAACAAGATGGCTGCTCTTGCTTCACGTTCCATCATATCGGTCTGCATTATTTTTTATCTCCGAAGGTAAAGCCTTTACCGAAAGAATCTCCCGAGTTGCCGAAGCTCTCTTCGTCATCCTCGTTCTGCGGTAATACGGCTTTAATGATAGATACCATACCTTGATTCAACTTGGTAATGCCATCGATGACTTCGATGACCTGGTCATGCATTTGCAAGGACTGACCTAACTGTGTCTGCTGGGAGCTGAAGCTATGACTATGCAAATGGTTGCAAAACCAACTTCTCATTTTCTCGGCTTCTGAAGCCTTTGCTTCCAGCATGACCGCTATGTTCCATTGCATGTTAGCCGTGGAGCTAAGCATGCGTAAATACGCTTGTTCGCGATTCATTTCCGCCACAGCCTCCTCTTGCAGTCGTTATTCCTCCGCGTCCGCTTCCTTAAGCTCGCGAATGACAAATGTTAATTGCTCGGCGATCGTTTCCTGAAAGTCGGCAAAGCTATTTAAGTAAGCGACAATATTTTGCGCTATGCCCTGCGTATTTTCAATGATACCTGCCGTACCTCCAAAATGAGGATTCTCATCTGGAAGCGCCTGTACGATTTGAGACAGCCGAACCGTCACATGACGTTCAGCATCCAAAACCCGGGCAAGCTGGTAAGTCGATTGGGACATATGATCCAGCATTTCCGTCACCATTTTTTCCATGGGTGCCTCCCATTCTTTCTGCTTCTACATCATATGCAATGCCTAAAGAGGTGATACTCGATTACAGTCTTAGCTCTGCTACGCAAAATGTTCACCCACTTCATCCGAAGCGTCAGTGTAGGTAAGTGGCGGGAGTGTTCATAATGACTGCCTTAGTAAGATCGGGGAGATAATGGGCGCACCTTCAGGAATCGCATCCAGCTCATCCTCTGTTATTTCTGCATGCTCACGAGCAAACAAAGACCATGCTTCTGCAGCGTAACGATTAACAATTAATCTTTTTACGCCATTCTCAATACAGTAGAAGCTGCCATCCATTTTTTCATAGATCTTTCCTTGCCGGGCTGTCGCTTCGGTTTGGATAGGCATTCCAATTGGCCAGCGCCATAAATCGATTTGAGAGAGTTGAATGATTGGCTGCCTCCATTCTCCCTCTATCGGTCTTCTACTGCCTTTCTCGATCCAGTAAATCGTTTCCCTCAAGCCTTTGACCGCTATTTGCTGTGGATAGAAATATGCCTCGCCTAGTTTTCTTCTGACATCGTACTCCGACGCCAGCATCGAGGATGGAGGAACGGATGAGCCTGCTATACGAGCGAGGAACTTGAGACTGAGCGCACTCCATTTATTCGAATGCTCGTGTTTAGAATCAATAGAATCCGCTTCCGCGAGCGGGCTTCTTTCATTCTCCTCTTCCTTCGATTCCAGATGGACATACACATCTTTCGCACAAATGAGAGAGTAGCCTTGCAGTCTTACCCTAAGGCAAAAATCCTCCTCTCCAAATGATGCATCCTGAAAGCCTTCATCCAAGTAACCAACCTTTTCGAGCAGCTCTCTGCGAAACAGCAAGCATTTGGCGGACAACTTCTCTGCAGGGTGCCAGCACGATTCATAGCTCTCATTATACGTTGGACCGACTATTCCGATCCCTTCATCGCTATTTAAACAAATCAGCATATTAGCCAACCAGTCTTCGGCAGGGCAAATCCGGTTACTGAGCAGCAAAATCGTCGTCCCTTTGGCCATCATGAAGCCTCTATTCGCCGCCCCGGTAAAACCGATATTTTCTGCTAATATACGATATCTCACTTGTCCGTCTAATTGCTTTAAGTAATGCTCGATGCCGTCCGAAGAGCCATTGTCAATCACGATAATTTCATAGGGCAGTTCGGTAAGATCCATGATGCCCTCAATGCATCTCTTAACCGATTCGACCTCATTGTGAGCGGGAATAATAATACTTGTACCTTCAAAAATATCATCATAGCTCGAAAAGCCTGCCTTCAAGCCTTGTTGATAGCCCTGCTGTGCGCCAGCTTTGTATCTATCCAATCGTTTTTTCACCGTATCACGCAAGCCGGCATTGCTATTGAGACGTCGGACCGGCCTTTTTTTTCGTCTCATAGATAGTCTCTCCAATCCCTCATATGGTTGGTCGGTATCATACGATATTGTATGTAGGGATGTGACACCCGCAACGGCGGGCGTACAGCTTTGGAATTAAAGCTAACTAGCCGATAAGACCAAACTCACTGCAAGTTACTGGAATTGCTCCAGTAACTTCACCCTTCCTAGCCACTTTCAGCTCGCTATGTAGGATTAATCCAATAACTTCGACCTCCCTAGCCACTTTTCAGCTCGCTATGTTGGATTTATCCAGTAACTTCGCCCTCCCTAGCCACTTTCAGTCGCGCAGAAGAATGATTAATAACCCAACAAAAAAAGGATTTTGACGCAGTCTGCTCGCGTTCAAAATCCTTATCTTACGTCTTATGATTTACCGATTGCAATCCAGTTAATGCTGCCCTTGGGCTCTTGACTGAATCGCGTGCGAATTATGATGATGGCTGCTTTATCGACTGCTTTCCATTGGACGGCTGCATAGCAGGCGGGATTGTCAGTTGTGACGGTTAAAACATAACGGTTATCTGTAAACGTTTCATCGAATGTAATGATTAGCTCGACCTGCTCGGCTTGAATTGCGAAGCTGTAAGGAGAAAGCCCGAACTGTTGCAAAACGACTCCGCTTGCCGAACTTGAGATAACTGGAGTAAAGTTCAATGCAGATATCTCAATAGACTTCTCTCGAATATGATTGCTTGAAATGGACTGGTCTGCGATATGCTCGGCTTGTATGGTTGCTAAACCAAGCTTGTATTCGGGTAACACACCGGGTGCCAACTTATCAGCAGAAACACTTCCAGCTGCTAGATGTTCTGTGCCTACACTTCCTTGCACCAGCTTCTCAGACGTTACGCTGCCATCCGACAGTTGCTCCGTTCCTACGCTTCCAAGCGCCAGCTTCTCCTTCGTTACGCTCCCTGCGTCTAGTTGCTCGTAGCCTAAGATTCCGAACGCCAGCTTCTCCTTCGTTATGCTGCCATCCGTCAGTTGCTCCGTTCCTACGCTCCCAAGTGCCAGCTTCTCCGTCGTCACACTGCCTGCCGACAGTTGTTCTTCCCCTACGCTTCCAAGCGCCAGCTTCTCCGTTGTCACACTGCCTGCCGACAGCTGTTTTTCTCCTATGCTGCCCAGTGCCAGCTTCTCCGCAGTTACGCTTCCTGCCGACAGTTGCTTCGTTCCGACGCTGCCGAACGACAGCTTATCAGACGTTACGCTCTGGGCAGTCAGTTGCTTCGATCCGACGCTTCCCAGCGCCAGCTTTTCCGTCGTGACACTGCCCGCCATCAACTGATCCGTACCTACGCTGCCAAAATCCAGTTGTTCTGCTCCAACGCTTCCGAACACAAGCTTTTCCTTCGTTACGCTGCCTGCCGACAGATGTTTTTCACCTACGCTTCCAAGCGCCAGCTTCTCCGTCGTTACGCTGGCTGCAGCCAGTTGCTCCTCGTTTACACATTCGGGGGCGAGCTTCTTCCTCGTTACACTGCCCGGTGCCAACTGCGCCGATTCCACGCTTCCAAGCGCCAGCTTCTCCGTCGTGACACTGCCCGCCGACAGCTGCTCTTCGCCTACGCTTCTGAGCGCCAGCTTTTCCATCGTGACGCTGCCGGCTTCCAGTTGCTCCGATCCTACGCTTTCACGAGCCAGCTTCTCCGTCGTTACGCTGCCTGCCGACAACTGCTCTGTGCCCACGCTTCCCAGCGCCAGCTTTTCCTTCGTTACACTGCCTGCCGACAGCCGCTCTGTTCCAACGCTTCCAAGTGCAAGCTTCTCGCTCGATATACTCCCCTCCGCCAGATGCTCCGTTCGGATTGCAGCGGTTTCGATTTGCTCACTGCTAACCGATTTTGACGCCAATTTCTCGCGTGTGACAGCTCCTGCCTCCAACTGATCGTTTCCTATACTTTCGTAAGCCAGCTGCTTTCGGCTAACCGATCCCTGTCTTATCTTGCTGCCGGGAATACTCTCATCCGCTATTTTTTCGAACGCAAGCACTTCGCCTGCTAGATGTCCTAATGTAATCGTACCCTTGCGAATGTGATATCCTTGAATCGTATCAGCCTTAAAATGTTTGCCGGCTAACGACTCCAACTGAACATGCTCGCCTGTTACCGCCCCGTGAACAAGCTTCGCCCCGGTTACCGTTCCGTCTTGCAGCGCTGATTCACCGACACTCCCCGCCTGCAGATTTACAGCTTGCACGGCATTTGGCATCAGCTGCTTCGAACTGATTGACAGCTTCGAGATTTTATCGGATGTAATCGCACCCGCTGCTATATGCTCCGAGCCTACAGCACCTTGCTGCAGTGCAGCAGCCCCGACACTACCGTTCTGCAGCTGTTTTTCACCTACGCTGTCCACAGACAGCTTCTCCGCAGTAATGGAATCATCCACTAAATGAGTACCGTGTACGCTATTCTCGCCCAAGTGGATACCAAGCACAGAACCACCCGCTAAATGACGGCTTTGTACAGCCTCCTCCGCGATTTGTTTGGATTGGACTGAGCCTGCCGCCAGCTTTTCCCCCTTAATCAATTCATCCTGCAGCGCATCTGCCCCAATCGATTTCGGCATCAAGTGATTTGCTCCAATGATGCGATCCTGCAAATGCAAAGATTGAATCGCGCCATTCACGATATGTCGGGACGTTACGGAGCCATCGGAAAAATGATCGGATTGAACCGCATTCGACGCGATTTTTTCACTTATGACGCTGCCATCCGCAAGCTTCGAAGCTGTAACACTTACATCGGACAACTTGTCGGTAGTTACGGATTCCGGAGACAGCTTGAGCGAGTTTACGGCATAGTCCGCCAAATGATACGAGAAGACGACTCCCGGTCCGATATACCGCTCCGTCACGGCGCCATATGCCAGCTTATTGCTCGTTACCGCTCCATCCTGCAGATTTTCCGTATTGACGGCATCATTCACAAGATGCGCGCTCTTGATCGTATCGTCCTGCAAGTGATCTCCGTTAACCGCCTTCGGGGATATGCTCTCTTCTGTAACCGAACCCTGCGAAAAATGGTACGCTCGCAGAGAATTAGGGGCTATTTTCTGAGATGATACGATATCATCCTGCAAATGCCTTGACTCCACTGCTCCATTTGCCAGATTTAATCCTGTCACAGCGCCTTCAATCAGCTTGCTGCTTGAGACTGACTCGTCGGCTAGCTGCGCCATCCCTACTGCCCTAAGACCAATATGCTCCTCGCGAACCGCATTCGGCGCAAGCTTATATTCATTAATGATTCCGTCTTGCAAATGCTTGCTCTCAATAGCGTTCTTCGCCAGCTGCTTCGTTGATACCGAGTCCGCTGCCAAATGAGATTGGAGTACTTGCGCTTCAGCGATTTTGTCCGAAGTAACACTGAAACGGCTAAGATGACGGTTTAGCACCGCATCGTTGGACAGCTTCTGCGCATTCACGCTTTGATCGGAAAGCTTCGATAATGTAATGGAATGGTCGACAATTTTAATCGTGGAAACCGAGTGATCGGATAACTTAGCCGACGTTACCGACTGATCAGCGAGATGAGCGCTGTTGATTTGTCCTTTTCCCACATGCGCGCTTTGAACGGCTTCTTCCTTCAGGTGGGATGAAGACACCGAGCTTACCGCTAATTTTTCCGATTCGACTGCGCCCGTTTTCAGCTCCCTTGTTCCTACTGCCCCTTCCGCCAAGTGCTCGGCCGCGATTCCGCCTGGGGCCATATGCTTTCCCTGAATGATACCTGGAGCAACATGCTCGGCAAGCAGTAAGCCCGGCTTCAAATGAACGGCATCTATCGCTTCCTTAGCAATCTTGTCGCCTGTAACGGCTCCATCGCGCAGCTTGGAATGAGTAACCGCGCCGTCTGCGAGCTTTGAATTGTTGATGGCGTCATTAGCTAAATTTTCCGGGCGGATCGTTCCGCTTTTTATTTTGTCCGATGTTATCGATTGTTCGGCCAACAATTCCGCAGTAATAATAAATGGCTTCAAATGCTTGGCGTCAATTGAGCCGTCCGCTATTTTGTGCGAGCTAATCGTACGGTCAGCGAGCTTCTCCGACGTAATGCTTCCATCCTGCAGCTTGCTTCCATAGATGGAGTGATCCAAAATTTTATCTCCGGATATCGCGTTGTTCATCAAATGGTCACCGGTAATCGTCTGATGTGCAATTTTTGTAGAGTAAATGGCGCCATCCGCAATATGAATGCTCTCAACAGCATAATCGGCAATGGCACCTGATTGAACGCTTTCCGGTCCGAGCTTACTGCTGTCGATGGCACCGGGAGCAATTTTGTCAGCGGTAACCGCTAAGTCAACCAAATCGTCCGTATAAATAAAGGGAACTGGCGCATCCAGGCTTTTCTTTTCCTCAACCTTTTCCAGCTTCTCTTCCAAGGTTGGTACTGCTGCTGCTTCAACAATCTCTTCAGGCTCCTCAAGCTCTTTTAATTCATCAAAATCAAGCAAATCTGTCAGATCATCTGCAATCAAATTTTCTTCGCCGCTGACAGTTCCCGCCTCCATAGAAGCTCTAGCCGCATTCCCAGTATCAGTGGATTGGTTTTGATGCATTGGTGTTATCGTTCGTTCGGCTAAAGCACTTTTTATAGTTGCTTTCCTTTTGCTCACATCATCCAGCCACTTTAACTCGGAAGTATTTGGATTATCAACATAAAAAAGCGGCTTCCGCCCCTTCGGGCTCTTTCCTCTTCTGCTTTTTGCCATTGTCTTCTCCTTCTCCCACCTGAAATGTCATAGGCAATATATGCACTTACCTATAGGCTGGCTACTCTGGAGCAGACAAAATATCTTCTGCACGCTCACAGCACAAAAAAACCGCATGAGCAAAAAGCGCTCCGCGGTACATAAAATGAGTATTTCGGCTTTTATTCATCACCTACCGATTCTTTGTATTCCAATTAAAACCAATTGCCGGATCGTCATAAGCCATTCTATATTCGTCAGGATGCGCCGGATCATAAGCTTCATTGGTGAAATAGACAATGTACGCAGGCTTATGTCCAAGAACGCGATAACCATGCGCCACTCCCCTTGGGATAAATAGTAAGAATGGATTCTCTTCCCCCATATAGTAAACATCCGTTTGAGCAAACGTAGTAGAATCAGGTCTCATATCATGCAAAACCACCTGTGCGCTGCCCCATGGAAAATACCAAATATCATCCTGCCGGTGATGGTAGTGAAAAGCCTTGATCACACCCGGATAAGACATGGACATGGACGCTTGACCGAAGCTGCCGAATATAGCATCGTCTTCCCTCAATATCTCCATAAAATACCCCCGGTCATCACAATGCTTGACTAGCTTCTTCTGTATTACGCCTTCTATCATGACAGTTTCACAATCCCTTCTTTTACTCTTTCATATAAAGATGTGGGGGTCCACGCCCCATTTATCCATAAACTTCCGATGATTTTGTTGAAGAAGCCCTTTTACTGCCTCCTGTCCATCCTTGTTAAAACTGACACTGCCATGGTGGAAGATGAATGCGTCACCCGCAATCAACAAACGGTAACCCGCAAGCCGGGCACGATAGCAATAATCGTCATCTTCGAAATGTCCGGGTGTAAATCTTTCATCCATCAATCCGATTTTGTCCATCAGCTCTCTTTTAAATAGCATACAAATACCTACTAATCGTTCTGTTTCCTGCCACTTATTTGAATCAGGATTGTTATATTTAGCTGCCATATCATGAATGGTCGTAAACGGCTCCTGAATCTGCTGCTTCCCGCTTGCATAATTGGTAACGGGTCCGACTATGCCGATATCTTCACTGCTGTACAAGCTTCTCAGTAAATTGTCGAGCCAGTTTCGAGCTGCCATTGTATCGTTGTTAAGCAGCATCAAATGGTCTCCGACAGCTATGTTCAGACCCAAATTACAGGCAGCGGGAAATCCCCAGTTAAACGGCAGCGATACCATCTTCACTCTTTCTCTGGCACAATATTGTACGGATCCATCCTTCGAGCCATTATCAACAACTATAATTTCATACGGAACCGATGTATGCGCACGGATCGAGGCAATACAGTCTCTCAATAAGGTGAGTCCGTTATAATTGGGGATAATGATGCTGGTCATCTGCATGCGGCTTCCCTCCTTGTGTACTGCCTTTTTCGAACCTTATCAGGGAAATTAAGACGGTTGCCTGTATGCTGCATTGCCAGCTCGACAGCTTCGACATGATCTCCGACAATCATCCGAGCTACCGGATTATCCATTCCTCTATTATTTTTACGCATTTTGTTTTTGGATACGACGTTCACACTCGCAGGCGCTGCGATCCGTAAACCCGCCATTATCGCACGAACCTGCGCTTTTGGCGGAACCATCAGCTCTGAATACCCGATTTGCTCCACGACCGCTCTAGACATGGCATGAGGGACTGCCGTCATCGAATTGGCATGAAGATCCGATCTGTTTAACGAAAGGTTAAGAAAACGCTTCATAATCGTAACCGAATCCCAGTGCGAGAAGCTTGGTAAGTACGGAGTAATATTGTTCAAGGCGATGTCCGTTCCTTGATCGACAGCATGGATAAAGGGAACCAGATCTTCGGCGCGAACGGCGAAATCCCCATCCAAGAAGAGTAATATATCCGAATGGGACAGCTTCGCTCCAATCGCTCTTCCTACATCGTGTCCCAGCGGATCCGGATAATAAACAATCATTGCTTGGGAATGCTGCCTTGCTTTTTCCAGCGTTCTATCTCTTGAACCGTTCACGACAACAATTATTTCATTCAAGGGAAGTCGTTGCAGCTGCTCCAGTACGCTTACGATCGTTGCTTCTTCATTCATCACACTGACAATGGCGGCTACAGATCGGTTCGTTGGCATAAGCAGCCGGCCTCCAGCCGGTATGCCTGCAGGCTTTCTACGTATGGTTCTGCGTCGTTTTAGAGGTTTAATCAGCCGTTTTTTCTTCTTTAAAGGTGCTGCTCGAAGCTTCCTTCGGCCTCTTTTAGTCTTTTTCTTCAAGCTTGATCACCTCATCATCTCTCTGATCCTGAGCAGGTCAGGCAAATTTCCCCGCACGCCGGAAAAATCGGTAAGCCAATGAATGGCTTCCAGATGATCGCCTATGATTAAATCGCCGACGGGATCCAATCCCTTCTCCCTTCTTCTAACGCGGCTTCTATTTCTGAGACCGACTTGTATGAGGCGAGTTGCTTTTATGAGAAGTCCTCGTTGCGCGGCTATCGCTTGAGCTAATGGAGGAACAGCCAAATTCTCCGCCCCAATGATGTCAAGCGCTTTACGGCTAATCGCGTGCGGAATCGTTGTCATTGACGCTCCGTTCAAATCCATTCGGGATAAAATGGCATTCAGCGCATGCTTAGCCAATACAACACGGTGCACATTGGATACAGAGGTTATACCGTTATAGCTGTTCAGCGCCACATCCACACCCTTCTCAACCGCTTTGACAAGCGGGATGAACTCTCTCACAGGAATGATGAAGTCGCCATCCAGGAACAATATAATGTCGCCTTTCGCTTCCATCGCTCCTATGCTTCTTCCCACATCATGCCCCAGCGGATGATTGAACGTGATGACACGCGCACCTAAACGGGCAGCCGCTTCTTTGCTGCCGTCCGTTGTGCCGTTGGCGACCACAATCACTTCCGTATGCCGGTGAACCCGGTACGCTTGCCGAATCACCCCCGCCAGCGTTCGGACTTCGTTATATACAGGAATAATTACGGAAACCCTGGGAGTCTTCGAGCGGTTGTGATCCTGGACGCTGGAAACGTTTCGCTGGCTACTAGGCTTACGCTGTTTACTCAACTTGTTCTCAACTCCTGTTCCATGTCGAATTACCAGCTCTTTCTATTGTATGTGAATCCGTTAATAGGGACAGGGCTTATGCTGGCGTATGGAAAAACAGGCATGGGAAAAGAAAAGAGCCCGCAGGCTCTTATGGTTTCATTAGCTCTGTCTATTTATCTCTCCAGAATAACACCTCCATAGGTAGGATTTACCTCTATCATACCTATATAGATTGGTAACCAATTGCTATGGATAACCCAAACAAATTGCTCAAGATGCACATAAAATATTGGTAAATGACGGAATGTCATCAGTAGATGAACGGAAAGTGGGTATGAAAAATGCGTAACCTCCATGATTATTTTTTTGCAAATAACAATCGGTTAATGCATAAATGGTTGCACTACTTCTATATTTATGAGCGTCATTTTGATCGGTTCGTTGGGAAGCAAGTCAATCTTATGGAAATCGGAGTGTTTCAAGGCGGATCGCTTCAAATGTGGAAACATTATCTCGGAGACCGTGCGACGATATACGGCGTTGACATTGACCCCAAAGTCAAATTACTCGAGGAAGAACGTATTCAAATTCTCATTGGAGACCAGGGAAATCGGGATTATTGGACGAATATCAAACCTTCCCTGCCCGTCTTTGATATCATTATCGACGACGGAGGACATAGTATGGATCAGCAACGCATTACTTTCGAAGAAATGTTCCCGGTACTCTCACCACATGGTGTTTATGTTGTCGAAGACATGCATACAAGCTATTGGTCAGAGTACGGCGGCGGGTTCGAACACTCAGACAGCTTCATGGAATATTCCAAACGCTTGATCGACAAGCTGAACGCTTGGCATTCAAGGGATTCGCGACTGACGGTGGATAAATTTACTGAATCGGCTTGGTCGATGAGCTACTACGATAGCATCCTCGTCATCGAAAAGAGACCTCGCGTACAGCCCTCGTCTGCAGTTACGGGTACTCCCTCTTGGTAAACAAAGATTAGACACAGTCCTAAAAACCTGTACGAAGCTATATACAAATCACTGAAATCCTTCAGACTTATTCGATAATCTAGACGCCCGAAGTTTGGGCGTCTTTCTTTTGATTTTTCAGGCTATTCGCAGTTTAGCATGGGTTGTGTAAATCTATAAAACTTGGACAAGGGAATCGTATTCAGTTCAAATCGCTAGATTGTTCTCCACCTGAT
>NZ_JAKGAP010000157.1 GCF_021532375.1 Paenibacillus alkaliterrae
CTAGGAGTCTGTCCGACGAAACAGGATTTTGTCCCGCACGCCTCGAATTTATTAGATAAATAGTAATGGACGTGTAAAGGAGTGAAGTCGCATGGCAAAATTCAAATCTTACTCCACCGAACAAGGAGAACTCATTCCGACGTACTTAAGCGAATGGGTGCCGGAGGGTCATTTGGCTCGACTGATCAGCGATATCGTCGATCAGTTGGATCTGAGTGCTATGACCGAGGGCTATTCCCATCGTGGAGAAGAAGCGTATCATCCAGCCATGCTATTGAAGCTGTGGTTTTACGGCTATGCGACAGGCGTATTCACTTCTCGCAAAATTCGCACAGCTCTCGACGAAAATATTCCGTTCCGCTGGCTGTGCGGCGGGAATCTACCGGATTTTCGAACCATTAGCGACTTCCGTAAAAACAACTTGGATCGGTTCGCCGACTTGTTCAAACAAATTGTTCAAATCGCCATGGAGCTCGGCTATATTTCCCTGGGTCATGTCAGCATCGACGGTTCCAAGTTGAAGGCGAATGCCTCGAAACATAAGGCGATGTCGCGCGAGCGTATGAAACAAGAGATCGTACGCTTGGAAACCGAAATCGGCGAAGCGCTTGAGAAAGCGAAGCAGGCCGACGAACAAGAGGAAAGCCAACTATCATTGTTTCCCGAAAGCGCGAACGTGGAGGTGCGCTACCGTCAAGTTCGGTTAGCCAAAATCCAAGCCGCTCTTCAAGCGCTGGAAGAACGTAAACCGGAAGCCGAATCGAAAACGCCCGAGAAAGACCAAATTAATTTCACAGATGATGAATCCCGCATCATGGATACCAAGACCCAAGGCGTCATTCAAGGTTACAATCCGCAGATTGCGGTTGACGCCAAGCATCATTTTATCGTGGGATGCGTGATGAGCAACAGCACCAGCGATCAGCAACAATTCCAAAGCGTGCTCGAATCCATTCAAGATCACACAGGCAAGATGCCGGAAAAAGCAAGCGCGGATAATGGCTACTTCAGCGCCGATAATATTCGGTCGGCAGAGAACGCGCACGTAGACGCCTACATCGCTCCGTCAAGGGAAGGAAAAGCAAAGGGCAATGCGTACGATAAAAGCAACTTCACCTATGTTGCAGAAAGCGATACGTACATCTGTCCCGCCGGTCATGCTCTGACTTTAAAGCAAACTGTGAATGCCAACAATCCTGAAAAAGAAACGGCGTGGCTCTATGAAACCGAGGCTTGCTTAACGTGTCCGTTTCAAAAGGACTGTGTCAAAAGCAAAACCGGAAAACGAACGGTACAACGAACGGAAAGCGATCCCACCCGTGAAGCGATGCGAACCAAAGTGCAGAGCGATGAAGGTAAAGCCATTTACCGTCAGCGCAAAGCCATTGTCGAACCTGCATGGGGAGAGATGAAAGAAGTGCAAGGATTCCGCCAATTCCACCTTCGAGGTGAAGACAAGGTGGCGGGCGAGTTTATGCTGCTTTCGTTAAGTTACAATCTCCGCAAGCTTCATTCCGTCAAATATCCCAAAGAAGCTACGGTATACAAACGGGAGAGGTCTGCCCAAAAACGGAAAATGGCAGCATAAAGCAAAGAAAATGAGCAAAAAAGCAGGCTAATTCAGCCTAAAATCACGATCCATTGACTCAAAATATTACACAAACTGGCAACCACAATGGTCATCCTGCAGTAGGTAACTCAAAAACTCTATCCGTCGGACAGACTCCTAG
>NZ_JAKGAP010000158.1 GCF_021532375.1 Paenibacillus alkaliterrae
ATGGCGATCTTATGGGTGTACCGGCTTAAGTATTTCACGACATGATGCGGCGTCTTAAACGGTTTTTTGCAATAGACGACCCAATCCTTCTCATACAAGGAATCCATCAGCGCCATAAAAGAGGATTCCTCCGCATAGGGAAGAGCCGCCCCAGTAAGCGAAAGCTTATCCTGCTTGAAGGCTATCTTCAACAAGGCCAAGAACTTGCCTCGAAACATCTTAGAAAGCATACGCACGGGAATAAAAAACTTTTTCTTCGAGCGAACAAACGAGCAGCCAGAAGGAGAGAGGCCGCCGCCAGGCACAATGCAATGGACATGGGGATGGAAAGACAGATTTTGACCCCACGTATGCAGCACCATGGTCACCCCGATTTGTGCGCCAAGAAACTTTGGATCCAAGGCGAGCTTGGAAAGTGTTTCGGAGGCAGCCTTAAAGAGAATAGCGTACATGGACTTCGGGTTCGCCAGAAACAAAGGGTTCAGCTCATGAGGAACGGTAAAGACGGTATGAAAATAAGGAACGGGTAGCAATTCGGAGTTTCTATCCAGAATCCACTGTTCCTTTTTCAAATTGCCGCATTTTGGACAGTTCCTGTTGCGGCAGGAATTATAGGATATCTTCAAATCCTCACATGAATCACACTGATCGACATGACCACCCAAAGCTGCCGTCCTGCAATTCACAATGGAGTTAATGGCTTTGATGCCTTCACAGTGAACCGAATGTGACGCCAAATAAGTATCGGCAAAACGAGAAAAAATTTGCTGCAGTTCAATCAAGATCTTCACCCCCATTTGGAAGATCCAAGGGGCTTTTCAATCCGAGCACCTGAGCATGAGTAAGATGCAGATACATCGAAGTGGTTTGAATATCCGCATGCCCAAGCAATTCTTTAATTTGCAAAATGCTTGCGCCATGATTTAAAAGATGGGTAGCGAAACAATGACGCAGTGTATGAACCGAAACATCCTTTGAAATACCAGCAGCGTGAAGGGACTTCTTAAACACTTCCTGAATTGTCCGGATCGCAATGGGCTTCTGATCGGGTATGCCAGGAAAGAGCCAATCGGTTGGGCGGTACGTCCTCCAGTATTGACGAAGGAGGAGCAGATTATTTTCGGATAAAATAGAATAACGATCTTTGTTGCCTTTAGCCTGACGAATCAAGATACGCATGTTCTCGCTATGAATATCTGAAACTTTCAGATGAGCGGCTTCGCTGACCCGAAGTCCGGCAGAATAAATGGTAGATAGAATTGCTTTGTGTTTGAGATTCAAGGCAGCTTCTAATATCCGATGAACTTCCTGCAAGGTTAGGATCGTTGGAAGCGAGGATTTCTTTTTCATCCGGGGGACATGAAGCATATTCCATTCACGGCAGAGCACGGATTGGAAGTAAAATTTAATAGCGCCGTAAGCGGAATTGACATAGGCAGAGCTGAGCTTTCGGACTGTAATGGCATGGTGAAGAAAGGCACGGACTTCATCATAACCTGTCGAGGCCGGATGTTTGCCGCAGAACTTAAAATAACGTTGGATATGAGCCAAATAGGTACGTTGAGTACTCTTGGCAAAACCCCTTAACTCCATAGACATGGTCATCGATTGAATCACATTTTGCATAATAAACACCTTCCCTTTCTACTGTTGAGAATAAGGAAGGTATGATAAGATATCAGCAGGGATTTGATGGAAAAGCTACCGCGTAGCGGTTTAGTTCAACA
>NZ_JAKGAP010000159.1 GCF_021532375.1 Paenibacillus alkaliterrae
TGCAAGTCTGCGATCACGATATTCGACCCGACCTGCGCCAAAGCGTAAGCCATGGCTTTGCCTAAACCACGCGCCCCACCGGTAATGACGGAAACTTGGCCCTTCAAACTAAACCGATCCATAACTCTCATTGCTCATTCTCCTTTTGTCCTTTGATGTGTGATTTTATTTCTCTACTCCGCCCATGGTCAGACCTGTAACGATATGACGTTGGGAGAAGAAAGTAAAGATAATGATCGGTATCAGTTGAATGAAGGCCAGTGACGCCATCAATTCCCACTTCGTATCCGTCTGCCCGGAGTGACCGGAGATAACTACAGGTAGTGTTTTGGCTTCACTTTGCGTCATGATGAGGCCGAACAACAGATCGTTCCATGTCCAGATGATCGAGAAAATGACGACCACGGCAATACCTGATTTAATGAGCGGCAAGCAAATCAGCACGATCGTCTGGAACAAATTGCAGCCGTCAATTCGGGCGGCATCCTCAATCTCATGTGGAAGCTTCCGAAAGAACGATGTCAGCATCCAGACGGCAAACGGAATATTGATCGCCGTGTAAAGCATGATCAGCCCAAAGAGCGTATCGAACATCCCCATTTTGTTAAACAGAATATAAAGTGGAATAATGACCGCGATGGGCGGCATCATCTTGGTACTCAGAATCCATAATTCAATGTGGCCGGATCCCTTCAGCTTGTACCGCGCAAAGCCATATGAGGCCGGTATCGCGAACAGCAATGCCAGAACGGTTGATCCTACGCCCGCAATGACGGAGTTTATCAGATTGTGGCTCGTATCGAGAAATGCTTCGATAATGTTGTCGAAGCTGAACTCCGGGAAAAATACCGGAGGGTTCGCAAAGATCTCCGCCCGCGTCTTGAATGCAGCCAAACAAAACCATAGCAAGGGAAAGATATAGATGAAGGTGACCAGATACACGGCGAACGTCTTGAAGATTTTTAACGGAAGTCCCATGTTCATACGGTCTCCTTCTTCCAGATGATTTTAAATAGTACGTTTACCAGAATTGTGCTCATAATCAGAATCAGTATGCCGACTGCCGCTCCGTACCCCGTTTGGTAATACAAGAACGACTGACGGTACGCGAGCAGGCTGAGCACCTCTGTGGCATTTCCGGGACCTCCGTTGGTGGTCGCGTACACCACGTCGAACATTTTCAAGTTTTCCATGACCCGCATGAAAATCCCAATCGCCACCACATGAGATATGAAGGGAATTTCCAGATTAATGAACTTCTGCCACCAGGTTGCCCCTTCCAGCTTAGCCACTTCAACGAGAGATTCGGGGATGCTATTTAAGCCTGCAATAATGAGGATCATCATGAACGGCGTCCATTGCCAGACGTTAATAAAGATTACCGTATACAAGGCAAGGTCCGGGTTACCGAACCAGGAGATTTGCCCGATGCCCATCTGTTCTAAAACATAGTTCACGATCCCCAGGTTCGTGTTCAGGACGTACATGTACATTAAACCGATGACAAGGGGGGCGATCATCATCGGTAGGATGAAGATCGTACGAACCACGTTGATTCCCGGGATGCCTTTGGCATTGATGAAGAACTTCGCCAGCATGTAGCCCAGAATCAGTTCCAGCACGATGGATACGAAAGTCAGCCGCATCGTCTGGCTGATCGAAGT
>NZ_JAKGAP010000160.1 GCF_021532375.1 Paenibacillus alkaliterrae
CTTTGCTGCTCATATGTTCTTTCATTTGTCGGCCTTCATGCGATGGTTATGAAGGTCATTTTTTCGGGCAACTGCGCAACCAATCCAGAGTGTTATCGGATGTCAATGCCTTCTTCGATAATCCCCATATAAATATCTTCTCTGAAATTTCATTCGATAATGATTACTTCTCCATCTCTAAGAGTCTTATAAGGAATTCTACTTTGGATCAAATACTCAACAACTTTATCTATATCTTTTGACTCAGGATGATCTGATTTATAATGCGGGGCAATTACATAATCAATAATGCTTAATCCTTTCCATATCATGGGGTAGTGTTCTCCATATGGATTTTGACTGGGATCATCTACTAAGTGAATTCCCTTTAATGTAGGTCCCAGGATGCAAACACCTGCACTATATCCACCATAAACGATATTCTTGTTGTCTCTTTGGAACTTCTTAATAATCTCATCAAAACCACTTAACTTCATTGCCTGTGCTAGAACAAACGTATTGCCTCCTCTAACCCATATCATATCGTATTGTTCAAGTTTCTCTTCAAGTTTGTTTGGTTTATTAAAGTATTGTTTTAAGTCAAGGATGTCTACAAAAAATCCAAGACTTTTAAGATCCGCAATGTCTATTTCGTCACTCTTGTTCTTTCTAATCAAGTCGGTTGCAAAATCTAGTGCATTATTAATAAAAGCAACTTTCTTATTTCCACTCTCTGTCATTTGTATTAATTTCTTTTCATTCTTTCCAATCTTAAATGATGACAAATAGTACTTCATATGTTTCTCCTCTTTGCATTGATTTCCGATAACGTTGTTGTATTCACGACGTCCGACGAAGTCGGATGTGTCCGGCGGCTTCCGCTCCTCCGAATTTCATCTGCCGGACCGTTTATCTTTCATTGTTTATCAGTCTCTAATATTCATTTTCAATTTCTTATCTTTCATTTAAAGTTCACTTCTTTTTCCAATTGTGTTATCATACTTTTAAAAGAAGCCGAGTGCTGCGAACACTCGGCTGAACAATTGGCCTGGATGGGATTATCCCCTCTAGAGTCTAGAAGAATAAGAACCCACCTGTGGCGCTAACCTTGGGGAGGGTTCTTACTTTTTCTTGTAGTTATTCGAGATGTATGTTAGTAGTGCAAGAATAAATGACCCGAATAGAATCATAATCGTTATTACTGCCTCTACTTTCATGGCATCACCTCCTTTCGAAGGGATACCATGCCCACCCAAGATTCAATTGTCTTTTCCTATTGTACCATCATCTCCCAATAAGATGAAGAACAATTGTTCGATTATTTATGTCTTTCAATTAGACTTTGATCTCGTTAATTTCGTCTAACGTTTCCATGTTCACGACGCCGAGAGGCTAACTGCGCTTGCGCAGTTAGCCTCGCAGGTGTGTCCGCCTGAATCTACTTCCCCGAAATCCCTCGGGCGGACCGAGGGGCGTATGCCCCGATGCGTGAACACATTGTTGAACTAAACCGCTACGCGGTAGCTTTTCCATCAAATCCCTGCTGATATCTTATCATACCTTCCTTATTCTCAACAGTAGAAAGGGAAGGTGT
>NZ_JAKGAP010000161.1 GCF_021532375.1 Paenibacillus alkaliterrae
GGTATTTTATAGGACGCATCGTTATATTCCTCTTTTTGGCATTATCATACCATATCTAGCCATTCTCTACTATTAGCTTTGAGAGACTACTAGGAATACAAGACAGAAAAGTCTTAGCGTGTATTTCCAAAATGCTAAAAGCAGAAATTGATGGAGAAGGGGCTCCTTCCCGAGGCGTGCCTCAAGGGGGGCTGTTGTCACCAATACTTTCGAACGTTGTTCTCAACGACCTCGATCAATGGATTGCCGGCCAATGGGAGAATTTTGAAACGGTATATCCATACGGACAACAAGGATCAAAATACCAGTCCCTCAAAAACCACAGTAATCTCAAAGAAGGATACATTGTGCGATATGCAGATGATTTTAAAGTGCTCTGCAGGGACTGGAGAACCGCTCAAAAATGGTATCACGCTGTCAAGCTCTACTTGAAAGACCGTCTGAAACTGGATATTTCGCCGGAGAAATCGCAGATCGTTAATCTGCGAAAACGAGAGTCCGAATTTCTTGGATTCACCATCCGCGCGAACAAAAAGAGGAATAAGAGAGTTGCGCACACAGGCATTAAAGCCAGCAAAAAGCGGAAAATCAAGGCTGAAGCCAAAAGACGCATACAAATATTAAGAGCTTCGCCAACCGCTCAAAATGCAATACTCTTCAATAGCTTTGTGTTAGGAATCCATAACTATTTCAGTCGAGCCACACATGTCAGCGTCGCGTTCTCGCGTCTTGCCTACGATCTTAGAGCCTTCATGTACAATCGTCTAAAACTGGTCGGGAAACATGAACATCCTGCAAACCCTCCGCCTACATACAAAAAGTTCTATAGCACGGGTTTCAGAACGTTCAAGGTTGCGAATGTATACCTATTCCCGCTGGCCAATGTGAAAACAGTGAATACATTGGGTTTCAGCCAAGAACTCACACCGTACACTGCGGCAGGCAGGGAACGAATATGCAAGAAACTTCGTCCGGATATTAAACAGCAGATTCACATGTTGTTGAAATCCAACATCCCGAACCGAAGCGTCGAATATATGGACAACCGGATTAGTCGATACAGCATGAAATTAGGGAAATGCGAAATTACAGGAATGTATCTGTTCGCTCCTGACGTTCACTGTCATCACTATATCCCCTTACATCTTGATGGTAGCGACAAATTTAACAATCTTCGCATCCTCCACAAAGATGTTCATAAGTTAGTCCATTGCACGAGCAAAGAGACGATTGACGCACTCATAACCAGACTTGGAATCACCGAGTCAATGATGGACAAGATCAACCTATACCGCAAAAAATGCGTTTTGGATCCGATCCAACCTATCCCAAATCCATGAGTAACGAGGAACTTATGAACTAGTATTTTCAGTTAGATGGTACGCGGAGTGCTCTGGAAACTGGCACGCTCCGTGTGGAGCAGGGGAAAAGCCGGAGATTATGTTGCCGCTCAGTTCCCCTATCGGGAAACGGGCGGCTTTTTCTTGCCAAGGATGACGTTAATGAGGGACAATGAATGGCGTGTGCAGCCGGAGGC
>NZ_JAKGAP010000162.1 GCF_021532375.1 Paenibacillus alkaliterrae
AAATGAAAAGCTTTTCATTTAAAAGGGCACGTCGAGCGGACCGTTGAAGTCGCTAGGCGTAAAGCATTCGCCTTTCGGGATACGTTTGAAACCTTGGAGGAGGCTAACGCCTACCTGCTGGAAGTATGCGAAAGACTGAACAACAAGCCCCAAGATCGACGGGAAGGGAAATCAGCAACAGCTTGTCTGGAAGAGGAGCGCCCGTTCTTATTCGGGGGTTTACCCATGTTTGACGCTGCGCGAGTCGTACACGCCAGAGTGGATAAATATGCAACGGTGGTTGTGGATCAAAACCATTACTCTGTTCCCGATCATCTGGTCGGCAAACTTATCATGGTTAAGATCTACTCCGGGCGGATTCAATGCTTCTACGAAGAGATGAAGATTGCCGAACATAACCGACTGGTTGGATGCCATGAGTGGAGACTAGAACTGCTTCACTATCTCGAAACACTAAAGAAAAAGCCTGGCGCATTAGCCGGTAGCACGGCACTTGCGCAGGCTCAATCCCACATCAAAAACATATATGAGACTTATTATAGCAGACGTGAGAAAGATTTTATAGAGCTGCTGCAATACATTCGGGATGATGCCAATTTAGAGGAAGTACAGCGTAGCATTAAGCAATTGGACAACCTGCACCCTAGCCATGTAACAACGGATAAAGTCAAGGCACTCTGCGCCAAAGGACGGGAAATGGATGCCCCTCCCCTGCTGCATTCACAGGCGTCACAAGCCATTCTACAGCAGGCCGCGGCACAATTGCGCCAGTATGATGACATGTTTGGAACCCACACGATACAAATGGAGGAGGCGATTGCATGAGTCAATCTTCGCGTAAGGCTTGGATGGAGTCGGTGATCACATCCAGTACGGAATTAAAGCTTTCGATGATTCGGCAGCATGCCGAGGCACAAATTCAGGAAGCCAACCAGAATGAGATGTGTTACGAAGAGTTTTTGGCACGCCTGCTGCAAAAAGAATGTGATGCGAGGCTTGAAGCCTCTCGTTATAATCGGATTCGCTTGGCGAAGTTTACACACAAGAAATATTTGGAGGATCTATCCGTCAGTGATCTGCCCGAGGATGCGCAGAAGAAGCTGAAGCAGTTGAAAAGCTTGGACTTTATTCGAGAGGGGCGCAACGTCATCCTTTCTGGAAATCCAGGAACGGGTAAGACCCATATGGGTTTGGGTCTTGGGATCAAGGCATGTTTGGAGGGCTACAAGGTGTGGTTTACCACCGTCCCTTTGCTCATTAACCAGATCAAGGAATGCCGCGCTCAGCAAACGCTACGTGCCTTCCAGAATCGTTTTGAGAAGTACGATTTGGTCATTGCCGATGAGATGGGCTATATCTCATTTGACAAAGAGGGATCGGAGCTCTTATTTACTCACCTGTCCCTTCGTGCTGGCAGAAAATCAACGATTATTACAACCAACCTCTCCTTTGAGCGTTGGGGGGAAATCTTTCAAGATCCCGTCATGACAGCTGCCATGATTGACCGTTTGACGCATCAATCCTACATT
>NZ_JAKGAP010000017.1 GCF_021532375.1 Paenibacillus alkaliterrae
ATTGCCGGGCAGAAACTCTATGAGTTCGTCCGGCAGATGAAATACAAGTGTGAGAAGATCGGGGCAAATTTTTTGCAAGCCGACAAATGGTTCCCCTCATCTAAATTGTGTTCATGCTGCGGGCAAGTCAAAACAAATCGTCATCGCCGATATGTAGGATTCGTTGCATCCGAATTTACGCCTGTAGAGTGTTAGACCAAACGCAAGTAGCCTTGGCAAAAGCGGACACGCTGAAGCAGGAAGCAAACAAGGATTTATAGACTTTTATAAGTTCTTGGCAACGGGTGGGAAGGATGAAAGACTTTCAGGACTACATGCAATTGCATCTTTGCTTCGATGGAACGGGCAATGAGGTCGAGGTCATAGATGTCACGCAGCTGGATGACATCACATTCAAAATCGAGGAAAACCCCGTGTTTACGGAAAAGGTGTCATACGGGGATATCATTAAAGTAAGATGGATGAAGGATGTCGCTCTTTACATAGAAACGATAAAAAAATCAAAGTTTACAAGATACAACTGGCTGCTCAGCAAAGAGGTCATTCATTCCTTGGAGCTGAAAATTCTTAAAAATAAAATTCGCGAATGGAAAGGGAAGTCCGAGCAGGTTTTTGGTGGGATCTTTATTGTCAATTTGCCAGCTAACTCATCCATTGATATTCATGATGAAGTACAGAAGGTCATCCAAACGGTTCAAAAATAAGGATAAGGGAGGCGACTGCTGTGGAGCTTGGTTTACAGGGGAAGGTAGCCATCGTCACGGGCGGAAGTAAGGGGATCGGTTTTGCTACCGCGCTGCTGCTGGCTAGGGAGGGCGCTGAAGTGGCGATTATTGCCAGAGAGCCGGTATCGCTGCGAGAAGCTGCAGCGCAAATATTGGAGCAAACGGGTAAAGCGGCGCTGGCGATCAGAGCGGATGTATCGGTGCAGGGGGAAGCGGTTAGAGCCGTGAACGAAACGGTGGAACGGTTCGGGAAGGTCGACATTCTTGTTAACAATGCCGGCACATCGGCAGCGCGGCCCTTCGAGGAAGTTGAAGCGGATGCCTGGACGGCTGACCTTGATTTGAAGCTGCTCGGTGCCGTGCAGTTCTCGCGCGCTGCGCTTCCCCATATGCGCAAAGCAGGCGGGGGAGCCATCGTCAATGTTACGGCTGTCGGCGGAAAAACGCCCTCAGCCTCGTCGCTTCCGACGTCGGTTAGCCGAGCGGCGGGACTTGCGCTCACCAAAGCGATGAGCAAGGACCTCGCCCCCGACCGCATTCGCGTAAATGCGGTTTGCATCGGATTAATTCGCAGCGCCCAAATCGAACGGATGTGGCAGGCGAAGGCTCCCGAGCTATCTTGGGATGAATTTGCTGCCGACCCGCGGCATGGCATACCGCTGGGCCGGATTGGCCGGGCGCAGGAAGCGGCTAATGTCATCGGTTTTCTCGTGTCCGATGCCGCTTCTTTCGTTACAGGCACTTCCGTAAATATCGACGGAGGAATATCTTCGGTCTTATAGAATATGGCATTTGATTAATTTTCAAAAGTGTACTACCATTAGATTATAATGATTATAAAAGTAAGCCTTTACATAAGTAAGTTAATCGCTTTATGTAATCGGCTTTTCTATAAGAGGAGGTATCCATGCAGATGAGCATCTCGGCGGAAATGGAACGGATAAACCGACACCTGATGGCGAACGGATACAAATTGACCACACAGCGAGAAATCATATTGCGGGTATTGCTTGAAAATGAAAAAGATCACTTGAGCGCCGAAGGCGTGTTCATGCTGGTAAAGAAAAAGTATTCCGAGATCGGACTGGCTACCGTATACCGCACGCTAGAGCTGCTCGCTGAGCTGAACATCGTCGAGAAGATGAATTTCGGAGACGGCGTAGCCCGTTATGACCTTCGCGGCGAAGAGCAGGAGCATATGCATCATCACTTGATATGCGAAGAATGCGGATCGCTCCAGGAAATTAAAGAGGATTGGTTGTTCGAGCTTGAGCAGCGGCTTGAACGGGAATACGGCTTTAAAGTGACCGACCATCGATTGGATTTTACAGGCACCTACAAGGACTGCACCAAAGGCGAATGCAAAAGAGACCGTAAAGCAGTGTCTTGATTTAGCGAAAAATGGAAACCATAAAAGTCTTTCTACCTAATTGGCGGAAAGACTTTTTATACTGTATTAATCGTAATGATTCTGATATACTTTTATGTAATGATTACGATTAAAAGTGAGCTGAAATTAAAGGAGCCATACCCGCAATGAGCAAAAATAACTTCGAGTGCGACAGCATTTTTATGGCCGCGACAAACCTGCATGAGGAATTGGATCATGCTGTGTGGCGCAGGTTCGATACGAAAATGACGTACGGGCTGCCCGATGATGAGACGCGAAACGAGTATATCCGCTTGCTTATCGGGGACTTCGGGCGGGAGGAGCACACTCTGGAGCAGGCTGCCTTCTCGCTTAGAGGCTGCAGTTTTGCCGATATGGAGCAAATCGTGCTGAAGGCGAAGCGGAAAGCGATTATTGAAGGCTGCGCGCTTACAGCTGCCCATATCCGGTACTCGCTGGAAGAGTATAAACCGCATTTGAATGCGGGAATAACCTCATGAGCGATCATAATTATAGTATGAACATTTACTTGAGGGGGTTGAACGATGGCTGGCATAGCCTTAAACGACGATTCGGAAATCGTATTAAGCTCGCAGACGATACATTTATGGGAACGAAGGCGGATCGAGCTGGCAGCTTGGGTGGATCGGGATAAGCTCAAAATAAAGGATAAGCTTACCGTTGAACTCGAAGGATTTACAGTGGATGCAGAACTCTGCACTGCGCTTTCTATCATTAGGAATTTGAAGATACACACGGAATTCAGCTGCGCGGGCGTTAGCCTGGTCGATGATCCTTTCGATCACTCCCTGTATGCGTACATCACGCTTTCAGCCTCCGAGCGTACGGAACGCTTCGTTGCTTTCGTGCAGCGCCTCATGAAGCACAGGCTGCTCGTGACATTCGAGCCCGGACGCAAGCGTTACGATTTGTCTTCCTTCTTCATCGGCCACAATCGCTCCTTCTGCCTGCTGATTCAACGCTGCGCGGAGGCTTATGCACAGGCTGACGGCAACGCGGCGGAAAGGCTGCCGTCATGAAAGCGCTGGCCTCATATTGGAACAGCAAAGCCGAAGCATATGCAAAGCGAGTGGAAACGCTGACGGCAACGCCTAATCATAAGGAGCTTTGGGCCGTTCTACTGAGTAAGCTGCTCGGCGTGAAATCCGGATTGGAGCTGCTCGATATCGGAACGGGAACTGGATTTCTGGCACTGCAGCTGGCAGCTCTGGGACATCGGGTAACAGGCATCGATTTTTCGGAGGAAATGCTGTTCATCGCAAGGGCAAAAGCTAAAGAAACGGGCCATGCGTGTTCCTTTCTGAAAGGTGACGCCGAGGATATGCCGTTTCCGGATGACAACTACGATATCATCGTTTGCCGGCATGTATTATGGGGGCTGGCATGTCCCGATTGCGCATTGGCGGAATGGCATAGAGTGCTTAAGCCGGGAGGGAAAATAATTATTATGGATGGGGATTGGAAAGCCCGCAACGTTGATCCAATCTTTCGCAGCGCTGCGGCCATGGGGCGCATACGCTTGGGAGGAGTGCAGCCGAAAGCGTGGAAGAAACGGAAGTCGGAGCATACGGAAAAAAGCCGGCTTGACCCAGAAAAACAATTATTTAAGCTTTTGAGCGACTCAGGCTTTCGCGATATTGCCAGTCATCATCCCGCAGCCATATTTGAACGGAAAACAAGCGATTTGTTATTGGAGCAATTTCAAAGAATATGGATAACCGCTTTAAAATAATTGAAGAACTGGCAAAGCTCAGCCCTCCACGCATAGCGGAGGGCTTTTTTACGTATAGAAGCGTCTTACACAGCTATATAAGTTGAAATAAAGATTACAAAGGTTTCTTCTGCCATAACGTCGCGCCTGCTAGATGAATTACGAATCTAACTGGAAAAAATTCTGCTAAACTTGCTTCATCAGCGAGTAAGTCTGGCCTAACTGGAATTTGTCATGCTAGTGTGGGCCGTTTACGCTTGGTTCAGCACGAATTTCTCGATGACGTGGCGAACGCCCTCTTCATTGTTCGATCGTGTAACGTAGTCGGCAATATCCTTTAGCGATTGAATGGCATTGCCCATGGCTACGCCGAGACCGGCTGCTAGAATCATTTCGTTGTCATTCCAGGCATCGCCCATGGCGATCGTTTGCTCCATGGTGCAGCCGATGTGATCGGCCAGAAATCGCAAGGCATGCCCTTTGGTGCCTTCCTTGTGCATAAACTCCAAGTAATGCGCCTTCGATTTTGTAATGTGAACGCGATCGCCGATTAATGGTCGAAGCTGCTCGGCAATTTCATCGAGTCTAGCCGGTTCATCAATGATCAACATTTTGTTCATCGGGAAATCGAGCAACTTGCCAAAGTCGGGTTCTATTTTGTATGGAATATTGGAAAGCTTGGAGTAGGCTTTAATTTTGTCATTGTCCTCCGTGCCATAAAGCTCGTCGTCCACGTAAAGCTGCAGGTGGAGACCATTCGCCTCTGTAAAGGCATGCAGCTCCTTGGCTGCATCGACCGGCACATTTCTTTCATATAGCACCTGGCCGTCGAGCAGCGTTTTGACGAGGGCTCCCTGATAGGTAATAATAGGAACATTGAGTTCAATTTGCTTCGCAATCTTCCGGGCGGAAGCGAACATGCGGCCGGTTGCCAGCGTAACCATAACCCCCTTCGCAATGGCGGCTTCTAACGCGCGTTTCGTGCCTTCCGTTACAGTGATTTCGTCGGTTAGTAAAGTATCATCCACATCAATGGCAATTAATTTGTACATGCTTGCGGTAATGCTCCTCTCCGGCTCTCTAAGTTTATGTATAAGATTAGGTTGATTGTAGCGAAAATGCAGCAGACATACAAGACCAAGACGATGCTTTCAAAGTAAAACCTTTTAGGAGATGAATGGATGAAAAACTTTACGACAGCTGCGGCCAAACAACGCTTTCTGACGCTCTGCCTGCTGGGCGCATTATTATGTATAGCGACCGGCTTCGCTTTAGGGCTGCTATGGATGGGCAACCGGTATCCCATGCTGGGCGAGCCCGCGTTTCAACAATTTACGGTATCTTACAAGAAAATTATGAATGATTATTTAAACGGCGCCGAGCCTAAGAATCTAATTAACGGAGCGGCTGAAGGAATGGTTGCGTCGCTTGAGGATCCGTACTCCCGTTATTTGGTCGAGGAGAAGGGGGATGCGTATACGCAATCGTATGAAGGCGAGATTTACGGGATCGGGGCGGAAATCAGGGAAGAGGAAGGCGAATATGTCATTTCCGGACTGACGAAAGGGGCGCCAGCCGAGCGGGGAGGGCTGCTGCCCGGCGACACCTTGATAGCCGTCGATGGCCAAAAAATAAGCGGCAAATCCTTTCAAGAGCTGCTGGGAATCATTAGGGGCGAAGAAGGAACGGATGTATCGCTGCAGGTTCAGCGGCCGAATCAGACTGAGCTGATTTCCTTGACGCTGAAGCGGGAAGCGATTCCTATTCATTCCGTTACAGCCGAGCTGCTTGAAGAAGGAATCGCGCATGTGACGATCAGCCGCTTCGCCGAGAAAACGGCAGAAGAATTCGAGGGAGCTCTTAAAGAGCTGCAGACGAAGCAGCCGATCAAGGGCTTGCTGCTCGATATGCGTTCTAATCCGGGCGGCCTGCTCCAGCCGACGCTGCAAATAGCGAATACGCTAATTCCGAAGGATAAAGTGATTTTAGATGTCGTATACAAGGAAGAACGGCAGACGATTACGTATAAATCGCAGCAGGAGAAGGAATGGACGGTGCCGGTAGCTGTATTGGTGAACGGTCAGTCCGCCAGCGCGAGCGAGGTATTGGCGGCGGCGCTCAAGGAATCGGCGGGGGCTGCGGTCATAGGCGAGAAAACGTACGGCAAGGGTGTCGTTCAAGCTTTTAGGCAATTTAAGGATGGCTCCGTATTAAGCTTGACCGAAGCGCAGTGGAAGACGCCCGGCGGGACTTGGATTAATGAAGTCGGCGTTTCGCCGGATTACGCAGTTGAGCTGCCTGCTTATACGAAGCTGAGACCGCTGGCGATCGGCACCGATATGAAAGTTGGAAGCTATGGCGAGGATGTGAAGACGCTTCAGCTAATGCTTAAGGAGCTCGGCTATAAGTCGGCGGAGCAAGAGGGCTTGTATGATGAGCGGACTGCTGCAGCCGTTCGCGCGTTTCAATTAGCGGAAAAGCTGGAGGAAACCGGAGAGTTTAATGACAAAACCGGATACAAGCTGCTTGAGCGCTTGCGCGAGAAGCTGAAGCGCGAGGATAGCCAGCTGCTGAAAGGGCTTGAGCTGTTGAAAAAATAGTATCTTTTAAACAGCATGAAAAATCGCTGTTGACAACGAGGGTGATAATCATTATCATCTAATAGAAAGCAAATCCTTCGTTGCGGTGCGGGGTGAATCGGATGAAAAAGATCAAATATTGCAAACGGAATTTCAAGAACGGATTAAAGCCGATTTATAAGGCGATGAAGGAACGTTATCCTGACATTAAGCAGAAGAAGAGCGACTGTCTGGGCAATTGCAAAACCTGCAAGCTGGAATGTTTCGTTGTCGTCAAGTCGAAAACGGTAAGCGCGCCGTCCGCAAACCAACTGTACAAACGATTGAAGAAAATGATCGGATAATCATATAAGATGGATATACTTACAAAGGACGGCATTTGCCGTTCTTTATTTTTATGTTAGAATAAGTACAAACTAGGAAAGCTGAGGTGCATGAGCGATGAATGATGGATTAGCAGACGCGTTAAATGAGCAGATGAATTTTGAGTTTTATTCCGCGCATGTGTATCTTGCGATGGCAGCGTATTGTTCCGGTGAAAGTCTTGACGGATTTGCGAATTTCTTTATTGTACAGGCTGAGGAAGAACGATTTCACGCTATGAAAATATACAAGTTTTTGAATGACCGCGGCCGCCGCGCTACACTATCCGCCCTTGGTGAACCGAACAACGACTATGCGTCAATCCTCGACACTTTCGAGCAGGGCTATGCTCATGAGCAGCAGAACACGAAACGCTTCTACCATCTGTCCGACCTTGCCATGAATGATCGAGAGCATGCGACGATCAACTTCTTGAAGTGGTTCATTGACGAGCAGGTAGAGGAAGAGGCGTTGTTCGATAGCATTATACATAAGCTTAAGCGAATCGATAAGGACAGCAATGCCTTCTACATGCTGGATGCCGAATTCGCCGGGCGTTCCTTCACGCCTCCGGCTTTGTAATATCCGATTAATAACATCTATAGAAAAAGCCGTTCCTTTAGTAGTGCTTTCTACTGAAGAAACGGCTTTTTCTAAATGTTCTTAGTTCTTTTTGCTTGGCAACAGCTTCGTCCCTTGCTCCATGGGCGACCGGCACAATGGACAGGAGCGCGCCTCGGCCTGCGAATCTTCGTACGTTATGATACGCTGCCACACCTGACAGCTATCGCTCGTACAGAGCCAAGCAAGCGCCGTTTCGCCGTCGCCATCTGCCTCGCAGTCCTTCGAGAAAGCCGAGCGGATGAATCTGGATAATTCCGCAGGATTACCGCGATACGTAGCGGGAGAGCTAATATAAAGCTCCTCTTGCGCCCTTGTAACCGCAACGTAAGCAAGGCGCCTCTCTTCCTCAAGGGCCTCGGTTAAAGTATCGATTCCCGTCTGAATAGAGCTGCGGTCGCTATGCTTGTCAGCCGCAAGCGCGGAGCTATGCGGAAGTATACCCTCGGAAGCTCCGATGACGAATACGACCGGAAATTCAAGCCCTTTCGATTTGTGGATCGACATCAGCGATATAGCGTTTCGGTTCAGTCCATGCTTCTGCTCCCGCGAAGCGGCAGCATACTTGTCCGTAATATCGTCAATGTAGGCCATAAATGCTTCAATGGTATCGTAGCTGCCAGCCGCGGCTTCGAATTCATCCAGCACCTCCTTCAAGCCTTCCTTGTGCTCGGTCATTTCATGCCGTTTGCTCGTCTCGAGGTATTGATCGTAGAAGGCTTGGCGAAGCTGCATAACGGCATCTGCCGGCTTGCTGTCGGCAAAGGATTTAATGAGCTTAATACGCTCTTTAATTTTGTCCTTCTGAAAATCCTTCAGCTGCGGGAAGTCGAGCAGATGGATGAGCGGCCATTTCTTCGCGCGCTGCTTGTCTTGATTCCATATAAACGCCATAGCTTGCTCGCGATTGATATAGAGAGAGGGAAGCAAAGCTTCTATGGCGTCAAAATTTCGGCGATCCAGAAACAGGCGCAAATGTGCGACTAAAGGCTTGATCGCCCATTGGTCATAGAACAGCTGGCCGTCGCCGTAATCAATGAACGGAAGCTGCTTGGTCAGCAGCAGCTCGACGAGCGCTCTGCTGCTGCTCGCCGTACGGAATAGGACGGCAAAATCTCCAAACGCCCATTTCCCTTGCCCGGTCTGCTCGATAATCTTCTCCACGACGAGCTGCGCTTCGTCCTGCGTCGATTTCAGTCTGGCGTAGGCGGGGTTAATACCCTTTGACTTAACGGCGAGGAGCGTTTTCTCCTTGCGCTGCTTATTATATTGAATGATGGCATTGCCGAGCCCGACAATCGTGCTTGTTGAGCGGTAATTGATATCGAGAACAATCGTTGACGCTCCCGGGTATTGCTGCTCGAAGTTCAAGATATAGTCGTTCTTGGCCCCATTGAACGAATAGATCGTCTGATCGTCATCGCCGACGACCATCAGGTTGCGGTGCTTGTCAGCGAGCATTTGCACGATCACGTATTGAACCTGATTCGTATCCTGGAACTCATCGATCATGATGTATTGAAAGCGCCGCTGCAGCGTGGCGAGAAGCGTTTCATCATCGCGAAGCAGCCGGAAAGTCTCCAGCAGCAGATCGTCGTAATCGAGCTTATCCAGCTCCTTCTTCCACTGCTCGTAACGGGTGAACAAAAGCTTAAGCTCTCTTTCCTCCGTGGTCGTTTCGGGAAGCTCGCTTATGCTGAGCATCCGCAGCTTAATGGCCGAGAGCTGGGCCAGCAGCGTTTCCGGCTCGTAGTCGTTTTGCAGCAGCAGCTCGCGCATCAGCCGTTTGAAAAAGATATGCTTCTGACCGGTTTCGCCAAGAATAGATTGGCGATAGCCGCGTCCCCGCAGCAATTGGAGGCAGAAGGAGTGGAAGGTACGCGCTTCAACGCCGCTTGCGGCCTGCGCGTCAAGGACCGGAAGCGAGCGAATTCGGCTTCTCATCTCATCGGCTGCTTTTTTGGAAAAGGTCATCAGTAAAATATGCTGGGGCTGCACATGCCGCACGGCAACCAGGTAGGCTGTCCTGCAAACGAGCACCGAAGTTTTGCCCGAGCCAGCGCCCGCTAGCGTTAAAGCGGCTCCCGTTTGGTGGCGAACCGCCGCCATTTGCGGTCTGTTGAGTGAAATCCCGTATTGCTCCAGAGCCCGGAAAAAACCGCTGTCCGCTTCACCATCGCCAACTAGATCACGGCTCGTTTCCGCCTCCGCCTTGGAGGCAAGGGGCACCTCGCTATTACGGATGCCGATAGGGAATGTATAATAATGGTTACTCAGCTTTATCACCTTCAATAATAATATTTTTCAATTATAACAGATCACACATAGAATGAGGGATGTCACAATAACAGGAAGCCGATATATACGCATGGTTAAGCTCAAGCCGCTGAAGCAGTCTGCGATGAATTCAAAGTTGATTATGGAATAAAAAGGATTTTTACGCTAAGATGAAAGGGTTGAATAAAATATTTTGTCGACTTTCATCGTAACCGGGAGCGTGTTGTTCATGTCCACTGCCAGCTTCAAATCGAAATTAGCTTACAGCTCGGGTAACTTATCCGTCAACTTGATTGCACAGGCTTTCGCTTCTTACATTGTATTTTATTATGTCGACGTGCTGGGCGTCAGGCCGGGCCTGATCAGCGTGGCGATGGTCATTCACGGTATCGTGAATGCGGTTCTTAATCCGTTTTTCGGCCATCTCTCCGACCGGACGAGCTCCCGCTGGGGGAGGCGCATTCCGTACATGATGTTTGGCATGGTGCCGCTCGCTGCCTTGTTTACGGCGATCTGGTTCCCGATTGGGACGGGCTCAGCGTTGTTCTGGTACTTTTTGACGATCGTTCTCCTGTATGATGTGCTGTTCGTAATGGTTGTGCTCAATTATTCGGCTTTGTTCCCGGAAATGTTCACGACGATCAAGGATCGGGCCGTTGTATCGTCCTGGCGCCAAATGTTCGGAATTGTCGGGATGATTATCGGCGTGGCGCTGCCGCCGCTCGTATACGGCAATCTCGGCTGGGGCCCGATGGGAGCGATCTTCGCCGGAATCGCGTTACTGTTCTTCATCATTATGGTGTCGTCAAGCAAAGAGAAAATGGTCGTTAGGCGCGAGGAAATTGGATTTCTGCAATCATTGAAATTTACATTTTCGAACAAAGCTTTCGTATTATTCGTAATCGGCAGCTTTTTCGTGCAATTTACGTTTGCGGTACTGCCCGCAGCCATCCCGTTTTTCACAAAATATGTGCTTCAAGCAGCGGAGGACAGCAATACGTTTCTGCTTGGCGCTATCTTCATCGCCGCTATTCCTTGCGTTTACGTGTGGGGCAGACTCGTGCAAAAATGGGGACCGCGAAGGACGGTTATCTATGCGGTATCCATTTATGCGGCCGCGATGATTCCGTTCTTGTTCGTGGCGAATGTGACTGCAGCCGTCGCGGCTGCTGCCGTGATCGGAATTGGTTTAGCGGGCTTGCTCGTGCTTTTAGACGTGCTGCTGTCCGAAATTATCGACGAGGACGAGCAACGGACGAACGTGCGCAGGGAAGGGATGTATTTCGGGATGAACGGTTTCATCGTCAAATGGGGCGTTTCGCTGCAAGCGGTTGTGCTGGGCGTAATCCTGGAAGCAACCGGCTACGTCAAGGATGCTGTGCAAACCGAAGCCGCCGAATGGGGAATCCGTTCGATGCTCAGCGTTATCCCTTTCCTTGCCTTAATAATAGCCCTAATATTTTTTTACCTTTACCCGATACGCAGCTCGAACCATCCAGGCGCCGGAACAGAACTCAAATCATGATTAGAGCTTATATGTGGATGAGACAAAATCCGCTTAAACCAGGACGAGGCCTCCATCGGCTATGAGGCTTATTCCATCCTTCATTATGGAATGGATCGCAACGGCATAACGCTGCCGATTCATCTTATCGCATGGGGAAGCGGACAAAATGCGCTGTATGCTTATTAATCGATACCGTTTATTTATTTGTTTGGATTAAATGTTTGGTCGGTGCGTGCGGTCAGCATCTTCTTCGGCATCGTTAGCATGCTTCTGTTTTATAGCATTTCCAATCAATTGTTTAAGAGGAAGCGCGCTGCGGCTGCCGCGGCTTTCTTTATCGTGATTTGTCCGTGGCATATCATGATGTCGAGGTGGGCGCTGCATTACACGGTTATGATTCAAAAGTAATGAGAACTGCTGTGCAACACCGGTCTATTGCTTGCTGAAATAGCAGAACAGACCGGTTTCAAGAGTGTGTATCATCTATCCAGGATGATAAAAAAAATACCGGACAGACACCGACTGAGTACCGCCGAACCAGTTGGAGCGGCGAAAAGGATAGTCCATTCGGTAGATTATAACCAGGTTTATTTCGTCTTTTTCTGTGCAGCGGATCTTCCCTGCTTTTTCGGATCGCTTGATTTTGGCGCGACATGTTGCACGTTGGGCTTGTTTTGATCGCTCATGATCGATGCTCCTTTCCTTTGGCTTCTTTTTAGAATGCGCCAATGGCAAAGAAACTATAACTGTTGGAAACGATTTGCTGAACTGATGAGCTAAATCCAGAAGCTTAGTGACGAGCTGGCGGCTTTGGCAAAGACCAGCGACTCAAGTAACTAGCTGGCTGTTACGATTTTACGGGTTCACCATTTATATAATAGCTTTCTTCACGATAAGCATGGAACACGATTTCGATTTCGTTGATACCGAGCTGCCGAACGTATTGCGTGACAGCGTGCGCGAAGCTATTGCGCACCTGCTGTCCGCGCTCGAACCAGCCTACCTCAATGAAGGCGAAGGCCGGCTCGTCTGGAGCTCCTCCGTAGACGTTGGTTGCGTTCATGACGTTCATGGTGAAGTTATCCGTACCGCAGCTGCATAGGATAGCTAACTTCTTGGCTAACGGTGCAGCTACCTTCCGCAGCAGTTCGGCCTCCACGCCGCGAAATAAAAGATGAGGCATGCTTCTATTCCTCCTTCTGAAACGGCTTAAGAAACAGCTTCGGTATTTCGGTTTCAAAGCGTACCAGCTTGCCGGTTATTGGATGGGTGAAGGCAAGCACCCGGGCATGCAGCCCAAGGCGGCCGATTGCGCGTGAGCGCGAGCCGTATTTTTTGTCGCCTACGACGGGATGGCCGATGTCCTCCATATGAACGCGGATTTGATTTTTACGTCCCGTTTCCAGTTGAACCTCGAGCAGCGAGAAGGCTTTGCTGGCACGCAGCACCTTGTAATGCGTTACGGCATGCAATCCGTCATTCGGATAGGAGCTGGAATACATCTTGAGTGTCTTGCTTTCT
This sequence comes from Paenibacillus alkaliterrae, assembly GCF_021532375.1. Classification (GTDB taxonomy): domain Bacteria; phylum Bacillota; class Bacilli; order Paenibacillales; family Paenibacillaceae; genus Pristimantibacillus; species Pristimantibacillus alkaliterrae. The sequence continues at coordinate 12,716 of NZ_JAKGAP010000017.1, forward strand.
TTCAGCCACGAAGTAATCGTTCCATTCTCCTTCTTAACCGCTCCTTCAACGAGCGCGACGTAAATTCTCTCCTGTACCGCACTCTGCCAGCTGTTCTGAAGCTGCTGCTGAACGGCTTCGCTCTTCGCGAACAGCATGACGCCCGACGTATCGCGGTCCAGCCGGTGTACGATGAAAATTCTGTTTTTCGGATTGTCGAGCCGTACATGAGCCATTAGCTGGCGGTAGGCGGTTACCTCGTTTGGGGGTGCGGAGTCCGAGGAGACCGATAATAATCCGGCATCCTTCTTAATGATGATGATATGCTCGTCCTCAAACATGATGGAAAGCCCTTCGAACGGCAGCTTCTCCTTCGGACGTTCCTTGCTTACGGTTACCGTATGGCCGGGCTGCAAGGGATAGTTGTAAGCGGTTGTTGATTTTCCGTTGACGGCAACCTGTCCGTGGGCCAGTATGTTCTTCACGACGTTACGGCCGGCACCGGAAATATTTTTTATAAGAAAAGGCAATAGCTCTATCGTCTCCGTCACCGGATAGGTTTTGCTTTTATCTGCCCCAGCGTGATGAGTCGGGCGCTTTCTCCCCTTTTGCATGCTGACAACCTCCTTGATTCAATGCTCCTACTATAACACGAGTGATGCTTGCAATTCTAATCTTCCTTTCTATGCGTAATGGAGTTCTATGAAACTCGTTTTCATAGACAAAGCGTCAGCCGGGATGGTACGATGAATGTGAACAAACCTTATGGTGAATATGGAAATAGTTGGGGGAAACTACGGCGTGAAAACAAAACTTATCCAGTCGCTCCTTTGTCCTTTGTTAGCGGCAGCTTTATTGCTGACTCCGCTGCCAGGCACTGGCGAGGCAACCGCTTCTACGGCTAATGCCGCGACTAAGGCTGTCGCGGCTTCAGCATCGCAAGTGCAAGTGGTTGTAGACCACAAGAAGCTTACTCTCTCAGCTCCGGCTTATGTAGAGAAGGGCGTTACTTTTGTACCTATGCGCGAAATTTTCACTGCATTGGGGGCGACTGTAACCTGGGAAGGCAAGACAGGAACGATCATCGCTCGCAAGGGCCATCTTACTATTTCTCTTCAAGCCGGAAAGAAAGAAGCTGTGATCAACGGTAAAGGGGTAAAGCTGAATGCACCTTCCGTGGTGCGCAATGCTGTTACATTTGTACCGGTGCGTTTCATTTCGGAAGCGCTTGGCGCGTCCGTAGCGTGGGATCGTGCCGCGAATACCGTTAGCATTTTGTCTGAGGAAGCTGTTGAACTGGCGAAGTACAAGGAATGGCTTGAGGAACAGAAGAATATACCGAAGCTGACTTCGACCGAAATCGTCGAAAAATTTGATAAGAGCGTCGTTCTCGTTATGACGAATCGCGCGCAGGGCAGCGGTGTCGTCATCGGCGATCATTTGATTTTGACCAATTATCACGTCATTTCGGACGCAGTCTCGGCTACGGCGCTGACCCTTTACGGGGAGGAGCTTGCGATCGAGGGCGTAGTCCACTATGACGAGCAAGCCGATTTAGCGATTATAAAGACGAAAGAGCCTCTCGATGTGGCAGCGGTAGAGATTAACTATGGCTTAAATGACCGCAAAGGCGACAAGGTCGTTGCGATTGGAAGCCCGCTTGGGCTGCAAAATACAATTTCAGACGGTCTTATCAGCAATATTACTTATGAAGGCGGAGTCCGCTACGTCCAAACGAGCGCGCCAATCGATCACGGCAGCTCCGGCGGCGCTCTATTTAACGAATATGGCGAGCTTATCGGAATTACTACGCTTGGTTACTCCGACACGATTGCTGACCTTAATTTTGCGGTTTCCGTCATGCATGCAGCTATTCTGGTTGACGATTTGACCGAGGAAATGATAGACGAAGCGGCATTTTTGCCCTCCACTCTCCCGGACACGTTAGTCGGCGCTCCGCTGACCGATATTCAGAAGCTGCTGGCGGAACAATTTGCTTCGGTGGTCACTACGGAAGGAGAAGCTAATTTCACCGGCTGGGAAGCGAAACGCGATTCTGCCGGCTGGTTAGTCTTGAGTGCTGATATCGATCCCCTCTTCTATATGTATTACGGTCCGTCTACTGCCGATGAGCTGCGGATTTGGGCGATCAATTTAGGCTATGAGCTCCATGACCTGCTGCCCGACGAGAAAATTCAGGTGCTTATTTCCTTCGAACGGGATTACGGATTCGAGCCGCGAGGTTTTGCATCCGGCGAGGTGACTTCGCTTGGCAGCGACAAATGGCGCGTTCGTTATCCCGTCATAGACATGCAGCTGAAAGATCAGCTTCACATTCAAGTAAGAGACTAATCGAGCGAGGTATCTATTCCTAATGGACGGGAATGGGTGCCTCTTCTTTTTTGCAACATTTTTCGGTACAATAGAAGGCATCTTGCTAAAGGGATATGGCATCAGCGAATTCAGTTTTGTTAGCCAATGTATAAGTTAGAGAGGTCATATTATGAAAGTGGTACTATCCACATTAAATGCAAAGTTTATCCATACCTCACTCGCGCTTCGGTGTCTCAAGGCGTATAGCGGCGAGCGGTTCGATATCGATATTGCAGAGTATACGATCAAGGATCCGTCGATGAACATCGTGTCGGATATTTTCTCGCGCAAGCCTGATGTAGTAGGCTTCTCCTGTTACATTTGGAACATAGAAGAGACGATAACGGTTATAAATATGCTTCGAAAAATTATGCCGGACATAAAAATCATTCTCGGCGGCCCAGAAGTCAGCTATGATATGGACTTCTGGATGAACCGTGTGCAAGAAGTTGATTTTATCGTGGTCGGGGAAGGTGAAGAGACCTTCCATCACTTGCTTGCCGAAATCGAGGGCGAAGGCAAATACCATATGGTGTTCGGCGTGACGTACCGGAAGCAGAGAGAGGATCGGGTGGAGGTTATTGTCAATCCGCCTCGTCCGAAGCTGAATTTGAACGAGCTGCCCTCGCCGCATCGCTTTCAGGAGGACATCCCCCATCTCGGGAGCCGCGTCGTATATTTCGAGACAAGCCGGGGTTGTCCGTTCAGCTGCCAGTTTTGTTTGTCCAGCATCGAGGTCGGCGTTCGATATTACGATATGGAACGCACAAAGGCCGATATATTGTATCTGATTGATTCGGGAGCGAAGCTCATTAAATTCGTTGACCGTACGTTTAATATTAAAAGAGATTATGCGTTGGAGATTTTCGGATTTTTGATCGAGAATCATCGCGGCTGCGTCTTCCAATTTGAAATAACGGCAGATATTATGCGCCCTGAGGTGCTGGATTATTTGGCTGAACACGCGCCTCCCGGCATATTCCGCTTCGAGATCGGCGTCCAGTCGACGAATGATCCGACAAATGAAGCGGTACAGCGCAGACAAAATTGGATGAAGCTCGTACGTACGGTAATGAAGGTAAAAAATTCGCAAAAAATCGATCAGCATCTCGATTTGATTGCGGGCCTGCCGCTCGAAAACTACGATACGTTCCGCGGAACGTTTAACGATGTGTTCGAGCTTCGACCCGAGGAGCTGCAGCTTGGCTTCCTCAAAATGCTGCGAGGCACCGGACTTCGCCGCGACGCGGACAAGTGGGGCTATATTTATATGGACAGGGCGCCATACGAAATGCTGGGCAACGATCTGATGCCGTTTGGCGATATCGTACGGATCAAGCGAGTGGAGGACGTGCTGGAGAAATATTGGAACGCGCACCGGATGGATCGCACGCTTCTTTATTTGGTGGATCGCGTGTTTCCGTCTCCATTCGATTTCTTCCAGGCGTTCGGGGATTTCTGGGAGCGCAGCGGCTGGCAGAAGATCGGTCATCAGCTGGAGGATTTATTCTCGCGGCTTTGGGCGTTTTTAGACTCTTTGCCACTCCCTTCAGTGAAGGACAAAGGTTCGTTAACGACGGAGCGGGAGGATACGTCCGGCGATGATCCATTCTCGTTCGACGCGATTATCGCAGTTGCGGGGGCGCGTTTGGATCCGGATGTTGTGTTCGGGCTCATGAAATATGATTATTTCCTGAATCATAACTACAAGCCGCGCAAAACTTGGTGGGATTTCACGATGGACAAGGCGGTTTGGAGCGGTTATATGCGGCGTCTGGCCGAACGGCCGGGCGAGGTTTCCGAGAAATTCGCTGCTCTTGGCTTGAACGAGAGGGAGCTTCAAAAGCATGCGGTTATCGAACGGCTGCCTTTTGATTTGGATATGTTCCTGGCAACCGGCGAAGTAAATAAGGAGCGGCATACGTTATTGGCCGTTCTGTATGCGATAGAGGCAGGAAACAGCAAGCCTAAGGCTCGCCCGTTTATGCTGACGATGGAAGCGGGAAGCGAAGCATTTTCTTTGTAAAGCTGAATTTCCTCCGCATAAAAAAGGTCCGGCGTTTTCGCAAACGTCGGACCTTTTTTATAAAACAAACTTTGCTTATGCCGGAACGACGCTGCGAAGTACGGTCATGCTGCCGGAGAGCTCATAGCTGCCTAAAGTAGCGGGAAGCAGGAAGCATTCCCCGGCTTTTACCGGCTGCTCGCCGTCGGCCCATTTCAACTGTCCCTCTCCTTCGGCTATAACTAGAATGACGAAGCTCTCTTGCGAGGCAGCTAGCTGCCAAGGAGCCGTCACGATTCCTTTTTCCACGACAAAGTATGGTGATGTTGCAATGTTCAACCACTCGCCGGCAACGGCGTCGTCGGTTTTCATTCGCTGTGCGCCTGCGCCTTCGTAAGCGATAACGTTAAGCGAATCGTCAATGTGAAGCTCGCGCATTTGACCGTCGAGACCAGGGCGGTCATAGTCGTGCAAGCGGTAAGTGGTATCGGAATTTTGTTGAATTTCCGCCACAACGACGCCTGAGCATAGAGCGTGAACCGTACCGGCAGGAATGTAGAACGCATCTCCGGCTTCGACGGAAACCTCCTGCAGCGTGTCCATAATGCGCCCCTCCGCGATAGCGGATTCCATCGCCGCACGGTCAACGCCGTCCTTCAGGCCGTAGATGATTTTCGCGCCGGGTTTGGCGTCAAGAATGTACCACATCTCCGTTTTGCCAAGCTCACCCGCAGGAAGTCCCTCGTAAGCATCGGTTGGATGCACCTGAATCGACAAATCATCATTGCAATCGAGTAGTTTAATGAGAAGGGGGAAACGTCCATTTTTTTCGGAAAAGCCTTGCGTGCCGAACCATTCGCGTCCGTACTTTTCCCGGATTTCGTCGAGACCTGTCCCGGCAAGCGCGCCATTGACAACCTTCGTTGTACCATTCGGATGATCGCCGATCATCCAGCCCTCGCCAATTGATCCTTCCGGAAGCTCAAGGCCAAAGCCCTCAAGCGCGCGTCCTCCCCAAATACGTTCTTTCATTTCCGCCTTGAATTGCAATGGATAAGGTTTAACTGCCATTTTTCATATCTCTCCCTTGGTTATGAATATGTAAACTTTTTCTCTATCGCGATGAGATAAGGTGATTCCTCACGCTGCAGTTGGCGGTATACAACCGCCTGCGCCAGCCTTTGCGGCAGCGATGAGGCATAAGCCTCAACGGATGCGGCCTCATCCGCGCCGCCCGGATGTCCAGGATACAGTACACAGGTAATGATGCCGCCCGGACGAAGCAGTGTGAGAGCCGCATCCAAGGCGGAGAGCGTTGAGGACGGCTCCGTAATGACCGTCTGATCGGCACCTCCAGGCAAATAACCCAAATTGAACATGACGGCCGATACTCGTCCTTTGAATGCCGGATCAACGATTTCCGCCATTTGCGCGTGATTGTTCAGCACCAGCTTTACTTCGGGCAGCATGCTGCCGCCGGTGCGGGCGCTAAGACGCTCACTCGTTCGGTTAAGAGCTTCTTGTTGAATATCAAAGGAATAAACCGTTCCCTTAGCCCCTGCAAGCTCGGCCAATACCAGCGTGTCCACGCCGGTGCCGGCCGTTGCATCAATCACGATATCGCCGGGCGAGGTCCGCTCGGCGATCCACTTGTGCGCCATGCTCAGCACGGATAGGAAGCCCATGCGGCACCTCCAATTACGATCCCAAGGTTATGCTCATCGTTCGCCCAATGCTTGCTTGCAGATCCCTTATTCATGTGTTCAGCGGCAAGAGTCATTATTATGCTTAAACCTCCTGCTGCCAAAGCTTGCCCTGCCAGGTTTGGCGGCGGCGCAGCTCGTCGTCGAAGGCGTTGAGAACTTCCCATTTCTTGAGGCTCCACATCGGTCCGATGAGCAGGTCGCGCGGGGCGTCGCCGGTTAACCGGTGAACAATCATCCATGGAGGCAAATACTCAAGCGTATCGACTATAAGCTTCACATACTCGTCCTGCTCAAGAAACTTCAGCAAACCTGCTTCGTACTGGCGAACCATCGGAGTCTTGCGCATGAGATGAAGCAGGTGAATCTTGATTCCCTGAACATCCATCTTCGCCACGGCGCGGCCGGTTTCCAGCATCATCTCATGCGTTTCCTGCGGCAGCCCGTAAATGATATGCGCGCATACGCGGATACCGCGATCGCGCAGCCTGCGTACCGCATCCAGGTAGCACTCGGTATCATGCGCCCTGTTAATGAGCTCGGACGTAGATTCATGCACCGTTTGCAGTCCCATCTCAACCCATAGATAAGTTCGCTTATTAAGCTCCGCCAAATAATCGACGACATCATCGGGCAAGCAGTCGGGACGCGTTGCAATCGACAAGCCGACGACACCAGGCTGCTGAAGGATCACTTCATAATACTCGCGCAGCTGTTCGACGGGCGCATACGTATTCGTATAGGCTTGAAAATAGCCGATGTATTGCGCGTCGGGCCATTTCTGATGCTGACGGTCACGTATATGGTTGAATTGCGTGACGAGATCATCGCGCCTGCTCCCTGCAAAATCGCCAGAACCCCGCGCGCTGCAAAATGTGCAGCCGCCCTTGGCAATGGATCCGTCGCGGTTCGGGCACGTGAAGCCGGCGTCGAGCATGACCTTGAATACTTTACCGCCGAACTGCTCGCGCATTTCGTAATTCCATGTATGAAATCTTTTATCGCCCCAGAGCAGAGGCTGCTGTGAAGACTCGTGCAGCTCAATCATCGTTTTCCCCTTCTTTCAATACATACACCCTATATTTTAACGAAAAACGAACGGAAAAGCCACGGTTGATGTGCTTGCGCATAGAGAATGTTCGGGAATCGCTTTCATTGGAAATTATTTTTGAATTGGAGCATTTTGGGCTTGATTAACCTTACATGAAGTGTTATATTAAAAGTGCGAGAAGACAATAAAAATACCTGACACAGCCCATTTGAACCTGTATTCATGATATGTCGATTAAATGGAAATACTCTTATAATAAATCGATGAGGTGATTTGAGATGAGTACAATAACAAAAATTCAGCATGGCGATGACAAAGTTACAGTTGAGCTGACGGTTAAAGAATTGATTGCATTGACGGGTGTCCGTTTTCATAATAACCACAGCATAGAAATATCCGCCCGCAAGAAACTTAATGAAGTCCTTATGAAAGCCTATGAGCGCGATCAGCGGGATAACGGTCCGATTCCGTATCAGCTGCTTTCCTAATCAACGTACAACTGCTTGCATATTCCTAAATGAGTAAGCCGCAGCGCCGACAGGCCGCGGCTTTTTGTTTTGGCATGCCCCTTTACATTACTCCCATTCTTGGGCACAATAAGGACTAGTTTAGTCGTATACGATAATTGGAGGAATCATAGCTTATGCGTTTAAGAGGAAGAAAAGGTATTCGTGAAAGCTTAGAGGCGCAACCGGAGCTTGTTGTACTTGATGCTGCGGCCCACAAAGGAAAGTGGCGCGAGTTTTTTGGAAACGATAATCCGATATTTGTCGAGCTTGGCATGGGAAAGGGGCGTTTCATCAGCCAAATGAGCGTACGCTATCCGCATATTAACTTCATTGGGGTCGATATGTACGATGAGCTGCTTCGCCGCGCGAGCGAGAAGGCACGCGACATTTGGGAGCAGAAGGGAGAGGCGAATCCTCCGAATCTGGCGCTGCTGCGGGCTAATATCGAAGGCATCGAGACCATGTTTGCGCCAGGCGAAATCGAACGCGTTCATTTAAACTTCAGCGACCCGTGGCCAAAAGGCAAGCACGCCCGCCGCAGGCTGACGCATCCTCGATTTGTCGCGAAATACATCGAGCTGCTGAACGAGCGCGGAGAAATACATTTTAAGACGGATTCGCAATCCTTGTTTGAGTTCTCGCTGAACAGCTTTGCGGAGATGGAGCTGATCATGCGGAATATTTCACTGCATCTGCATAAAGAAGGCCCCCGAGAGGACCTTGTATTTACCGAATATGAGATGAAATTTATGGAAAAAGGACAAAATATTTATCGCTGCGAGGTCGTGATCGGCTCCGAGGCGCTTCGTAAGCATCGCGATGCTAAGCAAGAAAAGTTGCTCAAGGAAGAAGCCGCCGCGAAAGATGCTGATTCGAATGAATCGGATGACGACGGTAACTAATAAAGTCCTGCCGCGGAAGTGACCCAGGAATAATGGACCGCGAAGGCGGTCAAGGTTCCGATAAACGCGCCTGCGACAATATCCGACGGATAATGCAAGCCAAGATACATTCTCGACCAGCCTACCGATATGCCGATCAGCAGCAATATTGGAATCAATAGCGCCAGCCATATGCCGCTTGTCAGCAATATCGGGACAATCCAAGCGAATATCGCTGTTGTATGGCCTGAAGGAAAGGAAGAGTCGACGAGCGGCTTCGGACATGTATGGACATCGGGCAACGCCTGATAAGGTCTCAGCCGCTTGAATTTTCGTTTTACGACAGCCACTGGCAAATGGCTAATAATGACCGCAGCCAGACATTGCCAGCCAGTCATGCTCCACGGAGCAGGCGCCAGAAGCGCATATAAGAGGGCGGTAGCGAGCGTGAAAGTGGCGCCGCCCATATGCGTGACGGTACTTAGCCACCGGCCGAGAAGCCGATGTCCTTTCCCCCCCGCCGGTCTCCGATTTGCCCAAATCAGCATTCGCTGCTCGTTCGTTTTCAGCCAGCCTATCATTCTTTCCATCGCTGTCATCCTCCTAAACGGTGGCTTTTGATTACTTTTAAAAATAATCTTAACATGTTTTTGTTAGGCGAACGTAAACTATTTCTTGTACCTATATAAATTGTACGTGAAATATTGATTGCAACTAATTGTTTAATTATGTGCATATGATGGAAAACTGTAATGGACACCGCGCAAGAAGCATGAACCGCGCTTTGCCAAGCATTCGAAAATAATGTCGAGACGAAGAATGGTGTCGAACGAGCCCCTGCTTGTTCATCTATACGACACAAAGATGCTTTTCGTTTGTAGAAACAGATTAAAACCTTTTAACAAATAAGGACGTTAGTGCTAAAAACGCTGTAAATGGTTGAAAATAAGGCTGAGTCGCCGTAAAAGGAGGTAATGCACACATTCCTATGCCATGCAAGCGTTTTTCTGCCGTGTTTAAGCGTAATCACGACCAATTGGGCTTTTGACAAAGAAGTTGTTTCTGTGGAGAATCAGTAATGTTCACGAGTCGTTTGCAGATAAACGCTCATACAAAGAGAAAATATATAATAAAAAGCTTGTCGGGCCTCCCGCTGGAGGTGCTGAAGCAGGCAAAAAAATGGGGTCTTAAGGGGGCAGTACCGCATGTTCAATACGATTATGTTTGTTGTTCAGATTTTGTTTGCAGTATTAGGCGTGTATCAGTTGTTTTTAACGTTTTTCGGATGGCGCCGCAAGAAAGAGGATCTATCGCATGCACCTAAAAAATCTTTTGCTTTATTGGTGGCAGCCCATAACGAAGAGCAGGTCGTTGGAGCATTAATTGAAAATTTGCAAAAAATGAAATACCCGCGCGAGCTGTTTGACATATTTGTTATTTGCGATAACTGCAGCGACGGTACGGTTGAGGTTGTGAAAAGCTACGAGGGCGTATACGCTTGCGTTCGAGAAAATCCAGCCCAGCGCGGTAAAGGCTATGCAGTGGAATGGATGCTTAAAGAGCTGTGGAAAATGCCGAAGAGCTACGACGGCGTCGCGATTTTCGATGCTGACAATCTTGTGGCTACCGACTTCCTGCAGTATATGAACAATGATTTGATCAACGGACATCAAGTCATTCAAGGCTATCTGGACACAAAAAATCCGAACGATTCTTGGGTCAGCTCGGCCAATGCCATTAATTATTGGTTCTGTAACCGCTTATGGCAGCTGCCGCGTACGAATCTGGGCTTGGCAAACTTCCTTGGCGGAACCGGTATGTGCTTCGATGCCAAGCTGCTTCAAGAAATGGGCTGGGGCGCAACAAGCCTGGTCGAGGATTTAGAGTTTACGGTACGCTGCATCAAGAAGGGCATTTACCCGAAATTCAACTTCGAGGCGAAGGTATTCGACGAGAAACCGATCACGTTCCAGGCTTCCGCGCGTCAAAGGCTGCGCTGGATGCAAGGACACTTCGACGTAACCCGCAAATATATGCTTCCATTGTTATGGCAGGGGATCAAGGAACGCAGCTGGACGAAGATTGACGCTGCGCTTTACGTATTCAACGCTTATAACTACTTAGCCGGCTTTTTTATCGCAGCAATCATTTGGGGCGATATCATATTGTCGGGCGGAGACAACGTAACCTCCGTGTACAACCTGCTGCCGATATGGCTCAGCATTCCGTACATGGCATACATTTTGGTCCAAATTCCGTTATCGATGTATTTGGCGAAGGTGTCCTGGAAGCTGTACCTGCGCATTCCGACCTTTCTGCTGTTCACCCTTTCCTGGTGGCCGATCACAGTTCACGCCTTCTTTACTCAAAATAACAAGAAGTGGAGCCATACGCAGCATACTCGCGTGATAAGGCTGGAGGAAGTACAAAGCAAGCAGCTCTAACTTCCCGGTTCTTCATAATGCTTAAGCGCCGCTCCTTATCTATCATTTTAGCAGTTGACACCGATTTGCGGGCTATGGTATAGTAACACGGTAACATTTTCAACTAACTTCATGACGCACAAGCAGAAGCACCCGCTTCTCACCTTTCGGCGCAAGCTGGCTGGTTCGCGATAATCGATTGGTCATTTCATTGTTTCAGCAGAAATAATGTATTGGCATAAATGTACGGTTATGAGATGCGGGTTCGAGCGAATCCGCATCTTTTTATTGTGTGAGAACATGAAAAAGACCATTTTGGAGGTGGCACGTTATTAGCAGAGAACATCAAATCAATGATGAAATCCGAGCCAGAGAAGTACGTTTAGTCGGAGCTGAAGGTGAGCAAATCGGTATCAAATCGATTCGCGACGCCATGCAGCTTGCCGTTGAGCTTAATCTGGATCTGGTGAACGTTGCTCCGACGGCCAAGCCGCCGGTATGCCGCATCATGGACTACGGGAAGTTCCGTTACGAGCAGCAGAAGAAAGAGAAGGAAGCACGCAAGAATCAGAAGATCGTCGATATCAAAGAGGTATGGTTCCGCGCCAACATTGACGAGAACGACTACCAAACGAAATATCGCAACGTTGTTAAGTTTCTGAATGAAGGCGATAAAGTGAAAGCTTCCGTCCGGTTCCGCGGCCGCGAAATTGCGCATGCGTCGCTCGGGCAAAAGATTTTGGACCGTCTCTCGAAAGAGGTTGCCGAATTATGCAGCGTTGAGCGCGCTCCCAAGCTGGAAGGCCGGAGCATGATTATGATTTTGGCACCTAAAACAAACAGCTAACAACCGGATTACGACTTTTAAGGAGGATAACTGATATGCCTAAGATGAAAACTCACAGCAGTCTGAAAGACCGCTTCAAAATTACCGGTACTGGTAAAGTAAAACGTTACAAAGCTTACCGTAACCACTTGCTTTCGCACAAATCCGGTCGTCAAAAACGCGTACTTGCCGGCCAACCGCTAATGGCTGCCGGCGACGTTAGCCGTTTGAAGCAAGGCCTTTCCAACTTGAAATAATAAGCTCGGTCCAATAAGCAAAATTCAACCTACAGGAGGTTTCCACTCATGGCAAGAGTTAAAGGCGGATTTGTCCGCACTCGTCGTCGCAAAAGAATTCTAAAGCTGGCTAAAGGTTATTTCGGTTCGAAGCATCGTCTGTTTAAAACAGCGAAGGAGCAAGTTGGTAAGTCCCTTATGTACGCTTACCGCGACCGTCGCAACAAGAAACGCGACATCCGCAGACTGTGGATCGTCCGTATTAACGCGGCAGCTCGTATTAACGGCCTTTCGTACAGCAAATTGATGCACGGCTTGAAGCTTGCTGGCGTAGAAGTTAACCGTAAGATCCTTGCTGACCTTGCAGTGAACGATATCACTTCATTCAACTCGCTTGCAGGCATCGCCAAACAAAAAGTTAACGCTTAGTCGTTATGAGATAAGGGCTGTCCCATGTTGTCTTTTCGAAGACTACGGGACGGCCCTTTTTGTTTTTTATCATCATGTGCACATTTGCGTGCGCAGAGGACAAACAAACAGACGGATGCTTCCTGACCTGAATATGCTGAAGAACAACGGGAAAGGAGGGATTTCACATGCGTAATGTTACCAAGCAACAAGTACGGAAACTGGTCGGCAAATCCATTTATGCAGTACGCCCTGACGGCTCTGTCGTCACAGGCAAGCTTGTTCGGGTTCACCAAAATAAACTTATCGTAGCACCGCTCAAAAAAGATAAGGGCAAGCTCGTGCAAACGAAAGCTATTTTACCTCTAGTCTTATTCAATCTTCTGGCAATCGGAACGCTGCCTTACTGGGGCGGCGGCTACGGCGGCGGCTACGGCGGAGGTTTTGGCGGCAATTGCTGCTACACCGGCTATGACAAATGCTGCTACGGCGATTCATACGGATATGGGAAAGGCTACAATTTCTACTAATGGCGATTAGGTAATCATAGCGGGGTCAATGACTTAAGCAGCTCATAGCAGTGAAGCTCTGGGTAATAACGGACGGTTTGATACCCAAGCTTTTTATATAAATTATGGGCTTTGGCGTTAACCTGATCCACGAATAACCGAGCTGCTCTGCAATTTTGTGCTTGACCGTAGGCCTCGCTATAGGCCATTAGCTTTTTTCCCCATCCGCGATTGCGATGACTGGGATGCGTGACCATCATATCCAGATAAAGCACTTCACCCATGACCTCAAAATGGATGAAGGCGACAGGTGCGCTTTTCTTGGACAAGGAGGCTACATAGGTAATACCGCGCCTGAAGCGCTTCGGAAGCTCGCGAATCGTCTGTGCATCATGCTGGTGTACCGTATGAGATAAGGGAATAAGCTCGCTTTGGATGAGGCGAACCAGCTCGGCCTGATCAATTCTCGGGTCGTAAATTCGAATCATGATCATCTCTCCAATTCTGCGGCTCCCCTTGGCAGGAACCCTGCATGAGTTTGCCGATTAGGGGTTAAATTAGTATATGTGCCATCACCGCTGTTTGCGCCAAATACGTTTTTACGCTAAGAGTAGTTAATGGTTCTTGACGAACAGGAATTCACGGCATATAATAAAGGAAGTCTTATCTACCACGTACTGGTGTAATACATGTGGTAAATACAAAATCGGCAATGATGAGGACGAAGTGCTAAGGGCTCTTTTGATCAGAGAGCGGACAGATCAGCTGCAACTGTCGCCAAAATCCCTTTTCTACGAGCTCACCTCGGAGCTGTTCCCTTGAAAAGCAACAACGATTGCTGTTGCGTATTAGGGGGAATCGCAGGGCAAGCGTTACAGTGCCAATGGTATGAACAGCCGTGCACGCGTTCTTACCTGTGGAGGTTATGCATCGGGAGATGTGTAACGAATTTGGGTGGTACCACGAAAGATCAACCTTTCGTCCCTCTTTGCTTCAATTTGAAGCAGGAGGAGCGAAAGGTTTTTTTGTTTTTTCTGAGAGGAGGATGACTGATGGTAACGCAAGATGCAACAATGAAGTCAAAAGAGGAATTGAAGGAAAGGCTCTCGAAGCACGAGGTCATATCAGGTTCGGAGATCCTGCTTCGCAGCTTATTGCTTGAGGACGTAGACTGCGTATTCGGCTATCCGGGCGGAGCGGTATTGTACATTTACGACGCGATGCACGGCAATCCCGATTTCAACCATTTGCTCACGCGGCACGAGCAAGGTGCGATTCATGCGGCTGACGGCTATGCGCGCGCAAGCGGTAAGGTAGGCGTATGTATCGCTACGTCGGGCCCGGGCGCAACGAATCTTGTTACCGGCATCGCAACCGCATATATGGATTCCGTGCCAATGGTCGTCATTACAGGCAATGTTATCTCGAGTCTGATCGGAAGCGATGCTTTCCAGGAAGCGGACATTACGGGCATTACGATGCCGATTACGAAGCACAGCTACTTGGTACGCGATGTTGTTGACTTGCCGCGCATTATTCATGAAGCCTTTCACATTGCCAACACTGGACGCAAGGGTCCGGTATTGATCGATATACCAAAAGACGTATCCGCTGCGAAAACGTTGTTCAAGCCTGTTACGGAAGTGAGCATCCGCGGCTATAATCCGACTGTATCGCCTAATAAGCTGCAGGTCGACAAGCTCATTAAAGCGATCGAGCAAGCGGAGCGTCCGCTCATTCTAGCCGGCGGCGGAGTCGTCTATTCAGGCGGCCATGAAGAGTTGTTGGAATTCGTAACGAAGACACAAATTCCGATTACGACAACGTTGCTCGGTTTGGGGGCATTCCCGAGCGGCAATGATTTGTGGCTGGGCATGCCGGGCATGCACGGAACATACACTGCGAACAAATCGATCCAAAGCGCTGATCTGCTGATCAACATCGGCGCTCGCTTCGATGACCGCGTAACCGGCAAGCTGGCAGGCTTCGCACCGCTGGCGAAGATCGTTCATATTGACATCGATCCAGCTGAAATCGGCAAAAACGTGCCAACGGATATTCCAATCGTCGGTGACGTGAAGACGGTACTGCAGCTTGTTAACCAGCAAGCAAAGCGTGCTGACAAAGCGGATGAATGGCGTGCACAGCTTAAAGCCTCCAGTGAGCAATATCCGTTCAGCTACACGGACTCCGAGGATGAGCTTAAGCCGCAATGGGTAGTTGAGCTGATCTACGAGACGACAAACGGGGATGCCATCGTAACGACTGACGTCGGCCAGCACCAAATGTGGGCCGCTCAGTATTACAAATTCAACAAGCCGCGGTCCTGGGTAACATCCGGCGGACTTGGCACGATGGGTTTCGGATTCCCTTCCGCCATCGGGGCTCAAATGGCAAATCCGGACCGCGTGGTCGTTTCTATTAATGGAGACGGCGGCATGCAAATGTGTGCGCAGGAGCTCGCGATTTGCGCCATTAACAACATTCCGGTTAAAGTTGTTATTATTAACAACCAAGTACTCGGCATGGTTCGCCAATGGCAAGAGCTCATTCATGAAAACCGCTTTAGCCACATCGATCTTGCCGGCAGCCCGGACTTCGTTAAGCTTGCCGAAGCCTATGGCGTTAAAGGCTTCCGCGCAGCGAATAAAGAGGATGCTCGCGCGGTGTGGGAAGAGGCGCTTCGCCATCCAGGTCCAGCGGTCGTTGAATTCGTCGTTCGCAAGAATGAGAACGTGTATCCGATGGTAGCACAAGGAAGCACAATCGACCAAATGATCATGGGGGATGCGGAATGAAAAAGCACACGATCGCAGTAATCGTAAACGATCAGCCAGGCGTTCTGCAACGCGTTTCCGGTTTGTTCGGACGCCGCGGCTTTAATATTGAAAGCATTACAGTAGGTTCGAGCGAAGAAGCGGGCTTGTCCCGTATGGTCATCGTCACATCAGGTGATGACCATACTCTCGAGCAAGTGACGAAGCAGTTGTACAAGCTGATCGATGTCATCAAGGTTATTGATCTTAGCTCTAATCCGATGGTGGCTCGCGAGCTTGCGCTCATTAAAGTCAATGCGGAGCCCGCAGCCCGCCCGGAAATACTCGGCGTAGTCGAGACTTTCCGCGCCGCGGTTGTCGACATTGGCACACATTCGCTTATCGTACAAGTCGTCGGCGATACCGAGAAGATCGATGCAATGGTTGAATTGCTCAAGCCGTATGGCATACGCGAGTTGTCGCGGACGGGTGTAACCGCGTTAAACCGAGGCAGCGCAAAGTAAGGCATGTTCATTTCAATATCCCGCTTTGAGCGGGAGTTTAAGGGGGGAACCGCTGGCTATGCGCCATTCTCTGCTTAAACACCCGCTCAAAAGGGTTAAATTAAAGGAGGCAATTATTAAAATGGCAGTTACAATGTACTATGAAAAAGACGCCGATCAAGGCGTACTACAAGGTAAAACAATCGCAGTTATCGGTTACGGCAGCCAAGGTCACGCGCAAGCGCAAAACCTTCGCGACAGCGGCTTGAAAGTGGTTATCGGTCTTCGTCCCGGTAAATCCGCTGACGTAGCTAAGAAAGACGGTTTTGAAGTACTTACTGTTGCGGAAGCAACTAAAGTGGCTGACGTTGTTCAAATCTTGCTTCCCGACGAAACACAATCGAAGGTATACAATGAAGAAATCGCTCCTAACTTGAAAAAAGGCGCGGCTCTTATGTTCTCCCATGGCTTCAATATTCACTACGGCCAAATCGTGCCTAGCAAAGATACGGACGTATTCCTGGTAGCTCCAAAATCCCCTGGTCACATGGTTCGCCGTACGTACCAAGAGGGCTTCGGCGTACCTGGACTAATCGCAATCGAGCAAGATGCTACTGGCAATGCTAAAGCTATCGGTCTTGCATATGCTAAAGGTATCGGCTGTACACGTGCAGGCGTTATCGAAACTTCTTTCAAAGAAGAAACAGAAACAGACTTGTTCGGTGAGCAAGCCGTACTTTGCGGGGGTGCTTCGGCACTGGTTAAAGCAGGATTTGAAACGCTTGTGGAAGCTGGATATGCTCCAGAAATGGCTTACTTCGAGTGCTTGCACGAGCTTAAGCTGATCGTTGACCTGATGTATGAAGGCGGACTTGCAACTATGCGAGATTCCATCTCCAATACAGCTGAGTACGGCGACTATGTAACGGGCCCTCGTATCGTTACAGAAGAAACGAAGAAAGAAATGAAACGCGTTCTGGAAGACATCCAATCCGGACGTTTCGCTCGCGACTTCATCTTGGAAAACCAATCGAACCGTGCGATGCTTACGGCTACCCGCCGTAACGAAGCAGCTCACCCGATTGAGCAAACAGGCGCTCAGCTTCGTGAATTGATGCACTGGATCAAGAAGTAATAAATAGAGCTTGAACGAAATAGTTTTCAGAAGAACGATAATATCCCGGTTCGCCGGATCGCGTGACGACGGTTGTAATGGCCGGCATGCGACTCCAACTGCGTACCGGGATCATTCTGTTCACGGAGGTGCATGGCACAAATGCGGAAAATATATATTTTCGACACAACGCTTCGTGATGGAGAGCAGTCTCCTGGCGTAAACCTGAACACGAAGGAAAAGGTAGAGATCGCGCTGCAGCTTGAGAAGCTTGGAGTGGACCGTATTGAAGCCGGCTTCCCGGCAGCATCGCCTGGCGACCTTGCAGCGGTTAACGCCGTAGCACGCGCTGTTAAGAACGCAACCATTATCGGCTTGTCCCGCTCGCGTGAGCAGGACATTGATGCAGTCCGCGAAGCGCTTCAGGGAGCTCAGGATCCGTGTATCCACTTGTTCCTTGCCACAAGCCCGATTCACCGTAAGCATAAGCTGCGGATGGAGAAGGAGCAGGTGCTTGAAACGGCGGAGCGCGCGATTCGTTATGCGAAGCAATATTTTGACAAAATCGAGTTTTCTCCTGAGGATGCAGGCCGTACCGAGCTGGACTTCCTGTGCCAAGTAACGGATATGGCGATCAAAGCGGGCGCCACGGTCGTTAACATACCGGATACGGTTGGATACATGAATCCGCAGGAATTCGGCAACATATTCAAAACGCTGAAGGAAAACGTCCCGAATATCGAGACGATCCAGCTGAGCGCGCACTGCCATGACGATCTCGGCATGGCGACGGCTAATGCTCTAGCGGCGATTATGAACGGTGCCGATCAAGTGGAAGGCACGATTAACGGAATCGGTGAGCGCGCGGGCAATACGGCGATCGAAGAGATCGCGATGGCGCTTGCGACGCGTCCAGATTTCTTCGGTGCGCAAACGACGCTGAACCTGAAGGAGATCGCGAAGACGAGCCGCCTTGTCAGCAAGCTGACGGGCATGGTCGTTCCGGGCAACAAAGCGATTGTCGGAGTGAATGCGTTCGCGCATGAGTCCGGCATTCATCAGGACGGCATGCTGAAGGAAAAAACGACTTACGAAATCATTTCGCCGGATACAATCGGTCTGAAGGAATCGAAGCTTGTACTCGGTAAACACTCCGGACGCCATGCTTTCCGCGAGAAGCTGATTGATCTTGGCTATGAGCTCGAGGAAGAAGCGGTTAACGCGGCATTCGCCAAATTCAAGGATTTGGCGGACCGGAAGAAAACCGTCAGCGACGAAGATATTCGCGCCATGCTCGAGGAGAAGCTCATAGATACGCCGGAGGTGTTCTCTTTGGAGACGATTCAAGTGAGCTACGGCAATCAATCGACTCCGAGCGCATCGGTCCGCATTCGCAAAGCCGAAGGCGAGGTCGCGGAAGAAGTGGCGATCGGCAACGGTTCCGTTGACGCGATCTATAACGCCATCGACAAAGTAACGCAGGAAACGGTCGAGCTTGAGGATTACTCGATCAAATCGGTATCGCAAGGCAAGGATGCGCAGGGCGAGGTTCATGTTGTGCTGAAGCAGGATGAAGTGTCTGCTCAGGGGCGTGGACTTAGCACGGATATCCTTGAAGCAAGCGCGCGGGCGTACATCGATGCGCTTAACCGGCTGATTGACAAACGCAAGTCGCCGGGCCGCCGTGACAAAATGAGCTTGATCTGATTAGTTGTACGAATAAAGGGGTTGTTCAGGGAGTCTGTTGTGACTCTCCCGAACAACCCCATTTTCTTAAAAAGAAAGTGATTCGTCGTTAAAAACGCAGGACATATGCAGTTCACTCCAAATTGTAACTCCATGCTCCCAAGCCCTGTTTGGAGCGTTATGAATAAAGGAACGCGGTGTTCGATTGAGCCAGCAAACGATTACTCCGAAAGCGATACTGGAGATAGAAGGCGAGCTATTGACTCTATAGACACAGTCTATAGAGTCAATAGATTTTATATCTTTGTAATCATTCAGGTTTTATGGTACAAATGATAATAGATTGAGAATGAAGAGGAGTGTTACATACAAATGTCCGACGTAAAAAAAATTGCAGTTATTGCCGGCGACGGTATCGGTCCCGAGGTTGTAGGCGAAGCTCTGAAAGTGCTTAAAAAAACCGAGGAGCTGTTCGGCTACCAATTTGAAACGGAGCACGGATTGTTCGGCGGAATAGCAATCGACGAGAAGGGCACGCCCCTGCCGCAGGAAACGCTTGAGCTTTGCAAACGCGCAGATGCGGTATTGCTTGGCGCAGTTGGCGGCCCGAAATGGGATAACAATTCGAAGGAGCTTCGTCCGGAAACGGGCTTGCTCGGCATCCGTAAAGAGCTTGGCTTGTTCTCGAACATTCGTCCCGCAACAGTATTCGATTGCTTGAAGGAAGCTTCGACGCTAAAACCGGAAGTGCTTGAAGGTACGGACCTGATCGTGGTTCGCGAATTGACGGGCGGCATATACTTCGGTGAGAAGTTCCGTCGCGAAGGCGTGCACGGCGAAGAAGCCGTTGATACTTGCGTTTACAATGTACAAGAGATTGAACGAATCGTTCGTCAAGCCTTCGAGATCGCAATGACTCGCGGCAAACGCCTTGCTTCCGTCGACAAAGCCAACGTACTGGAGACATCCCGTCTATGGCGCGAAGTCGTAAACCGGATTGCGCCGGAATATCCGGAGGTCGAGCTGGAGCATGTGCTGGTTGACAACTGCGCGATGCAATTGCTTCGCCGTCCTTCCAGCTTTGACGTTATCGTAACGGAAAATATGTTCGGAGACATCCTTAGCGACGAGGCGGCGATGCTTACCGGCTCGATCGGCATGCTTTCCTCTGCTTCGCTAGGCGAAGGCAGCTTCGGTTTGTACGAGCCTGTACACGGCTCGGCGCCTGACATCGCAGGTCAAGGCATCTCCAATCCAATCGCAACCATTCTTTCTGTTGCGCTGATGTTCCGTCTAACATTCGGCTACCATGAAGCGGCAGCGGCTATCGAAGCGGCCGTGAAGGAAGTGCTTGATGCAGGACATCGTACAGGAGACATCGCTGTCGATAAGAGCAAAGCGATTGGAACGACTGAGATGGGCGATTTGATCGTAGCGGCAATTAAAAAATAGATTGTTAATTATAATTATTATAAAAAAGTAATAATTATAATATTGACTTCATTATAGACTAGTGATACTATTTACTAGGTAAGTCACATCTATGAAGTGACATAAACAAAATAAATTTTCGGATAGGTCAAGGAGGTTTTCTATAATGGCAGAACGTTTGGTAGGCCGCCCGGCTCCGGATTTCTCTATGGAAACGGCAACAGGCAACGGCCAAGATTTCGGTACGGCAGCTCTTTCGGATTACAAAGGCAAATGGTTGGTCTTGTTCTTCTACCCGCTAGATTTCACTTTTGTATGCCCGACTGAAATTACAGCATTGAGCGCAGCTGCTGCACAATTCAAGAAGCTTGACACTGAAATTCTTGGCGTAAGCGTGGACAGCAAACATAGCCACCGTGCATGGATTAACACACCGGTGAACGATAATGGACTTGGCCAATTGGAATTCCCTCTTGCTGCCGACATTACGAAGAGCGTTGCTCGTGACTACGGCGTATTGATCGAAGAAGAAGGTATCGCGCTTCGCGGTCTATTCATTATCAATCCAGAAGGTGAAGTGCAATACCAAGTCGTTAACCACAACAACGTGGGCCGCAGCGTTGAAGAAACGCTTCGTGTATTGCAAGCTTTGCAATCCGGCGGACTTTGCCCGATCAACTGGAAGCCAGGCCAAAACCACCTGGTTGCAAAATAATAAATTTTGCACTGATAACAAACAAAACCCGTGCCGCTCGCTGGCACGGGTTTTGTTTGTTATCAGTGCTGTCATACATATCCTTATTGAAAAGCAGGAATTTCGGGTATGTAAAGCGAATAACTTATACTTAGCAAGAAACCTAAGAAGACACTTACGATTAGCTTTGGATCCGCAAGCCTAAGCATACGCTTACGAAGCAGGTTGCATCCGCAACCTTTAAGGAGGGTATCGTCATGAGTTTTTGCTGTGGAGCTAGTATGATTGGAACGAAGGGGACGTTAAAGCATTTTCGTACTCATATCCATAATGTGCCAATCATGTTCTGCCCGGTTTGTCACCGCGTGGACATTCATTATTTAATCGAGAATGAATATGAAATATTAGCCGAATATGCGCATGGCGACGGTGCGGCTGAGGTTGATTTTCAAGAATACGTGGACCAGGAAGGTAAGGCGCTGCTGGAAAACTGCGTCAATCATGAGAATGAAGATCCGATGGCAGTGGTTCATAGTCAAATCGATATGGCGCTTGACCTGCTTAGCTTCGCCAAGCAGATTGAGGATGCGGAATGGCAGCAGTTATTGAAGAAAAGGCTTGTCATGCTGGGCAGCAGAAGAAACAAGCTGCAGCAGCGCCGGACGTCCGTTTAAGCTTTTACAACGAATTGTGAGCCTCCTTTTCGGGGGCTTTTCTTTTTGTTGCAACATTCCGAGATGTTCCAGTAGATGTACCCCCTTAACCGGATATACAGAAACGAATCCTACTAATAGTGAGGTGGAGCGGTTGTTACTTGTATTGTTCAAGCGCTTCCTGCGGAAATCCGTTTCCTCAGAAGCAGAAGAGAGCGAGCAGAAGCTGGCTCCCGAACAATGGGTTGCTCGAATTCGTCAAGGAGACGAGCTGCTTCGCGAGCAGTTCATAGCAGACTACAGACCTTATATATTGAAAGTAACAAGTCGATTTTGCAAACGGTACATTGATCCGACTAGAGATGATGAATTCAGCGTGGCGCTGTTGGCTTTTAATGAAGCGATCAATCAATACGCCAGCCACGCCGGAAAATCATTTATCGGATTTGCTGAAACCGTCATACGCCGTCGGCTTATTGATCATGTCCGAAAAGAACAAAGGCATTCGCAGGTGGTACCATACAGCATGTATGATTCTGAGGATGATGAGCAGCCGCATTATAACTCGATCGAAACCAAGCAAGCGATGTCCGCCTTCGAGGTGAAGCGAACGGAGGATGAGAGACGTCTTGAAATAGGAGAGCTCAATCAGGAGCTGAACCGATTCGGAATCTCTTTCGCGGAGCTGGTCGAGCATTCACCGAAGCATACGGATTCCAGGAAACTTCTGATCGGAATCGCACAAACGCTGGCGACCGAATTGAATATGCTGGATTCGTTAAGACAAACGACCAAGCTACCTGTGAAGGAGCTTACCGAGCTTTGCGGCGTTTCCCGCAAAACGGTGGAAAGAAACCGGAAATACATCATAGCCATTGCACTTATCATTTCGGGAACATATCCTTTCATGCATGATTATTTGAATATATCTGATGACCAATTTGAAATGAATCGGGAGGCGAGCAAATGAAACGCGGAGTCGTATTGAGTGTCCATAAGCAGCATGCTGTTGTTATGACAGCTGATGGCCAATTTTTGCGAGCCCCTATTTCAGGCAAAGCGCAAATTGGCGAAGAGATTACGTTCGAAGAGGAATATAAGCTTATCCGCACATTTAAGCCGGTTTATTGGTATTCCGGCGCTGCGGCCATCATTTTGCTGCTGCTTCCATTGCTTCTATTCGTTCAGCGTGATGCCCATCCAGTGGTCGCTTACCTGAGCATGGATATTAATCCGAGCGTAGAGATTGGCGTGGATGGGGAAGAGAAGGTGCGAGAGCTTCGTGCGCTAAATGAAGACGGAGAGCTGATCATTCAAGGCTTACTCTACGAAGGCGTGAACGTGGAGACGGTAGCGTCTTCGATTCTAGAGAGGGCTAAAGGCTCACATTATTTGGATACGCCAAACAAAGATATATTTATTACGAGCGTGCTGCTTGGAAATAGTGAAGATCTCAAACTCGATTACGAGACTATTTTGGCGAAAAAAGTCGACGATGCCATTCGCGGCTTATTGATAGAGCTTTCTGCGGACTCCGCCAGTGCAAATGTGACTACCTTGTCCGTACCAAATGAAGTGCGTGATGCAGCAGCCGCTAATGGCATATCCGCAGGTAAAATGGTCGTTTATTTGATGGCGAAAGAAGAAGGATATAAGCTTGAATTAGAGCAAATGCAGCAGCATTCCATTGATAAAGCAACCGAGTCGATTGGAGGAGTTATGACTATCGTAAAAAATGCGGAGGATACGAGCAAGGAGAAGCTGAAGGAGCTGGTTGCACGCGAACAGAAGGAGAAAAAGAAGGAGCAGAAGGACGATAAAAAGTCCGATAAAGCAAAGCCTTCATCTACTCCTAAAGTGAATAAACCTGTTAAGGCCGAGAAGCCTGAAAGACCCGATAGCAATGGAGCGGATAAAGCCAAAAAGACTGATAAGCCTGTAACAACGAGCACGCCAAATGATAATAAGAAGGGCGATAAGGATCGTCAAAATGACCGAGACCGACCGGATGACGACGACGATAACGACGATAATGATGATGAAAATGATGATGATAAGCGTACCGATTACAACGATGACGTTCGCCAAGATGGCCGTAATGATAATGATGACGACGACGATGATAATGACGACGATGAAAATGATGATGATGATGAAAGAAATGATGATCGAGATCGTCAAGGAGATAATGATCGGGACAATAAGCGCAGCTATGACAAAAAACGAGATACCGATCGCGGCAAGGATGAACGTGATGATGGCAATGATCGTGATGAAAGAAAAAGCAGGGACAATTAGAACTAGACCGCACTCTCATTACCCTTGTACGTACAACTTTAAGCGGAGTGGTGCTTGGGGCCTAGCTGAGTTAAGGGATGTCTTTCAGCCTAATTGTTACACAAATTTCGACAGGATTTCCGATTGACAATGGTTGTAAACTCCCCCTATGATTAGTATTAACTATTACCGTTTGTCTATAGATGTTGCCGGGGAGGAGTACATGATGCAGGCCATTCGAAAGCGCTATTTCCCGGCGCTTGCCGAGTATATCCGTAGTGGAAAAGAAGCGTCCCTGTTTCATGCCAATGAGCTTGGCAAAGAGCTTTATGGTATTAATCCGGAGGAAATTATCGCAGTGCATGAGGAGTGCATCCAATCGTTAGCCGCGAACGTGGATTCGGAGGAAGCAATAAGGCTATACAACCGTTCATTCGTTTTCTTAATGGAAATTATGGTTGCCTGCCACTTCCGGCTGGAACCTGACCTATCGACCGAACAGAAGTTTACAGAAATGCGCGAGATGCTGTTCCGTTCCAACCGATCCTTTGAAATGGTCAAAAATAAATATGAAAATGTATTGCAGCATATGGACAGCGGAATTGCCTTGTTTGACAGCGACGGCATCTTATCGTTTATTAACGTACAGATGGCCAAGCTGTTGGACATTCCTCGTAAGACGTTAATAGGTTGCAACATAAGGGAGATATTAAGGCACCCGCAGCTTACGGTCAGCGCCAAAAGGACTGTGCTCAGGCTGTACAAGGAAATGTTTCTCATGCATAGCCGTTATTATGAGTTTCAGCACAAGGATGGCAAACATCTATTGGTGACGGTTACATATGGAGATCAATTAGACGGTGATTTCTTATTCAGCGTCAAGGACGTATCCGAATATAAGCAAATCGAACAGACCGCTCTCCAAAATGACAAGCTGGCCATGCTGGGGAAAATTGCCGCCGCCATTGCCCACGAAATACGCAACCCGCTCACTAGTATCCGCGGATTCATTCAACTGCTGCGTCCGTATTTGCTTGAAGTGGGCAAAGAGGAATACGCACGTATTATTTTGACGGAAATCGACAGGGCTAATGATATTATTTATGAATTTCTGAATTCGTCCAAGCCGTCAGCTCCGATGAAGCAATTAGTGTCGATCGAACATCTGATCAAGGAAGTTGTATTATTGACGGAGAGCGAAGCTTTAATGCGGAATTGCGAGATTAAGGCAGAGTGCTACTGCGCGGAAAATCTCGTATCAATTGACGTGAAGCAGATTAAGCAGGTTATCTTAAATATCGTCAAAAATTCGCTGGACGCCATAGAAGAGGTGCACGGCGAACGCAGGGGCTTGATCGAAATCATTACCCGCCGCGAAGGGCAGTTCGTCGAGATTTTGATAAAGGATAACGGCAAGGGGATGGAGAAACCAACGATGAACAGGCTGTTTGATCCGTTTTTCACGACGAAGCAAACAGGCACGGGTCTCGGATTATCGGTCAGCTATCGAATCGTTCGAAATCATAACGGAACGATTCGCGTAGATAGCCAAGCAGGTGTCGGGACGGAGTTCATTATTTATTTGCCATTAGCCGAATAAAGGATTAGAATCGGGGTAAAAGACCCCGATTTTTTTGATTTCAATTATTGAAAGCGAGGAATGCCAAAGATGAGTGTTCAATTTACATATGGTGTTCGCGGCGAAGACCAAGCTGCTTCAGACGCCGTTATTCGATTCGTAAGCAAAGAGGAGCTTTCGCAAGGAAATGCGGTAACGCAAATTGTGCAGCCGCAAATCGATGAGGCGATTAGAAGCTTGTATGCAAGAGGCTTGTTCAAAGCGGAAGCGGAGCAAACAGAAATCGTTTCGACCCTGGGTCTTTATCCCGCCGCTCATATTGTGTTTGCAGGTTATGAGCAAGGAGGAAGCGTAACCAGCTTGCGATTAGCGGCATCGGCGGCAGCCAAAGCGTTAAAAAAGCTGAAGGCCGGATCGGTGCAGGTCATTTTGCCTGAACCGCTGCTGCAGCAAGCTGTTTCCGGTATCGGGGCGGAGCAGGCTGCTCAAGCCTTAACGGAAGGACTGCTGCTCGCGCTTCATGTGCGCCAGCCGCTCGAACGGGAGCAAAAAGAGAGATTTACGCTGCAGGACGTTACATTTGTGCCGCAAGGAGCAGCAACCTCGGAGGGGGAGTTATGGGAGAAAGGGATATCAAAAGGGAAGCTGTATGCGGCAGGCGTTAGCTTCGCGCGAGACCTGACGAACCTTCCCGGCAATGATCTTACGCCGGAGCGTCTTGCTTATCATGCCGAGGAGCTCGCGCGCGAGCTTGATTTGGAAATCGAGGTTATAGACGAATGGAGCGCGGCAGAGCAGCGGATGGGCGGCTTGCTTGGCGTCGGTCAGGGAAGCATTAATCCGCCGCGGATGATTGTCATTCATTATAAAGGGGATCCGGCTTCTGACGAAGCATGGGGACTGATCGGCAAAGGCATCACGTTCGATACGGGCGGCATTTCGCTCAAGCGATCGGAGGGCATGCAGGAAATGATCTCGGATATGGGCGGGGCGGCAGCCGTATTGGGCGCGATTCGCGTTATAGCCGAATTGAAACCGGCAGTCAATGTCATTGCGGTCATTCCAACCGCAGAAAATATGCCGTCCGACCGGGCGCTTAAGCCTGGTGATGTGCTGCGTACGATGAGCGGCCATACGGTAGAAGTAGTCAACACGGATGCAGAAGGCCGGCTTGTGCTGGCCGATGGTCTTACAACAGCAATTACGCGCGGCGCGACAAAGCTTGTTGATGTGGCTACCTTGACTGGAGCAGTGATGGTAGCGCTAGGTTACGAAGCGACGGGAGCCGTTACGAATAACGACGACCTGCTGAAGCAGGTGCTTCACGCATCCGAACGCGCGGGCGAGCGCGTTTGGCAGCTGCCCGCGTATCCGGAATACAAAAAGCTGATCAAAAGCGATGCGGCGGATTTGAAAAACAGCGGCGGCAGATATGCGGGAACGATTACCGGCGGACTGTTTATCGGTCATTTTGCCGAAGGGCTCCCTTGGGTTCATCTGGATATCGGCGGAACGGCTTGGCTAGATTCGAGCAGGGGCTGGGAGCCAAAGGGCGCTACAGGAGTAATGGTTCGAACATTGATTGAATTGATCGTAAACCAAGAGTAAGCAGAGCGGAGACCGTTGCCGATCAAAACAGACGTGTTATGATGAAATACGGCTCGGAAGAACAATCAATGCTTGAAATGGATGATATCGATGCCAAGATGATTATAGAAGGCAAGCGTTATATGTACTAAAATATAAAGAAGTTACAGAGCTGTGTCTTGCATGCAGCTGATGTGCTTCTTCTTTTTATGGTAAGCTATAAGAAATGATTAGGTTTTTAATTAATATTTCTTATATATGAGAAGTGCAAGACTGCGTGTATGTATGATGAGGCACGCCATAGAAAATAATAGGATGGCAATGAATAGAGAGGGTGGAATTTTCTGCAATGAGCATCCATGATGAGCGAAATCATTCGCCTTGGCAAAGCTACTATGGTCCCAATCTCGGGTATGTGCAGGAGCAATACGAACGTTTTTTGACCGAACCGGATTCTGTTGAGATATCGCTTCGCGAGCTGTTCGTTCACTTCGGCGCACCTCCCTCCGTATCGCTTGGAGCAAATTCAAACGCATCGGTGAAGCCGAATCCTCAACAGGCAGTCGCAACCGCTGCTGTCTCAGGTTCGATTGATGCAAATATGTTGAAGAAGGTCGTGGCTGCACATCAGCTGATGCTGAACATTCGCAGATACGGCCATTTAGCTGCGGATATCGACCCGCTTGGCTTCAGCCCTGAGGCCGATACGAAGCTGCTTGAGCCGGAAACCTTCGGATTGACACAAGCGGATTTGACCGCTATCCCGGCATCGCTTATTTGGGATAATGCACCAGCATCTATTTCTAACGGCTGGGAAGCTATTACCCGCTTAAGAGAAATTTATACGCGCTCCGCGGCTTATGAATTTACACATATTCATGATGAAAATGAACGCAATTGGCTGCATAAACAAGCGGAATCCGGATCATTTCCTGCTCCGCTATCGGCTAGAGAGCGCTCCGCGCTGCTGGAACGGCTTATGGAGGTTGAATATTTCGAAAATTTCCTGCACCGCACATTCGTCGGTCAGAAGCGGTTCTCCATTGAAGGCGTAGATATGCTCGTACCGGTATTGGATGAAATCGTTCGCGCTGTCGCGCATGACGGGGCGAGCAACATACTTATGGGGATGGCGCATCGCGGACGTTTGAATGTACTTACGCATGTCCTTGGCAAGCCTTATGAGAAGATTTTTTCCGAATTCCATCATGCTCCTAACAAAGAGCTTATCCCTTCTGAAGGCTCGATGGGCATTAACTACGGCTGGACGGGCGACGTGAAATACCATCTGGGAGCCGACCGCGCCGTTAAGGAAGGCGAAACGGTTCGCGCAAAGCTTACGCTTGCGAACAATCCAAGCCATCTTGAATTTGTTAACCCTGTGGTAGAAGGCTTCACGCGTGCCGCGCAAGAGGATCGGAGCAAGCCCGGTATGCCTGAGCAGGATTTGGCGAAGGCCGTTACGATTTGTATTCACGGCGACGCTGCTTTCATCGGTGAAGGCATTGTAGCGGAGACCCTCAATTTCAATAAACTGCAAGGCTACCGCAACGGCGGCACGCTTCATATTATTGCGAACAACCGTCTGGGTTTTACGACGAACAGCATCGATTCCCGTTCGACGCATTACGCAAGCGATCTGGCCAAAGGCTTCGACATCCCGATCGTTCACGTCAATGCGGATGAACCGGAAGCATGTCTCGCAGCCGTTCGCCTGGCTTGCGAATACCGGCTTCGCTTCAACAAAGGCTTCGTCATCGATTTGATCGGCTACCGCCGCTTCGGCCATAATGAGATGGACGACCCGGACGTAACGCAGCCGCTTATGTATACGAAGGTTCGCAATCATCCTACGGTCAGCGCGCTGTACGGCGAGCAGCTTAAAGGCGAGAAAGCCATTACGGAGGAGCAGGTTGAGGGATTGCGTCAGCGTACGAACAGCAAGCTTCAGGCGGCTTATGACGCCATGAAAGCCAATGAAGGCAAGCCGAGAATTCGCGAAGAGCAGCAGCTATCCATTGTTCCTGCTATTGAAGAAGCTCGTACGGCAGTGCCGTTAGAGACGCTGCGCGATATTAATTTGGAGCTGCTGAATCGTCCGGAGGGCTTTACGGAATATACGAAGCTGCAGCGTATTTTGCAGCGCCGCGCTTCCGCCTTGAATGATGGCGAGAAGGTAGATTGGGCGCATGCGGAGACGCTTGCGTTCGCGACGATTCTAGCGGACGGCACGCCAATTCGTCTAAGCGGACAGGATTCAGAGCGCGGGACGTTCGCGCATCGTCACATTATGCTCAACGACAATGCAAACGCGGCAAAGTTCTCGCCGCTGCACATCCTGCCGCAGGCGAGGGCATCCTTTGCCGTTCATAACAGCCCATTGTCGGAGACGGCGGTGCTGGGCTTTGAATATGGCTATAATGTATTCGCGCCGGAAACATTCGTGATTTGGGAAGCGCAGTATGGCGATTTCGCCAACGTTGCGCAGGTTATTTTCGACCAATTCATTTCAGCAGGCCGCGCGAAATGGTCGCAAAAATCGGGAATCGTAATTTTGCTGCCGCATGGCTATGAAGGCCAAGGACCGGAGCATTCAAGCGCAAGGCTTGAGCGTTTCCTTCAGCTCTCGGCAGATAACAACTGGACGGTCGCGAACCTGACGACGTCCGCGCAATATTTCCACTTGCTGCGTAAGCAAGCTTCGCTTCTTGGAACCGAGCATATGCGTCCGCTAGTGCTTATGGCGCCGAAGAGCTTGATTCGTAATCCGCGCGTCGCATCGCATGGCGTTGAGTTCAGCGAAGGCTCCTTTAAGCCGGTGCTGCCGCAATTCAGCCTGACGGAGCCGAAGGAGAAGAAAGATAAAGTGAAGCGCCTGCTGCTGTGCACAGGCAAGGTTGCGGTTGATGTCGAAGAGGCGCTCGCTTCTGCGAATGCGGAAGAGTACGAATGGCTTCGCGTAGCAAGAGTCGAGCAGCTATATCCGTTCCCGCAAGCGGAAATCGAGCGCATCGTGAAGCAGTTTGATAAGCTGGAAGAAATCGTATGGGTGCAAGAGGAGCCGAAAAACATGGGTTCGTGGTTCTTCATGGAGCCGCGCCTGCGGGCCTTGGCGCCTAAGAAGGCTGCTGTCCGTTATGTCGGCAGACCAGACCGCTCCAGTACGGCAAGCGGACACCAAGAGGTGCATGCCGCTGAGCAAAAATGGATCATAACGACGGCTTTGAACGGCAATCCAGTTGAAACAAGTTTGATAAGGGGGTAGTAACTAATGGCTGAAATTATCGTACCAGAATTAGGCGAGTCCATATCAGAGGGCACGATTACGAAATGGTTTGTGAAGGAAGGCGACTCCGTCAACCAGGGAGATGTCCTGCTGGAGCTTGAAACGGATAAAGTAAATATTGAAATTAGCGCGGATAACAGCGGCGTAGTTTCCAAAATCGCCAAGCAAGACGGGGAAGTCGTTCTCGTCGGCGAAGCGATCGGATCGATCGGCGCTGCAGCGGCAGGCGGAGCATCCGCTCCGGCTGCTCCGGCAGCAGAACAAGCAACTCCAGCCGCTTCGGCAGCTCCGGCAGCTCCGGCCACACCTGTTGCACCTGCTGCTCAGCCATCCGTGCCGGCAAGCGAGGGGCCGTCGGCAATTATTGCTTCGCCGGCAGCACGCAAGCGTGCCCGCGAGCAAGGCATTGATTTATCGCAAGCTGCCGGACAAGCACCGGCACCTGCGGTTGCGAAGCCTGCAGCCTCGGCTCCGATTAAGCAAGCCGATTCTGCCGGCGCAAGCAAGGATGCAAAGCCGACTGAGCGCAAGCGCATGTCACGCCGTCGGATTACAATTGCAAACCGTCTTGTGGAAGCGCAGCGTACGGCAGCGATGCTGACGACGTTCAACGAAGTTGACATGACCGCGATTCTTGATTTGCGCAAACGCCGCAAGCAAACGTTTTTCGAGAAAAACGATGTAAACCTCGGTTTTATGTCCTTCTTCACGAAAGCGGTAGTCGGCGCATTGAAGGCATTCCCTCTGCTTAATGCGGAAATCGACGGCGAAGAAATCGTCGTGAAAAAATTTTTCGATATCGGCATTGCCGTATCTGCGAAGGAAGGCTTAGTCGTACCGGTCGTTCGCGACGCAGATCGTCTAAGCTTCGCCGAGATCGAGAAAAACATTGTAGACCTTGCCGGTAAAGCAAGAGCGAACACATTGTCGATCGCCGATCTTCAAGGAGGAAGCTTCACCATCACGAATGGCGGCGTATTCGGCTCCCTGCTGTCGACGCCAATTCTAAACACGCCGCAGGTTGGTATTCTCGGCATGCACAAAATCCAGGTGCGTCCGGTAGCTATCGATAATGAACGGATGGAAAACCGTCCGATGATGTATATCGCATTATCCTACGATCACCGTATCGTTGACGGAAGCGAAGCGGTACGTTTCCTCGTAACGGTTAAGGAGCTTCTTGAGGATCCAGAGCAGCTTCTGCTGCAAGGTTAATAGAAGGTTTATCGTTAAGACTGCTTTTCGAGTAGAGATTTCTATTCGAAGGCAGTCTTTTTTTTGCAGCCGTGGACATTATATTTCAGGAGCGCATTGTTTTTTTGCTTTAAAGTGTAGTAATTTGCAGGAAGACGAGGAATCGTGTTGAAAGTAAAAGAAGACAATGCTGATCATGATGAGGTGGGGGAACATGATGAATGTAGATTGTAATGTCGTACAGTTGAAGGAAAGTGAAGAGAGATATCAGCATCTCGTTCAATTGTTGCCTGATGCGCTTATTGTATTTAATGATGATCATATCGTATTTGCCAATGCCTCTGCGTTAAAGCTGATTGGCGTAAATCGGCCGGAGGATATTATTGGACAATCCATCTATCGTTTTGTGCATCCGAGATATGTGAACGAAATGCCGGCTCAAATTCAATATTTGCTCCGTGAAGCACATCCGACTTATTTTGTTCATACAAAGCTCATTCGTACGAACCGTGAGCCGGTAGACGTTGAAATGAGAGCGGTTGCAGTCAAGTATGACGGCAAGCCATCCGTACAGCTTATTATCCGCGATATCTCTGATCGTAAGCGGATGGAGGCCTCGCTGGACGAAAAGGAGTATTTATATAAAAGCTTGGTTGAGAGCGTAGTTGCTGGCGTATTCGTCGGATATGGCAACAACGTAGTTTTCTGCAATCCTTGTTTGGCGGAAATGTACGGTTATACAGTGGAGGAGATGCTCACGCTGGCGCCGCACGAACTCCTTGACGGGAACGAGCTTATTAAAATAAAGAAAAATATAAGGGATGCTATGGTCAACGGAAAAAAACAGTTTCCGATTAAATGCAGAGGCATTAAGAAAGACGGCAGCACCATCTTCTTAGAAGGAAACGGCACTATTATCATGTTCAACGGGCATCTTTCCTTGCTTGGCACGGTGCAGGACGTCACCTTCAAACATGAGCAGGAGTGTATGCTGCGAGACAGCGCCAAGCTGTATCAGAAAATGATAAAGTTCGTGCCGGAGCCGATTGTCGTGAGCGATGAAGGAATAGTCGTTTATGTGAACAAGCTCGCCATGCAGATGATTGGAGCGTGCGAGGATTCAGAAGTAATCGGCAAGAGCGTATTTCAATTTATTCATGCATGCAAGCATGAGCGGGTTGTTGAAACGATGAAGCAGGTCATGTCCACGGATGATCCGACGCCGTATCAGGAACGAGTGATCGTCTGTCCCGACGGCCGGCTTCTGGATGTAGAAATTTCGAGCATACGGATTAATAATTATATGGGCAAGGATGTCATACTCAGCGTTATTCGCGATCTGACGGAACGCAAGCGATCGGAGGAAATGCTCGTCCGCTCCGAGAAGCTGTCCGTAATCGGCCAGCTTGCGGCTGGGGTAGCCCATGAAATCCGCAATCCGCTTACAGCGCTGAAAGGCTTTACGCAGCTGCTGAGAAACAAATACCCGGAGCAGCAGCATTATTTTGAGATAATGGCTGCGGAAATTGACCGAATCGCTCTCATCGTAAATGAATTCATGACTTTAGCGAAGCCGCATTTCTCACAGTTTAACAGCGCTCAGCTTGAGCCTATCCTGCAAAGCGTTATACACATTTTGGAAACCCAGGCGATCTTGCTGAACGTAACGATCGTCTTTCAGCACGAGGAGCCGCTGCCGGTTGTCTATTGCAATGAAAATCAACTGAAGCAAGTGTTTCTGAATGTCATTAAAAATGCGATCGAAGCGATGCCGGAGGGCGGCGAGGTTGTCATACACACGGAGCAGACGGATAACGGAGAGGTGCAAATCCGGATCAAGGACGGAGGTCCGGGCATACCGGAGGAGCTCATCAAAAAAATCGGAGAACCCTTCGTGACCACAAAAGAGAAAGGGACGGGACTCGGTCTCATGATAAGCACACGCATTATCGAAGCGCACCGGGGGACGCTCCAAATTAGCAGTGTGATCAACGAAGGGACGGTCGTTCAAATTAATTTGCCGGTTCAGGAGCTGACGGCGGTTGTAACCTCATGAGGCTGCAGAAGCCGTTTCTACCGAGGCAGCTCTGAGCCGTTTGCGTTTATGGTGAAGCGTGAAGTAAATGACGGACGACAAGGCGATAATAAGGGCACAAAGAACATACATGGCGCTGTAACCGTAATGAGAAGCCAGAGCCCCAAGGGAATAAGAACCTATACCGTATCCAAGGTCAAACAGTAAATAAAAGGTTGCAGTAGCAAGTCCGCGACGCTCTGGTGGAACGGCTAATACGGCGATCGTTTGATAGCAGGGCAGCAAGGCACCGTAGCCTAAGCCGATGATGGCGCCGGATACGAGCAGCAGAACAGGCGAATGGGCTTGGCTTAGCAGCAGCATGCCTGCGGCAAATATCGCAATGCTAGGGTAGACGATCAGATGCTCCGAGGCCCGGTCCAGCAATTTGCCGACGATAGGCCTCGGCAAAACGATCATAATGCCGAAGCAGACGAAGAAATAGCTGGCATACTGATCAATGGCTTGCTCATGGGCATAGACGGACATGAACGTGACTAGCCCGCTGTAGGCAAAAGCGACGGCGAATCCGCTCAGCGCGATGGGTACGGCTTTGCGTTCCACGAGGTCTCGCGGGTGAAACTTTGATTTGACCGGCGAAGACGGCTGCCCGGAAGATTCTGCTTGCGGCTGAGTGGATGGACGTTTCGTAGAAGCGCCAAGCACGAAGGCTAGCAAGGAACATAACGCACACATGGCTAACATAGCCGTAAAGCCGCCATGGGTCGTAATGGTTAAGCCTGCGAACGGCCCGATAACCATCGCGAGGCTCATGAATAAGCTGAAGTAGCTAATTCCTTCCCCTTTGCGATGTTCCGGGATAATGCCGATCGCGGTTGTGTTCGCAGCTGTAGTCGCGATAGCGAAGGTGCCGCCATGCAAGAAACGAACGAGCAGCAGCATCGCATAACCGAAAACGCCTAAATAGGCGACGGAGAGTAATAAATACAGCAGCAAGGATATCGATACGATTCTCCTTTCGCCGTACCTGCCCATAAGCTGACCGGCAAATGGGCGAAGCAGCACAGCCGCAATGACGAATACGGTCATAGACAAGCCGGCTTGCGTATCCGAGCCGCCCAGCCCTTTCGTCACATATACGGAAAGAGCCGTTGCCATTGTGTAAAATGCAAAAAACAGAAAAAAACTGCTTAAACAAATTTTGATGAAGTCCGCGCTCCACAATTTGTTGTTATTCACTTCGATGTTCCCCTCTCGGATGATGCCGATGCTCAGAATTGATTTTATTGATATTGTTTCGCATTTCGGTTGATTTTCCCCATAAATTTTTTGAAAGCGCTAATCTCATCCTCCGAAATGCCCGTTAAAATATGCTCGACAAACGCGGCTTCGACTGGTGCCAGCGAACGTGCAGACAGCCTTCCTTGATCGCTGATATAAAGCAGCTGCGACCTGCGGTCATGCGGATTCGCTGCACGCCGGACGAGAGCTTTGCGCTCCAGCTGATCGACAAGGCGCGTGATGTTGGCCGGGTCCTTCTCGGCCCGCTGGGACAAATCCCTATGGGTAATCCCATCCTTTTCTTCCAGACAGATGAGCACTGACCATTGCTCGGGTGTTACGTCATGATCCTGAAAAAGCTGCTGGAGCCGCTGATTCAGCGTTCGGCCTGTATTGCTGATCAAATAGCCTACAGAGTCTTTTAATTCCATAGCCGCACCTGCTTTATGAGTTTAGTTGATATGACAATAATACGCTTAACAACTAAATGGGTCAACTGCTCCAATCTATTACTTCTGATTGGAGCTTACAACGGGCCTGAGGAGTGGAGTTGATGCTGCTTGCGGTATTGCTCGGGGGTTAGTTCGGTTTGCAGCTTGAAGGAGCGGCTGAAATGCGAGGGATGCTTGAAGCCAACCTCGTAGCCGATTTCCGTAATCGGCTGGTTGCTATTAATGAGCTCGATTTTCGCTTGATAAATTCTGCGCTGCATCAGAAATTGAAAGATCGTCGCGCCGGTGACTTCCTTGAACGTCTTCGCCAAATAGTATTTGCTAAGATGCAGCTCAGCCTGTATGCCTTCCAGCGATATATCCTCCTGATAGTGGCGATCCAAATAAGAGATCACCGCCTGTACGTGATGCTCCTTGGAGGATGGGAAGGAGGACTTTGACTTAAGCGGCTGTTCGCACAGATAATTGACCAGGATTAGAAAATCGAGCAGCAGCGCCTGAAAGCGGTGCTGCGCAAACTTTTCTTTCCGTGCGTACAACTGCTCCAGCTTCTCGAACGCCGCTTCCACCTCGATTTTGTCGGTGCCCCGGAGCTGTAATCTCACATTTTGCAGCTTCTCGAAAGGGATCAGCAAATCATCGGCGAAGGGAGGCTGTATAAGTTGTTTAAAGTAAAAGGGATCGAAATGTAGCGTAGTGCGGTGATAAGCCACGCTTGGATCGACATGCGCCCGGTGCAGCGTCATTCCATGCATGAGCAGCAGGTCGCCCGGCTCGAGCACATGGATACGGTCGTTAATGAGGTAATTCACCCTGCCTCCGCGAAAATAATAGATTTCATAATGGAAGTGAGTATGGTACGGGACATGGGCATTAAAGCTTGAGCTTGTACTAAGGGTATACGGCGACTTTATGATATGCTGTGTGCTCATTAGTTTGTCCCCCCTTATAATTACCCTCATTATACAACAACTACAGTCAAATAAAAGCACAAACAGGATAATGGGAATGAAGTTTTGCAACCTCTTGGGTGGTACCATATAAGCATGAAAGCATTTACTTAGCGGTTAACAACAATCAATCCAATAAAGGGGCGGTTTACGAATGCAGGTTGTCCGTTTGGGCATTATCGGTTTG
Source organism: Paenibacillus alkaliterrae (assembly GCF_021532375.1). Lineage (GTDB taxonomy): Bacteria > Bacillota > Bacilli > Paenibacillales > Paenibacillaceae > Pristimantibacillus > Pristimantibacillus alkaliterrae. The sequence goes on from NZ_JAKGAP010000017.1 coordinate 49,284, forward strand.
GGTAATATGGGCAAAGGACATATCGGATATTTGTTGAAGGGCGAAGTCAGCGGCGTCTTTATAGCGGCAGTCAGCGACAGCGTGCCCGAGAGTCTGAAGTGGGCGAAAGAGCGGTTAGGTGACAATGTCGGCTTGTTTACGAGTCCTTATGAAATGATGGAATCAGGCTTAATCGACGCCGTGCTAATCGCTACTCCGCATTATTCGCATCCTGAGCTTGCAATCGCTTCCTTCGAACGGGGCCTTCACGTATTATGCGAAAAGCCTGCAGGCGTTTATACGAAGCAGGTTCGCCAGATGAACGAAGCAGGAGCGAAGGCAAACGTTAAATTCAGCATGATGTACAATCAGCGGACGAACCCGCTCTACGTGAAGCTCAAGGAGTTAATCGATTCTGGTGAGCTTGGCGAGGTAAGGAGGACGAATTGGATCATTACGAATTGGTACCGTTCTCAAAGCTACTATGATTCGGGAACCTGGCGAGCAACCTGGGCGGGAGAAGGCGGCGGCGTTCTGCTCAATCAGGACCCCCATCAGCTTGACCTGTGGCAATGGACGATCAGCATGATGCCGAAGCGGGTTCGCGCTTTCTGTTATTTCGGTAAGCATCGCAACATTGAGGTCGAGGACGATGTGACGGCATTCGTCGAATACGAGAATGGCGCGACGGGCGTATTCGTTACGACAACGGGCGAAGCACCGGGAACGAACCGGCTGGAAATTAGCGGCGATCGCGGCAAAATCGTCATCGAAAACGATACGCTTACGTTCTGGAGGCTGCGGGTGCCTGAGCCGGAGTTCAACAAGCAGTTCACCGGAGGGTTTGGCGCACCGGAATGTTGGAAAATTGAAATTCCGGTCAAAGGCACCTATCAGGATCATAAGGGCATTACGCAAAACTTCATAAATGCGATTTTGTACGGTGAGCCGTTAATCGCTCCGGGCGAGGAAGGCATCAAAGGCCTTATGCTCTCCAATGCGATGCTGCTGTCCACTTGGACGGACGGGTGGGTAGACCTCCCGATTGATGAGGATCTGTTCTATGAGCATTTGCAGGAAAGAATCACAAACTCGGCTTACCGAAAGGAGGCACAGCTTCGATGAGCAAAGCAGACGGCATGAAGTATGCGCCAAAGGGCAAACCGAACAAGGTCGTAGAGACGGGGAGCTTCGTGATCGCGGCGCTCAGCCTTGATCATGGACATATTTACGGCATGTGCAACGGACTTGTGGAAGCGGGGGCGACTTTAAAATGGGTCTATGACCCGGATCCGGCTAAGGTAGAGGCGTTCGTGCGTCAATATCCGCAGGTGAAGGCTGCCGAATCGGAGGCACAGGTGCTCGGGGATGCCGAGGTTCAGCTTGTGGCTGCGGCTGCGGTAACCTCATTGCGCGGACCGCTCGGCGTACGCGTCATGCGCAGCGGCAAGCATTATTTTACGGACAAGGCACCGTTTACTACGCTGGAGCAACTGGAGGACGCGCGCACCGCCTATGAGGAAACCGGGAAAAGGTATGCCGTTTATTATAGCGAGCGCCTGCATGTGGAAAGCGCGGTTTTTGCCGGACAGCTTATCGAGCAGGGCGCGATCGGCCGCGTTGTGCAGGTCATGGGCCTTGGTCCGCATCGCCTGAACGCGCCGGCCAGACCGGCATGGTTTTTCGAGAAGGAGAAGTACGGCGGCATTCTTTGCGATATCGGCTCGCATCAGGTGGAGCAGTTCTTGTATTTCACGGGCAATAGCAATGCGAGCGTCGTGAACAGCAAGGTAGCCAATTATGCGAACAAGGATTACCCTGAGCTGGAGGACTTCGGCGATATGACGCTTGTAGGGGAGAACGGGGCTACCGGCTACTTTCGGGTGGATTGGCTGACGCCGTCCGGTCTCGGCACTTGGGGTGACGGCCGAACCCTTATCCTTGGCACGGAAGGCTATATCGAGCTGCGCAAATATATCGATATTGCCAGAGATAAGGCAGGCGATCAGCTTTACTTAGTGAATGCGGATGGCGAACAGCATATGCAGATGGGCGGCAAGGTCGGTTTCCCTTATTTCGGCCAGCTTATCCTTGATTGCCTGAACGGCACGGAGAACGCGATGACGCAGGAGCATACGTTCAAAGCGGCAGAGCTTTCTCTTCTGGCTCAGAAGCATGCGACGAGAGTGGAATAGGCTAAAGTTTTTGGCATTTAGAAGAAGAGGCTGTCCCGAAAGGCATCAAAGATGTCAAGGGGGCAGCCCCTTTGTTTGCCGCTTCAGGCGATTCGACTGGGGAGTATTGAGATTAATTAGTAATAATTACGATCTTGACGTAGTGAAGGGTCATTGTTATACTCAATAATGCGTAATAATTACTATTAACTGACGGTGTCGGTTTATTTTTCAGTGTATAGTCGTAACTATTACGTTTATGGAAAAGGTGAATAGAAGAAAGAGGTGTCACGGGTGACGGTGAAAAAAATTCCGGTTACGGTGCTGAGCGGCTATTTGGGCGCTGGCAAGACTACGATTATGAATCACGTATTGAACAATCGCGATGGTCTTAAGGTCGCTGTCATTGTGAATGACTTAAGCGAATTGAATATCGATGCAAGCTTGATCCGGGATGGCGGCGGGTTGTCGCGTACCGATGAGAAGCTGGTGGAAATGTCGAACGGCTGCATCTGCTGCACGCTGCGGGAGGACCTGCTGAAGGAAGTGGAGAAGCTGGCGAAGGAGAATCGGTTCGATTATATTCTGATCGAATCGACAGGTGTTGGAGAGCCGGTTCCGGTCGCACAGACGTTTACGTATATCGACGAAGAGCAAGGCATTGATTTGACGCAGTTTTGCAGGCTGGACTGCATGGTTACGGTGGTGGACGCTTATCGCTTCTGGCATGATTACTCGTCTGGCGAGACGCTGCTCGAGCGCAGCCAAGCGGTTGGCGAGGATGACACTCGCGAGGTGGTCGATCTGCTGATCGATCAAATCGAGTTTTGCGACGTGCTTATTTTGAACAAATGCGATCTCGTGGCTGATGAAGAGCTGGCGGAGCTGGAGGGCGTGCTTCGTACGCTGCAGCCGCGCGCCAAGTTCATGCGCACCTCGAATGGACTGATCGATCCGAAGGAGATTTTGAACACGTCGCTGTTCGATTTCGATGAGGCAAGCAGGTCCGCGGGCTGGATTAAGGAAATGGAAGCACCAGCGCATACGCCGGAGACGGAGGAATATGGCATTTCCTCCTTCGTCTACGAGCGAGCGAAGCCGTTTCATCCGCAGCGGCTCATGGCATGGATGGAGGAGTGGCCGGAGGAGATCGTTCGCGCCAAAGGAATGGTGTGGCTGGCGACGCGCAATGATTTCGCCCAAAGCTTAAGCCAAGCAGGCCCATCCATTCAATTCGGGCCCGCAGGGCAATGGGCTGCCGCGCTGCCGGAAGCGGAGCGGGAGGCCGTGCTTCAGGAAGAGCCGGAGCTTGCGTGCTCCTGGGATGAGAAATATGGTGATCGCGTGAACAAAGTCGTGTTTATCGGCATAGAGATGAATCGGACGAAGCTGATCGACTCGCTGGACAGCTGCCTCCTTACCGACGGAGAGTTGAACATGGAATGGAACGAGTTTCCCGATAAGTTTCCGAATGCTTCTGACGAGCAGTTGGAGGCAACGATTCATTAATTAACGTTTCTCAGCGAGTTTTTCAAATGGAGAAAATGGATTTTGGAGGTGAACGATGTGAGAGTAATTGTAACACTAGCTTGTACGGAGACGGGTGACCGCAACTATACGACAAGCAAAAATAAAAGAACGACGCCCGAGCGCCTTGAGGTGAAGAAATACAGTCCCCGCCTCAAAAGAGTTACCGTCCACAGAGAAACGAGATAACAGCAGAAATAGAGCGACTGGGCGATCACGTTCAGTCGTTTTTTTCTTACATAGACTTGGTAGAAGAGGTGACGGGGCTGCTGATGGTAGGGGTTAACCTGGTCGTCGATTTGAGCTATGGCCTGCTCGATCCGCGCATTCGTAACCGGAGAGGGGAATGGTCATGAGGACGGCGCTTTCAAGCTCGCTTCGTTCAAGGGGCGGATCGGATTTATGGGGCAGCTTGCGGGAAAACCCGCTTGTAGTACTCGGCTCATCTATGCTAACCATTATCGTCATGCTGGCCTTCATTGGACCGCTCCGATTCTGCCGCTCGATGTCACGGATGAGAATTCCGTACGCTACGCTTACGAACAAGCGGCAAGCCGATTCGGAGCGCTCGATTCCGTTATTAATAGTGCGGCGATTTTGCTTGGACGGGATCAGAAGCTCGAGCAGCTGGATTTTGAGCAAGTGGAGCAAACGTTTCAAACGAACCTGTTTGGCCCGATGAGCGTGCTTAAGCATTTCTTGCCGCTTCTGCTTGTGGGCGAGAAGCAGAGCATTATCAATATTAGCTCTGAAGCGGGCAGTTTTGCCGGAGCATACGGCGGGGATTATTCTTATGCGCTTTCGAAATCGGCGCTGAACATGTTCTCGGCGCAACTCCGCCGGGAGCTTGCGCCGCAAGGCATTCTGGTGCACGCGCTGCATCCGGGCTGGATTCGAACGGATATGGGCGGCGAGAAGGCGCCAGGCGATGCTGCCGCCGCTGCCGTTGGCATACTTAACATTGTGGAACGAGTGACAGAGGCGACTGCGGAAACGCTCTTTATTGACCATAATGGTAATCCGATGCATTTGTAGCATTTTTCGCACGAAGCTTGGCATAACCGTTTCACTTTCCAAAAGATCAGCGTTCGCCGCTGTCTCAGTCGTAGCTGTTGCCTCAATCTTCGTTGCATTCTTGAAGAGCGGTGGTTGAGGCTAGCTTTGCTGTTCCAGACGGTCCACGCGCCTGCGGAGACGATCGACTTCATTGGAAAATCGCTCTACTTGGCGTTCCAAACGGGTTACTCTTCGGTCCAGATTATCCGCTGGGGGCGGGCCGGAGCTAATGCCTATTTATGCGTAAAGGCCGATCAAGCTCATGCTTGATCGGCCTTTACTGCGTGCTGCAGACTGATTATAGGTAAACGGCTTTGCCGGTTTTCGACGATTCATAGATGGCTTCAAGAATTTGCGAAACGACGTAAGCCTGCTCCGGCGTAACGACTGGATCAGTGTCCTCGTCGATCGCCTTCAGCCACATTCTCATTTCGAGGTCGGCATCGCTCTCCGTTTTGCCATCGTAGAATGCGACCCCGCCGGCTTTCAAGTCGACTTCGGTCTTGAACAAGCGGCTGTGCTTCTCTCCGTTGATACGGAGACCGTTCTTCATATCTGCTCCGCCCTCGGTTCCGGACAAGGTACATTTGGCCTCGTCGACTTCAAGCGTGTTGAGCGCCCAGCTGGATTCAAGCACGATCGTAGCGCCATTTTCCATAACGATCATTCCGAAAGCGGAATCCTCTACCGTGAACTTGGCAGGATCCCATGGACCCCATGCGTTTGCGGCGTTTTCGCGCTGCGAAAGCTTATGGTACGAGGTGCCGAGAACGACCTTCGGTTTGTAGTTGTCGAGCATCCAAAGAGTCAAATCGAGCGCGTGCGTACCGATATCGATAAGCGGTCCGCCGCCTTGCTTCTCTTCGTCAAGGAAAACGCCCCATGTCGGAACGGCGCGGCGGCGAATGGCGTGCGCCTTCGCGTAATAAATATCGCCGAGCTCGCCTGCCTCGCAAAGTTTTTTCAAATGCTGGCTGTCCGGGCGGAAACGGTTGTTGTAGCCAACGGTCAGCTTCTTGCCGGAACGGCGCGCGGCTTCGACCATGCGCTGCGCGTCATGAGCGGTCTTCGCCATCGGCTTCTCGCTCATGACATGCTTGCCTGCCTCTAGAGCTGCGATCGAAATATCCGCATGCGAGTCGTTTGGCGTGCAGACGTGAACGATTTCTATGGTGGAGTCGCTCAGCAGCTCCTTATAGTCGGTATACACTTCCGCGCCTTCAGCGCCATAAAGGGCCGCTGCATCAATAGCGCGCTGCTCGACGATATCGCAGAAAGCTACGATTTCAACGTTGCTTAGTTTTTTTAAGCTGGGCAAATGCTTTCCGTTCGCAATTCCGCCGCAGCCAATAATAGCTAGCTTATATATTTTCGACATGTTCAAATCCTCCCAGGTTTTCATGGATAGTGTTATTGTGGTTTTCTTTCGCGCGAGCTCTTCCTATAAACGGAAGGGGTTACGCCGAACTTCTTCCGAAATACGGCGTGCAGGTAATTGCCGCCGGCAAACCCGGCAAGCTTGGCAATTTGCTCGATGGATTGCTCAGTGTCATGCAGCTCGCGGCAAACGACGGCAAGCCGAATGTCTTCCAATATGCGGCTGAAGGTATGCCCGTTGTGGAGCTCCTTGAACAACCGCTGAATATGGCGAGTGCTCAGATTAAGCTTGTCTGCAACGTCCTCAAGCGTGATGGAGCCGTCAAAATTGGCATGAATGTATTCCATCGCAAGCCGGTAACGGTAAGCCTTCATATCCCGCGTCGGAAACTGCTTCTGCTCATTCGCGGTATCGTAAGCCCGAACGGCCCGCAGCAAAATTTGAATGACCGTTTGTTTAATGGTTGTATAGCTGCCGACAATATTATCGCTGCAGGCCTGGTAGGCTTCAAGAAACCGCGGCATCGCTTGATGCAGATCCGACGCTGGAAATAGCGGCAGCGTTCTTAGCTTCTCCATGCAATCGTGCGCCTCGGCCGCTTCCCAATCATCATAGGAATGAGAAGCATCGCCGCCGTCTTGCCCGGTTCGGTCGATAATATCGACATGAAGGCAAAGCTCATCCATCGCTTCTACGGGGTCAGCCTCTTGATAATGCATCACATCAGGGCCGGTTAAATAGAACATGCCGGCTCTGAGCGGATACTCCTGATCGACTAGTATGACCTTTCCTTTACCCTGCGGAATGAAATGAAATTCATATTCCGCATGCTTATGAAATCCGACGGTCCGGCCGGGAGGAAATTGCGTTAAATGGAAGCGGAGGACGTGAATGTCGTATTGTCCCCACCTGATCCGAAGCTCCAGACGCTCCAGCGCATCCTGGCGTTCCCTCATCACCTCATAAGGAAAGTTAACCATGCCGATACCTCCTGGGAGTATTTTCCAACCAGCAGCTTCTTATTCGCTCAACTCGTCTATTCTTACGGAGCGATGCTCCCCGGCGGAACGGTTCGATGCTTCCATCAGCTTCGTTAAATCTACGGCTAAGCTAATATTTTCGTCTGCTGTCGTGTCGTTCAAGATATGCTGCACCCATTGGTGGAAAGCGCTTTCTCTGGCGGCGGGAATCGGCTGCTCGGTCCACTGCTCCGATAACTTGCCGTCTGCGGCAGATGTGCGAAGCAGCAGCTTGGCGTCCGGCGTTCCGTAAAGCAGCGTGCCTTCCGTACCGTGTACCTCCAGCGTAAACGGCGAATGATTATTAACGAAGCCCGCCTCTACGATTCCGACGGCACCGGAAGGAACGGATAATACCGAAACAGCGTTATCCTCGACCTGCTTGCCGGTTACATAACCGAAATGGGCCGATACCTCGCTAGGCATCTCGTTCAAGAACAGTCTGGTCAAATACATAGGATGACAGCCCAAATCGATTAAAGCGCCGCCGCCGCATTCCTCCAAGCTGTAAAAATGCTCAGGAAGCCAGCCTGCCGTAGCGCCGTTATGCGACAAACGAGCACGTACGAGCGTCACTTTGCCAAGCAAGCCTTGCGATAAAATCTCGCGGATGGCAAGGGTATAGCCATCATTTAAGCGCGGCAGCGATACGGTTAGCTTGACCTTGTTTTTGGCTACCTCATCCAGTATAACATGAACTTCCTTCAGTGTTGCGGCAACGACCTTCTCTGTGAAAATATGCTTGCCGGCTCTTGCGGCAGCAACCATCACCTCTTGATGCATCGCGGTAGGCGCGTCAACGATAACGGCATCGATATCATCCCGGTTCAGCATTTCGTCCAGATTGGAATAGAAAGGGACATCCAGCTTCCCCGCTGCGGCTTGCCCGCGTTCAGCGATTTCATCCCATACCGCGACGATTTCCGTACCCGGGTGCTCCTGAGCTTGTTTCGTATAATCCCATGCGTGCACATGCCAATAGCTAATTTTTCCAATGCGAATCATAGGTCCGTCTCTCCTCACACGTTCAAAATGGTTTACCTGATATCGTGTATAGATTTATGACAATGATTATAATCTATCATATTTACATGCTTATTTTTAGTGTAATTTAATGACTATCAATATAAGATATTACGACATGTAAACGCGATTATCTATAGTTTTTACGATAATCGCGGGGGGATACACGAATGGTTTTTTTGAACGTCTTGCCAAAATGGGAGAAGTTATCGAAGCCGACGGCCGCGGCAATATCCGTTATGCTCATCTCCGATTCGCGAAGGAGGCGCTGCGCTTCCTTAATACGCGTTAAAATGATGTAATCGGATAAGGTGAAGCCGGTCGTTTCCTTAAACATGCGGCTCAAATAATAGGGGCTGATAAAAAAATGCCCGGCTAACGCGTCAAGCCGAAGCGGCTCCGCAAAGTGAGCGTTGATATAGCGGATCACCTCCGATATTTTCACATGCATGGGCGTTGAATTATGGAGAGGAGCGGGTTTATTCTGCTGCAGGTATCTGGCTGATATCAGCAGCAGCTCGGTAATCGCGTGGTTAGGATAGAGCTCATAACCGGATGGCATCTGACTGATTTCCGCGAGCGTTCGCCTCATGACCTGCTCGGCAGCAAGCTGCTCCTGACGCGGCAATCGAATGATATGGCTTTGCTGCTGGAACGACGATAGCAGAAAATCTTTATGCTTTGCGGAAAGAGAGCCTATATAGGCATCGTGGAAATGAATGATGACGCGCTCGTGAGCCGCCTCGCCCGCTTGCATCGTTTTGTGTAGCTCATGCTTGTTAATAAATACGAGATCCCCTTGCTCGACGGAATAGGAACGGTCGCGTATGAAATAGATCCGGCTGCCGGACAGCATGTAATAGATTTCGTTATAGTCATGATAATGATCTTCTTCCATCGTATAAGGCTCCGAACGCTTCATATATTCGATGTAAAGCTCGGAGGTGGAGCCGTAGCTGAAGGTTTCCTTTTGAAAGACCATTTAGATCTGCTCCTTTCATTTAAAACGCAAAATAAGCGGTGTTTTTCGAAAAACAAGCAGGATATGACGAGAATTATATCACTCCTATGCGTTAATATGAAGGTAAGAAAACCGGAGGGGGAATTATTGTATGTCTAAGAAACGTTATGTTTTGGTCGGCAGCGGCGGCAGGGCCGAATTTTTTTACGGCGCTCTTGCAACCGATTTCAGGGAAACGTCGGAGCTGCTTGCATTCTGCGATATCAATCAGACCCGAATGAACTATGCGAACAGCATATTAGTTAACAAATATAAGCATGAATTAGTAAAAACCTACAAATCGAATGAATTCGATCGCATGATCGAGACGGAGAAACCGGATGCGGTGATCGTGACGAGCATGGACCGTACCCATCATACGTATATCATTCGCGCGCTTGAGCTAGGCTGCGACGTGGTGACAGAGAAGCCGATGACGGTAGACGAGAAGAAATGCCAAGAAATATTGGACGCGGTCGAGCGGACCGGGCGCAACGTTCGCGTGACGTTTAACTACCGCTACGCGCCGCATCATACAAAGGCGAGAGAGCTAATCGCGAATGGAACGATCGGCAAGGTCACATCCGTACACTTCGAATGGCTGTTGAATACGCAGCACGGAGCCGACTACTTCCGCAGATGGCATCGGAATAAACAAAACAGCGGCGGCTTGCTCGTACACAAATCAACGCATCACTTCGATCTCGTGAACTTCTGGATCGGCTCGCAGCCGGAGTCGGTGTTTGCCTTCGGAGATCTCTTGTTCTACGGCAGGGAAAACGCCGAGCAGCGCGGCGAAACGCAATTTTATGAGCGCGCGACGGGAAATCCGATTGCCGAGAACGACCCTTTTGCGCTACACTTGGATAAAAATGAGCATTTGAAGGCGATGTATTTGGATGCGGAGCATGAAGACGGCTATCGCCGCGATCAAAGCGTATTCGGTGACGGCATCAATATCGAAGATACGATGGGCGTGCTCGTCCGTTACAAAAACAATGCCATCCTGACGTATTCGTTAAACGCATATTTGCCTTGGGAAGGCTATCGCATCGCGTTCAACGGTACAAAGGGGCGCATCGAAATGAATATCGTCGAGCAGTCCTACGTCAATTCCGGCGGAGAAAAATCGCAGGAGGGTGCGCTCAAGGAGAAGACGATTAAGGTGTTTCCGATGTTCGCGGCGCCGTATGAGGCCGAGGTCGAGGAAGGTAAAGGCGGCCATGGCGGCGGCGATCCGGTATTGCTGAACGATTTGTTCGGTACGCCTGTGAAGGATGAGTGGAATCGAGCGGCTAATCATGTTGACGGAGCACGCTCCATTCTGACCGGTATCGCGGCGAATCGTTCGATTCAAACGGGGCAGGCGGTTCAGATCGAAGATTTAGTGAGCTTCCACAAATAGCGTATTGGGGGAAAGCCGGAATGAAACCTTTTATGGACGATCATTTTTTGTTAACGAACGAAACGGCCAGACGGTTATACCATGATTTTGCCAAGGACATGCCCATCATCGATTATCACTGCCATCTAAGTACGCAGCAAATATACGAGAATACGAGCTTTGCGAATCTTACGGAAGCGTGGCTCTACGGCGATCATTACAAATGGCGGGCGATGCGCGCAAACGGCGCGGAGGAACGTTATGTAACGGGCGGCGGGGGTGTCACCGATTATGAGCGTTTCGAGGCATGGGCGGGAACGGTACCGCAAACGATCGGCAATCCGCTTTACCAGTGGTCGCATATGGAGCTTCGCCGCTATTTCGATGTTAATGAGCTTATTAATAAAAAGAACGCGCCGGCGATCTGGGAGAAAGTTAACGCGAAGCTGGCAAGCGGAAGCTATAAAGCGCGCGATCTGATCAAAATGTCAAACGTAGAGGTCATTTGCACGACGGATGACCCTGTTGATTCGCTGGAATACCATATCGCGATTAAAGAATTAGAAGATTTCAATGTGCAGGTGCTGCCGTCGTTCCGTCCGGACAAGGCGCTCGAAATTAACCGGCCGACATTTCTGGAATGGGTCGGCAAGCTTGAAGCGGCTGCTTCAGCTAAATTGGACAGCTATGAAGCAATGCTTGACGCGCTGGAGGCGAGAGTGAAGTTTTTCGACGAGGTCGGCTGCAAGGTGTCCGATCATGCGCTCGATTACGTTGCATATGCCGAGGTGACAAAGGAAGAGGCCGCGACAATTTTTGCCAAGGCATTGAATGGAGAAGCGGTAACCTTAGAGGAAGAAAAGCAATACAAAACGTATACGCTGCTTTTCTTGGGACGCTTGTACGCCGAGCGCGGCTGGGCGATGCAGTTCCATATTAACGCCGCACGCAACAACAGCTCCCGCATGTTCGGCAAGCTTGGACCGGATACGGGCTTCGATTCCATAAACGACAGTGCCGTAGCTTATCCGCTCGTGAAGCTGCTCGACGCGCTTGATACGGATGATGCGCTGCCGAAGACGATCGTGTACTCGCTTAACGCGAAGGACAATGATGTGCTCGGCTCGATTATCGGAAGCTTTCAGGGCGGAGGCGTTCCGGGAAAAATTCAGCTGGGATCAGCATGGTGGTTCAACGATACGAAGAATGGCATGCTGGACCAAATGAATGCACTCGCTAACCTTGGCTTGCTTAGCCGCTTCGTAGGTATGCTGACCGATTCGCGCAGCTTCCTCTCCTACACGAGACATGAGTATTTCAGGCGGCTGCTCTGCAATTTGCTCGGCGAATGGGTCGAAAACGGCGAGGCGCCGCAGGATATGGAATTGCTGGGCGATATGGTGCAAAATATATCTTATCGCAACGCGAAAACCTATTTCGGCTTCTAAAGATCAGGAACGTTCTGCAATTCCCCCGGCTTGGAGGGAGCTGCGGAACGTTTTTTTGTTTCCATTCTGTAGGCGGCCATCATATATTTAAGCATTTGCGGTCCGGCTATATTAGCGGCTATGCCGAACAGCTCCGAATGAGCCGTTTTTCGGCATAGCAAATAAAACGCCGTTCCGCCGATTAATTCGAAGGTGATAAACTCTTTCCATTTCCAAGCAGTATGATAGCCCTCCCGCTGCTCGGCGCATTCCAATCCTAACTAGTAGAATGTTCCGGAAACAGTGTTCTTACGGAACGAGCAGCTAGCCCGCGTTTTGCTCCGTAGGCTAACGGTTTAACGGACGTCAGAGGCGTTATCATCCCAAAATGAGGTATTTGAAAAATCTAACGGACATGAGAAGTCTTATGGGACCGATTTTTGCCATATTCCCTTTGATTTATTGGAAATAACGTTCCTCACGTCCGTTAGATTTCGATAACAGTGGTTTTCTTTGAATTAGTGTCTCTCATGTCCGTTACACGTTGATAATCCGGCAGGCGACAGGCCGTTCATTGAGCTGTTTTCGTTTAACATGAGGTTATTTACGGTCCGTTACAATTTGGTCGTATACTTGCGTTATTTCAGAATCGATCTACTAGAATATGCGGAGCGGCTTATCCATCATTCGCAATTTACGGTCATGACAGCACGATTTATTAAATATTCGACATAATATTAGATTTTTAATAATTCCTATTAATTGTAAGATGAATCCTAGCATTTAAGAAGCTTAACCAGGAGGATTTAATAATGAGAATAACCGATGAACAGATTGCCCAATTTAAAAGAAACGGATTTCTAATTGATGCTGCGGAACGCATTATTGGCCGATTGATGTTGTGCGTTTATATGAAAACCAAGATTTGAATACGATCGCGTTCTAAGGCGATTGAAATGAAAGGTCTCACTACGAGCTTGGGTCGCGGCTTGTAGAGCGACCTTCTTTTTCTTATTGCGTATTCAGTTGCTCGAATGCACGACGAAGGATGTGCAGCATGTCATCAATATCTCTTGTTGTCACGATTAGAGGAGGCACCAACCGTATCATTGCCGGATGAGGCGAGTTAATCAGTAAGCCTTCTCGCAAGCAAATAGCTGCAAGCTCTGTCCCTGTACCTTCTGGAACGTCGAAAGCAAGCAGCAGTCCTTTGCCGCGGATGTTCGAAATAGGGAAGCCGAGAGAGAGCTTTCGCAATCCATTGATCAAATACTGGCCTTGTACTTCAGCATGACCTGCCAAATTCCGCTCCAGCAGCTCCTGAAGCACCGCATAGCCTGCCGCCATCGCAAGCGGCGCGCCGCAGTAGGTGCCGCCTTGCTCTCCCGGCTCGAACAAATCGTATTTGGCGGTCGTGAGCATGGCCGACAAAGGGAAACCTCCGCCGATGCCTTTGCCGAGCGTCAGAACGTCCGGATTTATGCCGTAATGTTCGTATGCGAACAGCTTGCCCGTGCGCCCCATGCCCGTCTGAATTTCATCGAAAATAAGCAGCATCCCGTACATATCGCAAATTTTCCGCAAGCCGTACAAATAAGCTTCATCCACAGCATTCACGCCGCCCTCGCCCTGTACAAGCTCGAGCATGATCGCACACGTATTGTTCGTAACGGCGGCAAAGCAGGCATCGAGATCGTTGATCGGCACATGCTTGAACCCGTCTACCTTCGGCGCGAACAGCTCCTTCCACTGCGGCTTGCCGGTTGCCGACATCGTGGCGAGCGTGCGGCCGTGAAAGCCGTTTGCGAGCGTAATGATTTCGTATGCCCCGTTCATGTAGACCGCTCCATGCTTTCTTGCCAGCTTAATCGCGCTTTCGTTCGCCTCGGCGCCGCTGCTTGCGAAAAAAGCCTTATCCATTCCGCTCACTCCGGTAAGCAGAGATGCAAACTCAATCATCGGTTTATTATAGTAACCGGAGCTGGCATGGACGAGCGTTGAAGCTTGTCGCGAGAGCGCCTCCTGCAGAACGGCTGGGGAATGCCCCAAGCTGGTTACGGCCCAGCCGCCGACAAAATCTAAATAACGTTTACCCTCTGTATCCCACAAAAACATGCCCTCGCCGCGCTCCATCACGATGTCAGGCCGTCGTGCCGTGAACAACACCGACTTCTCCGCAACTGCGAGCAAATCATTCGTTATCGAATTTTCCGTTTGAATCATGACGAGCCTCCCGTTTACTCAATGTATTGTATAAATATACAACAATTAGAATAATAATTCAACCCTGCATTGATCTTGTAAAGGAACGAAGCAGGAATATGAAAGAGGCTGTCCGCAGGCATCAATCGATGCCGGAAGAACAGCCTTTCTTGTTGTCATCGCGAATGAGTCAGCCTGCGGAACGCCGCAGGAGAAAGGTTCATCCACCGCTTGAATTGCTTGCTGAAATGCGAGACGTCGCGGTAGCCGAGCCGATAAGCAATGTCCTCGACGGTCAGCTCCGTATCGATCAGCAGCAGCTTAGCCTGCCGAAGGATGAGGCCTGTCAAGTATTGGCGGGGTGGCATGCCGTAGACACGCTGAAACACCCGTTTGCAATAAGCCGGGCTGTAGCCGAGCTTAGCGGCCATTTTTTCAATATTGATTTTCTCTTCGTTCGAACGGTTGAGGGCTGCCCCGGCGCGCAACTCCCTTTCCATTGCCGCGGCAAGCGCGACTTTGTTCTCGGAAGCATTCGTTTCCTGCAGGATGTCAGCTTCACCGTCCATCGCCCAATTCGTCAAAGCGGACAGCAGCCGGAACGTATCGCTCAGGAAGGTCAGTTTGTCCCGGAGCATGCCGGTTTCGGCATAAGCGAGGGAAATGAGCATGTTGTCGAGCGCGGCTCTAATGGCGGTGGCAGCGAGCCCGTCAGATGCGGATAGCAGCGTCGTCTGCATCCCCATCAGGCTCCTGCGGAGCGTAAGGTCGTCGATATCGAAATGCAGGCAGAAATAGGTCATCGGCTCCATGGCGGGGGAGCCGCCGCTGGCATGCGCAACGCCGGGCGGAAGGAAAAGGATGTCACCTTCCTGCTGTAAGTAAGCCGAATTTTCCGCGTGCATCGTCTGCTGGCCCTCCAGCACCATATTGAGCTCGAACATCGTATGCTGATGCTCGGGATAGCTCCATTGCCCGTTCACGGCGCGCTTATGCGCGGCCACGATCTGAAACGCAAACTGGAGATCGGGCGTCATCAGCTCCTGTATGCTGTTTTCGCGTCCGAAGGGGAGATGGTTTTTCATCATCGTTTCCTCGCTTAATAGGATGTGTCCAGTATAGCATATCCGCGCAGCGTTCCCCGGGAACGATTTGTACAAATTTAGGTCCGATTTGGACCTGTATCGACCGGCGCCGTGCACGTATGATGGCAGTAGAACAAATCCTATGAAGGAGCTGAACCTATCATGGCACGAAACGAATTTTTTAACGCGCACCATTCCCCGATCGGGGCTTTCTCCAGCTTTACTTTAGGTTTTCCCGGAGCTTCCGGCGGTTTTGACATTGAAATGGCCAAGCCGCCGAAGCAAAATATATATATCGGCCTGGAACGCGGCGATGCATCCGGCTTCGACACCTTTCCGTTCCACGACGTGCGGGAAGAGGACGAGAGCAGGCGCTACGATATCGAGAATCCAGATCCGAAACCGGATAAGCCGAAGCTGCTGTACCCGCTGCCGCAGCATGCGGTTCAGCGCGATTTCCGCTTAACGACGGACACCTGGCAGTCGGGTGATCTGACGTTCCGCATCTACTCGCAGGTCCGTCCGGTTCCGGATCCGATGGCGGCGTCCGAGGATGAGCTGAAGGATGCGCTCATTCCGGCGGTGTTCGCCGAGCTTACGGTGGACAATACCCGTTCGGACAAAAAGCGCCGCGCGTTTTTCGGTTTCCAGGGAACGGATCCGTACAGCTCGATGCGCCGTATGGACGATACTTGCCGTAAGCCCGGCATCGGTCAGGGGCGGCAGCTCGCGATCGTATCGGACAATCCGGCGGTCGTATCGGCTCAGCATTTTACGATGGAGGATATATTGAGCGCGGAGCTGAAGGAGAACTGGACCTTCGGACTCGGCACGGTCTGCTCGCTTGTCATGGATACGGAGCCTGGCAAGCTCCGGACGTACCGGTTCGCTATTTGCTTCTATAGGGGCGGCTACGTGACGGCGGGCATTGACGCTTCCTATTACTATGCCCGGTTTTTCCCTAATGTGGAAGCGGTGGCCGATCATGCGTTGACCCACTTCGACAGGCTTACGGCAGAAGCGGAGCAAGCCGGCAAAATGACCGAGCGGGAGAGCTTGTCGGACGACCAGAAATTTATGCTGGACCATTCGATACGCAGCTATTACGGCTCCACGCAGCTGCTCGATTACGAAGGCGAGCCGTTCTGGATCGTGAACGAAGGCGAGTACCGGATGATGAACACGTTCGACCTGACGGTCGACCAGCTGTTCTACGAGCTGAAGATGAATCCTTGGACGGTGAAAAACGAGCTGGACATGTTCGTGAAGCGCTACAGCTACGAGGATACGGTGCGGGGGCCGGGCGATTCCGCGGAGTACCCGGGCGGCATCAGCTTCACCCATGACATGGGCGTGGCGAACGTCGTGTCCCGTCCCGGCTACTCGGCATACGAGCTGTACGGCATTGATGGCTGCTTCTCGCATATGACGCACGAGCAGCTGGTGAACTGGGTGCTTTGCGCGGCGACGTATGTCGAGAAGACGGGAGATCAGGCCTGGCTTGCGGCGAACCTGGAAATATTCGAAAGATGCCTCGCCAGCATGCTGAACCGTGACGCTTCCGAGCCGGAAGAACGCAACGGCCTTATGGGACTCGACAGCTCGCGGACGATGGGCGGAGCGGAAATTACGACGTATGACAGTCTGGACGTATCGCTCGGCCAAGCTCGCAACAACATTTATTTGGCCGGCAAAATTTGGGCGGCATACGTTGCGATGGAGCGTATTTTCACAGAGAACGGCAAGGCCGCCTTGGCAGAGACGGCGGGCAGCCAGGCAGACAAGTGCGCGGCGACGATCGTCAGCCACGTTGCGGATGAGGGCTATATCCCGGCGGTTATCGGTGAAAACAACGACTCCAAAATCATACCTGCCATCGAGGGGCTCATTTTTCCATATGTGACGGGTAACGACGCGTCGCTTGACCGTGACGGCCGGTTCGGTGAATATATGAAGGCGCTGTATAATCATCTCCAGTATGTGCTGAAGCCGGGCATCTGCCTGTTCGACGACGGCGGCTGGAAGCTGTCCTCCACGAGCAACAACAGCTGGCTGAGCAAAATTTACTTATGCCAATTCGTGGCGCGGGAGCTGCTCGGGCTGAAGTGGGAGGAGAGCGGCCGGGCGGCGGATGCGGCTCACGTGAAGTGGCTGACGCATCCCGAGCTGTCGATTTGGAGCTGGAGCGATCAGATTATTTCCGGCGAGATCACGGGCAGCAAGTATTACCCGCGCGGCGTTACCTCGATTTTGTGGCTGGAGGAAACGGCGCAGCGATAAAAGGCGAGTAGGCTTCAAGCTAATGTTTTTCAGCATTATGCTCTATCTATCCAAGGCGTCGATAGCGACATTTGTGCTGTTTTATATGGTCGGGTACCACCCTGATGGAACAAGTGATCACTTACATCCCGGGAGCGAAGATGGCAGCTATTGTTGTCTCAGCGTCGTGCGCAAACAATACGATATGGTTCGTGCCAAGGTGGCCGATCCGTGCTGCTGCGTAGCATACCGAGAAATACATTAACTTGGAGAATACGCACCGCAATCCCCTTTCGGATGACGAACTTGCCAAGAAGCTGGCGGAAAAGTTCGGCGTTTAAAGTAAAACTAAAGAAGCAAATCGGTCAAGTTTAGCGGGATCTTTTCCAATTAGATTCGTCCGACAATGTGCAAATTACCCTTAATTTTCCTCTGGAACAGGCCATTATATTTTGATATTCTCGTAGAAGAATATTTTTAAACCAAGAGAGGATCATCAAAATGAAAAATGTTTATTTTCGAAGCTTTACCTTCTTACTTTTAGCAATACTTCTGGTTTATCCTCTTCATTCCGTACAAGTGAAAGCGGCCGTACTCACTCCATTGGATATGTACTTTCCGACAGACATAGACGAACACTGGGCTTATTATGAACTGGACAATTTCGTAAACGCAGATTTGTTGCGGGGTTATGTGGATCTGGAAGGAAACGTAACGGTAAAGCCAAACCATTCCATAAGCCGTGCGGAGTTTGTTTCGATTTTGGTTCGTGCATTGGGGTTGACAAGCGAAGCGCCTGGAAAAACGTTTACTGACGTTGAAATGGGAAAATGGTACTCCGAGCCGATTCGCGTTGCCAGCTCCCTCGGTATCGTTGGCGGAATTAGTGAAACAAAGTTCGGGCCAAATCAGCTTATTAAACGTGGAGAGATCGCCGCTATGGTTGTGAGAGCCTTTTCTTCATCTGTTCAATTTGAAGGCGAAATGAAGCCATTCTCGGATGTGCCCGAATATTATGCTAAACCATCCATTTTAAAGGCAAGCCAAGCTGGTATTGTACGAGGAGCCAGTGAAACGGAATTCAAGCCTTTCGCCAATGCGAAACGAGCTGAAGCCGTTGTCATGCTGCAGCGTGCGTTAGACTTGCAAAATAGTGCATTACCTGATGACAGTTTACTCACAACTGCCGTTTTAGATTCAGAAGAGAAGGAAAACCAAGTAAT
The DNA here is from genome assembly GCF_021532375.1 of Paenibacillus alkaliterrae. Classification (GTDB taxonomy): domain Bacteria; phylum Bacillota; class Bacilli; order Paenibacillales; family Paenibacillaceae; genus Pristimantibacillus; species Pristimantibacillus alkaliterrae. Next base: position 68,020 of record NZ_JAKGAP010000017.1, read on the forward strand.
CAAAGATAAAACATACGATCAATTTGATGATGTATATGCGCAATTTTATACGGGTTATTATTTTGCGCTTAGCCATTCAGCTTCAGAAGAACTAATTGCACTTGTAACTCAAGGATATGAAATTGAAATAGAGAAAATCAGTGCACAAACGCTTACGGTCTTGGAGAAGACAGATCGATTCGCCGTGATTGAGTCGTCTGGCGGAAGCTTCAAAACAACAATCACTAAAGATAACGAACAAACAGAAGAAAAAGTGGCAACCGACGGCATTTACTATTTGAAGAAAATGCCCGACGAAAGCTGGAAAATCTATATGTACTATGAAGATGAGCAGCAATAAACCAGTTCATTCTTTTGATGGATAATATCAAAAAAAGGGGTGCGAACGACTAACGTTCATGCTCCTTTTTACTATTACCTCCTTTCATAGTTATGGACTCTAAAAATCATAGCCCCAAAGTATTGCAGGACTAATTACATGATGTGTCGAATATTGAAACACGTTTTATTAACAGTGAGGGATACTATGAGCTATAAACCTTGTGAAGATATTTTCCGTAACGCATTTGAATATTCGACTAACGGTGTAGCCATTGTTGCACTAAACGGACGTTGGCTGAAAGTTAACCGTTCATTTTGCAATATAACCGGCTATTCTGAAGAAGAACTGCTTTCATTAGATTTTCTATCCATTACCCATCCGGATGATCTCGAGCTCAGCAGAAAATATGTATTGGAACTGATGAACGGACAGATTTCTTTCTTTCAAACGGAGAAACGGTACATACATAAACTTGGACATACGGTGTGGGTTATGCTAAGCAGTAATCTACATTATGATGACGCGAACAACCCGCTCTATTTTATATCTCAATTTGCAGATATTACGAGGTACAAATGTACGACTGAACGAAAGGTAATGGAACAGCAATACAGGTCGCTTTTTGAATACCATCCCGATGCCATCATTTCCTGTGATCTCAATGGTCGTATCTTTAGCTGTAATCAGGCTTGCGAAAAAATAACAGGTTATCGTAAGGAAGAACTTCTTTATGAATGGGTTGGAAACTTTTTTGCAAAAGACGAATGGGATAAATCGGCTGCGCACTTTCGAGACACGGCAGATTTAAAACCGAAACAGTTTGATATCGGAGCTATCCATAAAACCGGGAACCGAATTGATTTCAACATGACAAGTGTACCCCTTGTCGTAAATAATGATATCGTCGGTCACCATTTGATCATAAAAGATATGACGGAACAGAAGCAAGCCGAAACGGTGCTTCGTGAAAACGATCAACGTTATCGTCAGCTCATTAAACTTTTGCCTGAACCAATCGCCGTGCACAGCGAGGGGATATTCGTCTATATAAATGATGCGGGGATCAGACTTGTTGGAGCGGCGAGTCAGGAGGAGCTTGTCGGACAATCGATATTTGACTTCATCCATCCCGACTTTCATCATCAAGCGGCAAATAATATCAAGCAAGTAACGATGGGGAGTACAATTGGTTTTTCAGGATATAAGTTCATTCGTATGAACGGGGAAGTGATAGAGGTTGAAGCCTGCAGCACAAAAGTGAACGAATACATGGGAAGATCCGTTATCCAAACCGTAATCAGAGATATTACGGAGCGCAAGCGAACGGAAGAACTGCTGAGAAAATCGGATAAGCTTTCTGCTGTCGGTCAACTGGCAGCGGGAGTTGCGCATGAAATTCGAAATCCGCTGACGGCAATAAAAGGGTTTGTTCAACTGCTGCAATCCAGAACTAATGAAAATAGAGATTACTTTGACATTATGTTGTCGGAGCTTGAACGTATCAACTACATCGTCAGTGAGTTTATGCTCCTGGCTAAACCTGCCCAGGTCATCCATTTTGAACAAAGAGATATCCGAAAGCTGATCCATAATATCTTATCCCTTCTGGATACCCAGGCCATTATGAATAACGTCCAAATCCAAACGGAAATCGATCCGGATATCCAGTCTATCATGTGTGAAGAAAATCAACTCAAGCAAGTATTCGTGAATGTGATTAAAAATGCAATCGAAGCGATGCCAAACGGAGGGCTGCTCGTCATCCAAGTCAGGCACAAAAACAAGAGTGATATCTTGATCCGTTTTATTGACCAGGGATGCGGCATTCCAAAAGAAAGGCTTCCGAAGTTGGGCGAGCCCTTTTACAGCACAAAAGAAAAAGGAACCGGACTAGGACTCATGATGTGTTTTAAAATCGTTGAAGACCATCATGGCCATATACAAATTAAAAGCAAACCTGGCAAGGGAACGATGTTTGATATTATTTTGCCTGGGGAATAAAGGCTCCAACTCCTCTAAAAGAAAGGGATACGTTTACTTAAACGTATCCCTTTCTTTTGTTTATCCAATCTCCTTCATGTCAATAATGATATTTGTATCAGGGCATGGTTTAGTTCGAAACATACATTACTGGAAAAATGACAAAGTGAGGCGTGCACATGGAGCAGGGCGGATCCCTCGGGGGAACAAGCGGTAAAAACTCTTCGGCGAGTACGACTTTACATAATCAGAAGACCGGAAACAACGGCGGCGAAAAAAAACCGATATCGAAAATTCTTGAGGTCAACCGGCAGCAAATAATGGATAACTTCAAAGATTGTTACGACTTTGTATTCCTGCCGTGGAGGTATGGTCCTGAACTCGGGAATGAGGCTTTTTCCGTCTATTTTGATACATTAATTGAAGATAATAAGATTAATTACATGAAATCCTCGCTGCAGGATCTGGTGAGCCATGAAATAGGACAGGGTACCGAGGTTACACCTGAGATCTTCATGCGCTTTTTTGAAAAACATGGCGTCTCAAGTCAAACCGCGATGCTTATCGATGATTTTGATACAGCCGTCGTAAATCTTTTGAACGGCAATCTCGTCATTTTCATAGACGGATGGGATAAAGTGCTGAGCTTTCAGGCCATTGGCGTCCAAACCAGACAAATCACCGAACCGGTCAATGAAGCGGTTGTTTACGGTCCCCGGGAAAGCTCGGTAGAAAACCTGAAAAAAAATATCGGTCTAATCCGGATACGCATTAAATCTCCTCGATTTAAACTGGAATCCTTATTGGGAGGCGGAGAGAGCCAAACGGAAGTCGTTTACGGTTACATTGACGGCTGTGTAAATCCGGAAACATTGGCTGAATTTAAAAGACGAATCGGCACCGTCAAGGATAAGGAAATACTGGAGGTCGCTTATGTTGAAGAACTTATTGAGGATTCGACTTATTCTCCCTTTCCTCAATTCCGATATACCGAGCGGCCGGATGTAGTGGCAGCGGCATTAATTGACGGAAAGATCGTCGTACTCTGTCAAGGCTCCGGAATGATGATGCTTTGTCCCGGCTTGTTTATCGAGCTGCTGCAGTCAAGCGAAGACTATTATCAGCGGTCCATCATTGCATCGTTAACCAGGATCTTGCGGTTAATGGCGGTTATCATTGCACTTACGCTGCCGAGCATTTATATCGCCTTAACCACGTATCATCCCGAATTGATTCCGTCGGTTCTTCTGCTGGCGATTGTCGATGCTCGGGAAGGAATTCCGTTTCCGGCTTTTTTTGAAGCGCTGATCATGGAGTTCTTCTTTGAACTGCTGCGGGAAGCAGGGGTAAGGCTTCCCCGGCCGGTCGGATCCGCTGTAAGCATCGTCGGCGCGCTGGTCATCGGAGAAGCGGCGATCGCAGCCGGGATCGCCTCTCCGATCATGGTCGTTCTAGTAGCCTTGACGGGGATTGCCTCCTTTACCGTTCCGCAGTATAACGCGGCCATCGCATTTCGTCTCTTGCGATTTCCGCTAATGGTCATTGCCGCTCTTCTGGGAGGATTCGGGCTCTTGTTCGGCTTGCTCTTCATCTTGCTGCACCTGGTTACCTTGCGCTCGCTCGGCCAGCCTTATTTAGCTCCAGTCGCTCCGCTCAGGCCGCGGCAGCTGCTTGATGTGCTGATTCGCGCTCCTATAAAGCACCTCTTGCGCTCGCCGCGTAACCGGCATATGCATATGCCGGTTACGCGAAAGAAAGGATGACGAGACGATGAGAAGGTTGCATCTGAAGCTGCTTTTGATTGCTCTGGTTACCCTTTCTTCAACGGGATGCTGGAACAAATTGGAGCTTCCCGAAAGAAGCTTCATTATGTCTTTAGGAATTGACGAGGGCAGGAATGGCAATATTCGACTGACGGCACAGTTATATAAACCGAACCCCGGATTAAAAGAAAGGGGAGGGGACGAGTCGTTCTTCAACGTTCAATCCGAGGACGAATCGATGTTCGAGACCGTGCGCGACCTGACTCTCCATATGGGGCGCAAAGTCCATTGGAGCCATCTGCGTATCATTGTCATTGGGGAGGAGTTCGCAAAGAAGAGAGGGCTCGAAGAAGTTCTCGATTTTTTTTATCGCAATCAAGAGCTCCGCCTTACTTCTTACGTCCATATTGCCAAAGGAAAGGCTGGCAAATACATGAGTACGAAGCCGCTGATCGAGAATACGCTCGGCCAGCAGCTGCTGACCATTCAAGAAGTAGCTTACAAATATTCCGGAAAGACGGCGAATGTGACCCTGCTTGATCTCGGATTTCAGCTGAAGGGGCAAGTCGATGATGCGATGATCCCTTACCTCTACCGAAGTAAAAAAATAACATACACAACTCCGGTTGCGGGGGCCGCCCTTCTCAAAAAAGGAAAAATGATAGGGAAGCTGTCTTCCAAGGATATGGAAAGCGTCTTGATGCTGCGCGATGAGTATAAACGAGGAGTTTTCGAAATCCCCTGCTTGAACCAAGGGAATGGCAAATCGAAAAGGTATGAAACGGTTCAAATTATTTCATCGAGCACCCAGCTTTCTCCTGAGATCAAGCAGAGGTCTGTCACGGTGAAAGCGTCCATAACGATTGAAGGTACCATCACCGAGCTCAAGTGTTCCAAAATAACGACGAGCGAAGAGGAAATACAATTCATCAATCAAATAAAAGAATTCGTCGAGCAAGAAATGCTGAAATCGTTTGAGGAGCTGAAGAAGAAAAAAGCCGATGTCATTAACCTCGGCAATCTGATATACCGCAGACATCCCGCGTTATGGAAAAGCATGAAGGAAGACTGGCACGAGATTTTTGCTAATAGTCAGTTACAGATTCATACAGATGTAAAAATTATCAATACCGGGACGACCGTCGGCAAATCTGTTTTGTCTAAAGAAAAATAGGAGGGATACCCGTGCTGGAGAAAATTTTCGTTCTATTTGTCATGTTTGTGCTCATATTAGCTTATGACGTCCCGAGGCTCAAACTGAAGCAGAAGCGTGAACGGCTGGCTTACGGGGGGCTGATGCTTATCGCTCTCTATTTCAGTGTGGACTATGTATCCAACATCGATATGCCGAAGCTGCATATGGTTGTCACTCTGTTGTTATCCGATACGGCGGAGCAGATATTCGGATATTTAAAGGCGGGAGTTTCTTGACAAATCGCGAATCCATCACTGCGGGACAAATGTCCCTCTTATTTTTCACGTTCATGACAGGGTCGTCCATTATCAATATTCCGGCACCGCTAATCGCTTTCGCCAAAAACGATGCGTGGCTGTCACTAATTATTTCAGGCACGATAGGAGGGCTTTTACTAAGCTGTGTCCTTTATCTGAATAAGCAATACCCCGGCTTAACTTTTGTCGAATACAGCCGTAAGGCGGTCGGCACGTGGATCACCTACCTCCTATCGATTCCTTTCGTGTCCTTTCTGTTCCATATGTGTGCCGGTATCGTAATCGACGTCGACTTGTTTATGACCAGCTCTTTAATGGACGAAACGCCTATGTATATCTTTTCCTTTATTGTGCTGTTAGCTGCCGCAATTACCGCGCAGGCCGGTATCGAAGCCATGGCCAGAATGTTTATTATCATCATCACGGTCATGCTTTGCTTCGTTGTAATCATCTTCTTATTAGCGCTTCCCGACTATCATCCGGATCAACTGCTGCCCATTATGCCGCAAGGAATCAAACCCGTGCTGCATGGCGCGTATTTTTCTTACGGGTTCCCTTACGCAGAGGTGATCGTGTTTGTCATGCTGCTGTCGTTTGTCCGCAAAACAAACAGCAAAGAGCTGAACAAGTCCATGTATATGGCATTGGTCATGAACGGTGTCATTTTAATCATATCAGTCGTATGCACGATTATGATGTTCGGCCCTATGGCAGGTGAAAGAAAATACTCCCTGTATCAGTTTGCGCGCATTATCCAGGCTGTCGATATCATCGAAAGAATCGAATCCATCATCGCGATGGCCTTAATCGCAGGATCATACATGAAAGCTACGATTACCTTGTATGCGCTGACGTTAGCCATGTCGCAACTGCTGCGTTTACGCGATAACCGGATCCTCATGTTTCCTATTGCTTTGATTATCGTGCTGCTCACCCTATTGTTATCCGAAGGCATGACCAAATGGGAAGAAACGGTAGCGACGATACACCCGCTTTATGTGTCGATATCGTATGTGTTTCCTGTGCTGCTGCTAACACTGGTCACCTGGATCAAATCCAAAGGAAAGCAATCAAGCTAAGAGAGAGAAGAGTTTCGGTATAAAACTCTTCTCTCTTTTTTTTGTACGGACATATAAATCGCTTAACTTCAGCTCCATACTGTTGCAGCTAATGCGCTGTTGTTATAATACAAATATGATTTATTCTGAAATAGGCTCTTATAGGGGGAATGTCAATGGGATTCAAAAAGTATAATCGTAAAAGTGTTTTTGTAGCTCTATTATTGTCCTTTATCTTGATTCTATTATTTCCTGTAACGGTAAATGGGATTCTTTACAACCGAATGGAATCTGTTATTAAAGAAAATGCCAACCGTAATAATTATGCTTTGTTAAAGCAAACAAGCCAAGTAGTGGATAATCAGCTTCATGTAGTAACCCAATTGTCGGCACAAATATCGTTTAATCCAAAACTGCAGCTCTTATTAAATTCAAAATTTTTAGCTAATCAAGAAAGTGTATATAAGTACGTAAACTTTATGAATGATTTAGAAAATTATAGAGTTTTAAATGATTTTATCCATGATTATTATGTTTTTATTTCAGATAAAGATATGATCATTTCCTCATCGGCAAAAACGGACGCTCAAACGTTTTACCGCTCTTTTTATCGTTATGAAGACATGGATTATGAGCAGTGGAGAGATCGTTTTTTTGAAGTTAACCAACTCTATTCATACCTTCCTTCTTCAAACGTCTTCACTGGAATGTCCTCAACTCCTGAACGTATGATCACATATTTACAGCCTTTGCCATATGGAGAAACAAAACATCCTGAAGGCTATTTGGCTATTTTGATTCACGAACAACAAATTAAAGAGATGCTGCAAAACATTGAATGGGCAAACCGCGGCGATATTTATATTTTAGACAAGGATAACCGTAAAATAATGACGACTGCTGAAAAAGAGCTTTCATTGGATAGCATGGATTTACGGCTTACCGGCAACAGTGGTTTGCTGGAACGTGAAGTTGACCAACAAGATATGATGGTGTCTTATATCATTTCAAAAGAAACCGGATGGAAATACATTTCAATTGTGCCGAAGTCATTATTTATGCAAAAAGTAAACGCCGTCAAAGCATGGGCGTTATCTTTACTAATCGTTTGTTTGATCGGCGGCTTAATTACATCTTATTTACTTGCTTATCGTCATTATGTTCCGGTCCGAGATCTTGTTCAATCCATTATAAAAAAACGGGATAAAAAGAGTGATCGCACTTTCAATGAATATCATCTTATTGAAGAAACGCTTTTAGTTAATTGGGATACAGAAAAAGAGCTAAGAGATGTTTTGACTGCACAGACGCCGAAAGTAAAAGCGAACTTTTTGTCTCGATTGATTCAAGGCTTTGTAGATCAATCAGCTTCAAATCGTGAATCATTGGAGTTTATGGATATTACATTTACTTCTGACGATTTTGCCGTTCTTGTTGTGGATGTTGATGACAGCAGTCACTTTGCAAAAGACGTATGTGAAAAGCAGTGGGCAATTATTAGATTTATTATAGAAAACGTGAGTGAAGAGCTGGCAAATGATCGCAATAACGGTTATAGTATTGAGCTCGACCGAAACCGGTTAGCTCTGTTAATAAATTTCAACAAAGAAAGAATGAGTAGTGCAAGAACGGATTTGGACACTATAGCCAACACGTTAAAAGAAATCATTGAAAAACGTTTTAGTATTTTCATAACAATCGGTATCGGTGAAATTTGCGAAGGTGTAGATAATGTTGGGAAATCTTACAGAGAAGCGCTGCAAGCTCTCGAGTATCGAATGATTAAAGGACAAAGCAAAATCATATACTTTCACGAGATTCGAGATGCAGAGCATCATTATTACTACCCGATCGAAATGGAATTACAGTTAATGAATTTTATTAAAACGGCCGACTTTGAGAATGCCGACAAAATTTTGGACAATGTATTTAAAATGAATTTTGAATCTCGCAATATATCTCTTGAACACGGGAAATGTCTCTTTTTTAATGTCATGAGCACGCTTATCAAAATATTAAATGACATTAATATAAATTATGAAAGTATTTTTGAAGATCAAGCAGACCCGGTTCAACAACTTGCGAACTGTCACACGGCCGAGGAAATGCATGCCAAAATGGAAGAAATATATAAATTGCTTTGTATGTATATGAAGTCGAATCGGAGCGACAACAATGTTCGTTTGTTGAGTTCTATTACCGACTATATTGATCAAAACTATGCTGACAGTATGTTGAGTTTGACTTCAATAGCGGATGAATTGAGCATTACACCTCAATATTTATCCTCATTCTTTAAAAAGAATAAAGGAGAGAACATAACGGATTACATTGCAAAAGCAAGATTAGAATATGCGAAAAATCTGCTTGCGGGCAAGAAGTTGACAATTTCAGAGATTGCAATAAAAATAGGTTACGCCAATGACATTGGATTAATACGCTTATTTAAAAAGTATGAAGGAATTACTCCAGGAAAATATAGAACAAATCTTAAAAATTGAAAGTTGATATTAAGGATTGAAAGTCTGAAATTTTAAATATGGATAGCGGATCAGTAGGTTGTACCATTCACTAATGAACGGTGTTATGCAAAGATAAATGCACAGGGGCAAACGAAGTCCAGTCCGATTTCGATTTGTTACCGATACGAAAATTTAAAATGAATTAGGGAGGTCAGTAGAAATGTGGAAAAGGGCAACGAAAAGATCCGCCATCGTAATGTCAATTTTATTATTGTTAATTGTAAGCGTTTTAATAGGGTGTAGAAGTTCAGAGGAAGTGGATAAACAACCAGGTGAATCTAATGACGAATCTCTCACCTCTTTATCGTATTTCACCATAAATAATAGACCTGACTCGTTAAAAAATTATAATGAAATGGCCGCGTATAAGAAGTTAGAGGAGATCACCGGAGTCAAAGTCGATTTCAAACATCCTGCCTCGGCTGAATCTACGCAGCAATTTAATTTGATGATGGCTGCAGGAGATTTACCTGATGTCATTGAATGGGGCTGGTCAGGGGTTGCTGGAGGTCCGGAAAAATATATTAAAGAAAAAAAGATCGTTAAATTAAACGACTATATCGACAAACATGCACCGAATTTGAAGAAAGTGTTAGACGAAAATCCGGAATGGAAAAAAATGATTATGACGGATGATGGAAGTATTTATTCATTTCCTTTCTTAAGACAAGATGAAGTCAATATGACGTTTTTCGGGCCTGTACTCAGGAAAGACTGGTTGGAAAAGCTCGGATTGGAAATGCCTGAAACGATCGATGATTGGCATACCGTTCTAACAGCTTTCAAGGAAAAAGATCCGAACGGAAACGGTAAAGCGGATGAAATTCCTTTATTAATTAATAAAGATAACTTCACTTTCAATGCTTTTGTAGGAGCATGGGGAATTACGAACGGTTTTTATCAAGTTGACGGCAAAGTGGAATACGGACCTATTCAGCCTCAGTATAAAGAATATTTGACTCTCATGAATGATTGGTATGAAGAAGGACTAATCGATCATGAATACATCGCGACCGACAGTAAACTTCAAGATGCTAAGGTGACTAACAATCAGCTTGGAGCGTTTATAGGGTATACGGGAAGCAGTATTATGCGCTATATGCAGCTAATGGCCGATAAAAACTCAGACTTTTCACTTACGGGCGCCACTTATCCTGTTCATAAGGAAGGAGAGGTTCCACCGTTTAATCAGGCGGAAAAAGCTTATAACGGTATTGGTGCAGCGATCACGACATCGAATGAAAATATTGAGGAAACCGTTAAATGGTTGGATTATAAGTACGGAGAGGAAGGACATATGCTCTTTAACTTCGGTATTGAAGGAGAAAGCTATGAGCTGGTTGAGGATTATCCGACATATACGGAGAAGATCATCAAAAATCCGGAAGGCGTATCGATGTCAGATGCTTTAGCGAAATATGTTCCGGCCGGTTGGAGTGGACCTTTCGTTCAAGCTAAGGCTTATGCAGAGCAGTATACGAGTATGCCGGAACAGCAAGAATCGATTAAAAATTGGAAAAAAGGCTCTAACGAAAGAGCCATGCCAATTGTAACACCAACCCAAGAGGATAGTACTGAATATGCATCAATCATGAACGATGTAGGAACGTATAAATCCGAGATGATCAATAAATTTATTACGGGTGAGGAACCGTTATCAAAATTTGACGAGTTCGCGGAAACAATTAAGGCTATGGGCATTGACAGAGCACTCGAAATCCAACAAGCCGCCTTAGAAAGATACAACAAACGATAAAGTGAAACTTCAATCAGTGAGAGGTTTGTTCACCCTCCACTGGGCTCTTACTGTCGATTATCCTCCACTTTTGGGACTGGAAAAGTGGGGGTTTTATCGGCAGTTAGTGCGGGATAATACGGACTATCACCTGAAATGAGGTTTTAGAAATGGAGACGTTGCGAACGGAGACAAGAGAAACAAAATCACCAGCGTTAAGTACGAATGAGACCTATTGGAAAAGGCTTGCAAAAGATCTTATACGCAATAAATACATTTACATTATGCTTCTTCCTGTGGTCATTTATTACCTCGTTTTTCATTACGGTCCGATGTACGGGGTACAGATTGCGTTTAAAAATTACAATACAACCGAAGGAATATGGGCTAGTCCATGGATCGGTTTTAATCATTTCGTCGAATTTTTTAACAGCTTTTATTTCTGGCGCTTAATAAAGAACACTTTTTTAATTAATTTTTACGAGCTGATTTTTGCCTTTCCGGCACCCATCATTTTAGCTTTATTATTAAATGAAATACGAAAAATGTGGTTTAAGCGTGTGGTACAGACGATTAGTTATTTGCCGCATTTTATATCGATCGTTGTCGTCGTCGGGATGCTTGTTGATTTTACGACTATAGACGGTTTGATCAATGCTATTCTAGTATCTTTCGGATTTGAGCCTATTTCGTTTTTTCAACAAGCCGACTGGTTTCGAACTGTTTATATAGGTTCCGGAATATGGCAGGGTATCGGATGGGGATCGATTATTTATCTTGCTGCGATGGCCAATATTAATCCAGCGCTTTATGAAGCAGCAAAAATTGACGGAGCCGGCCGCTTCAAGCAAGTGCTGCATATAACGATTCCAGGTATTGCGCCGATCATCATTATTTTGCTTATATTGCAAATGGGCTCTATGTTAAGTGTTGGATTTGAAAAAATCATTTTGATGTATAATCCGATGACGTATGAAACAGCTGACGTAATATCCACTTATGTGTATCGTAAAGGTATTTTGGAAGCAAGCTTTAGTTTCAGTGCCGCGGTTGGTTTATTTAACGCCGTCATTAATTTTACGCTGTTGATCTTAGCTAACCGAATAAGCAGGCGAGTCAGTGAAACTAGTTTATGGTAAGGGGAATAGTACTATGAAAATGAAACAAAGATTAGGAGAAAAAACATTTGATTTTGTAAATACATTGTTTATGTTAACTTTAATACTCGTTACTTTATACCCATTCTTATATGTATTGTTTGCTTCCGTTAGTGATCCGGGTCTTTTGGCAAAAAATAGAGGAATTCTTTTTGCACCGGTAGGTTTTAGTCTGAGAGCATACGAGTTGGTTTTGAATAATGCCATGATTATAATTGGCTATGCCAACACTCTTTTCTATGTGATAGTCGGAACAGCGATCAACATCTTTCTTACAAGTTTAGGTGCATACGCATTGTCCCGCCGCAATGTCATGTTAAAAAAGCCGATTATGATGATGCTCGTCTTCACCATGTTTTTCAGCGGCGGTTTAGTTCCGACATATCTATTAATTAATGACTTAGGTATGATGGATACGAGATGGGCGCTCATTATCCCTAGTGCGATGAGTGTATGGAATTTAATCATTATGAGAACATCCTTTCAAGGGATTCCTGAAAGTTTGGAAGAGGCTGCAAAGCTCGACGGTGCAAACGATTTTACGATTTTATTCCGTATTATTTTACCGCTCTCATTGCCTGTTTTGGCAGTAATGGTGCTATTCTATGGCGTAGGCCACTGGAATTCATATTTCAATGCGATGATTTATTTGCGTGACAGGGATTTATTCCCATTACAGCTCATATTGCGTGAAATTCTGATAACAAACAGCACGGATAACTTTATAACAGGAGTAGCCGGCGGAGACAGGTATCCAATCGGGGAGACGGTTAAGTATGCCACAATTATTGTTGCAACGCTTCCAATCCTTTTCTTATATCCGTTTCTGCAAAAATATTTTGTTAAAGGTTTTATGATCGGATCCATTAAAGAATAAAGAAAATCAATTAACATTGTACGTTTTGGAGGAGATAACATATGTCAACTATATTTGAAGAAGCTATCCATTCTGTATTGAAAAAAATAGATATGAAGCTGGACAAGTATACAAATCAATTCCCCGATGACCATACCGCTAATAACGTCTATCAACCTAGAAAGGTCTATAGAGAAGACTTGAAAGCTGGAGCGAATGTTGGCTGGACAACAGGGTTTTGGACCGGGATGCTGTGGCTCGCTTATGAAGTGACGGGCGATGAAAAGTACCGAAAAGTTGCAGAAATTCATGTTGACAGCTTTGGCGAACGAATGGAGAAAAAAATCGGTATCGATACGCATGATTTAGGATTTCTGTATACCCTTTCATGCGTCTCAGCTTACAAAATAACAGGCAATGAAAAAGCAAAAGGGATTGCATTAAAAGCAGCCGATCATTTAATGACCCGTTTTTTCGAAAAGGCAGGTATTATTCAAGCGTGGGGGGATTTGAACGATCCCAATCAAAGAGGAAGAATTATCATCGATTGTTTGATGAACTTGCCTCTTTTATATTGGGCTTCTGAAGTTACCGGAGACGATAAATATAAGGATGCTGCGCACCGTCATGCATTGAAATCGTTAGACCATATCGTAAGAGAAAACGCGACGACGCATCATACGTACTATTTTGATACGGAGACAGGGAATCCGCGATTTGGAAAAACACATCAAGGTTACAGCGACGAATCATGCTGGGCAAGAGGCCAAGCGTGGGGTGTATATGGTTTTCCGCTCAGTTTCAATTATACGAATGATGAAAAAATATTAAATGGAAGCTTAAAAGTAACGAACTATTTCCTTGGCCAATGCCCAGAAGATCTCGTCGCTTATTGGGATTTATGCTTCTCAGACGGAAGTGGAGAAGTACGAGACAGCTCCGCCTCATCGATTGCGGTTTGCGGATTGTTTGAATTAGCGAAGTCGGTTCAGAACGATGAAACGAAAACGTATTACGAGAATGCTGCTTTTAAAATTTTACAATCACTATATGAAAACTACTCATCAAGGAATGAAGAACAAGCAGATGGCTTATTGCTGCAAGGTGTGTACAATCGAAACACTGATTCGGGAGTAAATGAAGCAAACCTGTGGGGTGACTATTTTTACTTTGAAGCACTTGTAAGAGCAACGAGAGATTGGAAGTTGTATTGGTAAAAGAAAATTGTTTCTGAACGAACGATGTATGAGAGTAAGGAGAGAGCATTAATGGAAACAGAAAAAATAAAAACGAGTGTAGACCGTACTTATTGGCTGCATACGATGTGTCATATTGCTGACCCGGTACTTCAAAATTTAGCGAATCAACAGTTAAAACAAACGATGCCGGTAGAAGCAAGCGGTCAGGATCGGGAACACTACACTTATTTGGAAGCCTTCGGAAGACTAATAAGCGGTTTGGCTCCTTGGCTTGAAACCGGATCTGATTATGGTTCTGAAGGAGAATTGAGAAAGAAATATATAGACTTATCTCGGCGGGCGATCGATGCGGCTACCAATCCCGATTCTTCTGATTACATGAATTTTTCAGAAGGTTATCAACCAATCGTGGATGCTGCCTTCTTAGCCCATGCTTTAGTACGGGCACCTCAGCAATTATTTTTCAAACTGGAGTCTCATGTACAACAAAATTTAGTACAAGCTTTAAAGGCAACTCGGACTCGTAAGCCGTTTTTTAACAACTGGCTTTTATTTTCCGCCATGATCGAAACAGCTTTGTTCAAAATGGGAGATGAGTGGGATCCAATGAGAGTTGATTACGCTCTTAAACAGCATGAACAGTGGTATTTAGGAGATGGAATGTACGGGGACGGACCGGAATTTCATTTGGACTACTACAACAGTTTTGTCATCCAACCGATGCTTGTCGATATCGTGAAAACGTTGGAAAATGAATCAAACGATTGGAAACAGATGAAGGAACGGGTTATTAAACGCGCTAAAAGGTATGCAATAATTCAAGAAAGAAGCATTTCACCGGAGGGAACTTTTCCGGTTGTTGGCAGGTCTTTAGCTTACCGGTTTGGAGCTTTTCAACATTTGGCGCAGATGTCGCTGCAACATAAACTGGACGAAACGTTGCAGCCTGCACAAGTTCGCTGTGCGTTAACCGCTGTAATAAAAAGGATGATCGAAATGCCCGGTACTTTTGACGAAAATGGATGGTTGCGTGTAGGTTTCTGCGGACACCAGCCAGAGATCGGGGAGGCCTATATTTCGACAGGAAGCCTATATTTATGTACGACCGTGTTTTTACCGCTTGGATTACCGGAGGAAGACTCTTTTTGGCAAGGAGAAGCGGATTGGACATCCAAAAAAGCATGGTATGGGCAGCAAGTGCCAATAGATCATGCACTACAGCAATAATAATAAGGCAGCAAAAAAACGGCCGATCGCTTAACGCGATTGGCCGCTTTTAATGTATCATGCTTATTTTTTCAGGGACGCTTGGTACGTTTCGTTCATTTCTTTGGTAATCAGCTGCATGTTCGGATCTGCTTTCAGATCGGCAACGTATTTGTCGTACTCTTGAAGCGTCGCTTTGCCGAGAATGACTTTTACGCGCATGTCAGCCGTCTTTTTCTTGATTTCGCTGTAGTATTTGTTATACGCATCGGAAACGAGCCCTTCATCCGGACGCGGTACTTTAACGTTTTTGCGCTCATCGACGATTTGCTTCTGGCGGGCGTAGAAGTCCGCTGGCATGCCTTGCGCGAAGACAGCCGAATATTCGTTGATTTCATGGAAAATGGAATCCATCAGGTTCGTCGTAACTTTGTCTTTCTTCGCTTGCTCCGTCGGAACGATGTTGCCATTCTCCTCTTTGTAGTGAACGCCCGGAATCCCGTAACGGGCCAGCTTGTTGCCCTCTTCGCCGTAACCGTAGTCCATGAACGCCAGAATTTTCTTCACTTTGTCTTCCGGCACTTTCTTCGGAATCAGATAGTGGCCGTAGAACGGAGCGCCGGATGGCGTATACTTGTTGCCGCTTGGACCTGCGATTGCCGTTACCGGCATCAGATCGGCTTTCGGATCGATCTTCTGAATCGGCTCGATACGGCTCCACGCATTGTTCATCGCATAACCGCCGCCGCCGGCTTTGCCGCTTTGGAACACGTCGTTGATTTGCGAGAAGTTCAGGATCGCGAAGTCGGCTGGGAACAAGCCGTCGTCATACGCTTTCTTGATCCACAGCATCGCTTCCTTGGAGGCATCCTCCGTAAGAATCGAATGCAGCTTGCCGTCGCGCAGCTTCCATGCGCCTTGCGTATCGTTGAAAATGTTATACATGAAGCCGATGAAATCCGGGTTAGCCGCATAAGCAACCGTGTCGGCGATGCCGTTGCCGTCCGGATCTTTTTCTTTAAACGCTTTCAGCGTGTTGTAGAATTCATCAACCGTTTCCGGCATTTTCAAACCTAGCTTGTCCAGCCAGTCTTTGCGCAGAATCGGAAATACGCCGCCGCCGTAGCTCGGGTAATAACGCGGAATCGTGTAGTTTTTGCCTTCGATTTTGGTCTTTTCGATTGTTTCTTTCATGGCAGGAGAGCTAAGGTTCGGATAGTCATTCAGGAACGGCGTCAGATCCCAGAACACGCCTTGCTTGATCATGTTGCGGATTTGCGGGCCTACGGGCGCAGCCGTAATGTCCTCCACGAAAGTCAAGTCGGGCAAATTGCCGGATGCCAGCAGAACGTTAATCTTGTCTGCGAACGTCGTCGCGGAAATCCAGTTGATATTCAGCTTCGTGTTCGTTTTCTTCTCGAATTCCTGCCATAAGCTGTTCGTATCGTCGATAAACTCGTCCGCATAGCTGATGACGGAGATGTTGATATCTGCAGGAGCTGCAGCTTTGCCGCCGTCACCACCGGAAGAAGCATTATCCTCCGAACCGCATGCCGAAAGCGCGAGAGACGAAGACAAAACCAGGGCCGTAAATAAACTTGCTATTTTCTTTACTTTCATGACCAAACCTCCCATTTTGAATGTTATATATTGTGATCATTCCTTGACAGAACCAACCATTGCCCCTTTGGCAAAATGTTTCTGCAGGAACGGGTACACCAGCATGATCGGAACGGTCGCAATAACAACCGCAGCCATTTTGAGTGTTTCCGTCGGCATTTGCTTGCTTGAACGGAAATCGATATTTCCTGTCGCGGAAGCAGGGTCAATCAGCATGTTCTGAAGCACAACCTGCAGTGGCCATTTCTGGAAATCATTGATGTAGATAAGCGCATTGAAGTAGGTATTCCAGTAGCCTACCGCGTAAAACAGGCCGAATGCCACAAGTGAAGGCAGCGACAACGGCAAAATGATCCGGAACCAAATCCCGATTTCGTTCGCACCGTCAATTCGAGCGGCTTCCTCCAAGCTGTCAGGTATGCTGTCGAAAAATCCTTTCATCAGCAGCACATACCAGCCGCTCGTCATGACAGGAAGAATGAGCGACCATATGCTGTCGATCAAGCCGAGCTGCCGAACGACCAAGTAAGAAGGAATCAAGCCCGGCTGGAACAAGATCGAGAACATCAGCAGGAACATGATGAATCTGCGGAAGCGGAGCCGTCTGCGGGATACCGCGTAGGCCAGCCCCGACGTGACGATCAAGCTGATTGCCGTTCCGACGGCAGCCAGAAAGGTACTGATGCCGAACGCGCTGGGAAACGTATTGGTAGTCAGCAACGTTTTGTAAGCGTCGAGCGACCACATTTTCGGAAATAGAATGAGCTTTTCCTTGTAATACTCGATCGGATCGGTAAACGACAGCACAACTGTATAGTAGATCGGAAAAAACGTTGCGATAGATACGATAACGAGAAAGGTAACGTTAAACGTATCGAAAATTCGTCCGGATAAGCTTTTGCTTCTCATACTGCTGATCTCCTTTTTGCCCGATTTCTAATAAACGCCCTCTTCGCCAAAGCGCTTCGCAACTTTATTGGCAATCGTGACAAGCGTAATGCCGATAATCGATTTGAATAAGCCGATCGCCGTACTATAGCTGAACTGGCCTTGCTGTATGCCCGCCCGGAATACGTACGTATCGAATACGTCCGCCACTTCGGTTACGGTAGCGTTGTTGTTCATCATCAAGTAAATTTGTTCAAAGCCCGTATCCATGATCGAGCCGAGGCGCAATATAAACAGAATGATGATGACGTTGCGAATGGCCGGCAAAGTAATGTGCCACACTTGACGCATACGGCTCGCACCGTCCATGACAGATGCCTCATACAGCTGCGGATTGACTCCGGCAATAGCCGCGAGGAAAATAATCGTTCCCCAGCCCGCTTCCTTCCAGATGGATTGAATCGTGACAAGGCCCCAGAAATAGTCCGGCTCCGTCAGGAAGCCTACTTTGTCCATGCCGATCGCTTCGAATATTTTATTGATCAAGCCCTCCGACTCCGAAACCATCAGGAACGTCAGACCGGCGATGATAACCCAAGATAAAAAGTGAGGAATATAGATAACCGTTTGTACAAGGCGTTTGAACACCATATTGCGCAGCTCGTTCAATAAGAGCGATACCACGATCGGAAACGGAAAGAAGAAGACGATATTCAGCAAGCTGATGGCAAGCGTATTCCGGAGCAGCAGGATGAAATCTTTATTGGAGAAGAACCGTTGAAAATGCTCCAGCCCGACCCAGTCGCTTTTGAGAATGCCGAGATAAGGCGAGTAATTCTGGAAAGCGACGACCAAGCCGCCGACCGGAATATATTTAAAGATCAAAAAATAGAGAAGGCCGGGAAGCGCTAACAAATATAAATATTTATCGCGCTTCAGATCAAACCAGAGCCGTTTCGCCGCGGTCGGCGTTTGAAGCGCTTTCAGATTAGCCCGAACCTCCGAAACATGTGAATTCATCAGGAGCCCTTCTTTCCTTGATGTATTGTTTTTTATGCCAGACGAACTTCCATTTCCGGTCCGTTCGTCCGCACCTCGTTTACATACGCATAATTTTACAAACGTGCGTCATTTCGCACAATGATAAGTTTTTGCTTCGGCATGAAAAAGGCTCCCGACCAGGCCGGAATTGGCCATGCGGAAGCCTTGAAACTGTCTCGTGCAAAAAAATGCTATCGGTCAATTAGCCTATGCAGAATAATGGATCATAGCAATATAAGAGATTTCCTGGTCTGTTTTGTTGTGATACGAGTGGGGTTGATTGGCGGAAAAGTGTATAGCATTGCCCTCTGCAATGTTGTAAACCTCATCGTTGAACTGGATAGCGAGGCTCCCTCGGACAATGATAACGTACTCCTCGACGCCATCGTTATGAGGTTCGGACATATGATTGCAGCCAGGGGCCATATGCACCGTATAAATTTCAAATCCCTTTCGTTGATCAAATGGAAACATAGGGTAGACCCGATAATTACCGTCCTGTTCCAAAAAGGGTTCTATATCATCTTTAGAAATGACCGATATTTTGGGGTTCTCTTCTTCGATTAACGATGTAAAAGAAATCCGCAGCCCGTTTACGATTTTCCATAGTACCGATATGGTTGGATTGGAATCGCCGCGTTCGATTTGACCAAGCATGGCTTTACTGACACCTGTCAGTTCGGCAACCTGATCCAAACTGAACCCTCGCGCTTTGCGGATGGCCAAAAGATTTTTCCCTACTTTTTTATGTATGTGATCCATCATACCCTCCAACTGTACTTCGTATATTTAGTCTTTTCATAGTATACCACTATACCACGGCAATTTTTTTTGGAAAAAGAGATAAAATGATATTGTCTAATATAACATACAATTGTATATTATATTGTATCGATGCAATTTGTTGATCTAAAGGAGGGATTGTAATGGGCAAAACGATGATAGGGCTCGTGAAAGAAGAGAGAGGCCCAGGTGCGGTGCTGAAGCAAGTTCAGGTGCCGGAAATTGGACCGAATGAAGTGTTAGTACGTGTGAAAGCGACTTCCATCTGCGGGACCGACATGCATATTTACAATTGGGATGATTGGACGGAGAAAACGGTCGTCACTCCGAATGTGTTCGGTCATGAGTTTGCAGGTACTGTTGAATTAGTTGGCGATCAAGTCATGAATGTAAGGATTGGCGACCATATTTCAGGAGAAGGGCATATAGTCTGCGGTCACTGTAAGACATGCCGTACCGGAAATGCGCATGTTTGCCCGAATACACGCAGCTTTGGCATTACTGCACCAGGATGCTTCGCCGAATATGCTGTCGTGCAAGCGAGTAATGTCATCCATAATCCGCCCCATATGCCGTTTGAGTTAGCCTGCCTGCAGGACCCTCTCGGCAATGCGGTGCAAACCGTTCTCTCAGGGGATATTGTCGGCAAATCGGTTGCTGTCATTGGTACAGGATCCATCGGCTTAATGGCTATTGCCGTTGCGAAAGCATGCGGAGCAGGCAAGATTATGGCTGTCGATATTAATCCATACCGGTTAGATCTGGCGAAAAAGATGGGTGCAGATGTGGTCGTGAACAGCAAGGAAGTATCCATGGTGGAAGTCATAAGAGCTCATACGAACGGCGAGGGTGCTGAAGTTGTGCTCGAAATGTCCGGCCATCCAGCGGCGATTCGCGATGGTTTCGAGGCGGCGGCTAATGCGGCTCGCGTTTCGCTGCTTGGCATTCCTACGAAAGAGGTATCCCTTGATTTGGCCAGTCATATTATTTTCAAAGGGATCCGCATTGAAGGCATTACCGGTCGACGCATGTACCAGACGTGGTATCAGATGAAGGGGATGCTGGAAAACGGGCGGTTAAACCTTAACGGACTTGTTACGCATACCTTTACGTTGGACCGGTATGAAGAAGCATTTGAATTGATGAGAACGGGAAGCTGCGGGAAAGTCGTTTTTATACATGGATAGTATGAGAAGTGCACAAAGAGAGGATGGAGTACAATATGGGCAAGTTTGATCATTTATCCACTGAGCTGGAACAGCTCTGCAACGAGGGAAGATACAGGCCCTTAAAAATATGGGATAGCGGTTCCGATACGTGGATGGAGCTATCCGGCAACAAAATATTACAGATGTCCTCCAACAATTACCTGGGTATGACGAACCATCCGGATTTACAAAAAGCAGCCATTGAAGCGATTGAACAATACGGGGTAGGGAGCGGATCTGTCCGATCCATAACAGGCACACTGCGTATTCACGATGAGCTGGAAAATGAACTGGCAAAGTTCAAGGGAACAGAAGCGGCTTTGGTGTTTCAGTCCGGATTCACGACGAATCAGGGAATATTATCATCCATTCTAGGTCCGGATGATGTCGTAATTAGCGATGAGTTGAATCATGCCAGCATTATAGACGGTATCCGGCTTACGAAAGCACACCGCAAAATATATGGGCACAAGAACTTGGAACAGTTGGAAGATTGCTTGAAAGCAAGCGCTTCTTTCCGATCGCGAGTTGTAGTGACCGATGGCGTGTTCAGTATGGATGGAGATATCGCGCCATTGCCTGAAATTGTCCAACTTGCTGAGAAATACGATGCCATTGTCTATGTGGATGACGCCCATGCGAGCGGAGTGTTAGGCCGTAACGGCAAAGGTTCGACAGATCATTTCAATCTTCACGGAAGGGTACATATTCAAGTCGGTACGCTTTCGAAAGCGATTGGCGCGGTAGGCGGCTATATGGCGGGATCGCAGCTGCTGAAAGATTATCTTATCCATAAAGCGCGGTCGTTTCTGTTCAGCACATCGCTTCCGCCATCTGTTGCCGCTGCATGTCTCGCTTCCGTACGCGTGTTGAAGAACGAGCCGGAGCGAAGCGAACGACTGTGGAGCAACACGCTTTATTTCCGCGATAAACTGCAGAAGCTTGGTTTCGATACGGGAGAGAGCGAAACGCCGATTATCCCGATTATTGTTGGAACCCCGGAGAAGACGAATAAGTTTTCGGACCGTCTGCTGGAGGAAGGGGTTTTTGCGCAGGGAATCGTATTCCCGACAGTGGCAATGGATAAAGGCAGGGTTAGACTGATCATTACGGCGAATCATACGATGGATGATTTGAACTTTGCACTTGACCGTCTTCAGCATGTCGGTAAACAGTTCGGGTTAATCTAACCCGAACTGTGAAAGCGTTGACATTAAGGCGGAGGCATTATAAGATGAACGCAGGATAACGTTTGGGTATATAACAGGAAAAAGGGGTTGCTAGCGCTTTGCCTACATTAAAGGATGTTTCTCAGCATGTCGGCGTATCCGTTTCCACAGTTTCGCGCGTCATCAATAATGATACGAGCAGACATATCAATGCGGATACTAAGGCGAAAGTATGGCAAGCGGTTCAGGAATTAGGATACGAGCCGAACGAATCGGCGCGGCGTTTAGTAAAGAACCAGAAGGAAGAAGTAAGACCGACCAAGCAAATCGGATGTATCGTAGCGGGATCTCACTTAAGAGAGGATCACCCTTATTTTTCTCCCATCCTAGCCGGATTTAACAAAAAGTTAATAGAACTCGGATATACAGTTGCTTTTATCCATACCCCCGAAGAGATCGGTGATGAAGTACTTCTACGCAAAATGGTTCAAGAGATTCGTATCGACGGCGTCATTGTGATTGGCTGGATCAATGAAAAGCTCCTGAATTACTTGAAGTCAACCCGTATAGCCATCGTAGGGATTAGCGCTTCAGGTCATGGTATTTCTTTGGTGGACTATGATCGGGTATCTGCGGCTAAAACCGCTGTAGATCATCTCCTTGCTCAAGGGCATCGCAAGATCGGGTTTGTCGGCGGCCATGGGCATACAGGCGAATTGGATAGTGAGGAAAGATTTCAAGGATACAAATACGCATTGTTTGAAGCGGGTATTACATTGAACCCCTCATGGATCATCAATACGAACTGGAAAGTAGATAAAAGCTTTGAAGACATGACCGGGTTGATAGAGCATAACGGGAGCGACCTGCCCACGGCTATGTTGTCTGCGAGCGATTTGCTTGCCATTCCTGCTATGCGTGCGGTCCTTGAACATCATTTACGGATTCCGGAAGATATCGCTTTTATCGCGATGGATAATATTGAGCTTTCACAATACACGTCTCCTCCGCTATCCTCGGTTCATGTGCCTAAATATGAAATCGGTATGGTTGCGGCAAAAACGTTGGTCGATGAATTGCAGGGTGGTTACCCATTAACTTCAAAGATTTTACTGCCTTTTGAAATGAGGGTAAGGCAATCTTCGAACTATAATAGAAAATAGTTCTTTTTTTCCCTTCACGGAAAACGTTATCCAAGTTGGCCCCAATACTCTTCTGAGTGTCGACAGACCGGTGAGGAATCAACAGCGAATTTCTTTGAAAGGGGGGCTAAAGGGTTTCTTGTGAGGCGGAATGCAATTTGAGTTTCTATAGTTTTCTGAAATGGGTTAAGAAACGGTATTCATATTATCCGAGGGGGGAACGAAGATGGCTAGAAATCTATTTGTAATGATGTTATTGGTGATGATGATGGTTGTAACTGCATGTGGAGGATCTAATTCGTCGAATAATACATCCGAACAACCGTCCAATAACAAGGAGACGGAGACAACGGATGAGAAAGTAACCCTTACTTATGCTACTTGGGGTGGCGCTGACGATAAAGCTACGCCTAAAGTGATCGAACTGTTTAATAGTACTCACCCTAATATTGAGGTGAAACTTGAATCCACGCCGAACAAGCAATACTGGAGCAAACTTGAAACCGCTGCCATTGGCGAAACTTTGGCTGATGTGTTCTGGATGAATGGTCCGAATATTGTGAAATATGGCTCGAACAATATCTTACTTCCGATAAGCGAGCAAATTAAGGCGGATGGGTTGGATATGACCAAATATCCGCAGTCTCTTGTTGATTTATATACAGTGAACGGAGAAAACTACGGCATTCCTAAAGATTTTGATACACCAGGTCTATGGTATAACAAGGAAATGTTTGACGCTGCCGGCGTGAAATATCCTGATGATACGTGGGATTGGAATTCCCTACTTGAGGCGTCTAAGAAATTGACCGATCCTGCCAAAGGCGTATGGGGTATTGCAGCTACATTAGATAGCCAAAGCGGTTATTATGATACGATCCTGCAAGCAGGCGGTTATATAATCTCTGATGATAAGAAAAGCTCAGGGTTTGATAAGCCGGAAGCGATTAATGGGATTAAGTTTTGGACGGATTTAATTAATGTTCATAAAGTTTCTCCAACGATGGCCCAAATGACCGAAACTCAAGGTACGGATTTGTTCAAGTCCGGTAAGGTGGCTATGCTTGCGGAGGGTTCATGGAATGCTAGCGACTTTGCAAGTAATGAGAACATCAAAGGTAAATTTGATGTAGCAGTACTGCCTAAAGGTAAACAACGCGGCGTTATTATTCACGGTCTTGGCAACGTAATTTCTGCGCAAACCAAACATCCGAAAGAAGCATGGGAATTCGTGAAATTCTTAGGATCAAAGGAAGTTGCTGTTATTTATGCAAGCACAGGGACGGTAATCCCTGCATATGAAGGCACGCAAGAAACTTGGGTTCAATCGAATCCTGATGTGAATTTGCAAATTTTTATTGATCAATTGAAAGATTCTAAGCCATATCCCGTATCCCAAAACACATCCGCTTGGGCCAGCCTAGAGTCGGAAATCTTTACAAAAGCATGGGCAGGTGTAATTACACCTGAAGAAGCTGGCAAGGAAATGGCCGCAAAAATGAACGAAGCATTAGAAAAAGAGAAATAAGGGAGTAAATAGTTCCATTTGAATATCTGGCGGTCCTACTTCTTGTAGGGCCGCACTATTCAAAAAAAACCGCTACGAACAAGGGGTGACAGGGTGTGGAAATTAAACAGGTTAGCCCTCAAGTGAAAGTTCACGATAACCCTAAGCAACGAAAGATGAAACAACGCCGTTATGGTCGTGGAGACCTTTTTTGGGCCTATATAATGATTGCACCTTTAATGTTGGGTCTTTTCATTTTTTATGTATATCCCGTCTTTCAAACGGTTTATTATTCGTTCGTGGAATGGGGAGCCTTTGGCAATTACAAATGGACCGGTCTTGACAACTATAACAAGCTGCTGACAGATACAGATTTGCACAGGGCGATTCGCAATACAGTTGTCTACATTGTTCTATCGGTTCCTTTAAGCATCTTCCTTTCCATTCTTGTGGCTGCATTACTTAATCAAAAAATACGTGGACTTACGATCTATCGGACGCTTTATTTTCTTCCGGTCATTACGATGCCGGCGGCAGTAGCGATGGTATGGAGATGGCTTTACAACGCCGACTATGGTTTATTGAATTATGCATTGGGCTTATTATCGATCAAAGGCCCTCATTGGCTTACTGATCCGAACATCGCATTATACTCGGTTATTCTCGTAGCTATTTGGAGTTCAATCGGTAACAATATGATTATTTTCTTGTCCGGTTTACAGGGCATTTCTTCCTCTTATTATGAGGCGGCATCGATAGATGGAGCAGGCACGATATCCAAGTTTTACCGAATCACACTGCCTCTTCTTACACCAACGATATTCTTCGTAGGCGTTATCTCCTTAATTAGTGCGTTTCAGGTGTTTGACATGATCTACATGATGATTGGTGAAAAAAACATCGCGATTGAATCGACACAATCGATTGTCTTTTTGTTCTATAAGTATGGTTTTACTCAGAACATGAAGGGTTACGCGTCGGCTATCGCTGTACTGCTGTTTGTCATTATTTTGATAGTGACGTTCATCCAAATGAAATTGCAGAAAAAATGGGTTCATTACGGATAAGGAGGCAGCCATATGTTTGCGAATGGATATAAGAAGAAAGTTGGGTCTGCGGTTCTCGTTCATATCATTCTATTGGTTGGAGCTGCCATTATGATCATACCGTTCATCTGGATGTTTCTGACCTCAGTGAAAACGATGGGTGAATCCACCATGGTTCCACTGGTGATAATCCCTAAACAGTTACAGTGGAATAACTACTTAAAAGTATTTGAGAGCCTTCCGTTTCTAACCTTTTATTGGAATACCATGATTACAACACTATTCAAAACCGTTGGACAGGTGATGATCTGCTCTCTTGCCGCATACGCCTTTGCGCGTATCGAATTCCCAGGACGGAACTTATTCTTCTTACTGGCATTATCTGTTCTTATGGTTCCAGGACAAGTATTCTTAATTCCACAATATATGATTATGAAAGATCTAGGTTGGCTTAACTCGCTGCAAGCCCTCATTGTTCCTGGGTTGTTCAGTGCATTCGGAACGTTTTTGCTTCGTCAATTCTTCATGACATTGCCAAAAGAATTGGAAGAGGCGGCTAAGCTGGACGGCTGCAACCAGTTTCGCACGTATTGGCAGATCATGCTGCCGCTTGCGAAGCCTGGGATGATTGCGCTGGCGATTTTTGTTATCTTGTGGTCGTGGAACGACTTGATGTGGCCGCTCATTGTGAACACCTCACCGGATAAGATGGTGCTTTCAGCTGGGCTTGCATCGCTGCAAGGAGAGCATTCAACGAACTATACTATTTTGATGGCGGGTTCCATGATGGCCATTATTCCAATGATTATCATTTTCCTTGTATTTCAGCGATCGTTCATCGAAGGGATTGCATTGACGGGTTCGAAATAAATGATGCATCAAATAAAATAAGCATCAACTAGACAAATAAACAAAAGCTAGAGGGAGATAAAGATGAAGAAACTTACAGCTATTTTAATAGGAGCCGGTGATCGCGGATTTCGCGCTTATGCACCCTATGCCATTCATAATCCGCACGAGTTTGATATTATTGCAGTTGCTGAGCCCAATGAGGAACGTAGAAAGGCATTTGCCGAGGCGCATAATATTTCACCAGAACGCTGCTATCCGTCATGGGAAGCAGCGATGGCAGAACAGCGTCTGGCCGACATTGCTATGATCTGCACGCAGGACCGGATGCACTACCACCCGACGTTGAAAGCACTTGAGCTAGGGTATCATGTCATGTTAGAGAAACCGATGTCTCCGAATCCCAAAGAGTGCGCTCATATGGAGATGGCGGCAACGAAGTATGGTCGTCTGCTCACGATTTGTCATGTGCTTCGTTATACGGCATTCTGGTCATCGATCAAGAAGGTTATTAATGAAGGCAAAATCGGGCAGATCGTATCCATCCAATTGAACGAAAATGTAGGTAATCTGCATATGTCACACAGCTTCGTGCGTGGTAATTGGAACAATTCAGACGAATCTAGTCCGATGATTCTGGCCAAATCATGCCATGACATGGACATCTTGTCCTACGTGATGGATGAGCCATGCTTGCGTGTCAGCTCGTTCGGATCCTTGATGCATTTTAATGAGCGAAATGCGCCGGAAGGGGCGCCTTTACGATGCTTGGATGGTTGCCCTGCGGCAGAGAACTGCCAGTATTATGCACCAAGATATTATTTAGGTGAAGGCATGGGCTGGGCACGCAAGTTTACGGAAGATACGAGCCGTGAAGGCATTCTGGAAGCATTGCAGACGACTCCGTACGGCAAATGTGTATACCGCAGCGACAACAATGTCGTAGATCATCAAGTCGTTAACATGGAGTTTGCCAGCGGTGCAACGGCCATGTTCAGCATGTGTGGATTTACGCACGACAATACGAGGATTGTACAGATTATGGGCACGAAAGGCGATATTCGCGGCAACATGGAAGAGGATTCATTTATCTTAAATGAGTTTTTAACGAAGGAAAAAACGGAGTTTCATGTCAGCGCTCCTTCTGGAGGGCATGGCGGCGGGGATGCTGGAATCGTTCGCAAATTTTTGAAAGAAGTATGTGAATTCGAGGGAGACGCTATCCAGGCCTCAGCTTCAGCAGCAGCATCAGTAAGGGGTCACTTGATGGCATTTGCGGCAGAAGAATCACGGATGAATAATGGAATGTCGATCGATATTGAGGCTTATTACAAACGTTTGGTTACCCCGGAATAGTTCACACGTTATAAAGGTTTCTTTATAAGTTAGGAAGTGACGTCCTAGTGATTACCAGAAGGCTGCATATAAAAAAAGGATCCTTTTATCGCAAAAGCTTGATTCTCGTATTGCTCATAACCTGTTTGCCGGTTAGCTTTATCGGGATCAGCCTTTATTATGCCGGCGGAGACCGGATTGTGAACGAACTAAATAAATCGCATCAGCTGCAGCTCAATCAGTCGATTCAGAGGATGAACGACTATTTTTCCCAGTTGGAGCTTTACTCGACGCAGCTCGCTTTTAAACCGGGCTTTGACGAATCCATCAAGACTCTTGATTTTGTCGACCAATTCGAAACGACGAAAGAACTTCTGAAATCACTTAGTTTGATGAGGGATACGAATCCGTTTATCAGCAGCGTATTTCTATATCTCAAGGATCAGAACAGCCTCATTGGCGACGCGGCGGGCGTTAGACGCATAACGGATGCTGAAGACCAGAAGCTGTTTCTGTCGCTGCTTGGTCCAATCCAAGGAATTTATTGGAAAAATAACCTTAACCGAATCGACCGGCCCGATTCTCCTCAGAAAGCGATCGTCATTAAGCTGCCGGGCGGCGGCTACCAGGAGCATTCATACGGGGCGTTCATCATCTACATTAATCAGCAGAAATTGAACGAGCTGGTGGAAAAGCTTTCCTCTAAGGACGGAGCCGCGTTTTTAATCGACAGCAATGGCGAATATATCACTTCTCCCCGTCTGGTCGAAACCGGGTCGGAAGGCAGTTTTGAGGAAGCGCTGAAGAAGCGCATCCTGAAGGAAGGCCGGGACGCGAATACGTTCGTTATGAAATGGGACGGGGAAAGCTACTCCGTTTCGTACGGCAAAATGGCATTTATGGTCTCGGCGTTTACGTATATTTCTGCCACGCCGCTATCGAATATTACCGCTCCGTTCCATTCGATGTCCAAATCGATCATTGTCATCAGCTGTATCGGACTTCTTGCGGCGTTATTACTCGCATGGTTCGCTTCACGTCGCATCTATGACCCGATCGGACGGCTCATGCGGTTGATTGAAGGCGACAAGGGGACGGAAGGCAAGGACGAGATCGCCTTTCTGGAAAGCCAGTGGAAACGCAACATGTCGCAGAACGAAACGATGTCCACCCGGCTGAAGGAAGTGCTGCCTCGTCTGAGAGAGGGCTTTCTGAATCAATTTTTACAGGGACATCACTACTACTACTCCGAATCGGAAATCATCGAGAAAATGAATCAGCTCGACTGGGACATCCTCGACAAAAAATTCGCTTTTATTATGGTGCAGCTGCAAGGCATGTCCAGCACCGAGGGGAAGTTTTCCGATAAAGACGAGCAGCTCGTTTCGTTCGCCGCCTCGAAAATCGTGCAGGAGCTGGCTTCGTTCCGGATTACCCATAACCATGTCATCGACTTTCACGATTTGTCCGCTTCGATGCTTATCGTCCTGGATGCGGATGAAACGGAAGAACAATCGACGCGGGAGCTTCATGCGCTCTCCGAGCAAATCATACAAGCGATCAATGATGTGCTGAGCATCGAAGCCACGATTGTAATCAGCCCGATTGCCGATTCGATCGTACAGACGCCGGACATGCTGGAGCAATCCCGCAAAGCGCTGCTGTTCCGGGATATTGAGCGCACGAATCAAGTGCTGAGCATGAACGATTTCAAGTCGGAAGAAAGCAATGCCGCCCAATATCCGTTCGAGCTTGAACGCGAAATTACGGGTGCGATCCGCATGGGACAAGAAGAAGAAGCCATGCGGCTGATCGGCGAGTTTTTGCGTCAGCTGCAGCAGAACTCCAGAAAAGAGCTGATCGTCCATCAAAGCATGCTCCTGCTGCTCGGCAGCATCCTGAATGCGATTATGCGGAATGATACGAATCCGTATACCCTGTACGAAGGCACCCACCTGTATGAAGAGCTGCTGCAAATCCGAGAGCCGCAAAAAATGCTCGCGTGGTTCCGGTCGACGCTTGTCGTCCCTTATGTCCAAACGTTCTCGCTAGCGTACGATCCGGATTTGAAGCAAATGATCGACAGCCTGCTCGTCCGGCTGCAGGAGGAATTCCTATCGGGCATCTCGCTCGAATCGTATGCCGACGAACTGCAAATGACGCCCTATAAGCTGAGCAAAACGTTCAAGCAGCTGACCGGCACTAACTTCATCGATTACGTCACGCGGCTGAGGCTGAACCGCTGCAAGGAGCTGCTGCTTACGACGGATCTGAAAATCAACGACATCGCAGATCTGCTCCGCTATCAGCCGTCTTATTTGATTCGTATTTTCAAAAAGAACGAAGGCATGACGCCGGGACAATACCGGGACAAGTTTACGCAGCAAGGCTGAATCGGAAAGTCATCTAATTCAGTAGACATTTTTTCTATATAAGTTGAACTAATCAATCACTCGAGTTCACGGCTGCACCGGCATCACGAACTGCAAAAACTCCAGATAATTGGTCTCAGACACGCTCTATTCATGCATGTAACGGGAAAACCAGGCGTTATTCACGGGAATAGTCGCTTCTAGTCGGCATACGGACCGCATTAGCGGGACAAATTCCAGTTAGACCAGAATTACTCGCTGATGAAGCAAGTTTAGCGGGATTTTTTCCAGTTAGATTCGTTATTCATCCCGCGGGCGCGACGCTTGTTTGTTTGGAAACGGCTAAAGCCCATAAATAATACGAAAGGAAGATAATTCGCAAGCCTGCGCATGTTACGCGCAGGCTTGTTTTGTTCATATTTACCTTGTTATGGAAAATCGACTGTCAATAACGCGCAAAGCCGATTGCGCAACAAGTCACCATCGTGTTATCAGGAGGTCATTATCCTAGTGGTTGGCCATCTTGAATACGTACTATAATGGCGTTGCAAGGGATTGGAATACAGGAAGGGTGGGCTCATGAAAGCTTCAGAAGCGGTGTTGATGCAATCGAAGGCAGAGATCAAAATTTGGAAGAAGCAGCGCGACTTCCTCCGGAAGCTTAACAAATTCAAATGGCTGCTGCTTATGACGCTGCCGGGCGTCGCGTATTTGTTCATCAACAATTACATTCCGATGTACGGGGTCATTCTTGCGTTCAAGCAATACAATTATGCGGACGGTATCTTCGGAAGTCCTTGGTCAGGCTTTGACAATTTCAAATTTTTGTTCAACTCTCCGGACGCGTACACCATTACACGCAATACGATCGGGTACAACATTGTTTTTATTTTCCTTAATCTCGTGCTGGCCCTTCTAACGGCGCTGCTCATTAACGAAATTAAAGAGAAGGTTGTCTCGCGCTTCTATCAGAGCATGTTTCTGCTGCCGCACATTGTTTCCATGGTTATCGTCGCTTATCTTGTCTACAGCTTCTTGAACATGGAGAGCGGTCTTATCAATAGGCTGCTGGACAAATGGCTGGACAAGGAAGCGATCGCGTGGTACAGCGAAGCGAAATATTGGCCTTACGTACTCGTTATCGTCAATGCTTGGAAGCATGTCGGCTACTTATCCATCATCTACTTCGCTGCGATTATCGGAATCGATAAGGAATATTACGAGGCCGCGACGATCGACGGTGCCGGCAAATGGCGGCAAATGACGCGCATTACGCTGCCGCTTATCGCTCCCGTCATTACAACAATGACACTGCTGTCGGTCAGCGGCATTCTTCGTTCGGACTTCGGCCTCTTCTTCCAGGTGCCGATGAACACGGGTGCGCTGCTCTCGACCACGAACACGATCGATACGTTCGTCTATAGGGCTATGCTGACGCTCGGTGATATCGGCATGTCGTCGGCTGCGGGCATCTATCAATCGTTCATCAGCCTGCTCCTCATTCTAGCTGCCAACTACGCCGTGCGATTAGTGAATAAACAGGATGCCTTATTTTAGGGAAAGGATGCGAGACAATGCTAACGAAACAAAAGCTTGACCAATTCGGTATCCATACGTTTTTTACGCTTTTTACGATCGGATCACTGCTTCCTTTTGTCCTAATTTTTATGGTCTCGATTTCGGATGAGTCATCAATAAGCGCGAACGGCTACTCCTTGCTCCCAACCAGCATCAGTTTTGCCGCCTACCGGTTTCTGCTGTATGATTTTACGGAAATAGCGAGAGCCTACGGCGTCACCATTCTATGCACGATCATTGGTGTTATGGTCAGCTTATTCAACACGACGCTGCTTGCCTATCCGCTCTCACGGATGGAGCTGCCGTTTCGCCGAAGCTTGTCCTTCTACATTTTCTTCACGATGCTGTTCAGCGGCGGAATGGTGCCTTGGTATTTGACCTTCGTCAATCTCGTCCCGGTCAAAAATACGCTGCTTGCCATGATCATACCAGGTATGCTGTTAAGTGCGTTCAACGTGCTGCTCATGCGGAGTTTCTTCTCCCATTCGATTCCCGACTCGGTCGTCGAAGCTGGAATTATGGATGGGGCGAGTGAATTTCAGGTTTTCCAAAAAATTATCGTCCCGTTATCGCTGCCGATTATGGCGACGATCGGTTTGTTCACGACGCTGGCGTATTGGAACGATTGGTATAATTGCTTGCTTTTTATCGACAGCCCCGCGTTGTATAACGTCCAATACTTGATGACGAAAACGCTTACGAATATTCAATTTTTGCTTATGAGGGCTGACAGCTCCGCGCAAGCGGGCGAGCTGCTGGCGAAAATGCCGCGAGAGACGGTGCGCATGGCGTTAGCGATCGTTGGAATTGCGCCTTTACTGTTTGCCTACCCGTTCTTTCAGAAATTTTACATTAGCGGCATCACGAGCGGTGCCGTAAAGGGCTGACGTAAGCGGGTCTGTTCATTTGACTAAGGCAAGGGGGTGTTGATGTCGTTATAGGACTAGCGTTAGTTTGATATTGCAAAACCGATATTACAGCATTAAAGTATGATTTTTCATCCAAACAGAGTATGGAGAGGGGATTTTCAGTTCATGCGAATACCAATCAAATTGGCAATGATCCTCATGTTTTGCTGTATGTTGATTGTATCGGCCTGCGGCAAAAACGAAGCGGGGAGCAATGGTGCGGAGAACAACAAAGAGGATGCCCCTTCAACGAACGCAGCGGATTCCGGCGCAGACAAATTGGAGCCTTACAAAATTACGCTCGTCTATCCGGCTTCGGCGGCCAAAGATTTGTCTCTTGTGCAGGAAGAGATGAGCAAGTATTTGACCGAAAAAATGAACGCAACGATTGAGCTTAGGCCGATCGAGTGGGGCGCATGGGACGACAAGACGAATTTGATGAAAATTTCCAACGAGCCGTTCGATCTGATGTTTACGGCCAGCTGGTACTATTACCCGAGCGACGTGGTGAAAGGGCAATATCACGATCTTGACGAGCTCATGAACGAGTACGGTAAAGATATTCCGGATGTATTGGGGCCTGATTTCCTCAAAGGAGCACGTATCGGCGGCAAGCTTTATGCCCTGCCAACGAAGAAGGAATTCGGCCAAGGCTTCGGCTTACTTCTGAATAAACGTTTCGTCGATAAATACAAAATCGATACGAACGGCATCAAATCGATGGAAGAGCTGGAAGAAATGTTCCAAATAATCAAACAAAACGAGCCGGACGTCGTACCGATCGTCTCGTCCAAATTTACGAACGTTTGGGGAGCTGCAAACTACGACGGCATTACGGCCGGATTGTCGGTTCCGCGCGGCAGCACGGAAATGAAAGTGGTTGATGTTCTGGACGATCCGAAGCAGCTCGAGTTTTATAAACGGATGCATCAATGGAACAAGAACGGCTGGTTTGACAAGGACGTCATGACATCCGATTCGGAACAGGCGATGAACATGATCAAGGCGGACAAGGCGTTTGCCGTCGCTTCCTCGCTCAAGCCGGGCAAGGATAAAGAAATGACCGTACAGTACGGAACAGAAGTTGTTCAAGTCGAAACCGCGGAGCCGTTCACCGTGACGGGCGACGCTCAAGGCGCTATGCTTGGCATTTCGCGCACATCCAAGGACCCGTCAAGAGCCATGATGTTTCTGAATTTGCTTTACACGGACGCCAAATTGATCAATATGCTCAACTGGGGCATCGAAGGCAAGCATTACGTGAAAAAGTCGGACAACGTCATCGATTATCCGGAAGGCGTGACGGCAGAGTCGCAGACGTATCCAAATCCGGGCGGCTGGATGTTTGGAAATCAGTTCAATACGTACTTGTGGGCGAACGAGGACCCTGACAAATGGAAGTTGTTCGATGAGTTTAACGCTCGCTCGGAGCGTTCGATTATACTCGGCTTCACCTTCAACCAAGAGCCCGTCAAATCGGAATTGGCTTCAATCGCCAACGTGGAGGCGGAGTTTCACGACGCTCTTGCCTCAGGCGCCGTAGATCCGGAGAAGACGATTGCGAAGTGGAAGGAAAAACGCGCAGCAGCCGGCTATGACCGCATCAAGGCCGAGGTTGAGAAGCAGCTTCAGGAATGGGCCGCAGCTCAAAAATAATAGCCGCACAAGCTGAAGACTGCACTGGCATTACCGGCCGGTTTCTTCGTCCGATCGCAATCGGACGCAAGAGGCCGGCTTATTGCCATGATCATGCATAATTGTATAACATTAACGAGATGAAAGGCAGAGGATATAGTCGACAAGCATCGAAATGATAGAAACAACTACCATCCATCTCATTAGGAGCGTCTTAAGCCATGAGAAGTTCTCTTCACTACAAGCTGATTATCGGGTTTATTTCCATTGCCGTGCCCCTTGTCGCTTTGCTTCTATACAATAACGTATACGCTTCCAATACAGTAAGAGAGCAGGTCACGCAATCGAACAAAAACGCGGTTATGCTGTATGCCAATCAAATACAAGCCGCCCTTGATCGTGAAACGAACTTTTTGTACAATCTTACCGTCGACGATCCGAATATTACATTATTATCCCGTTACTTGAACGATCCGACTGAGTATATGCTGACCAAGGTGCGTATTCTTAATGAATTAAGCCGGTATCACCGCTTTGACAGCAGCGTCGATTTTCAATTCATCTATTCCATAGAAAACAAAGATCTCTTTAATACGGCCTTTAAAACTAAAGATTATAATGAAGTGATTGCGATAAAAACGATGCTCACGCAGCTATTGGACGGCCTTGAGCCGGACAGCCCGTTTTTTTGGGAATGGAAATCTGTTCAATACGGGGACGATCATGCCCTGGTCCGGCTGGTGGATACGAGAGAAGGGTTTTACTTAGGCGCGTTCGTAAGATTGAGCCACATGATGATACCGCCCGATTTGATTCAGTTAGGGGATAAAGGATTCGCTTCGTTTATTTTGGAGGATGGCGAAATTATAGCTGGCGAAGAGATTCACGTCCGTTACTCCGAGCTTCCTTTGCTTGATTATAATCCCGACGATACGTATCAGCTCCTTCATTTTCAAGATGACAGATACGTTGCAGTTACGAGCCCGATCAAGGGGACCGATACAATGCTGAGCGTCTTTATCCCGGAGCGGGAAATGCTGAGGAAGCTGCCTTATTTTAAATGGATCATTTCTATTATTCCCGTGCTGGCGGCTATCGTTCTTTTGTTCTATATCATTTATCTGAGAGACATCGTGCTGAAGCCAATGAACAAATTAATACGCGGTATGGTCAGAATAAAGGAGGGGAATTTAAGCATTCGGCTGCAGCCGTCAAAGACGAAGGATTTTACGCTTATCAACGAGACGTTCAACGATATGGCTGAGCAAATTGAGGAGCTGAAAATTTCCGTGTACGAGGAGCGAATTGAAGCTCATCGAGCGGAGCTGAAGCATTTGCAGCTTCAGATGAACCCTCACTTCATTTTGAATGCGATCAATATTCTTTACAATTTGGCACAGCTCAAAAAATACGACATTATCCAAATGATGTGCCTGAATATGGTCAATTATTTCCGGTTTACGACACAAACCCATCGAAGCGTGGTGAGGATCGCCGAGGAGCTGGAGCATATGGAGAGCTACATCAACATTCAACAGCATCGGTTCCCGGGCAAGATTACGTATCGTTTCGAGGTCGAGGACGGACTGGAGAAAATGTCCATTCCTCCGCTGCTCATTCAGCCCTTCATCGAAAATAGCATGAAATATGGCTTCGATTTTATGGAGAAGCCTTTTCATATCGATATTCGCATTACCAGCATGCCGGATTCGCAGCTTATGCAAATCGTTATTTCCGATAACGGAGCGGGCTTCTCCGAACCTATATTGGCCGAATTGCAAAACGGCCGCTATTTCGGAACGCAGGACGGCGAGCATTTGGGCATTTGGAATGTGTACCATCGGCTCCATTTCTTGTTCGGGCAAACGTCCCGCATACAATTTGCGAATGGAGTCGATTCGGGAGCTAACGTCACGATTTGGATGCCGGTTCGGACCTTGGAGCAGTTCGCGTGAACGAATTCGCATTGAAGGAGGATTTCAATGACTGGAGCAGCACTTATTGTAGACGATGAAATTTATGCGGTCATGGGAATTAAGAGCGGTATCGATTGGGAAGCGCTGCGGATTTCCGAAGTGTATGAGGCCTATAATATGCGTGAAGCGATTGCGGTTTTCGAGCGATCGAGCATTGATATTCTTATTTGCGATATCGATATGCCGAAAGGAACGGGAATCGAGCTGGTGGAGTGGGTCAATACGCAGTCGCCCGCGACGGAGACGATTTTTCTAACGGCCCATTCTGATTTTGCATTTATGCAACGCGCAGTTCAACTGGGCAGCTTCGATTATATGTTGAAGCCCGTCGCTTTCGACACGCTGCAAACGACGCTTGAGAAGGCGATGCAAGCGCTTGAGCAAGAGCGGGAGCTGGAGCGTCTGCGGGAACAATATAAGCCGTACTACGAGCTTTGGACGAAGAACAAGCCGCTCGTCGCCACTCAATTTTGGAACGATTTGTTTGCGAGAAAGAAGCTGTGCGCGCCGGATAACGCCGCAAGCCTCATAGCCGATCACGAGCTGCCGATCACGCCCCAAACCCGCATTTTGCCTATTGTCATCAGCGTCGAGAGCTGGCTGCAGGAATTGGGCAACAACGATGAAGAAATGCTGGAGTATGCCTTGCGGGAAGCGGCCTCTGACATACTGCTCGAAGGCGCCCGCGGGGCAGTTCTCGAGACGAAGCACGGCGTTAACGTCGTCATCCTATTTGCGAAGGAGGGCGAACTGGAGGCAGAGCGGCAAATCGAAAGCAAATGCCGGCAATTTATCGACTATTGCAAGGAGCGGATGGGCGGCAGCCTCTCGTGCTACATCGGCGAAGCATCGCTGCCTCATGAGCTGCGCGATATGTATCGCCGGCTGCTCGATATGGAGTATAACAATCTTCATAAGTCGAATCAGGTGTATTGGTACAAAAATTATGAAGCCGGTCATGCGGCGCCTAAGCTGCCGGAGTTCGCCGCTTGGACGATCCTGCTTGAGCAAGGGAAAAAAGCCGAAATGGAGAAGGAAATTAACCGCTTCTTCTCAGAGGTCGGCAAGCATCAGCGGCTGGGAGCGGACTCGCTGCATGCTTTTTATAACGGCTTTTTGCAAATGATCCATTACATTTTACATAAGAAGGGCTTGTCCGCCCATGAGCTGCTGGACAGCCATCGCGATATGGCGAACAAAAGCTTCCCGCGTTCACTGGAGCAATTGCAGGTTTGGGCGCTCAAGCTGGTCGCGGTCGTATCCGATTATTTGCATCATAACGATTCCGTCATTAAGCGGCTGCAATGCTACATCGCCGATCGCTTGAACGAAGCGATCACGAGAGAGCAGCTTGCGGAGCATGTGCATTTGAATCCCGCGTATTTATCCCGCCTTTTCAAGAAAGAGGTCGGCGAATCGATTACCGATTATATCCTGCGCGAGCGGATGAAGGTTGCGAGGGAGCTTATTCAAAACTCGACGATACCTATTTCCGACATCGCCAGATCGCTCGGCTTCAGCAATTTCTCTTATTTCTCGAAAATGTTCAAAAAAGTTTACGGCACGACGCCTCAGCATTGCAGGCGGTAGCGCTAGTGCAAGGACAAGGCCATAACGTTAAGCGGTATGGCTTTTAATTTTTTAGTAGAGGAGCTCCGGATGAAGTTTTCCCAGTCGAATTCCATTTTTGCCTTAAAGCGTCCTATCGTTTCAGTCATATATTAGTATAATCACAATTGAAATGGGGTAAACTAATTTATGGAAATACCTGTAACAGGTTATGTCGTTCATAACAAAGATTCGGATTCTGAGCATTCTCATATCCTATATCTTACAAGTTGGAATGGCAGACCGATTCATGTCCATGAGTTTTCGGGAGTCACTTCCTTTGACGTCGGCCACGACCACCGGTATGCAGGCAAGACGGAACCAGCACCTTCGGGCGTCAAACATGTTCATCATTATTGTACCTTTACGTCCGTGGATAACGATCATAAGCATATCATTAAAGGAACGACCGGACCCGCCATTCCGCTTCCGAGAGGCGGGCACTATCATTATTTTGAAGGCTGTACTTCGGTCAGCGGTTTGACCCCTCATGCGCATCAGTATTGCGGAAAAACAGGCAACGAATTGGATTATTGTTAACGAAGCACAAAGCGACGATTTCCACGGAGTGGGATCGTCGCTTTTGTTAGATATCGGAAAACATATATAAGGCTGTTTTGTTTGACATCTATTTTGAGAACGATTATCATAATCATCAGATAGTTTCATTAAACCTTTAGGAGATAGAGCATATGGTTCCCTTCGATTTACCTTTATTGCAAAATCGATTCAATATCTCGTTTGAAGCATGCACGAACAAGGAAGCAAAGGAAAGTATAACTTTGGATTCTGAAGAACAATTTGTTTACTTGCTGAAACGATTCGGTGAAGGTTTGAATACGTCGAATAGGGGCGTGATCGGTTCACTATTTATTAAACGTTACGGCGCGTTAATTGCCGGGGGACTGTATTTATGGACCCACCATCAAATCGGGTTCGATATGTCGGTGGAGAAGGTGAAAATAACGGTAAACGGCAGTGGGCTAAACTTTCATATCGCAGATGCGGTTACATTTAATCCATTGAAATCTGTCCATGAACCGAAACAGAAAAACGATATGTATATCGGACATTTACTGTCAGAAAACGTTAATCCCGTGTTTGCTAAAACCGTGTATCATACCGGAATCCGGGAATCAAACCTGTGGGCTACCTTATCCTATCTGCTTGCGTATTGGAAGAAGGAATGGATAAGATCGGCTGAATCAAGCGAAATTCGCAGCAATATCGAGAACGCTTTCCGCGTCATGACAGAGCAATATAACCCGGAGTGGTTTCCCGGAAAGGCGGCCAATCCTATCATTAGCCGCTTTCGGAGTATAGATGATCCGCTGCATGAAGGACAGCACATTTTGCTTCGGGAAAAATGCTGTTTAAATTACCGTCTGCCCGGTGAGGACCGTTATTGTTATACATGCCCTCTCATATCGGATGAGAAACGCATTGAAAAATATTTGGCGGCTCACGCAGGAGAACATCAACCAATATCGGCACAGGGGAAAACATAAGGTGCAGGGAGAAAAGTGAAGCTACTTGAACGGAAAAGTCGCTTCTCTTTTTCATTTTATTTAGGGCTTGTCTTGAGACATGATGAGATACTTCAGTCTTGGTCCGATCATTTTGTCGTAGGCTGATATTCTTTGAGATTGCCGATCACAGAGAATGGTAACACCTAGCGTCATCAACAAAGGGATAGTCATTTTCTTTTTCAACTCGAAAACCACCATAAAATAAAATTACTTATTGACATTGATAATGATAACTATTATCATTTACAGTATACCACCGATAATGATAATTATTATCAATTTATGCTTAAGGTGTATCCGGATGGGCTGCTATATCAGATTGTGCAAAAATCGGGTGAAGAACGAAGCAACTCAATCCGATCGAAAAAAGGAGGGGAAACAGTTGTGGCGTCGTCCAAGTAACCTGAGTCGATCACGTGGGCAATATACAGCTGCACTGGATTTTATAGGCTCAGCGATTTCCGCTCCATTCCATGTGAACAAACATTGCGATAGCTCCAGGACCTTGTTAGATGGTGGAAGAAATACTTGCATGATAACTCATAATCTTAAAGAAGGTAGGGATTTAATATGCTTCCTTATACAAAAAATGATGAATATCTTGATAGTCAGGCAAGGCGTGAATCCAATGCCCGTTCCTATCCGCGGCGCATACCGATTGCGATTAATGAAGCATTTGGTATTTATGTAAAGGATGTAGAAGGAAAGACCTATATCGATTGTTTGGCCGGAGCAGGAACATTAGCACTGGGACACAATCATCCAGTAGTGATTGAAGCGATCAAGAAGTTGCTTGAAGAAAAGAGACCCCTACATACGTTGGATATTACGACTCCGATTAAAGAGGAATTCGTGGAAGAGTTATTTGGCAGCTTGCCGGCTGATTTTTCCAGGAATGCCCGAATTCAGTTTTGCGGCCCTTCCGGATCTGATGCCGTAGAAGCGGCTTTAAAATTGGTCAAGACTGCAACGGGAAGACGGAGCATTATGACCTACCAAGGCGGATATCATGGGATGACGCACGGTTCCCTAAGTCTTATGGGCAATTTGGGACCGAAAAAAGAGGTTGCCAACCTTATGCCGGATGTGCATTTTCTGCCTTACCCATATCGCTATCGCTGCCCCT
Organism: Paenibacillus alkaliterrae; assembly: GCF_021532375.1. Taxonomy (GTDB): domain Bacteria; phylum Bacillota; class Bacilli; order Paenibacillales; family Paenibacillaceae; genus Pristimantibacillus; species Pristimantibacillus alkaliterrae. Next base: position 108,590 of record NZ_JAKGAP010000017.1, read on the forward strand.
TTGGGATTGGAGGCGAAGAAGGGCATCGGATTGGGAGCGCTTATATCGAACGCTTGCTGGATGATCCGGAAAGCGGGATCGTTCAGCCGGCGGGAATGATCATGGAGATCGTCCAGGGAGAAGGCGGAGTAATTCCGGCTCCTGATGAATGGATGCGGGAAATTCGCCGCATGACGGAAGAGAAAAGTATTCCTCTAATTATTGATGAGGTTCAGACGGGATTGGGGCGTACGGGAAAAATGTATGCCTTTGAACATGCAGGCATTACGCCCGATGTTTTGGTTCTTTCCAAAGCAATTGGCGGAAGTTTACCGTTAGCGGTCGTCGTGTATCGTGAAGAATTGGACAAATGGGCTCCAGGTGCACATGCAGGAACGTTCCGGGGAAATCAAATGGCAATGGCGACTGGTACGGCAACGATTAAATTCATTAAGGAAAATCGTTTGGCGGAGATGGCGGAATTAAATGGGGAGCGATTGGTATCCCAGCTTCAGCAGATTCAAAAGCAAACAAATAGTATTAAGGATATCCGTGGCCGCGGACTGATGATTGGGGTGGAAATCGTAAATACGGAGAAGCCTGCAGACCATCTGGGAACTTATCCGGCCTATCCGGAACTGGCGAGCCGCATTCAACAGGAATGCTTTAAACGGGGGCTGATTCTTGAACTTGGCGGCCGTCACGGCAGCGTCGTTCGCTTTTTGCCGCCTTTGATCGTCACAAGCCAGCAAATCGACACCATTAGCGACATCTTTTATGAGGCCATTAAGGAAGCGGAAGCTTCCGCAGCGAATGATTTCTCAACTGAAAAAGCTGTACAGGAGGTGCGTTAATGGCGGAGAACATTTCTGCCCTTCAGTGGGAAAAGCGCAATCAAACTTTGGAAAAACATAGATTCGACCGTTTGTTTTTGCATAGCGATGAGCAAAGTATCGCTTATTATCAAAATGCCATGAAACGGGCACAGGAAGCTTTACTGGAGCAGTTCTCGCAAAATAATAAGCCGTACAGCGGTTTATCTCCCGAGGCCTTTTCGAAGCTTTTCAACTACACCTTCGGGGAGGTTTTACCGGAAGAAGCGGGAGAAATGGGGACTCTGATCGAGAGGATCGGGGAGACCGTTTTAAAGCATTCCATTGTCGTCTCCGATCCGGCCTGCCTGGCCCATCTCCATTGCCCGCCTTTAAGCGCGGCTTTGGCAGCTGAAGTCATGATCAGCGGAAGCAACCAATCGATGGATTCATGGGATCAAAGTGCGGCGGCCACCGTGCTGGAACAAAAAATCATTGATTGGTTATGTGAAGTTCTCGGATATGGTCAACAGGCGGATGGCGTGTTTACAAGCGGGGGGACCCAGTCGAATTTTATGGGATTGCTTTTGGCCCGCGATCGATACCTCCAGCGAATGTTCAATTGGTCGGCACAGCGTATGGGACTTCCGCCGCAAGCGAACAAGCTAAAGATTTTGTGTTCCAAGCAAGCCCATTTTACTGTGCGCCAATCGGCTTTTCTGCTCGGATTGGGGGATCAGGCGGTCATTCCGGTAGATACGGATGATAAGTATCGGATGTGCATAAAGGATCTGGATCGCCGGATAAAAGAATTGCAGGCTCAGGATTTACGTCCATTTGCCCTGGTAGCTACGGCGGGAACGACAGATTTTGGAAGCATTGATCCGCTTGAGGAGCTGGCGGTTCGTGCTAGGGAACATCAGATGTGGTTTCACGTGGATGCCGCCTATGGCGGAGCACTGATGTTGAGTGAACGTCATCAAGCCAAGTTGAACGGCATTCATTTCGCCGATTCGGTCACGGTCGATTTTCATAAATTATTCTATCAGCCTATCAGTTGTGGAGCTTTTCTTGTAAAAGATCGTAATGATTTTGATCTGATCAAGCTCAATGCCGATTATTTGAATCCGGAAGATGATGAGGAGAGAGGAATTCCAAATTTAGTTACAAAATCGGTGCAAACCACGCGTCGTTTTGATGCCTTGAAACTATTTATTTCCCTGCAGGCTGTTGGGAGAAAAACATTCGGTGAAATGATTGACTATACGATAGATTTAGCTTCAGAGACAGCACAAATGATCCAGGATGATCCGGCATTGGAATTGGTGAATGAACCAGAAATCAATGCGATTGTATTTCGTTATTTACCGCAAGACAGTAAAGATAGGCTGACGGAGCAGTCAAATTGGATAAACGGGTTGATTCGCTCCAAATTATTGCAGGAAGGTCATGCCGTATTGGCAAGAACTCGCGTCAATGGCTTGGTTTGCTTAAAATTCACACTGCTTAATCCGCGTACTTCTTTAGATGACATTCGCAAAATATTGAATCAAGTCAAGAGGATAGGCGGGCATCTGGCAAAAGGAACGGGGGAATGAATAATATGAAGTATAAACAGATTGCAGAACAGGCAACGATTCAAAGTTTTTTAAATTGCTATTTAAGAGAATCCGGGCAATATAAACTTCTGGACGCCGAAAGTGTGGCAGTGAATCCAGCAAATCAACAACCGTTGGCAAAGCAATGGCTTCATTGTCCGTTACCGCAGCAGGGCATTCACTTATACATTCCGCTGCGCTATTGGTCCATCACGGGACGCCATTTATTTTTGTTTCCTATTTTCTATTCCGATTCTGATCATCAAAAGCTATTTGAATTGGATTATATAACTTTAGTCACCTTCATTGTTAAAGAATTGAGCATCACCTTTGGAAAACAGGCAGCCAAGCAAGATGAGCTGATGCTGCGCGTCATTCTCAGCTGCCAAAATATCGAGCAATACGTCAGCGAACGATATCCGGATGCGGAACAGCTGTATGGGCTGGACATGAATTTTATAGACGCTGAACAGGCATTAATATTTGGCCATTTAATGCATCCCACCCCAAAAAGCCGACAAGGTATATCCGAATGGGATGCCCCGGCCTATTCTCCGGAATTAAAGGGAAAATTCCCTTTGCATTATTTCCGCGCACACACATCGATCGTTTGCCAAGGATCAGCTTTGGCGGACACGGCATCAGATATAATCAAGCAATTGCTGAACAATGATCCCCAGATAACGGATGAATTTAAGGCGAAATATGGCAAGGATGATGAGTACGCACTGATTCCGATCCATCCTTGGCAGGCACAATTTTTGATGAGCAAGCCTAAAGTTCGTAAGCTGATGGAACAAGGTTTGTTGGAAGATCTCGGACAGCAAGGAAGGGCCTATCATCCAACCTCTTCCCTGAGAACGGTTTACCATCCTGAATCAGATTATATGATTAAATTTTCATTGAATATAAAAATTACCAATTCCGTGCGTGCCAATAAGTATCAGGAATTGGAGAGGGGAATCGAGGTCAAAAAGTTGATGGAAAGCGAGATCGGCAAGCGGTTGAAAGCTAACCATTCCCGTTTTCAAATGATTTGCGATCCTGCTTTTATCACCCTTGATATCGATGGGGAAAAAGAATCAGGATTTGAAGTCATTCTGCGGGAGAATCCTTTCAAATTTGGGGATGAAAGGAATTCCACGCCGGTGGCATCCTTGTGCCAAGATTCAATCGAAGGAAACTCTTCTCGGTTGGTTGAGATCATGAAGCAATTAGCTGAAAAAGAAGCACGCTCTACGGAAGACGTAAGTATGGATTGGTTCAAAAAATATCTGGATATATCTCTAAAACCGATCATGTGGCTTTACTTCACCTATGGAATCGCCATCGAGGCTCACCAGCAAAATAGTGTCATTCGGCTGAAAGAAGGCTATCCGGAACGATTTTTCTTTCGAGATAACCAAGGATACTATTATTGCCAATCCTATCATGAAAAACTGAACCATATTTTGCCCGGAATCAGCCAAAAAAGCAACACCCTTTGTTCCGATGCGATTGCGGATGAGCGCTTGCGGTATTATTTCTTTTTCAATCATTTGTTAGGGTTGATCAACGCTTTCGGAACAGGCGGCTTAATTGAAGAAAGAAAGCTTCTGCAGGAGTTAAGGGGAGTCTTGGAGACGATCGAGATTCCCGATAACAGTTCTTCCCAATTGATAACCAGCTTATTGTCGCATGCCAAGCTTCCGTGCAAAGCGAATCTTCTAACACGCTTTCATGATATGGATGAACTGACGGGTTCGCTTGAAACGCAATCGGTCTATGTGAAAATCGATAATCCTTTAAATCTGAAGGAGCTGATCGGTAGTGCAGGCTAAGGGTAAATTTACTTATGAAGTTAATGACCCGGACATTGACCGCACCATTTCATTCCGTTGCGCAACCATAAAGGAAGATGTGCACAGGCTCCATCATTGGCATCATCAAAATCATGTGATCCCGTTTTGGAAGCAAAATTTCTCTTTTCCGCAATACCGGGAGTACTTTCAAAAGCTGCTGGCAGATCGCCATCAAACCTTATACATCGGACATTTGAACGGTAAACCGATGAGCTATTGGGAGTCCTATTGGGCCAAAGACGATATTATCGCCGGGCATTATGAGGTTGAGGCTGGCGATCAGGGCATCCATCTCTTATTTGGTCCAGAGGAATTCTTGGGAAAAGGTTATGCCTTACCCCTGTTAAGGGCAATGACTGCTTTCCAGTTCCAACATCAGGATACTAAAAAAGTGATTACTGAACCGGATATTCGCAATGAAAAAGTTATTCATATTTTTAAAAAATGCGGATTTGAGCCACAAAAAGAGATTGATTTGCCGGATAAACGGGCATTGTTGATGTTTTGTTACCGTGAAACATTTTTGGGGAGGTGGAAGGATGTCGATTACATCCAAGACTTATACAGGAGCGAACAACATGTTTGATTTGATTGGGATCGGCATAGGCCCTTTTAACCTTGGCTTGGCCGCTTTATCTGAGGATGTAGAAGGAATTAACGCCTTATTTCTTGAGCAGAAGCCCCGCTTTCAATGGCATGCGGGCCTGTTAATGGAAGAAACGACCCTTCAGGTCCCTTTTTTTGCCGATGTAGTGACAATGGCTGATCCGACGAGCCGCTTCAGTTTTCTGAATTACTTGCACGAACATGAACGGCTGTATAAATTTTATTTTCTTGAACGGTTCCATATTCCGCGCAGGGAGTACAACCATTATTGCCAATGGGTAGCTGAACAATTGAGCAGTTGCTGCTTCGGTCAGCAGGTCACTGAAATTAAATGGAAAAATGAGCCCTATGGAGAAGGTTATTTTGAAGTCGAGGCCAAAGATATTCATTCCGGTAAAACGGAGTATTATCAGGCCCGGCATTTGGCATTAGGGGTTGGAAACGTTCCGTATTTGCCGGATTGTTTCTCCTCCCATTCTTCTGACGATGTTTTTCATTCGGCGGAATTTCTGTACCGGAAAGAACGATGCAGCCGGGCAAAATCGATTACGGTCATCGGTTCGGGGCAAAGTGCGGGGGAAGTGTTTCTCGACCTCTTGAGGGAACAGCAGGTATACGGATACCGTTTGGATTGGTTCACCCGTTCCAAAGGATTTTTTCCTATGGAATACTCAAAATTGGGGCTGGAGCATTTTTCGCCGGAATATACGCGCTATTTTTATCAATTGCCGCAAGACAAAAAGGACCGCATAATCCCCAAGCAGGATTTATTATATAAGGGAATCAGCGCAAAAACGATCTCGGATATCTATGATGTCCTGTACGAGCGTTCAGTAGGAGGCGAGAAGCCTCCGGTACGCATGATGGCCATGACGGAGGTGTCTGAGGTGCAGCGGCTGCATACGGAAGAAGGTGACGCCGCATACCGTCTATCATGCATGCAGTGGGAACAGGAACAAGTCTTCAGCCATGACAGCGACGTCGTCATTGCGGCAACCGGTTATCACCGTATGGTTCCCGGATGCTTGGCCAGCCTACACTCCCTGATCCACTGGGATGAATACGGAAGGTATATCGTTCAGGATAACTACCAGTTAAAACTGACGGAGGATATACCGAACAAAATTTTTGTGCAGAACGGTGAAATGCATACGCATGGGGTGGGAGCTCCCGATTTGGGGCTGGGAGCATACCGCAACTCGGTGATTATTAACCATCTGGCCAACAGGGAAGCATATCCCGTCCGCAGCCGAAATGTATTTACTCAGTTTGGGATCGGATAAAGCAGTGGTTCAGCCAAAAGGGATTCAAGCCATATTGTTTTTTTGCATCTTTTACTTCGTCTTTACGGAAGTCGCTTTATCACCGTTCTATCCTCAATTTTTTGAGAAAGTATTCGATATTAAGGATTTGGAATATACCGGCTTCTATATTTTTATGGCCCGCTTGACGGTGGTGATATCAGCTCCGATCTGGGGATTATTGGCCAAACGCTATGAAGTGAAGTACCTGCTGTTCACCGGGCAATGGATCTCTGTATTCATGCTGATCGGGATGGGTGCGTCCGCGAATGCGGAACAATTTCTTATTTTTACGGTGCTGCTGCTTATCGGAAAAAGCAGCTTCTTGCTGATTTATCCTTTGCTCATCGAATTGGGTGGACATAAGCAGAATGCTGCGGTAGCAGGTTGCTATCATGTGGTTTTACATTCAGCAGTTATAATGGGGACCCTACTAGGGGCATGTCTGTTGAAGCTGAATGAACCTTTAGACCTTTTTTACTGGATGGCCGTTTGTGATCTTGGGTTATGGATTATCTGCTGGTTCGCCTTACGAAAGGTCTTTTCAAAAAAACAGAAGAGCATCGAAAAGAATTCCCCTCGGGTTGGCAACCACTCGATTGGGTTCATGCTGACGATCGGTTTGGTGATTTTCACCTTTCATACGGCGAACAATGTGATCCGCCCCTATTTTATAACATATACAGTAAACGATTTTGGCTTATCTTTGACAGAGAGCAGCTGGATTTTCATCGCCCCTAGCCTGATGGCCATTCTGGCCTATCCGTTTATCCGAAAGGCTTGCATTCCTGAAAGGTTGACTTCCGTCTATCTTTTTGCCGTAGGTATGTTGTCCGGCAGTCTGTTTTTGCAGGGGGCGACCAACAGTTTGATGCTTCTATTGCTTGGAAGGGTATTTTACGGCTTCTTTCTTGCCGTTTCGCAAGCTGCTTTGGAGATTTATTTGTTTCAACGAAGCAGGGATAGTTTGCATCTGAATTATACGATGGCCGCCTCGTTTCAAAATATTGGCCTATTGGCGGCGCCATTATTGGCATCATCCTTGGTAACCTCATACAACCCGGCGTTCCCGTTGATCATTGCAGCCGTAATCTGCCTGGTCAATCTTGGCTTGGCCCGTTTAACCATTTTTCGAAGTGAGAGCCGGTCAACTACTCAAGAAACAAAGGTGTTTGATTGTTAAATCATTAAAAAGACGGAGGAGTGATAGGTATGAAGAACAAAGATCACATACAGGAAATCGTGAAGCCGGAGATATGGGATGAGGTAAGTCTGAATCTATTGACTAAAATGATATCGGAATTTATGTACGAAGAAATTATTCATCCGGAAGTGGTCGAAGAAAAAGGGAAGCGGAAAGTGTATCGGCTTGAATTGAAAGCAGAGCATGAAAGCGAAAATGTGAAATACCAATTCGAGGCGGAAGAGCGTTTTATGGACAGCTATCACGTCGATTCCGAAACCATCCGCCGTTTTTCTGAAGGGAAATGGGAAGCGGCCGTTAATCCGCTGCAATTTATCCTGGATATTCAGCAAACGGTCGGGATGAATCCGCTGACAACGGGACATTTAATCAAAGAATACAATAACACTCTATTGGCAGATGCCCATATCTTCGTCAAGAAGCAAAAGCAGGATGTCGATTTGGCCGATTTGGATTATGCGGAACTGGAAGGTGAGATGGAAGGGCATCCTTGGATTACATACAATAAGGGCCGGATTGGATTCGATTACCAGGACTATTTATCCTATGCACCGGAGCAAAAGAAGCCGATCAAGCTGTCATGGATTGCCGTTCATCAGGAATTTGCAAGTTTTCATGCCGTTTCGGGGTTAAGTCATGAAGATTTGATTCGAAAGGAAGTGGGTGACACTATCTTCGAACAATTTAAAGAAGAATTATGGAAACAAGGTTTGGATGACTCCAAGTATTTCTTCCTTCCTGTTCATGAATGGCAGTGGGAAAATGTGATTGTTCAGTTTTTTCCCGGGGATATTGCCAAAAAAGCCATCGTTCCGCTTGGAGATGGAACAGATGAATATTTACCGCAGCAGTCGATTCGCACTTTTGTCAATACAAGCCAAAAAGAAAAGCATCATGTAAAATTGCCAATGAGTATTCTCAATACCTTAGTGTATCGCGGATTGCCGGGAGAGCGCACCGTGGTCGCACCGACCATTACAGAATACATTCATAAGATTCGCGATCATGATCCATTCCTGCGGGATGAATGTAGGGTGATTTTGCCCGGTGAAGTGGCCAGTCTCAACTATGATCACCCGTATTACAGCAAGCTGCAAGGTGCACCTTATCAGTATCTGGAGATGCTTGGCTGCATCTGGCGCGAAGGCATTTATTCCTTCCTGGAAGAGGAGGAAAGGGCAATTACATTAGCTTCGCTGCTGTATGTCGATTTTCAAGGAAAGCCGTTTATCGCTTCCCTGATTGAACGTTCAGGATTAAGTCCAGAAGTATGGATTGGGAAGCTGTTCCAGGTTGTTCTGCCGCCGCTGCTTCACTATTTGTATCAGTATGGCACCGTTTTTTCCCCGCATGGACAGAATACGGTTCTGATCTTGAAGAATTCCGCACCGCACCGTTTGGCGATGAAGGACTTTGTGGACGATGTAAATGTAAGCCAGGAACCGCTACCTGAACTACAATCGCTGCCTGAGGAGTTAAAGCCTGTCCTGCGCAGCGAAACGGCAGAAGGGCTTTGCCAGTTTATTTTCACAGGGCTCTTTGTATGTCATTTGCGTTACTTGGCTGATGTTTTGTATACCTATTACGAGTATCCGGAAGAAACGTTTTGGAAGCAGCTCAGGAAAGCCATTGAGGATTATCAAGCACGTTTTCCGGAATTGGAAGAAAGATTCCGCCTTTTTGACCTGCTGAAGCCTACTTTTACCAAGCTGTGCTTAAATCGTAATCGTATCATTGATTATGGATATGAGGATGACGATGACCGTCCGCATGCCTCAGAATATGGTGAAGTTCGCAATCCTTTATATCTAGTTTCTCTGGAAGAAGAGAATAAAGAAAAAATAGGGGTTTAAAGTGAATGAGTACCTGCATGCATTTTTGCGGGTACTCATTTTTAGTGTGCCTAGGTCTCACTTGACGGATCTGCCTTTTCCGTTGGGGCAAATTTGATAATCATTATCATTTTTATATTGATAATCATTATCATTTGTTTTAAAATAGAAATTGTTGAGTTTTACATAACGATGGGGAGGGAATCTCGGGTGAGGCAATTGTACGTAATGGCTGTCCTTGTGTGCGTAATCATCTTGGCCGGATGCGGATCGGAATCCGAAAATAAGGAAGATTTGGGAGACCACACGGTAACGACGGTTACAAACGATTCCGGATTAAGCACGAATGACGGGGGAGATAAGGAAGAACAGACAAATGAATCGCGGGCGGAAGAGACGGAAGCAGCGGCAGAAGTAAAAGAAGTTGAAGAATCAAAAGCGGCAAAAGACGAAACCGAAGTAAAAGAAACCGTTGAAAAGGAAGAAAAAGAAGAACCCAAACAATCCAAACAAACCCAAGAGGTTAAAAAAGCGATTGCAGCGAATAAAGCGGCAAACACGGCTGTTGGCGGCTCGATCATGAATAAAAAAGAGCAGGATGCACCTGCCGCAAAAGATGCCGGCAAAGCCGGAATGGAGAAGGCTGTGAAGGAGATCAGGTCGCTTGCGAAAGATTTAAAGCAAAAGGCCGAGAACGGCGATACCGAGGAAGTAAAAGCGATTGCCGGCCAAATCATTCAGGCTTGGGATGCCGTGAAATCCGATATTAAAGCGGGCGTTGCGGATATGTATACGTTCCTTGACGAGAAAATCACGAATCTGGCCGAACAAACAAAAGCGGAAGAAATCGATATGGAAGCTGTCATACAGATTGACTATCAAATCTATCAAGGGTTCAGACAATTAGCCGAAAAGCTGGGCATTGAATAATAGGCTACAACGGAAAATTAACTCTTGACAGAAAGATATTACAAGTTTATGATCATAAATGAAAATGATTATCAGTATCAAATACATATGACAAGAGGAGAGATTAAGCAATGTTCAAATCGATGTACCGGTATTTAGCATTATCAATTGCGATTATTCTAGCATTTGGAGCTGTTCCTTACACTGCGGCCGCCGCTGCCGCGATAACCGTCGTCTTGGATGGTAATAAGATTTCATTTGACGTGTCGCCGAAGACTGTGAGCGGTCGCACAGTAGTCCCTTACAGAACGCTAGCCGAAAAAATCGGAGCCGACGTAAAATGGGATCAAAAAGCCGGGAAAATAACGGTCGTAAAGGGGAAAAGGACCGTTGAGCTTACTGTGAACAGCAAAGTAGGCAAGGTGGACGGAAAGGCGGTCGCCATGGACACAGCGCCTGTCATCCAAAACGGACGAACTCTTGTCCCGCTGCGATTCCTTGGAGAGTCGCTCGGTCTGTGGGTAAGTTGGAACGCAGCCGCAAAAACAGTTTCGATCGAGAGCAAAAAGACAATCACCCACGCCATGGGGAAAACGGCTTTAAACAGCGTTCCGCAGCGAGTAGTCGTATTGTTTAACGGAATGGTTGACATTTCGTTAACACTGGGCGTTAAACCGGTGGGTGCGGTAGAATCCTGGGTCCAACAGCCATGGTACCACTACTTGAGAGCGGACATGGGCGGCGTCAAAAACCTCGGCAACGAAATTCAGCCGAATTTGGAAGCGATTGTCGCATTGAAACCGGACTTGATTATCGGATCCAAACTTCGTCATGAAAAGATTTACGACCAATTATCCAAAATCGCCCCGACGATGATGACAACAGACGTCTTTGATTGGAAAACGAACATGGTGATTGCGTCAGAAGCTTTGAACAAACAGGATGAAGCCGATGCTTTTATGGCGGATTGGAATAAACGGGTCGCGAATTTTAAATCGAAAATGGGAAATAGACTCAAAACAGAAGTGTCCATCATTCGATTCCAACCCGATGGAAGCGCGCGGTTTTATGTCACCGGATTTGCGGGGACGATCCTGCAAGAGCTTGGCATGGCCCGACCTAAAGCCCAACAAGTTGAAGGGAAGGTCGTCGTTGGCTTAAGCTCGAAAGAGCAGATTCCAATGCTGGACGGAGATGTTATATTTGATATTACGTCCGACTGGGCCGGCGATGAAAAATCGTTCAAATCGCAGCAGGATTGGACTTCCAATCCGCTCTGGAAAAACTTGAAGGGCATCAAAAACGGCAAGTATTACAAGGTAAACGACGTCACTTGGAATATGTCCGGCGGAGCGACGGCAGCCAAAATGATGATGGATGATCTGTATTTCTATTTCGATTTGGAGTAATGCGGATCAAGCAGGGAATCACATAAGCGGCATAAAAGAATGGGTGATTGCGCTCATTCTTTTATGCGTATTGAGACTGGAGAGAAGTAAATGGGGAACGTTTTACCGGGGGTTATCGCTAAAAGTCTGGGGATTATTATCGGAGCCCTCCTGCTGATTGCTTGCATTTACTTAAGTATCGCTCTTGGCGCGACAAAGGTCGAATTCAGCGACGTCGTTCAATCGTTTACACATTACGATGAAAGCTCGAACAATCAAATTATTATCAAAACTTCCCGTATGCCAAGAGCGTTCATCGCGGCTGCCATAGGAGCAAGCTTGGCAATTGCCGGGGCACTTATCCAGGCCATTACAAGAAATCCGCTGGCGGATCCGAATGTGCTCGGCATCAACTACGGCGCGTCTTTTTTTATTGTCTTTGCGATTACCGTGTTGTCCGTATCATCGACGTCGTCATTAATGTGGATTTCTTTTTTAGGGGCGTCGGTCGGAGCTGCTGCTGCTTACCTGCTTGGATCGATCGGCCGGGACGGATTGACGCCGTTAAAAATCATTTTGGCGGGTGCGGCATTAAGCGCTTTATTTTCTTCCTTTACACAAGGCATGCTTGTCCTTGACGAGCAAGGCTTGAACGATGTGCTGTTCTGGTTAACGGGCTCTGTTGCGGGTCGGACGATGGAAATGCTGTCCGCTGTTTGGCCTTTCATGGCTGTCAGTTGGATAGCTGCGCTGCTTATCGCAAGGCATATCAATGTATTAACGATGGGGGAAGATGCAGCCAAAGGGCTGGGACAGCGAACGCTGGCAGTGAAAATTGCGGCCGGAGTGATTATCGGTATACTTGCTGGATGTTCGGTTGCCATTGCGGGCCCGATCGGCTTTATTGGAATGGTCATTCCGTATATAGCCCGTTTTTTTGCCGGTATCGATTATCGGTGGATTATTCCGTACAGTGCCATACTTGGAGCGATACTGCTTCTTCTTTCCGACATTGCGGCCCGGTTTATCGTCATGCCGGAAGAGCTTCCGGTCGGCGCCGTGACGGCGATTGTCGGAATTCCCTTCTTCATCTACGTTGCGCGAAGGGGGCTCGAAAAATCATGAAGTATTTCTCTGCGCTTCGTTCCGGCAAACTGCCGGTTTCGATAAGGTTCCGAAGAAAAACGTTGTCGATTGCGGTCGCGTTAATCCTGGCCAATTTGGCGGTTCTTATCATTAGCACGGGCTTGGGTGATATGAATATTGGTCCGATTGACGTCGTGAAGACGATTTTGGGTAGAGGAACCGACGATCATACGATTGTTATCCAAACCTTAAGATTGCCGCGCATTATAGCCGCTTTTTTGGTCGGAGCCTCGCTTGCCGCGGCAGGAGCTATTTTGCAAGGCGTGATTCGAAACCCTCTCGCGTCTCCGGATATTATAGGGATTACGAGCGGAGCGTCCGTCGCGGCGGTTGCATTCATTACCTATTTTTCAGAGGTCAGTATCAAATGGCTCCCGGTCGCAGCCATGATTGGTGCCGGGATCACATCGATGATCATCTATTCACTGGCATGGAAGAAAGGCGTTTCGGCGATCCGTCTTGTGCTCATCGGAATCGGCATGAATTTTTTACTCGTATCGTTAACGAAAGTAATGCTCGTATTAAGTCCGATTTATTCGTCAAGCGAAGCATACATATGGTTAACTGGAACGGTCTATGGAACGAGCTGGGAAATGGTTTGGGCGCTTCTTCCCTGGACGTTTTTCTTTATACCGCTCGCAATGGCAAATGCGCGCAACGTGAATGTTCTGCAGCTTGGCGACGATATTGCGGCGGGCGTAGGCAGCGCCGTACAGCGCCAGCGATTCGTATTGATGTGGATTAGTGTGGCGCTTGCCGGAAGCGCAGTCGCCGTAGGCGGCGGGATCTCGTTTATTGGCCTAATCGCACCGCACATGACCCGCAGAATGATCGGCCCTTCATTCGGAGGCGTGCTGCCCGTATCCGCATTAATCGGCGGCCTGATTGTAGTCGTTGCGGATCTGATCGCAAGAACGGCCTTTATTCCCTATGACATTCCTGTAGGCGTGTTTACCGCAGGGGTGGGCGCGCCATTCTTCATTTATTTGCTATACCGGAACCGAAATTCCAGATTATAGCTCCGATAAAGATTCTAAGGGGCTGTCCCATAAGTAGATAAATCTACTTATGGGACAGCCCGAAGCCTTCGATTATGTGACCGGCTTTTTACATTGCCGATTGAGGAGTCAGAGTACGCTCAGCTGCTGGGCGTTCTCTTTTTGTAGGGCCCATTCAATCTAAATCAATCACTTGTCAATCCTCTCCGCTTCCGAACCGTTTGGCGTTTCTGGTGCGGGCGCGCTCGATCTCGACTTCGCGATTGCGAGGGTCCGCGTTAGTCACCAGCGAGTCCAATAAAGTCTGGGCAGCCGCAGTCACCTCCCGAATAGCACGCCCAAACGCCTCCTCGTTCGCTTTCGACGGGGATTGGAATCCCGACAGCTTTCTTACGAATTGGAGCGATGCGGCCTGAACTTCCTCTTCTGTCGCCGGAGGGTCGAAATTAAATAACGTTTTAATATTTCGGCACATAGCTTTCTCCTTCTCAAAAACGTATTTTGATTTAAGACTTATAGAAATGCCGCATGAAGTATTCCGCATCAGGTCGATCGCCTTGTTCATCCGGAGCTTCGTATGGACTTCAATGATGCTTTGACCGGTGAGCTTCTTAAATGCCGATGACAAGTAGCTGTAATTCAGCTTCAAATGTCCGCTTAAGCTCTCCGAATCAAAGTATCTATCCGCATGCTCTAGGACATGACCCTGCCTGCGACCGTATCCCTTTTTCCAAAGCTGCTTTCCCCAGCCTCATGCTTGACCGTGGCCTGATGGAGGTCCAAAAACAATAGATAGGCCTGAACGCTGATTCTCGTCATTCCATGCACCTGCAGCAGATGATAATCATCCAAAAGCTTCAGCAGTCTGTTTTCCAGCGTTTGATGGAAGGAGGAGGCTCCATGCTTGGGCATCTCGAAACGATATTCATAATGATGAGGGTAATAATGGCCCAGCTCAAGCATCGGCAGATGCTCTTTGTAGCTGACCCTATCGTCCATGACGGCCGTGAAATGAATCCAGTACCAGGAGGTTCCCGGCTCGGTCTTCGGCAATCCCCAATGATGAAGCCCCTTCTTTAAAAACAAATGCTCCCGTTCTCCAACAACTTCCGAAGAAGCTGACGGCCGAACAGCTGCCGGGCGAGCCCGGCACGTTCGCTTTTATGGACGGCCCGATTGTTCTTGCCGGATTGGTGGATGAGGAGCGGCGGTTATACGGCAATCCCGAGCAGCCGGAGACGCTGCTTGCGCCGGACCGCGAACGGAATCACAGCTGGTGGAATCCCGGCTATTACCGGGCGGCCGGTCAGGAACGCGGCTTCCGCTTCATTCCGCTTTACGAGATCAAAGACGAGAAGCTATACGGTTTATTTTCCGGTCGTTGAACCTTGACGGCGTTAAGTCGTGTACCGTTTACGGTACTTGCTGGGAGGAAGCCCGATCTGATTCGTAAAGCAATTAGAAAAATAAGGGACGTTTTCGAACCCGACATGTAGCGCGATTTCGGCGATCGGCCATTCGGTTTTGAGCAGCAGCAGCTTGGCCTGCTCCATACGGAATTTCAATAAATACTCGACCGGCGTCATGCCGTATACCTGCTTCATGCAGCGGGTAATGTAGTTGTAATGGAAATTGAGCGTATCCGTCAGCGTCTTGCCTGTAATCTCGGAGCGGTAGTTGTTTTTTAGATAAGCCTCCGTTTTCTCGGCCAATGTGACGACGGGACTCGTATAGCTTTCGTTTTGCCGCAGGTCCATCATGCGAAGCAGCTCCTCGAACGCTTGCTGCTGCGTCCAAAAGGCGCTCGATTGGCGCTCCCCTCCCGCTTTGTTCAGCGTCCGCATCAGACGGAATGCCTGCTCGGGATAGGGGAGCGTCCATTTTTTTTGCAGATGGAGCGAATAAGGCGAGGTAAGAAACCGCTGGTAATGGGCGTCGTGGCTAAGGCTCGCGTGCTCTTGGTCGGATTGCTGCTGCCATTCACCCAAGGCTTGAAAATGAACCCAGTAAAAATGGGTCGGCTCCTCGGAAGGCTTAATGGAATAATGGTAACGGTCGGGCAGCAGCAGCAGCGTTTGTCCGGCCGTCAGCGCCCATTGCTGTTCCTCCTCGCCGATGAACAATTGACCCGATTCCATCAGGATCAAATCGAATACGCCGAGCTGCTTCCGGCTCGGATGCTGATCCCCGTGGACATGGAACGTTTCTCCGCTTTCCAGATAATACGGAAGCGGCGGCGCCGCGAAATATACCTGATCTTTTCTCTCCATGGCCGAGATCCCCCTTTAATGCTTGTGTGAAATTTTATAAGAAATAGGTTTTTTTCATTTATAGTTTTGTTTTATTGTAACGCATAAAATAAAAGCTAGCAGTATGAAATTTATAAGTTTAAATGTGAGGAGCGGTCGGATATGGGACAAACAATAAGCAAGGATAAAGCAAAGCCCGTTTCGTTGAAGCAAGTGCAAATTCAGGATGATTTCTGGAATTATTATATTAATCTCGTGAGGGACGTCGTCGTTCCTTATCAATGGGAAGCCATTAATGACCGGGTTGAAGGCGCGGAGCGCAGCGGCGCAGTAAACAACTTTAAAATTGCGGCGGGACTCGAGAAGGGTGATTTCTACGGTTTCGTGTTCCAGGACACCGACGTTGCCAAATGGTTGGAAGCGGTTGCCTACTTGCTCGTCACGAAGCGGGACGCTGCGCTGGAGCAGGTTGCGGACGATATGATCGACATTATCGGGAAGGCGCAGCAGCCAAGCGGCTACTTGAACACGTATTTTACGATCAAGGAGCCAGAGGCCAAATGGACGAACCTGACCGAATGCCATGAGCTGTACTCGGCCGGTCATATGATTGAAGCCGGTGTCGCCTATTATCAAGCAACGGGCAAGCGCAAGCTGCTCGATATCGTCTGCCGCATCGCGGATGATATTGCGGTCGTATTCGGTGACGCTCCGGGGCAAATCGCCGGTTATGACGGCCATCAGGAAGTCGAGCTTGCGCTTGTTAAGCTTTATGAAACGACGGGCGAGCGCAAATATTTGGAGATCAGCCGTTATTTCATTGATAAACGCGGCCAGCAGCCGAGCTTCTTCGTGGAAGAGGCCGACCGCAGAGGCTGGACGACGCATTGGAACAAAAACAAAATCCATATCGACCATGAATATTTTCAGGCTCATAAGCCGGTAAGGGAACAGGAGGCTGCGGTCGGACACGCGGTGCGTGTCGTTTACATGCTGGCCGGAATGGCTGACGTGGCGCGCGAAACAGGCGACCAGTCCTTGCTCGAGGCTTGCCGCAGGCTGTGGGATAACATCGCTTCCAAACAAATGTATATTACAGGCGGCATTGGGTCGATGGCCCATGGCGAAGCCTTCTCATTCGATTATGATTTGCCGAATGATACGGTCTATTCTGAAACCTGCGCTTCGATCGGGCTCATTTTCTTCGCCCACCGCATGCTGCAGCTTGAACCGAACAGCCGCTATGCAGACGTCATGGAGCGTGCGCTTTATAATACGGTAATCGCGGGCATGTCGCGCGACGGCAGGCATTTCTTCTACGTCAATCCGCTCGAGGTGACGCCGGAGGTATGCGAGGGCCGCAATAAAAACTTCAATCATGTGAAGCCGGTACGCCAGGAATGGTTCGGCTGCGCCTGCTGCCCGCCGAATATTGCCCGTTTGCTCGCTTCGCTTGGTGAATATATGTATTCGGTGAAGGAAAATACGGTGTACTCCCACCTGTATATCGGCGGTCAAGTCGAGCTTATGCTGGGTGAAACGAAGCTTCAGTTGAATCAGCATTCCAGCATGCCGTGGGAAGGCAAGGTTCGTTACGAGGTAACGCTTCAACAGCCTGCAACGTTCGCGCTTGCGCTTCGTCTGCCGGATTGGTCCTCGAAGGCAGAGGTGCTAGTAAACGGAAAGGCATACACCATAGCAAATGTAACAGTGGACGGCTATGCGATCATCGATCGTCAGTGGATAACGGGCGATGTGGCGGAGCTTGTTCTTGAGATGCCGGTCATGCGCGTCAGAAGCCATCCGCTCGTGAAGCAAAATGCCGGCAAGGTCGCGCTGCAGCGCGGACCGCTCGTTTATTGCGTCGAGGAAGCGGATAACGGCCCGCAGCTTCAGCAGCTTATTTTGCCGCAGGACTCTAAGCTTGAAGTAGCCTCAGACGAGCAGCTTGCAGGCGGATTAAAGGTCATTAATGCTGAGGCGTTCAGGTTGGAGATTGAGGAGTGGGGTACACAGTTGTACCGTACGGACTCTAACATAAAGCTTAATCCGGTTGACGCAACCTTTATCCCTTATTATGCTTGGGCAAACCGCGATAAAGGCGAGATGTCTGTATGGGTGAAGGAACGCGTATAGAACGGGAAGCAACAGTAGTAGCAACAGCTGAAAAAGCTGCCGGAATCCTTATGGATTCCGGTTTTTTACTTTAGAGAGCCGCCTGAAGGGATCGACAGTTGACTTGATAAATACATACGATTATTTCAACTAAGCAGGATTTGATGAAATTCAAATATAGGGATAACCCTTTGCGGCATACCTATTAGTAAGAACACTATTACTTACTTAAAGGAGCTTGCCATGAATGATATAAGAAAATTCATATGGAGAATTTTTTTATTTCTGTTTATAATTCTTTTTATTTTCCCGGCACTGCTGTTTTCGGTCCTCGTGCTGGAATTAACGGATTCATGGGAATCAGGAACGCTATTGTTAGGATCAACTGTATTTCTCATTGTTGTTGTCATGGTTTACGATTTGACACGGGCTCCATCCCCATCCCGAAGGCAGACTCCCCCGTCACTGAATGAAATCTATCGTGAAATGGATATCCATCAGGGGGAAGACTGAGATTCATGCAAAAGGTTCTTCAGATCCTATTATGCCTGTTAACCGAATAGCGCCGCGCCACCGAGATGTACGACGGATTAACTGGAAAATAATCCGCTAAATTATTCGTGGACGATTTGTTTTTAACTTTGCCTGCGTATGCCCCATCCGGCCCGCTAAGTTGGATTTCTCCAGTAACTTCGCCCTCGCAGGCCCCATCTGGCGCTCTATGTTGGGTTTCTCCATAGTCTTTCGGTGAATTACCCCCGTTTCCCGATAATTGCTTTATTGAGCGTGTCTGAGACATATGAACTGGCGTTTTTTTCAGTTCATGCCGCCGTTGCAGCCGTGAACCCGCGTAATTAATTAGTTAGAAGCTTATTTCAGCCTTTCACCAAATCGTGGTGGAAGAATGATAAGTTTGCTTAGTAGTTGTTGGTAAGGCATGTATAAAAAAATGTTCTTTTTACGTTCGTAAATGTATGTTATTATAATAAACGAACAATAACAAACCTATTAGGAGGTTTTACCCCCATGGAAGTACGTCACACAACGAACCCGACTGATGTTAAGCAATATACGACTGAGCGTCTGCGCAGCGAGTTTCTGATCGAGAGTATGTTTGAACAAGATCAGATTAAAATGACATATACGCACTATGACCGCATGGTCGTCGGCGGCGCGCTCCCAGTCAATGAAACGCTTGAGCTGGAAGCTGCGGCAACATTGAAAACCGAGTATTTCCTGGAGCGCCGCGAAGTCGGCTTCCTGAATATCGGCGGTCCGGCTAAGATTTCGGTCGACGGCGAGATTTATGAGCTGAACAAGCTTGACGTGCTGTACGTCGGCAAGGGCAAACGTCAGGTGCTGCTGTCCAGCGCAGACCAAGCAAATCCGGCTAAGCTGTACTTCTGCTCCGCTCTGGCGCATGCTGAAATTGCCACTCGCAAAATGACGATGGAGGAAGCGAACCCGACTCATCTTGGCTCGCAGGAAACGTCCAATGAGCGGATTCTTTATAAGTATATCCACGCGGACGGCATTCAAAGCTGCCAGCTTATGCTCGGCGTAACAAGCTTGAAGACGGGCAGCGTTTGGAATACGATGCCTTCCCATGTGCATGACCGCCGGATGGAAGCTTACCTGTATTTTGACATGAACGATGATGCCCGCGTGTTCCATATGATGGGCGAGCCGTCGGAGACCAGACATCTGGTTGTGGCGAATGATCAGGCGATCATTTCTCCTCCATGGTCGATTCACTCGGGCGTAGGCACTAGCAATTACACGTTCTGCTGGTCGATGGCTGGCGAGAACTATACCTTCACGGACATGGACGCGGTACCTGCAAGCGAGCTAAAATAGAACCATTCGCTACAGGAGGGTGATTAACAGATAGTGAATATCTATTAAATTTCTATAATCTCTATAAAAAATGTTCTAATGTTATAGAGGTGATGGAATGAAACTATACGGAATTGGTGATTTCGCCAAGATGATCGGAGTCACCCAACAAACATTAAGGAACTGGGACAAGCTAGGAAAACTGAAGCCGCATCATGTCAGCGATAGTGGATACAGGTATTACTCCCAGACACAGCTAAACGAGCTTCTGCGCAAGAAAGAACCAGCTCAAAGAATGATCGTGGGTTATGCCCGCGTATCCAGTCCAAAACAGAAAGATGATCTTGAGCGACAGATTGAAAACATCAAAATGTACATGCTTGCTAAAGGATACTCTTTTGAGATGATTTCCAGCGGAAGAACAAGAACTGGTTGAAGACTTGATTCAAATCGTAACCGTATTCAGTTGTCGGTTGCAAGGCAAACGGGCAAACAAAGCAAAGAAAATAATAAAGGAGTTGATGGAAGAT